>NZ_JBPZHD010000013.1:0-239636 GCF_051857595.1 Ideonella flava
ATGGACGAACTTGCGTCGCCATCGAGGGCGAAGCCCGTGCCGCCTCATCAACGTGCGTGCGCGATGGCGGCCCACTTTCATGCCTTGAACTTGCAGCGCCTGGCTGATTCGGCGGCTGCCATAGGTCCTGCCGCTGACTTCGAACGCCGCCCTGACGGCCACAGCATCCACCGATGTCGTGGTGCCGCGGCATGGGCGCTTGAGCGACTCGTAGTACCCCGCCCGACTGACCTCGAAGATCCGGCATAGCTGCACGATGGGCGCCTTCTCCGACCAATCCGTGATCAACCGATGGATCACTTCAGTTCCCGGGCGAAGAAGGCGGACGCTTTTTTTAGCAAATCATTGTCCGATTTCAGCTGCCGGTTCTCCGCTTCGAGCTGCCTGATCCGCTGCTGCTCCGGCGTCAGCGGCTTGCCCAGTCCGGGCTCGCCTGACTTCTCGGCGTCGAACTGCTCGAGCCAGCGACGCACCGCCGTCTCGCCAACGCCAAGATCCTTGCAGACCTGGCTCACGCTCAGGTCTTGCTCGCGAACCATGCGCACCACTTGCAGCTTGAACGCCGCGTCAAACGTACGTCTTGTCTTTGTCATCTCAGTCGGGACCTCTCGGGATTGAGCTCCCTATCGAGGTGTCCGGACGGATTGGACCACTGCAGTGATGCCCATCCCAACCGTGGGAGTGGCAGCCTGCCGAACCCGCCGCCGTTCACCCTGAGCTTGTCGAAGGGCCCAATGGCACATCGCTGGCTTCGACAAGCTCAGCCCGAACGGAAAGGTGATGCCCATCCCAACCGTGGGAGTGGGAGCCTGCCGCACCCGACCACCGTTCACCCTGAGCTTGTCGAAGGGCCCGCATCACCAGGCTTCGACAGGCTCAGCCCGAACGGAAAGGTGTGCTCATCCCAACCGTGGGAGTGGCAGCCTGCCGAACCCCACCGCCGTTCACCCTGAGCTTGTCGAAGGGCCCAATGGCACATCGCTGGCTTCGACAAGCTCAGCCCGAACGGAAAGGTGATGCCCATCCCAACCGTGGGAGTGGGAGCCTGCCGCAACCCACCACCGTTCACCCTGAGCTTGTCGAAGGGCCCGCATCACCAGGCTTCGACAAGCTCAGCCCGAACGGAAAGGTGGTGCTCATCCCAGCCGTGGGAGGGGGAGCCTGCCGCAACCCACCACCGTTCACCCTGAGCTTGTCGAAGGGCCCGCATCACCAGGCTTCGACAAGCTCAGCCCGAACGGAAAGGCGGTGCTCATCCCAGCCGTGGGAGGGGGAGCCTGCCGCACCCCACCACCGTTCACCCTGAGCTTGTCGAAGGGCCCAATGGCACATCGCTGGCTTCGACAGGCTCAGCCCGAACGGGCGATGTGCGAGCCGATGCCACTCTCATTTCAAGCGCAGGCGAGTCGCATCTCAGTGCGCCGAGACAGGCGACAAAGCGTTTCCGCGGACAGGTTCAGATGCGAAGCCAGGTCCTTCTGCACCAGGCGGCCGATGAGCTGAGGATGGCGGCGCGAGAAGGCGTCGACCCGCGCGGAGGCATCGAGCAGCAGCAGGCCGACGGCATGGTCGACGAGCGTCTGGCCCAGCGTGACGACGCGGTCGTGGAAGACCTGCTGAGCCTGGGGATGCCGCGCGAGGAAGGCACACCACTCGCTCATCGGCAGCGAGGCCACGCAGCCGCTGGCCGCGCACACCACCGAGTACGCCACCGCGTCCTGCCGGCGCCAGGCTTCGTAGCAGGTCTCGAAGTCGCCCTCGCCGGCGAAGCGCAAGGTCATCTCGCGGCCTTGCGGGCTGGTGACGATGCGCTTGAGCAAACCCTCGAGCACGAAGAACTGGCGCAGCTCGCGGCTGCCTTGCTCGAGCATGCATTCGCCGCGATGCGTGTCGTGCATCTCGAGCAGGTCGATGAGCTCGGCCAATGCGCCGTCATCGAGCTGCGCCAGTAGCGGATGCCGGGCGAGTTGCAGGCCGAGGAAGTGATGCCGCGGATGGGTCGACAGGTGTTGCTTCATGCGGAGCAACTCTAGGTGTGGCGATGCACGCTGCATCCAGTGAAACGTCATCGTCCGCATGGGACTTCACGCACCTTCGGCACGTGACGAAGGTCACGCCGAACCTGCGGGAAATCCGCGATGCCCATTCCCGGAAAGTTGACCCGGGTCAAGCGAATTCGAGGGCCCTCGGCGGGACAGTGACCCCGCAGTCGACAGCCACCCTTCGCGGCCGTCGCACCCCTCGAGAGTCCGCCAGGAGCCCACCAGGAGTCACCTTTCCATGAGCCACGCCAACCCTGCCTTTACCCCCTCCCAAAGCACGCCGAGTCCGCAGTTCCGATGGGGACAGCTCGCGATGGGCATCGTCTGCATGGCGATGATCGCCAACCTGCAGTACGGATGGACGCTGTTCGTCAATCCGATCTCCGAGAAGTACGGCTGGACGCGCGCCGCGATCCAGGTCGCGTTCACGATCTTCGTGCTGGCCGAGACCTGGCTGGTGCCCATCGAGGGCTACCTGGTCGACAAGTTCGGCCCGCGTCCGGTGGTGCTGGGCGGCGGCCTGCTGTGCGGCCTCGGCTGGGTGCTGAACTCCTTTGCCGATTCACTGCCGCTGCTGTACTTCGCGGCCGCCGTCAGCGGTGTCGGCGCAGGTGCCGTCTACGGCACTTGCGTGGGCAATGCGCTGAAGTGGTTCCCCGACCGCCGCGGCCTCGCCGCGGGCCTCACGGCCGCGGGCTTCGGTGCCGGCTCGGCGCTGACCATCCTGCCGATCACGATGATGATCAAGGCGCAGGGCTACGAGTCCGCGTTCCTCTACTTCGGCATCGGGCAGGGCCTGGTGGTGATGCTGCTGGCGCTGTTCCTCGCCAACCCCAACGCCTTCAAGAAGGGCAGCTCGGCCGGTTCGCACCTGACGCAAAGCCGTCGCGACTACAGCCCCTCCGAAGTGCTGCGCAAGCCGGTGTTCTGGGTCATGTACGCGATGTTCGTCATGGTCGCGGCCGGCGGCCTGATGGCCACCGCGCAGCTCGCGCCCATCGCCAAGGATTTCAAGATCGGCGACGTGCCGGTGAACATCATGGGGCTGGTGCTGCCCGCGCTGACTTTCGCGATGGCCATCGACCGCGTGCTCAACGGCCTGACGCGTCCGTTCTTCGGCTGGGTCTCCGACCGCATCGGCCGCGAGCAGACGATGTTCATCTGCTTCGCGCTGGAGTCCGTCGGCATCCTCGCGCTGTACCAGTTCGGCTCGCATCCGGTCGCCTTCGTGGTGCTCACCGGCCTGGTGTTCTTCGCCTGGGGCGAGATCTACAGCCTGTTCCCCTCGACCTGCGCCGACACCTTCGGCTCCAAGTACGCCGCGGCCAACGCCGGCATGCTGTACACCGCCAAGGGCACGGCCTCTTTGCTCGTGCCGCTGTCCAGCGTCCTGATGGCGGCCACCGGCAGCTGGCACGCGGTGTTCATCGCCGCGAGCTTCATGAACGCGGCGGCCGCGTTGCTGGCCTGGTTCGTGCTGCGGCCGATGCGCCAGCGGCAGATGGCCGAGGCGATGTTCGTGCCGTCGGCCGGCACGCCGCGCGTCGAGCCGGCTCCCCAGGGCGCGCGCGCCTGAGTGCCGTGACCCGCGTGAAAGGTCGGGGTCGATGCCAACAATGCCCTGAGGTCTCTTGACGCCGTCAGCCGGCATACAGGTAAACCCTGAGAAAATGGCTCCCAGTTGTTCTTCGACTGGGAGCCTGAATTGCATCTCGCCCTCGCGCTTTACCGCCTGTATGAGTCGCGCCGCGTCCACCGCGCGCTGAAGACCCTGGCCCTCGAGACCCGTACGCTGCTCGCCGCGCTGGCGAGCCCTCACCAGATCATCGACGAGGTCCAGGCCATGCGTGCGATGCAGCTCGAGGCGGCCCGCATCGAGCCCACGCAACCGGCCCGCGCGGCCGTCCTGCGGCATCACGCGGCCCGCATGGGGTTGTAGCCAGCCTTCTTCTTTTCGGACTCGTCGGGAGACGAGCCCTTCATCACCGATCGCATCGGCGTAAACACGCACGCCGCGTTCCGTGAATCTTGACTGCGGTCAACGGCGTTTCGTCCTACGCAGATTGACGATGTCTCCACACAGACATTCGACTCCCCTCCCGGGAGCGTCATCAGGAGACATCGCATGAACGCAGCTGCATTTCCCTTCTCGATCACGGCGCGGGTCACCCTGGTGGCCGCAGCCGCCACGATGGCGATGGCCACCCCCGCGTGGGCGTGGGAGCCCGCCAAGCCGGTCGAGTTCATCGTGCCGGCCGGCACCGGTGGCGGCGCCGACCAGATGGCGCGCCTCATCCAGGGGATCATCGTCAAGCACAAGCTGATGAACCAGTCGATGATCGTCGTGAACAAGTCCGGTGGCGCGGGCGCCGAGGGCTTCCTCGACATCAAGGGCGCCAAGGGCGATCCGCACAAGATCATCATCACCCTGTCCAACCTGTTCACGACGCCGATCGCCACCGGCGTGCCCTTCAACTGGAAGGACATGACGCCGGTCTCGATGATGGCGCTCGACCAGTTCGTGCTGTGGGTCAACGCCACGTCGCCGTACAAGACCGCCAGCGAGTACATCGCCGCCGTGAAGGCCGCCGGCCCGAGCAAGTTCAAGATGGGCGGCACCGGCTCCAAGCAGGAAGACCAGATCATCACCGTCAGCCTCGAGAAGGCGACGGGCACCAAGTTCATCTACGTGCCTTACAAGGGCGGCGGCGAGGTCGCGGTGCAGCTCGTCGGCGATCACATCAACTCCACCGTCAACAACCCCATCGAGGCGGTGGCGCAGTGGCGCGCGGGCTCGCTGCGCCCGCTGTGCGTGTTCGACCACGAGCGCATGCCCTACAAGACCAAGGTCACCGAGACGCAGTCCTGGGCTGACATCCCGACCTGCAAGGAGGCCGGGGTGCCCACCGACTACGTGATGCTGCGGGGCCTGTTCATGGCGCCCGGCGTGACGCCCGACCAGCAGGCCTACTACGTCAACCTGATGCAGAAGGTGCGCGAGACGCCGGACTGGAAGGAGTACATGGAGAAGGGCGCCTTCAACACCACCGCGATGTCCGGCGCCGACTTCCAGAAGTGGCTCGCCGGCGCCGAGGCGGCCCACAAGGCGCTGATGACCGAAGCCGGCTTCGTCGTCGCCCAGCAGTAGTCGCTGCACCCCTCCCACTCACAGGAGTGATCCATGGCTCATGAACAGCCCGTGGGGCAGGCGCGCCCGCTCGTGCGCAACAACCGCATCGATGCGATGGTGGCGGCGCTGCTGACGATGGTCGGCCTGGTCGTCCTGGTCGAGGCCCGGCGCCTGGGCGCCGGCTGGACCAGCGACGGCCCCGGCCCCGGCTACTTCCCCTTCTACATCGGCGCGCTGCTGGCCATAGGCGGCGTCGGCATCCTGTACCAGTCGCTGCTGTCGAAGACGGCGAACACCGGCACCTTCGTCGACAGCGAGCAGTTCAAGCGCGTGATGTCGGTGCTGCTGCCCGCCGTGCTGTACGTGGCGGTGATCATGGTGCTGGGCCAGTACGTCGCCTCGGCCATCTTCATCGCGCTGTTCATGGTGTGGCTCGGCAAGTACTCGTGGCTCAAGAGCGTGGTGGTCGGCCTGGCCGTCAACGCGTTGTTCTTCGCCATGTTCGAGGTCTGGTTCAAGGTGCCGCTGTTCAAGGGCGCCTTCGATCTCCTGGCCTTCCTCGGCTACTGACCTCCTGCAAGGAGCAGACCCAAATGGAAGAACTCTCCGCCCTCTTCCAGGGCTTCGCCGTGGTGCTCACGCCGACCAACATCGGCCTGATGTTCATCGGCATCACCCTGGGCGTCCTGATCGGCGTGCTGCCGGGCCTCGGCGGCGCCAACGGCGTCGCCATCCTGTTGCCGCTCACCTTCGCCATGTCGCCCACTTCGGCGATCGTGATGCTGTCGTGCATCTACTGGGGCGCGCTGTTCGGCGGCGCGATCACCTCGGTGCTGTTCAACATTCCGGGAGAGCCCTGGTCCGTGGCCACCACCTTCGACGGCTATCCGTTGGCGCAGAAGGGCAAGGCCGGCGAGGCGCTGACGGCCGCCTTCACCTCCTCGTTCATCGGTGCCTTTGTCGCGGTGCTGATGATCACCTTCCTCGCGCCACTGGTGGCCAAGTTCGCGCTGAAGTTCGGCGCGCCGGAGTTCTTCGCCGTCTACCTGCTCACCTTCTGCAGCTTCGTGGGCATGGGCAAGGGGTCACCGTTCAAGGTGCTGGTGTCGATGGCGCTCGGCTTCGCGCTGGCGACGGTCGGCATGGATACCGTGACCGGCCAGCTGCGCATGACCTTCGGCATCCCGGACCTGATGCGGGGCTTCGACTTCCTGATCGCGGTCATCGGCCTGTTCGGCATCGGCGAGATCCTGCTGTCGATGGAAGAGGGCCTGAACTTCTCAGGCAAGGCCGCGCGCATCAACCCGAAGGTGGTGTGGGAGACGTGGAAGCAGCTGCCGCGCTACTGGATCACCTCGGTGCGCAGTTCGCTGGTCGGCATGTGGATGGGCATCACCCCCGGCGGCGCGACACCGGCCTCGTTCATGAGCTATGGCCTGGCGAAGAAGATGTCCAAGAACGGCGAGAAGTTCGGCACCGGCGAGGTCGAAGGCGTGATCGCGCCGGAGACGGCGGCGCACGCAGCAGGCACCAGCGCGCTGCTGCCCATGCTCGCGCTGGGCATCCCCGGCTCGCCGACTGCGGCGGTGCTGCTGGGCGGCCTGCTGATCTGGGGCCTGCAGCCCGGGCCGCTGCTGTTCACCGAGCAGAAGGATTTCGTCTGGGGCCTGATCGCCAGCATGTACCTGGGCAACCTGGCCGGGCTGATCGTGGTGCTGTCGACGGTGCCGCTGTTCGCGTCCATCCTGCGCATCCCCTTCTCGATCATCGCGCCGGTGATCATCGTGATCTGCGCGATCGGCGCCTACACGGTGCACAGCGCCATGCTCGACGTCTGGTTGATGCTGGCCTTCGGCGTGATCGGCTACGTCTTCAAGAAGCTCGACTACCCGCTCGCGCCGCTGGTGCTGGCGCTGGTGCTCGGCGACAAGGCGGAGGACTCGTTCCGCCAGTCGATGCTGGTGTCGCAGGGCGACGTCGGGATCATGTGGTCCAACCCGCTGGTGGGCACCATCACGACGCTCGCGCTGACGATGTTGTTCTGGCCGCTGCTGTCGAAGCTGCTGGCGCTGGTTCGCACGCCGAAGGCCAAGCCGGCGTTCGCCGACGAACAACCCGTGGATTGAGAGCAGGCTGAATCGCCTTGAACGCCGCGGCCTCGGCCGCGGCGTTCTGCTTTCAGATCTTCCCGCTATGTCGGAGGCGGCTGAGCGTCTCGGCGGAGAGGTTCAGGTACGACGCCAGCTGCTTCTGCGGAATCCGGTCGACGAGGTCGGGATGCTTGCGCACGAAGCGGTGCACCCGCCCCGGCGCGTCCAGCAGGTGCAGCGTGATGGTGTGGGCCATGATCTCGCTCATCACGCGCATCACGTAGAACTCGAACGAGGCCTTGGCCTTGGGGTGCGCATCGAGGAAGGCCGCCCACTCCTTCAGCGGCATGCGGATCACGCGGGCCTTGGTGACGCAGACGATGCCGTAGGGCGTGGGGGTGCCGAGCCGCCAGGCGGCGTAGCTCGTCTCCATGTCGTTCTCGTCGGCGAAGCGAAGGATCATCTCCTTGCCTTCCTGGTTCGACACGACGCGCTTGAGGATGCCGTCGATGATGAAGTACTGCTCCATCTCGCGCACGCCCTGGTAGAGCAGGAAGTCGCCCTTGCCGCCGTCGAACACCGACATGTGGGGCTCCAGCTCCTCGCGGTCCGCATCGTCGAGATCCTTCAGCACGTCGTTGTGCTTGAGCTCCAGGCGGATCACGTTCCTTTCGGGATGGGTGGCCAGCAACGTCATGGCAGCGAGGCTTGATTTTTTGAATGTTGACCGCGGTCAACGAAGAAATCGACGCCCGCGAATGATAGTCGTCGCACGCCATTGATTCCCCCCCGGGATACCTGAAGGAGACACATGTCCAGCGTCCTCGACAACCCGCCGGCAGCCCGCGAGAGTGCCGCGCCCAAGACGGTCCCAGCGCAGACCGACGGCTTCCACCTCGTCATCGACGCGCTGAAGCTCAACGGCATCGACACCATCTTCGGCCTGCCCGGCATCCCCATTACCGACCTGACCCGGCTCGCGCAGGCCGAGGGCCTGCGGGTGATCTCATTCCGCCATGAGCAGCATGCCGGCAACGCCGCCGCCGCCGCGGGCTTCCTGACGCAGAAGCCGGGCATCTGCCTGACCGTCTCCGCGCCCGGCTTCCTCAACGGCCTGACCGCGCTGGCGAACGCCACCACCAACTGCTTCCCGATGATCCTCATCAGCGGCTCGTCGGAGCGCGAGATCGTCGACCTGCAGCAGGGCGACTACGAGGAGATGGACCAGCTCGCCATCGCCAAGCCGCTGTGCAAGGCCGCCTTCCGCGTGCTGCATGCGCAGGACATCGGCGTGGGCATCGCGCGCGCCATCCGCTCCGCGCTGTCGGGCCGCCCGGGCGGCGTCTACCTCGACCTGCCGGCCAAGCTGTTCTCGCAGACCATGGATGCGGTGGCCGGCCGCGACTCGCTGATCAAGGTGATCGACCCGGCACCGCGCCAGATCCCCGCGCCGGACACGGTGCAGCGTGCACTGCAGGTGCTCGAAAGCGCCAGGCGGCCGCTGATCCTGCTCGGCAAGGGCGCGGCCTATGCGCAGGCCGACGACGAGATCCGCGCCCTGGTCGAGAAGACCGGCATCCCCTACCTGCCGATGTCGATGGCCAAGGGCCTGCTGCCCGACACGCACGAGCAATCCGCCTCCGCCGCGCGCTCCTACGCGCTGGCCGAGGCGGACGTGGTGATGCTGGTCGGCGCGCGCCTGAACTGGCTGCTCTCGCACGGCAAGGGCAAGACCTGGGGCGGTCCGGACCCGGTGAAGGTGGCGAAGAAGTTCATCCAGATCGACATCTCGCCGACCGAGATCGACAGCAACGTGCCCATCGCGGCGCCGCTGATCGGCGACATCGGCTCCTGCGTGTCCGCGCTGCTTGCCGGCATCGGCGACCACTGGAGGAAGCCGCCGGCGGAGTGGACCGGCGCCATCGCCGACCGCAAGGACAAGAACCTGTCGAAGATGGCCGCGATGCTCAGGCAGGACGCGGTGCCGATGAACTTCCACGGCGCGCTGGGCGTGATCCGCGACCTGGTCAAGGAGCGGCCGGACGCGATCATCGTCAACGAGGGTGCCAACACGCTGGACTTCGGCCGCAGCATCGTCGACATGTACCAGCCCCGCAAGCGCCTGGACTGCGGGACCTGGGGAATCATGGGCATAGGGATGGGCTTCGCGGTGGCCGCCGCGGTGACGACCGGCAAGCCGGTCATCGCGATCGAGGGCGACTCGGCCTTCGGCTTCAGCGGCATGGAGGTCGAGACCATCTGCCGCTATGACCTGCCGGTCTGCGTCGTCGTCTTCAACAACAACGGCGTCTACAAGGGCACCGACGTGAACCCCACGGGCCACGCCGACCCGGCGCCCACCGTGTTCGTCAAGAACTCTCGCTACGAGCTGCTGATGGAGGCCTTCGGCGGCAAGGGCGTCGTGGCCCGCACGCCCGCCGAGCTGAAGAGCGCCCTGCAGGAGGCCGTCGCCACCGGCCGGCCGACCCTGATCAACGCTGTCATCGACGAGACCGCCGGCACCGAGAGCGGCCGCATCACCAGCCTGAACCCCGCCAAGGCGGCCATCAACAAGTAATCCATCTTGAAAGACAAGGAGCGAACCATGAGCAAGCCCCTCGAAGGTGTCCGCATCATCGATTTCACCCACGTCCAGGCCGGCCCCGCATGCACCCAGATGCTGGCCTGGTTCGGCGCCGACGTGATCAAGGTCGAGCGCCCCGGCTCGGGCGACGTCACCCGCAGCCAGCTGCGCGACATCCCCGATGCCGACGCGCTGTACTTCACCATGCTCAACAGCAACAAGCGCTCGCTGACGCTGGACACCAAGACGTCCGACGGCAAGAAGGTGCTGGAGGACCTGATCAAGCGCTCGGACGTGATGGTCGAGAACTTCGGCCCCGGCGCGCTGGACCGCATGGGCTTCACCTGGGAGTACATCCAGAAGCTCAACCCCGGCATGATCCTGGCCTCGGTCAAGGGCTTCAGCGAAGGCCACCACTACGAGGACCTGAAGGTCTACGAGAACGTCGCGCAATGCGCCGGCGGCGCGGCCTCGACCACCGGCTGGTGGAAGGGCGAGAACTCGGCGCCGACCATCTCTGCGGCCGCGCTGGGCGACACCAACACCGGCATGCACCTGGCCATCGGCATCCTGACGGCCTACATCGGCCGCCAGAAGACCGGCAAGGGCCAGAAGGTGGCGGTGTCGATGCAGGACGCCGTGCTGAACCTGTGCCGCGTGAAGATGCGCGACCAGCAGCGCCTGGAACGCGTGGGCTACCTCGAGGAGTACCCGCAGTACCCGCACGAGATGGAAGCCTTCGCCGACAAGGTGACGCCGCGCGGCGGCAATGCCGGCGGCGGCGGCCAGCCGGGCTGGATCCTGAAGTGCAAGGGCTGGGAGACCGACCCCAACGCCTACATCTACTTCACGGTGCAGGGCCATGCCTGGGAGCCGATCTGCGACGCGCTGGGCAAGCCGGAGTGGAAGACCGACCCGGCCTACACCACCCCCAAGGCTCGCCAGCCGCACATCGAGAAGATCTTCGCCACCATCGAGGACTTCATCAAGGACAAGACCAAGTTCGAGGCGGTCGACATCTTCCGCAAGTACGACATCCCCTGCGCCCCGGTGCTGTCGATGAAGGAGCTGCTGCGCGACGAATCGCTGCGCAAGAGCGGCTCGATCGTGGAAGTGCCGCACAAGGTGCGCGGCAGCTACTACACGATCGGCAGCCCGATCAAGTTCTCGGACCTCAAGCCCGAAGTGACCGCCTCCCCGCTGCTGGGCGAGCACACCGACGACGTGCTGGCCGAGCTGGGCTACACGCCGGACCAGATCGCGACCTTCCACGCGGTGAAGGTGGTCTGAGCCCGAGGGCACGCCCGTGGCCGGCGTCCTGTGGCTGGCGCAAGGCGGCGCCCTGCGCTGCCGCACCGAGCACAGCCTGCACATCCTGCCCCCCACGCTTGCGCTGTGGGTGGCGCAGGGGGTGCGCAGCGAGGTGCAAGGCCTGGGCGGTGCGCGCTTGCGGCGCATCGAGCTGTCCGTGGCGGATGAAGCCGTCAGCTGCAGCGTCACGCTGGCGGGGCCCCTGCTGGCGTCCCTGGCCGATACCCTGGACGGTGTGGCGGACGACGAATCCGCCACGCCGCGCCAGCGGCTCGCCCTCGCGGTCGCGCGTGAAGAGCTGCAACGCGCCGAGCCCTTGCCCATTGGCATCGCGCTGCCGCGCTCGCCCGCGTTGCGGCGGGCCTGCGAAGCGGCGCTGCGAGAAGAGGCGCCAGGGGACTGCAGCCTGCTTGCCCTTGCCGAGGCCGCCCACACCAGCGTGCGCACCTTGGCGCGGAGGTTCCAGCAAGAGCTGGCAACGCCCTTCAGCGAGTGGCGCTCCCAGGTGCGGCTGGCCCGGATGATCACGCTGTGGGCGGAAGGCCACAGCCTGGGCGCCAGCGCGGCGGCGGTCGGCTACGCGAATCCGAGCGCGATGTCTTTCATGGTGCGGCGGCTCGTCGGGATGACGCCCAGCCGCCTGCTCATGTCGAGGCCCTAGCCTGCGCGTCCGAAGACCAGCGTCAGGTTGTTGGCCGGCATGTCGAAGCGGCGTTGCAGCGCCAGGCCGGCGCGATGTGCTTCCGCTTCGACCTCCGCCAGGCGCCGCAGGCCCCAGGACGGGTCGCGGGCGCGCAGGCTGGCATCGAAGGCGAGGTTGCTGTCCGCCGTCGGCTCGCCGTCGACGATGAACGGGCCGTAGACGATGAGCAGGCCGCCACTTTCGACCAGGTGCCGCGAGGCGCCTTGCATTAGCGCCGCGCACGTCGCCCACGGCGAGATGTGCAGCATGTTGGCGCAGTAGATCGCATCGAATGGCCCGAGGGCGGCGGGCCAGGGGGAGGCGAGCACGTCCAGACGCAGAACGGGCAGCACGTTGGCCAGGCCCGCGCAGCGCGCCGCGATGCCGGGCAGGGAGCTCTCGTCGGCATCGGTCGGCTGCCATCGCCAGGCCGGCTGCGCCGCGGCAAAGTGGGCCGCGTGCTGGCCGGTGCCGGAGGCGATCTCGAGCACGGTGGCCGATGGCGGGAGCCACTGCCGGAGCACGCTCAGGACGGGCTCCTTGTTGCGATCCGCGGCGGGGCTGAATGGCAGGGCTTCGGAACTCATGGCCGGATCATGCTCCTGCCGGGCGGGTGGTCGGCGCGTGGCTGAAGGAAGTCGGGATCCCCTGCCGAGCGGTGGTGTGAGAAGCTGCGCCGTGCGACAGCCGTCGGCTGCTGCCATCCCCGCATCCGCCCACCTCCAGGAGACCGGCCTTGAGCGACACCGAGAAGCATGTTGCACGGATCATCGAGACCTACCGATCGGCCGTCTACGCCAAGGATGCCGCGGCGCTCATGCGCCTGTACGACCCGAAGGTACGGGTGTTCGATGCCTGGGGAGTCTGGTCTTACGAGAACGCCGAGGCCTGGCAGCGAACCGTCGAGAGCTGGTTCGGCTCCCTGGGGCAGGAACGGGTGAAGGTCACGTTCGACGACGTCATCGTCACCGATGCCCGCGAGTCGGCCATCGTCAGTGCCATCGTCACCTACGCCAGCGTTTCGCCTGAAGGCACGGCGCTGCGCGCGATGCAGAATCGCCTGACCTGGGGCCTCAAGACCAGCGGGCACGTGCTGCGCATCGTTCACGAGCACACCTCGGCGCCCATCGGCTTCGAGGACCAGAAGGCTATTCTTCAGCGTGCAGCCACCCCGTCGGCGAACTGAAAGACACAGGAGACGACACCATGTCCAAGGCCGCATTCAGCGTCGAGGCGTTCGGCATCTATCTGCTGGTCCTCGGGGTAGGGCTCGCGTTCGTCCCTAACCTGCTGCTGTCGGTCTTCGGCATGCCCCGGACCGAAGAGGTCTGGATCCGCGTCGTCGGCGTGCTGGTCTTCAACATCGGCGTGTACTACTGGTTCGCCGCAAAGGGCGAGGCGACCGAAGTCTTCCAGGCGTCGGTCTACACGCGGGTGCTCGTCCTCGCCTCGTTTGCGGCTTTTGCACTCCTCGGCCTGGCGAGCCCGGTCCTGATCCTCTTCGGCGCGGCCGACTTCGCCGGCGCGGTCTGGACCTGGTTCTCGCTCAGGGCGAGCTCTCCGATCGTCGGACGGGCCGGCGCCTGAAGCCCGCTCGTCCTTGCCGCGGCCGGAACGAGTTCTGGCGGCTGTTTCATCCCGTGCACTCAAGGCAGGAGCCACCCCATGAAGCGTGTGACCGGAATTGGCGGAATCTTCTTCAAGGCCAGGGACCCGAAGGCCCTTCGCGAGTGGTATCGCGAGCATCTCGGCTTCGACCTGGAGGAGTGGGGCGGGGCGGTCTTTCGCTGGGCCACGCCGGACAACGCCAGCGGCGCGGGAACGACCGTCTGGAGCCTGTTCGAAGATTCATCGACGTACTTCGCTCCCAGCACCGCGCCGTTCATGATCAACTACCGCGTCGCGGATCTGCACTCCCTGCTCGCCGCGCTTCGAGCCGAGGGATGCACCGTGGACGACAAGGTCGACGAATCTGAGCTGGGCAAGTTCGGCTGGGTCATGGACCCCGAGGGAAACCGCGTGGAGCTGTGGCAACCGCCTGAAGGACGATGAGTCGCCGCGTGGCCGCCACGCAGGGCGCTTCCAACCGTGTTTCATCGACTGGCCGCTGACGCCACCCTCGTTCTGCACCTGGCATTCATCGCCTTCGCCTTGTTCGGTGCGGTGTTGGCGTGGCGTTGGCGTTGGGTTCCGCTGGTCCAGCTCCCTGCCGCGGCTTGGGGCATCTTCGTGGAAGCCACGGGTCGCTTGTGCCCGCTCACCGGCCTCGAGAATCACTTTCGTGTGCTGGCCGGCCAAGGCGGATACGCCGAAGGTTTCATCGAGCGCTATCTCCTGCCCGTGATCTACCCCTCTGGCCTCACGCGCGATGTCCAGCTGGTCCTTGCCATCATCGTCCTGGCCGTCAATGGGGCGATCTATGGCATCCTCTTCTGGCGGCGTCGGCACCATGCCTATCCGGAGTGACGCATCGAGCGACGGACCATGCAGAGCCAGCCCTGCGAACCGAACATCTTCGAATCGAAGCGCCTGCATGCTCGCCGTATAGGGCCGGCGGATGCGCCGGCCATGCATCGGGTGTACGGCGATGCTGGCGCCATGCGCTGGGTAGGCGACGGACAACCGCTCGATCTGGCCCAGTGCGAACACTGGGTCGAGGTGACGCTGCGCAACTATGCTGAACGCGGCTACGGGATGTTCGCCCTCGCCAGTCGAGAGTCTGGCGAGGTGATCGGCTTTTGCGGGCTGGTCCATCCCGGCGGCCAGCGGGAAGTGGAGTTGAAGTACGCCCTTCGCCGCGAATCCTGGGGGCGCGGCCTGGCCTCGGAGGCTGCTGCCGCCATGTTGGGCTACGCCGGATCCGTCCTGGGCATTCGACGCGTCATCGCGACCACCGCACCGGACAACGTCGCTTCCCATCGGGTCCTTCTCAAGGCCGGCATGCGACGCGGAGAACTTCGCGCCAACGACGACGGAAGCTTCACGCAGCTCTTTGCCTGGACGGCCGAAGGTGGCGAGAATGCGCCCTGACGCCCTCGGAGAGGCTGGGAGGCAAGATGGCAGCATGCACCATCGTTCACTCTGACAAGCGCAGGCGGGTCCGCCTCGTGGGCCACGACTGAGGTGGCACGGGCCATGGATTCGATCAAGCTGCGGGTCGGTCGGCCCATCACCCCGGACCAGTTCGAAGAGCTCTCGGACGAGCAGCTCGTGCGGCTGATCCCCAAGGCCTACCGCGAGTTCTTCCCGGGCAAGGACTTCTGCGCGGACGGGCATTTCTACCTGCACGACGGCACGGCCTGGTGCTTCTATCGTGGCGGCTTCCTCGACGAGTAGCCGCGGTCAGCACGTGTTGCGGATGCCACCACTTCGCCACATCATTGCTGTCGCCTACACCGCGGTCGGCTTCGCTCTGAGCTTCGTCCTGCTGGCGCAAGTGATCGGCCCGGATTCCCCGTGGCTCGTCTTGCTGCTGATGTTCTATTTCATGGGCCTGGCCAAGGTCGCCGAGCCGCTCGTCGTGATGGGGATGCCCGCATCGCTCAGGGCCGTTCGTGCCTGGGAGGCATCGGGGCAGGTCTACCGGCAGCTGGGGGTCCAGCGTTTTGGCCGGCTGCTGCGCGACACGCCGCTGCGCCACCTCAACTCGGGCGTCTATCTTTCGTCCGATGCGCCAGACCTGTCGGGCCTCTACAACCGAGCGGCGTCAGCGGAGGCCACGCACTTCTGGGCGGCGCTGCTGTGGACGCCGTACACCGTCTACCTGTTGCTCACACGCCGACTGGGCATGGCGTTGCTGTTCGTCGCCGTCCAGTTGCTCTTCAACGTCTATCCGATCCTGCATCTGCGCTGGCTGCGCGGGCGACTGGATGGGCTGCGCGGACGCAGCCGCCACCGATTCGTCGCGTAGCGCGCTGCTCAGCCCGCTGCCTTGCGCGTTCGCGCCGACATCACCCTCGGCAGGCTGTCCTCTATCCAGTCGGCCAGGGCCCGCACGCGCTGGGCGGCCTCCTCGCCCAAGGGGCTGAGGCTGTATTCGACGTGGGGCGGCACCACGTCCAGCGCGACGCGGTCGACCAGGCCGTCGCCCTCCAGCCGCTGCAGGCTCTGCGCCAGCATGCGTTCGCTGACGCCGCCGATGGCGCGGCGAAGTTCGCTGAAACGGTGGGTGCCGGTGTCGAGCACCAGCAGGATCAGCACGCCCCAGCGGCTGGTCAGGTGCATCAGCACTTCGCGCGAGGGGCACTGCTCGGCGAGCAGGTTGGCCTTGCGTTTCTGGAGCAGCTTGGCGGCGGAGCGCGGGGTCGAGGTCATGGCGGTCCAGTCACTTACCTTTTTGTAAGTACTTACGGAAAGTTTGTGTTCATCCTACAGTAGCCGCTCTTTCCTCACCAGCACAAGAAAGGCACAGCCATGATCGGCATCACCGGCGCCACCGGCCAGTTGGGACGCATCGTCGTCGAGAAGCTCAAGCAAAAGTTCCAAGGGCAGCCCGACGCCGCGCAGATCGTCGCCCTCGTTCGCTCGCCGGAGAAGGCGGCAGACCTCGGCGTGACCGCCCGCGCGGCCTCCTACGGGGATCCGCAGGCGCTCGCCGCAGCGCTGAAGGGCATTGACACCCTGCTGCTGATCTCCTCGAGCGAGGTCGGCCAGCGACTCGCGCAGCACCAGAACGTGATCGAGGCGGCCGCCAAGGCCGGCGTGAAGCACCTCGTCTACACCAGCCTGCTGCGGGCGGACACCTCGCCTCTGAGCCTGGCCCAGGAGCACCTGGAGACCGAGAAGCTGATCCGCGCCAGCGGCATCCCGTTCACGATCCTGCGCAACAGCTGGTACATCGAGAACCACGCGGCCTCGGCCAAGACGGCGGTGGCGGCCGGAGCGCTGATCGGCTGTGCGGGCGAAGGCCGCATCTCCGGCGCCACGCGGGAGGACTATGCCGAGGCCGCAGTGGCCGTGCTCACCGGCTCCGGCCACGCCGGCAAGACCTACGAGCTGGGCGGAGACGAGGCCTACACCCTGGCGCAGCTGGCGGCCGAGATCTCGCGCCAGGCCGGCAAGGACGTCCCCTACCGCAACCTCAGCCAGCCCGACTACGCCGCGGCGCTGGAGGGCTTCGGCCTGCCGGGCTGGCTGGCGCAGGCGCTGGCGTCATGGGATGCCGATGCGTCGCGCAACGTGCTGCTCGAAGAGGGCCGGGCGCTGTCCACGCTGATCGGGCGGCCCACCACGCCGCTGTCGGTGGCGGTGGCGCGAGCGCTCGCCTGATCGCCCGCGGGCTCGCCGTTTGCTGAATGCGGGGCTGGAGCCCCGCGTCAGCATGTCCTCGACCATCGCCCTGATCCGCCATGCCGAGAAGCCATCGGAGGACGGCCGGCTGGTGGGCGTGGACGAGGCGGGTTTCCTCGATGCCAACGAGCTGACCGTTCGCGGGTGGCAGCGGGCCGGTGCACTGGCGCGTTTCTTCGCCGGTTTCGACTGCGGACCGTCCTTCCTGCCGAGCCATCTGGTCGCGGCTGCGCCGAACGCCGCGCACCCGAGCAAGCGCTGCATCAGCACGCTGCTGCCCCTGGCCGGCCACTGCGGGCTGGTCGTCGCCACGCCCTTCCACGTGGGTGCCGAGGGCCATCTCGCGCAGTACCTGGACGGGCTGCACGGCCTCGTCGTCGTGTCCTGGGAGCACAAGCGCATCCCCTCGCTGGCACGCTTGCTCGCGGCCGATGCGTCGGACGTTCCGCCGGAGTGGCCCCCGGACCGCTTCGACCTCGTCTGGTTGTTGGTGCCCGACGGCTCGGGCGGCCGGCGCTTCGCCCAACTGCCTCAGTTGCTGCTCAGCGGAGACGCTGCGACCGTCGCGGACGGTCGCGGTGTCCCGGCCTAGGGCCCCCCCAGGAGGGGTCAGACGCGCTGCTCGGTCGCCCTGTCCTGCGGAGGAAGAACGATCGCCTCGGCGGCAGGGGTCACGGGCCTGAGGGGCGCCAAGGCTCCCGAGCGCGTCAGGTGTCCATACAGGTAGCGGTATCCCTGGCTGCTGGGGTGCAGGCCGTCTGCGGCGAACAGGACATGGCGGTCCCTCGCCAGCAGGTGCCGGTGCGGGCCGTCATGGAAGCCCACGTATTCGACCCGGTGCATCGCCGCCGCTCGGTGGAACATCTCGCAGGCGAGGCGGGTGCGGTACGACATCCACCAGCTGAAGGGCGGCCGGAACAGCGGCGCCAGGCCGATGTCGCCCGGACCCAGCCAGACGACCCGGCGCCCTAGCTGCTTCAGGCGCGTGAGCAAGGGGTCGATCGCCAGGGCGGCCTGCTGCAAGGTGGCCGTGCGCATGATGTCGTTGCCGCCTATGTGCAGCAGCACGAGGTCGAAGCGGCGGCCGTCGTGGGGCAGCCGGCGCAACTGCTGCAGCACGTCGGCGATGCAGGCCCCGCCGACGCTGAGGTTGACCAGTTCGGCCTCGCGGTACTCGGCTGTCAGCAGGCCGCCGATCGAATCGGTGGGCCGCTCGGCACCCACGCCGACGCCGGTGGAGTCGCCCACGATCAGCATCCGCTTGCGGGCGCGCACCGCCCGGTACTGGTAGGGGCGCGAGGGCTTGCGGGATTCCGCTTCCCGCAGGGCGCGGCGCACGCGCAGGGCCTGGTCGAAACTGACCGCCACCAGCGCGCCGGCCGCAGCTGCCGCGGCGTAGCACAGCAGCGCGAGCGGACTGAGGGCCTGGCGGGGGAGGTCCGACATAACGGTCAACTTGAGTCGTGTTGCCCTGCCTTGAGCAAGCCACATGCCCGCCGGCGGCGCAGCGTCGAATGCGCAAAGCGTCAGCGGTCAGGGGGCGATTCGGCGATCACCACGATCGCCTGGCGCTCGATGCGCCGGACGCAGGACCAGGGCAGCGAAGCCGGCTCTTGCCGGACCAGCCCGACACGCTCCAGCAGCCCGATGCGCCCATGGACGAGCTGCTCGATCGCGCCCTGCGGCTCGCCCGGCTTCCAGGGGCAGACCAGGTCGAACAGCCGGCCCAGGCGGCGCCCGTCCTCGCCCACCAGGCGCAGCGCGTCCAGCTCGCTCAGCGTGCGCGGCTTCAACCCCTCGGCATCCATCGTCCGAGTCTCCTGTCCAGGGCGCCCGCGCCCCAGGTGCTCGCGCGCGAGCTCAGGCGGATCACCTCCGAGATCTCCACCACCTCGGCCCAGGGGATGCGGACCACCGCCCGGCCGAACACCCGGCGCGCGAGCGCGCCCAGCGCCCGCGGCAGGCGCCGGCTCCACGCGCCCGGGCCCAGCTGCAGCGCGACCACCCGCGGGCCGTCCGTCGTCCACTCGAGTTCGATGTCGTCGACCATGCCGCACGAGCGACCCTCGACGTCGACGATCTCGTGGTCCAGCACCTCGCGCAGCAGGTGCAGCGGGCGCGCGCGGCGGCGGTCGGTCCTGGTCGCCATCAGCCCTGGCCCTCGTTGGTGAGGAAGAACAGCGGCAAGGCCGCCACGGCCGCGAGCGTGATGGTCACGAGATAGAACCAGCCCAGCGTGTTGGCCAGCCAGCCGTTGGCATGGCGGCCCATGATCTTCCGGTCCTGGGCGACCATCAGCAGCGGGAAGTAGGACAAGGGCAGCACCAGCACCGACGCGACGATCGAATACTCGACGACCTGCACCGGGTCGATCCCGGTGACGACCACCAGCCCCGACAACAGCAGGATCGCGACCCACGCCAGCGTGAAGCGTGCGGTGTCGCGCTTGCGGTGCTGCTTGCCCCAGGGCCAGCCGGCGAACTGCGCCAGGTTGTAGGCGCCGGACAGACAGGTCTCGATGGCCGCCCCGCCGAAGGCGAAGAACATGCCTCCCACCGCCAGCCACAGGCCGATGCGGCCGAAGTGCGCCACCGCCGCCAACGCTGCGGGCCCGGGCGACTGCGGGTCGATCGCCAGCGGTGCGAAGAACTCGGCCCCCAGGCTGATGAGCGCGACCGACAACAAGGCTCCCAGGCCGAAGCCGACGATCACCACGAGACGGTTCATCGGCACCTCCTTGGGCGTCCACTGGTCCTCGATGCCGCCCGAGGCATAGAAGTAGGTCTCGTAGGGCAGCATGATGGAGCTCAGCAGGGCGACGGCGAAGTAGGCATACAGCAGCTGCTCGCGCGCCGACAGGTCCTGCGGCCAGCTCGGGACGAATCCCCTGGCCATCTCGCCCCAGTCCGGCTGGCCGGCCACCAGGGCCACCAGGAAGACGATCATCATCAGGCCGCCCAGGCCGTAGAGGCGCTCTATCCACTGGAACGGCAGGAACCAGACGACGAGCAGCAGGAACAGCATCGCACCCAGCATCAGGGGCCGGTAGGGCCAGGCGGACATCAGCTGCCACAGCAGCGCGACGCCGCCGACCTCGGCGGCGCAGGTCAGCAGGCTCACCACCAGCGAGGCGACCAGCGTCACCGCGCCGGCGTTGAAGCCGTCCCGCTCACGGATGAGGCTGAACACCGGCCGATGCTTGACGGCGGCCACGCGCCCGGCCATCTCGCAATAGGCCATGATCCCGACGGTGCCCAGCAGGCTCACCCACAGCAGCTGGTGCGCGAAGCGCGTCCCTGCGTTGAGCGAGAAGGTCAGCTCGCCGATCTCGACGAAGCCGCCCATCGCGGTGAGGATGCCGAGGAAGACTTCCGCGAACTGGCCCATCGTCTGTCCCGGCGCTCAGTGCGGCAGGGCCGCCTCGTCGTGCTGCAGGCGCTCGCGCAGCGCCGGCACGGCCTGCAAGGCTGCGGGATCCTGCCGGGCCGGGCCGTGCTCCGAAAGCACGAGCACCAGGGCGGCAAGCTGCTGACCCGCAGCCTGCGCGTCAGCGCGGATCGCGGCGGCCGAGGCGGGCGCGGGAGCCTTGTCCAGCTGCTCGCGGGCACGCTGGACCGCCAGGCCGAGCTGGATGGCGTGTCCGCGCACCGCACGCTCCGGCAAGCGCACGCGGCGGCTCTCGGCTTGCAGGAGCTCCAGCTCGGCGGCCTGCGACCGCAGCAGGCCGATCGCGATCCGCAGCTCGGTGGTGGCGCTGTCGGCCAGCACGGTCTGGCAGCAGCAAAAGCACAAGGACACGGCCGCCAGCAGGCCAGGGTGCCTGGCGAATGAAGGGCCTCGCATCGGGTCTCCGGGCGATCGTGATGATCACGGCCGGGCAGGCGACATGCCCGGGACATGCCCGGATTTGGCACGCGGCTTGCCGAGTCGGCGGCGGGCGGGGGCCGTCGCCCCCGAGGCGAAGTGGCATGTCTTTCGCGCGTCGCGCCGTGGTGAAGTTCTGCTGCTGTGCGGCGGCCTGGCTGGCCGGCGGAGCAGCGCTCGGCCAGTCACCGGCTCCGGCGGGCCAGTGGACCATGGCGGCCGGCGACCACGCCAATACGCGCTACTCGCCCTTGGCCCTGATAAACCAGTCGAACGCCTCGCGCCTCACGCTGGCTTTCAGCTTCGACACCGGCAGCAGCAAGGGCCACGAGGCGGCGCCGCTGGTCGTGGGCGACACGATGTACCTCGTCACGCCGTACCCGAACACCGTCTATGCGCTTGACCTGCGCCAGGGCAAGGGCAAGGTGAAGTGGAAGTTCGACCCGCAGCCCGCCCCGCACTCGCAGGGCGTGGCCTGCTGCGACGTGGTCAACCGCGGCGCCGCCTATGCCGATGGGCGCCTGTTCTTCAACACGCTGGACGGCCAGGCCATCGCGCTCGAGACGGCCACCGGCAAGGAGCTCTGGCGCACGCCGCTGGGCGACGTGACCAAGGGAGAGACCATCACCATGGCGCCCCTGCTGGTCAAGGGCAAGGTGCTGGTGGGCAACAGCGGCGGCGAGATGGGCGTGCGCGGCTGGCTGGCGGCCCTCGATGCCGCAACCGGCCGCATCGCCTGGAAAGCCTATTCGACCGGCCCCGACGCCGACGTGCTGATCGGCCCGCTGTTCAAGCCCTTCTACGCCTCCGATCGCGGCAGCGACCTGGGCGTGAAGAGCTGGCCCGGCGAGGCCTGGAAGATAGGCGGCGGCAACGTCTGGGGCTTCATCTCCTACGACCAGGCGCTGGACCTTGTCTATGCAGGGACGGCCAACCCCGGGCCCTGGAACCCCGAGCAGCGCCCGGGCGACAACAAGTGGACGGCCGGCGTCTTCGCGCGCCGGCCCGATACCGGCGAGGCGGTGTGGTTCTACCAGTGGTCGCCGCACGACCTGCACGACTACGACGGCACCAACGAGAACGTGCTGGTGGACCTCGAGATCGGCGGCCGCCTGCGCAAGGTGCTCCTGCACGCCGATCGCAACGGCTATCTCTACGTACTGGACCGCGCCACCGGCCAGGTGCTGTCGGCAGATCCCTTCGTGCCCATCACCACCAGCCAGGGCGTGGACCTGGACACCGGCCGCCCGCGCATGAACCCGGCGAAGGATCCGCGGGTCGGCGAGTCGGTGCGCGACATCTGCCCCGGCTCGCCCGGCGGCAAGGACTGGCAGCCCAGCGCCTGGTCGCCGCGCACGAGGCTGCTCTACATCCCTCACCAGAACCTGTGCCAGGACGCGATGACGCTGGAGACCAGCTACATCGCCGGCACGCCCTACGTCGGCATCGAGGTGAAGATGCGGCCGGGCCCCGGCGGCCACCGGGGGGTGTTCACCGCCTGGGACCCGGTGGCACGCCACAAGGCCTGGGAAGTGCGAGAAAAGTTCCCGGTATGGAGCGGCGCGCTGGTCACCGCCGGCGACCTGGTCTTCTACGGCACGATGGACGGCTGGTTCAAGGCCCTCGACGCAAAGAGCGGCGCAGAGCTGTGGCGCTTCAAGACCTCGTCCGGCGTCATCGGCCAGCCGGTGAGTTACCGCGGGCCCGATGGCAAGCAGTACGTCGCGGTCCTCGCCGGCGTGGGCGGCTGGGCCGGCGCCATCGTCAGCGGCCCGCTGGACGCGCAGGATCCGACGGCTGCGACAGGCTTCGTCAATGCGATGAAGGATTTGCCGCAAGCCACTTCGGCCGGAGGCAGGCTGTATGTCTTCGCGCTTCCTTGAACACGTGTTCGCGCTCGCCCTGGTCGGCGCGGCCTTCGCCCTGGTCTTCGGCTCGCCGGCGGCCAGCGGCGCCGAGCCGCTGCGCGTCTGCGCGGACCCGGACAACCTGCCGTACTCGCGGCGCGACGGCAGCGGCTTCGAGAACCGCATCGCCGAGCTGCTGGCCGGCGAACTGCACCGCGAGCTGCGCTACGCCTGGCAACCGCAGCGGCGCGGCCTGGTGCGCAAGACGCTCGGCAGCGGAGAGTGCGACCTGTTGCTGGGCGTGCCCGCCGGGCTGGATCGCCTGGCCGCCAGCGCGCCGTACTACCGGTCGAGCTATGTGCTCGTCACGAGACAGGCCGATGCCAGGCCGCTCGCCGGCTTCGACGACCCGCGGCTGAAGGAGCTGCGCATCGGCGTGCAGCTGGTGGGCGACGACCTCGCCGCCACGCCGCCCGGCCATGCGCTCGCGCTCAGGGGCGCCGTCGAGCATGTGGTCGGGTTCACCGTCGATGGCGAGGGCCCGGCCGGCGAGCGGATGATCGCTGCGCTCTCGCGCGGCGAGCTGGATGCGGCCATGGTGTGGGGGCCGCAGGCGGGCTGGTTCGCTGCCCAGGCGGCGGTGCCGATGCGGGTGCTGCCGCTGGCGCCGCCGCGTGAACTGGGCAGCGTGCCTTTCGACTATGCGATCGCCCTGGGCGTGCGCCGCGACCCTTCGGGCGAGGCCCTGCGTCGAGAACTCGACCAGGCCCTGTCCCGCCGCCAGGCCGACATCGATGCCATCCTCGCGCGCTACGAAGTGCCGCGGTGGCCGCTGCAGGGGGCGACGCGATGAGACCCCTGGCCAGCATGCTCGCCGTCGCCCTGTTGCTGGGGGCGTGCGAACGCGAGCAACGCCATCTGAACGGCCCCCTCGCGGCCGCGCCCGGCTCCGACGCGGCTTCGGTCACGCCGGCGCAGGAGCGCGTGGCTTACGACGTCACGCAGGGCAAGCGGCTCTACCGTTGGTACAACTGCAGCGGCTGCCATGGCAACGGCGGCGGCAACATGGGCCCGCCGCTGATGGATGCGAAGTGGCGCTATGGCGCGAGCAGCGCCGAGATCGTGCAGTCCATCCTGCAGGGCCGGCCCAACGGCATGCCTGGCTTCGCCGGACGCATTCCTCCCGACCAGGCGTTGCAGCTCGCGGCGTACATCCGCTCCATGAGCGGCCAGCTGCGCACCGACGTCGCCGCCAACCGCAGCGACGCGCTCAGTGCAGGCCCGCCCGAATCGCGCCGCGACCGCCTGGCCCCCGTTCGCGAGGCGCCGTCGTCGTCGCCTGCGGGGAGCTGACGCCATGGACACCGGCCTCTGGCACAGCGCCCTGTGGACCGCCGGCCCCCAAGCGGGGGAGATCCTCGACCTCTGGCGGCTGACGCTCGCGGTCTGCCTGCTGGTGTTCCTGGCAGTGCTGGCCGCGCTGGCGTTCGCCCTGCGCCGTTCGGGCCGCGCCACGCGAGAGACGCCGGCGGAGCTCGGCGGGCTGGCGGTTCCCGAGGCCGGCCCCCGGCGCGCCGTGGCCTGGGCGCTGTCGATCTCGGCCGTGCTGCTCGGCGCCCTGCTCGTGCAAAGCGTGGCCACCGACAGGGCGTTGGCGGCGCTGCCCTTGCAAGGCGCGCTGCACGTGGAGGTGACGGGCCACCAATGGTGGTGGGCGGTGCACTACGACGATCCCGATCCCTCGCGCACCTTCGACACCGCCAATGAACTCCACCTGCCGGTCGGTCGGCCGGTGGTCCTCACGCTGCGCTCGGCGGACGTGATCCACAGCCTGTGGATCCCCAGCCTGGCCGGCAAGAAAGACCTGATCCCGGGGCGCACCGCCACCCTCGTCCTGCGGGCCGACCGGCCCGGCGCCTACCGTGCCACCTGCGCGGAGTTCTGCGGCTGGCAGCACGCCTGGATGGCGCTGCCGGTGATCGTGGAGTCGCAGGCAGGCTTCGACGAGTGGGCGAGCACGCAACGGCAGCCGGCGAAGACTCCCACCGACACGCTGGCGCTGCAGGGCCGGCGCATCGTGCTCGGCGGCGATTGCGTCATGTGCCATCGCATCGCCGGTACCGAGGCCGGGGCCCGCAGCGGACCGGACCTGACGCATCTGGCCGGGCGCGCCACCCTCGCGGCCGGTGCCTTGCCCAACGACCCGGCGCACCTGGCCGCGTGGATCACCGACCCCTCGGCCCACAAGCCCGGCGTGGCGATGCCGGCCCATGCCTTCAAGCCCGACGAGCTGCACGCGGTCGTGGCCTACCTGCAGAGCCTGCAATGAACGAGACCGAGCTGACCCGCACCAACGCCGTGCCGCCGACCGCCGCGGACGCGGCCGCGCTGGAGCGCACCTGGAGCGATCCTCCCGGTCTGCTGGGCTGGTTCTGTGCCATCAACCACAAGGAGATCGGCCAGCGCTACATCGTCAGCACCTTCGTGTTCTTCGTGGCCGCCGGCGCGCTGGCCCTCCTGATGCGAATCCAGCTCGCCCGGCCCAACAGCGGGCTCATCGGGCCGGACCTGTACAACCAGCTGTTCACGGTGCACGGCACGACGATGATGTTTCTCTTCGCGGTGCCGGTGATGCAGGCGGTGGCGATCTGGCTGCTGCCGCCGATGCTGGGCGCGCGCAGCATCGCCTTCCCGCGGCTGAACGCCTACGCCTACTGGATCTACCTCTTCGGCGCGCTGATGCTGTTCGTCGCGCTGCTGCTGAACGTGGGGCCGGACAACGGATGGTTCTCCTACGTGCCGCTGGCCGGCCCCGATTACGGCCCCGGCAAGCGCGCCGACATCTGGGCCCAGATGATCACCTTCAGCGAGACCTCGGGCCTGGTGACGGCGGTGGTCATCCTGGTCACCATCCTGAAGTTGCGCGCCCCAGGGATGACGCTCAACCGCATGCCGCTGTTCGCGTGGGCGATGCTGGTCACTTCGCTCATGGTGATGTTCGCCATGCCCTCGGTGATGCTGGCCAGCACCGCGCTGATCATGGACAGGCTGATCGGCACGCATTTCTACAACCCCGCCGAGGGTGGCGACGTGCTGCTCTGGCAGCACCTGTTCTGGTTCTTCGGCCACCCCGAGGTCTACTTCATCTTCGTGCCGGCCCTGGGCTTCATGTCGCACATCATCGCGACCTTCTCGCGCCGGCCGGTGTTCGGCTACACCGCGATGGTGCTGGCGCTGGTGGCCACGGGCTTCATGTCCTTCGGCCTGTGGGTGCACCACATGTTCGCCACCAACCTGCCGGAGGTGGGCAAGGCCTTCTTCACCGCGATGAGCATGGCCATCGCGCTGCCCTCGGCCCTGCAGATCTTCTGCTGGCTCGCCACGCTGGCGACCGGCAAGCTCTGGCTGCGCACGCCCCTGCTGTTCGTGCTGGCCTTCTTCTTCGTGCTCGTGCTGGGCGGGCTGTCGGGGATCATGCTGGGCATGGTGCCGCTGGACCTGCAGGTGCACGACACCTACTTCGTCGTCGCCCACCTGCACTACGTGCTGATAGGCGGCGCGGTCTTCCCGCTGTTCGGGGCCATCTACTACTGGTTCCCCAAGATCACCGGCCGGATGATGAGCGAGACCCTGGGCCGCTGGAACTTCTGGCTGTTCTTCGTCGGCTTCAACCTGACCTTCTTCCCCATGCACCTGCTCGGCCTGCACGGCATGCCCCGGCGGGTCTACACCTACCCGGCCGGCATGGGCTGGGAAGGCATGAACCTGCTGGCCACCGTCGGGGCCTTCACCATCGCCGCCAGTGCGTTGCTGTTCGTGGTCAACGTCTGGCGCAGCGCGCGTCACGGCGAGGTCGCGGGCGCCAACCCCTGGAATGCCGGCACGCTGGAATGGGCCACGGCCTCGCCGCCGCCGGCCGTCAACTTCGAAGCGCCGCCGGTCGTCCACGGCCGCGAGCCGCTGTGGCAGGCGGCCGAGGAGCCGGTGCAGGTGGGCGGCCTGGCGGTCAACCAGCGCGAGGTCCTGGTGACCACCGTGGTCGAGGCGCGGCCGGACCACCGCGTGGTCTTCCCCACGCCTTCGCCTTGGCCCTTCGTCGCCGCGGTCGCGACGACCGTGTTGTTCATCGCGTCGATCTTCACGCCCTGGGCGGTGGTCTGGGGCTCCATCCCGCTGGCCATCGCGCTCATCGCGTGGTTCTGGCCGAGCCGCGAGCAATCGCAGCAGGAGATGCTGCTGGAGCGCTCCCCGTGACGATGCCGCTGACTCGCAAACTCGCCGGCCGCGAAGAGGCCGACTGGCAGCTGCAAAGTTCGCAGGCGGACGTGGTGGCGGCCGGCGAGGCGCTGGACGTCTCGGCGTTGCCGAGCTTCGGCTTCTCCCACCGCAGCCTGATGTGGTGGGGGACCGCCGGCATGATGGGCATCGAGGGCTGCGTCTTCGCGCTGGCCGCGGTGATGCTGCTGTACCTGCGGACGCATGCGCCGGTCTGGCCGCTCTCGACGCTGCCGCCCGCGCTCATGTGGGGCACGCTCAACACCGTCGTGATGCTGACCAGTGTGGTGCCGAACCACTGGACCAAGAAGTCGGCCGAGAAGCTCGACCTGCGGCGCACGCGGCTGGGGATGCTGGCGTGCGTGGGTTGGGCCGCGGCCTTCCTCGTCATCCGCTGGCTGGAGTTCGAGAACCTCCATTGCCGCTGGGACGACGACGCCTATGGCTCCATCGTGTGGCTGCTGATGGGGCTGCACACGGTGCACTTGCTGACGGACTTCGGCGACTCCTTCGTGCTGGCCGCCCTGCTGTTCAAGAAACCCTTGCCCGCGCGGCGCTTCGTCGACGTGAGCGAGAGCGCGGTGTACTGGTACTTCGTCGTGCTGGCCTGGATTCCGATCTACGGGCTGGTCTACCTCTTGCCCCAGCCCTGGCTGGCAGGCTGAGAGGGATTCCGACCGCCGTCCGCAGTGTTCACCATGAGCTGGCCCGCATTGATCCTCGCCCCGCTGCTGGCCCTGGCCGAGCAGGCGGTGGCCTATGCGCTCACCACGCCGGGTTGCGCACATCAGCATGACGTGCTGCTGCATCTCGTGCCGCTGGTCTTCCTGCTGGCCACGCTGGTCGCCACGGCGATGGCCTGGACCGAGGCGCGGCGGGGTGCGCCGGCGGCGGGCCATGCCGACGCGGACGGGCGCGGAACCAACGCCTACTTCATTGCCTGTGCCTCCACGGGGGTCGGTGTGCTGTCCAGCGTCGCGATCCTGGCGATGTGGGTGCCACTGTGGTGGCTGCCGCCGTGCGTTTCCTGATCGCCGGCCTGCTGGGGGCGGCCGGTTCCGGCGCCTGGGCCCACCTCGGGGAGGACCCTGCCGCGGCGGCGGGCTCGCCGGTGCTCCTGGCGGGCGGATGGGTGTTCGAGCCGTGGGTGATGGTCTGCCTGCTCTTGAGCCTGGGCTGGTATGCGCTCGGCGTGGCACGGTTGTGGCGTCATGCCGGGGCGGGCCGTGGGCTTCGACGCTGGCGCGTCGGTGCGTACGTGGCCGGCTGGCTGGCCTTGGTGGCGGCACTGCTGTCGCCGCTGGACAGCCTGGGCGCCTGGCTTTTCTGGGCCCACATGCTTCAGCACGAGCTGCTGATGGTGCTGGCCGCGCCGCTGCTGGTGCTGGGCCGGCCCCTGGCCGCCTGGGCGTGGGCCCTGCCGCCGGCCGGCCGGCGCGCACTGGGCCATGCCTTCCATCGCCGCCGATGGCGCCGGGGCTGGAAGCTGCTGACGACGGCCTGGAGCGCCTGGCTGCTGCACGCGGCGGCGCTGTGGGTCTGGCACGTCCCCGCGGCCTTCGATGCAGCGCTGCACCATCGCGGCCTGCATGCGCTGCAGCACGCGAGCTTTCTCTTCAGTGCGCTGCTGTTCTGGTGGACGGTGTTCGGTGCCTCGGCACGGCACCCGCGCCCGGGCGTGGCGCTGATGTCGCTTTTCACCACCATGCTTCACAGCGGCGCCCTGGGCGCACTGCTCGCCCTTTCACCCAGCGTCTGGTACCGGGCCTATGCCGTCAGCGCTCCGGCGCTCGGCTGGGAGCCCCTGGCCGATCAGCAGCTGGGCGGCTTGCTGATGTGGGCGCCCGGCGGTCTGGCTTACGCCGTGGCCGCCTTGCTGCTGGCGCGGCAGCTGCTGCTGGCGGCGCCGGTGGACCGCGTCGGGTGGCGGCACGCCGGCGCTTGAGCCAGCGGCGCGTGGAGCGGCTGCCGCGTCTGCAAATGTTGCAGCACCGTCGGCAGCGTCGAGGCGGCAGGGCGCTGCAGACGGGCGTCCTGGCCCATCGCCGCCGGTGCCATGCCGGCGTCATCGCCGATCCGGGCGTGGGCCAGGCTGGCGCCCATCAGGCCGACGAGTGCGCAGGCCAGGGCCAGCGCGAAGGCGAGGGTGAATTGCCGCATGGTGCCTCCTGTCGGGTCATCGGGGGCGTCGTCACAAGGTCAGCAGATAGGCCACGAGCTGGTCCTTCTCGGGCGGGTTCAGCTTGAGCTGCAGCACCAGGTTGAAGAACTCGACCGTGTCGGCCAGCGTCATGAGGCGCCCGTCGTGCAGATAGGGCGGCGAATCCTTGATGCCGCGCAGCGTGAAGGTCTTGATCGGCCCGTCGGGCATCTCGGCGAAGTCGTTCCTGGTCGAGCCGACCTTGTAGAAGCGCTCGAGCTTCAGGTCGTGCATCTGCTGGTCCATGAAGCCGGTCTGCGGGATGTGGCACTGCGCGCAGCGGGCCTTGCCCATGAACAACTTCTCTCCGGCGAGTTCCTGCGGCGTGGCGCGCATCGGATCGAGGTGGCCGACCGGGTCCAGCTTCGGCGCGGGAGGGAAGTCGATGATGTTCTGCATCTGGGCCATCATCGCGACCTGGCTCGCGCGGTCGGGCAGGTTCACGCCCTTGCGCGCGGCGCTCACGTGGTCGCCGTTGAAGTAGGCGGTGCGCTGCTCGAACTCGGTGAAGTCCTCGATCGAGCGCAGCGAGCGCTTGGAGCCGTGGATCTGCTGGTTGAACATGCCGCGCAGGCTCACCGTGTCGAGCCGGAATCGCGCCGCCTGCGGGCGGATGTCGGGCGTGAGGTGGAAGGCCGCGTTGGTATGGAAGTTCGAGTGGCAGTCCAGGCAGGCCACGCCCAGGCTCGGCAGCGCGACCTTGCGGTCCTCCGTGATGTTGAACTCCTCCTGCGGGAAGGGCGTGAGCAGCAGCCGCAGGCCTTCCATCTGAACCGGCGTGACGATGCCGTTCATGATTTCGTAGAAGTTGCGGATGGACAGCAGTTGCCCGCGCGAGACGTCGCCCAGCTCGCCATGGGTGGTCAGGAAGATCGGCGGCGGGAACTCGGGCGTGACGTGGTCCGGCAGGTCGAAGTCGACGTCGAAGCGGCGCAGGTCGCGCTGTTCCAGACGGTTGATCTCGTCGATCTGCAGCGTGGGGAAGACCTGGCCGCCCGTCGCATGCTTGACGTGGGGCAGCGGCTTGAAGCCCTCGGGCAGCAGGTTGCGCTGCCGGATCTCGTCCGGGCTCAGCTTGCCCAGGCCGTCCCAGGTGGCGCCGCCGGCGAGCTTGACGCGCACACCGCCTTGCACCGGCTTCTTGCCGCCGGACATCATCACGCCCGCAATGGGCCGGTTGGCGAGGTCGTAGCGCTCGTTGAGCAGGCCGCTCTGGCGTTGCATCACCTTGGGCTTCTGCGCCTCGTCATCGGCCTTGACGGCCGAGAAGGGCCGGGTGGGAAGAGGGCGGTAGGTGGTGTCGGGCGGCAGCGGATCGGCGGCCAGGACGGTGATGCTGGCGACGAGGCTGGCGACGGCCAGGCCGCCGGCACCCAGCACGGCGGCGGATGAGATCAGGTCGGACATGAGGGGCTCCCTTCGCGGTCTCGCGATTGGGAGCCGTCTGGCAATGGGCGTGCCGCTAAGGGGACTTCTCTTCGGCGACCGGCGTCAGCAGGAAGGCTCGCTTGTGCAGGCCGAGCGCCTTGTTGCGGGCGAAGCCGACGATGGCGCCATCGCGGTTGATGCTCCAGGCCCACTTCAGCATCCAGCCGGCGTCGCGCACGGCCGGGTCGATGCGATGGTTGAGGTCGATCACCTTGCCGTTCTCCCACAAGGTTGCGCGGTAGCCGCCGAGGGTATCGAACCGCCGCCGGCTCGCGCCGACGATCTGTCCGGCGTCGTTGATGGCGAGGGCGAAGGCGGCATCGCCGCCCAGCGTGCCGAGATCGGTCATGGTGTCGCCATCCCATCGCACCGCGTGGGTGGCCTCGTTCCGGTCGGTGCTGCTGTAGCCGGCGATGACGCCGGCGTTGTTGACGCCCTCGGCGCGGCTGTAGATGCCGCCCAGCGTGCCGAGGTCCTTGACCTTGCCGCGGTACCAGCGCGTGGCGTGGTCGTGAGGACCCGTGCCGACGATCACGCCCGCGTCATTGACGGAGGTGGCCTCTCCCGGGCCCAGGTCGGTGAACACGCCGCCCTCCCAGCGGATCGCGTGCAGGCGGCCGGACATTTCGCTGTAGCCCGCGATCACGCCATGGGCGTTGATGGCCGCGGCGTAACTGCTCGCGCCTCCCCAGGAGCCCAGGTCGGTCGGCACGGCGCCATCCCACCGGGTGGCGTGGTTGACGCCGGCCCCGGTCGCCGCCGATCCCACGATGACCCCTTCGTCATTGATCCCGAGCGCCCAGCTCTGCTCTCCTCCGAGCGTGCCCAGGTCGATCACCTCGCCGTCCTGCCACAGGGCGGCGTGGCTCTGGAGGTAGCCCTGGTGGACCAGTCCGACGACCTGGCCATGCGCATTGATGGCCCGGGCCTGGCTCATGTTGCCGCCGAGCGTGCCCAGGTCGGTGAACTGGTAGGTGCCGCCGGCCCAGGTGGCCGTGGCCGCCATGGCGGTGAAGAGCGCCAGCGCGGCGCGGCGGACGGAAACGATGGCGGACATCTCGCTGCCTCCCTTGCGGTGAAGGGAGGCTGGCGCGGCCGGCGTCAGTAGGTCTCCAGATGCAGCCTGCCCTGCTGCTTCAGCGAGGCCCCGACCGAAGCCCAATCCAGGCCGGCGGCCTCCGCCACCTCCCTGAGCGCGAGTACAACACCTTCCTCCATCGCCTTCAAGCCGCAGACATAGAAGAAGGCATTCGGGTCGGACAGCAGGGGCACGAGGTCCGCCGCGCGCTCGCGCATCAGGTCCTGCACATAGCGCTTGGGTTGTCCCTGGGTTCGGCTGAAGGCGAAGTTGATGTCGATGAAATCCTTGGGCAGGCTTTGCAGCGGGCCGAAGTAGGGCAGCTCCTCCTTCGTCCGCGCGCCGAAGAAGAGCAACAGCTTGCCGCCCTCGAACTTGCCCGAGTGGCGCAGCCGGCGACGCCACTCCGTCATCGCGCGCATCGGCGCCGAGCCGGTGCCGGTGCAGATCATGACGATGTGGCTCTTCGGGTGATTCGGCATCAGGAAGGTGGTGCCGAAAGGCCCGATCACCTGCACCGTGTCGCCCACCTTCAGGTCGCACATGTAGTTGCTGGCCACGCCACGCACCGGCTTGCCCTGGTGATCCTCCAGCACGCGCTTGATGGTCAGCGAGACGTTGTTGTAGCCGGGCCGCTCGCCGTTGCGCGGGCTGGCGATGGAGTACTGGCGCGCATGGTGCGGCCGGCCGGAGTCGTCCGTGCCCGGGGGGACGATGCCTATCGACTGGCCCTCGAGCACCGGGAAGGGCATGGTGCCGAAGTCGAGCACGATGTGGTGGGTGTCGTACTCCTTGCCGACCTCCGTGACGCGCACGTTGCCCGTCACCGTGGCGGTGACGGACTTGTCGGCGGACTTGGGGCCGTAGAGGTTGGCGTAGGCGTGGGCTGCCGACCAGGGCGGCAGCGTGGCGCCGTATTGCGCGCTGTTGAAGGCCGGCTCGGTGCCCGGCTCCGGCGCCACGACCGGCGGCTGTGCGGCCGCTTCTTCGGCCACGTCGGCGCCCGCCAGCGCCGTCAGCTGCTCACGGCTGAGCTCCGTCGGCAAGGCATCCCAGCTGAACTGCTCTTCAAGGCTGTAGGCCTTGGCCTGGGGCATCTGCCGGTAGTTGTCGATGCTGCCGGTGGGGCAGGGCGAGATGCAGTCGTTGCACCAGTTGCAGATGGTGGCGTCGACCACGTAGTTGCGCGAGTCGTGCGAGATCGCGCCCACCGGGCACATCGTCTCGCACGTGTTGCAGCGGATGCAGATCTCGGGGTCGATCAGGTGCTGCTTGATGATCTTGACGGCCATGTCCATGGCAGCGGGCTCAGTTGAATCGCACGTATTCGAAGTCGACCGGCTGGCGGTTGATGCCCATCACCGGCGGCGCGATCCAGTTGGCGAACTTGCCCGGCTCCACCACGCGGCCCATCAGGCTGGTGACGAAGGCACGGTCGACTGCGCTGGGCAGCCACTGGTCCACCTTGGCGGCCCATTCGGCCTCGGACACCACCTGGCCCTCGGGCGAGATCTTGGCACCGGCCAGGGAGCCGATGTTGCGGTGGAAGGCCTTGTGCGGCGTCTTCAGGCGGAAGGGGATGCCGGCCTTCTCGATCACCTTGTTCCAGCGCTCGACGCCGGCGATCGAATCCTTGATGTAGTCGTCGCGCAGCACCTCGTTCAGCGCGTTGAGCATGGGCACTTCGCGTTCGATCAGCTGGCCGTTGCTGACGCTCAGGACGCGGTAGGTCTGGCCGCGCAGCTGGTGGTCGTCGACGCGCTTGCCTTCCTCGAAGCGGCCCTTCAGGCCGGTGGAGTAGAAGGTCGCGGCGTTGCTGGATTCATCGGCACCGAACAGGTCGATGGTCACCGAGAAGTGGAAGTTCAGGTAGCGCTGCAGCGTGGGCAGGTCGATCACGCCGGCGGCGCGCAGCTTGGCCGGGTCGTCGGTCTTCAGCTCGTTCATCGCCTGGCAGGTGCGCTGGATGACGCGGCTCACCCCCGACTCGCCCACGAACATGTGGTGCGCTTCTTCCGTCAGCATGAACTTGGTCGTGCGGGCCAGGGGATCGAAGCTCGACTCGGCCAGCGCGCAGAGCTGGAACTTGCCGTCGCGATCGGTGAAATAGGTGAACATGAAGAAGCTCAGCCAGTCCGGCGTGGGCTCGTTGAAGGCCTGCAGGATGCGCGGGTTGTCCTGCTGGCCGCTGCGGCGCTCGAGCAGGGCCTCGCCCTCTTCGCGGCCGTCACGGCCGAAGTACTTGTGCAGCAGGTAGACCATGGCCCAGAGGTGCCGGCCTTCCTCGACATTGACCTGGAACAGGTTGCGCAGGTCGTACTGGCTGGGGCAGGTCAGGCCGAGGTGGCGTTGTTGCTCGACAGAGGCCGGCTCGGTGTCGCCTTGGGTGACGATGATGCGGCGCAGGTTGGCGCGGTACTCGCCGGGCACGTCCTGCCAGGCGTCCTCGCCCTTGTGGTCGCCGAAGTGGATCTTGCGGTCCTTCTCGCCCGGGTTGAGGAAGATGCCCCAGCGGTAGTCCGGCATCTTCACGTGGCCGAACTGGGCCCAGCCCTGCGGATCCACGCTGATGGCGGTGCGCAGGTAGACGTCGAAGTTCTGCGAGCCGTCCGGCCCCATGTCGTCCCACCAGCCCAGGAAGTTGGGCTGCCACTGCTCCAGCGCGCGCTTGAGGGTGCGGTCCTCGGCCAGGTTGACGTTGTTGGGGATCTTCTCGCTGTAGTCGATGGTGCTCATGGTGATCTCTGCCTTGGTGGGTTTGCTCGGCTTCGACAAGCTCAGCCAGAACGGTGGGCGGCGCGCATCGGGGGCTTCGACAGGCTCAGCCCGAACGGGGGAAAGGGGCGGATCTCCTCCACCCGTTCTCCGTGAGCCTGTCGAAGGGCCATCACACGCGATTCCAATCGAAGGCGGCCTTGTCGCCTTTTCCGTAGACCTTGAGGGCGCCCTTCTCGCCGACGGCGTTGGGGCGCTGGAAGATCCAGTTCTGCCAGGCGGTGAGCCGTCCGAAGACGCGGGTCACCATGTTTTCGGGGCCGTTGAAGCGCAGGTTGGCTTCCATGCCGGTCAGGGCATCCGGGCTCATCGAGACGCGCTCCTCGATCGCGATGCGGGTCTCGTCGGCCCAGTCGATGTCATCCGGGTTGCTGGTGACCAGGCCCAGCTCGAAGGCGGCGTCGCCATCGAGGGCTTCGCCCATGCGGGCGCGGATCGGCTCCAGCGCGGCGGCCTCGCCATAGAAGCGGCGCTCCAGCCGGCTCTGGCCCGTGGCCATGGGGTAGAGGCCGAAGTTGGCCTCCTCGACCGTGATCTTCGGCGCGCGCCCGGGCTCGTCGGGCAGGACCAGCATGTAGATGCGGTCGCAGGCAAGGGCCAGCTCGAGGAAGCTGCCGGCGAAGCAGGATCCCGGCTCGATCAGCGCGAACAGGCTGCGCGAGGCCACGTCCAGCCGGCTGAAGGTGCGGCGCAGGTAGCCGATGGTCTCGCGCACCAGCCAGTGCCCGCGGTGGGCGATCAGCGTCGTGTCCATCGCCAGCACGGCCGCGGCGTCGCCCTCGGTCTTGAGCAGCCAGGTGCCGATGTCGAGCTCGTTGGTGCGCATCGACAGGATGGCGTCGTCCAGTTCGCGGGCCAGGGCCAGGGGGTACCAGTGGTCGCCGGCGGCCTCGATCTCGGTGGCACTCGCGGGCTGCGGGCCGGTGGGGGCCTTGACGGTGAAGGTGGCGGTGCGCCTGGCGCGGTCGATCTCGACCGTGACGTGGCCGTAGCGCAGGGCATCCGCCTCGATGCTGCGGCGGATGGGGCCGAGCTGGACGCCGCTGGCGTGGGCGGGGCGGTCGCTCTGCCCGGCGAGTTGGGCCGCACGCTCCTGCACCTTGGCGGCGAATTGGGCGGGCTTGGCGATGTCGTCCACGAGGCGCCAGGCCTTGGCCTTCTGGCCGCGCACGCCCTCGGTGGTGGTGCAGAAGATGTCGGCCAGGTCGTGCCGCACCTTGCGCTTGTCGGTCACGCGGGTCAGGCCGCCGGTGCCGGGCAGCACGCCCAGCAGCGGCACCTCGGGCAGGCTGACGGCGCTGGAGCGGTCGTCGACCAGGATGATCTCGTCGCAGGCCAGGGCCAGCTCGTAGCCGCCGCCGGCGCAGGCGCCGTTGACGGCGGCCAGGAACTTCAGGCCCGAGTGGGCGGAGGAGTCTTCCAGGCCGTTGCGCGTCTCGTTGGTGAACTTGCAGAAGTTCACCTTCCAGGCGTGGCTGGAGACGCCCAGCATGAAGATGTTGGCGCCGGAGCAGAACACCTTGTCCTTGGCGCTGGTGACGACCACCGTGCGCACCTCCGGGTGCTCGAAGCGGATGCGGTTGACGGCGTCGTGCAGCTCGATGTCCACGCCCAGGTCGTAGCTGTTGAGCTTGAGCTTGTAGCCCGGGCGCAGGCCGGCGTTCTCGTCGATGTCGCAGGCGAGGGTGGCGACCGGGCCTTCGAAGTGAAGCTTCCAGTGCTTGTAGCGCGACGGCTCGGTGCAATAGTCGACGCGGTCGGTAGGGGTGCTCATGGGGCGTTTCTCCTGGCCGGCGCCGCCAGGGCCGGCAGCGCGATGAGAGGCATCATAGTGCATTCGCTGGAAGGAATGCAAGCACTTTAATGCATTATTCTGCCGGTAGACCCAGGGCGCCGCGCACCAGCGAGCGCAGCGCCATGAAGCTGGCTTCCAGCGATTGGGCGCTGGTGTCCAGTGTGAGTTCGGCCTTGGAATAGAAGGCTGCGCGCCCGGCGAGGATGCGCTTGAGGTCTTCCATGGCCTCTTTGCTGGCGGCCATGGGCCGCAGGTCTCCCTGGGCGCTGACGCGCCGCATGTGGTCTTCGGGGTCGGCCTGCAGCCAGACGGTCGTGCAGTGGGCCAGCAACTGGTTGAAGGTCGCCGCGTCGGAGACGAGCCCGCCCGGCGTGGCGATGACCGCCTCGGGGTAGATCTGGATCGCCTCCTCCAGCGCCCGGCGCTCATAGCGGCGGTAGGCGTTCATGCCATACAGCGCCTGGATCTCGGAGATGCTGCAGCCGGCGAACTTCTCGATCTCGCGGCTGAGTTCCACGAAGGGAAAGCCCAGGTCGTCGGCCAGCATCTGGCCCAGCGTGGACTTGCCGGCCCCGCGCAGCCCCACCAGCGCGATGCGCGAGCTGCGCTCGCGGTTGCTGCCCCCGGTGCCCAGCAGTTCGCCGATGGCCGCGCGCACGCGGTGCAGCGTGGCCTCGTCGCGCCCCTCCAGCAGCTCGCGGATCATCAACCACTCCGGCGAGGAGGTGGTGACGTCGCCTATGAGCTCTGCCAGCGAACACTGCAGGGCGCCGGCCACCTGGAGCAGCACCAGGATGGAGGCATTGCCGATGCCGTATTCGAGGTTGGCCAGGTGTCGCTCCGACACCTCGGCCGCCAGGGCGACCGCCTTGCGCGTCATGCCGCGCCGGGCGCGCAGGGCCCGTACCCGCTCGCCGAGCGCCACCAGGAAGGGATTCTTGTCGTCGGCGTTGCCCTGGCCGTCCGCACTGTTCGTCGGCGCCTGCCGGATGTCCGGTTCTTCGTCCGGTGCGTTGCCGCGAGGATGCAATATAGTGCTTGACATGGTCGAGGTGCCGGATCTAGAGTTCCGGCACGCACAATAGTTCATCCCTCGAACGGGTGCAAGCCGGAAGCGCAAGGAGACCGCCATCATGTCGCCCACCCAATTCCGCGAACTCCTCGCGGGCCTCACGCACCGCATCGCCGGGCAGCCCCTCGGGCCTGAGTTGGACGCCTGGCTCAACCGCGAATGCGGACCCGGCAGCAGCCTCTATCAGGATGTGAAGGCGGCCTGCCAGGCGGGCGTCGCTGAAGGCTGGCTGTGCGACCGCGAGGGCGGAGGCATCCGCTACGGCCGCATCTTCAAGCCGGCCGAGGACCTGCACGGCTTCTCGGTCGATGTCGTCGACATGAACGACCTCGCCGGCCCGCACCACAGCCACCCGAACGGCGAGATCGACCTGATCATGCCGATCGAGGGCGAGGCCCGGTTCGACGGCCGCCCGGCCGGCTGGTGCGTGTATCCCCCGGGCAGCGCGCACCAACCCACCGTCAGCCGCGGCCGGGCGCTCGTCCTGTATCTCCTTCCCCAGGGCGCGATCCAGTTCACCCGCTGATCGCTTCCATCTCCCACGATCGCTCGGAGGATCACCATGAGCATCGACGTCGCCGCGCCGGGCGCGCGCTTCAATTTCGCCCAGCACCTCATCCAGCGCAATGCGAAGCGCGGCGACAAGCTGGCTTACGTCGACGACGCCGGCAGCCTCAGCTATGCCGCGCTCTCCGAGCGCATCCAGCGCCTCGCCGCCGGGCTGCAGGCACTGGGCGTGCGGCGCGAGGAGCGTGTGCTGCTGCTCATGCACGACTGCAATGACTGGCCGGTGAGCTTTCTGGGTGCATTGCACGCCGGCATCGTGCCGGTGGCAGTGAACACGCTGCTGACCGTCGACGACTACGCATACATGCTCCAGCACAGCCGGGCGCAGGTGGCTCTCGTTTCGCAGGCGCTGCTGCCGACGCTGCGCGCGGCGATGGAAAAGGCCGGCAGCGACCACGAGCTGAAGGCCCTGGTCGTCTCGCGGCCGTCCGGGGAGCCGCAGGCCGGTGAACTGGCTTTCGACGCCTTCCTCGAAGCCCATGCCGGCCCCACGGAGCCGGCCACGACCTCGCCCGACGATCCCGGCTTCTGGCTTTACTCCTCCGGCTCCACCGGCCGCCCCAAGGGCACCTTGCACACCCACGGCAACCTGTACTGGACGGCGGAGCTCTACGGCCGCGCCGTGCTCGGGCTCAGCGAGCGCGATGTCTGCTTCTCGGCCGCCAAGCTCTTCTTCGCCTACGGCCTGGGCAACGCGCTGAGCTTCCCCTTGAGCGTGGGTGCGACGACGCTGCTGATGGCCGAGAGGCCCACGCCCGATGCCACCTTCAAGCGCTGGCGAGGCGAGGTGGGCAACATCAAGCCCACGGTCTTCTACGGCGCGCCCACAGGCTACGCCGGCATGCTCGCCTCGCCGAACCTGCCCCCGAGAAATGCCGTCGCGCTGCGCCTGTGCTCCTCCGCCGGCGAGGCGCTGCCGGCCGACATCGGCGAGCGCTTCACCGCCCACTTCGGCGCCGAGATCGTCGACGGCATAGGCTCGACCGAGATGCTGCACGTCTACCTCAGCAACCGCCCGGGCCAGGTGCGCTACGGCACCACCGGCTGGCCGGTGGAGGGCTACGAGATCGAGCTGCGGGGCGACGACGGCCAGCCGGTGCCCGATGGCGAAACCGGTGACCTCTACATCAAGGGCCCGAGCGCCGCGCTGATGTACTGGGGCAACCGGGAGAAATCGCGCGAGACCTTCCAGGGTGCGTGGACCAAGAGCGGCGACAAGTACGTGCGCAACGCCGACGGCACCTACACCTACGCGGGCCGCAGCGACGACATGCTCAAGGTCAGCGGCATCTACGTCTCGCCCTTCGAGGTCGAGTCGACCCTGGTCCAGCACCCGGCGGTGCTGGAGGCCGCGGTCATCGGCGTGGCCGACGAGGAGGGGCTGACGCGCGCCAAGGCCTTCGTGGTGCTCAAGCCCGGCCAGGCCGCCAGCGACGACGAGCTCAAGGCCTTCGTCAAGGAGCGGCTCGCGCCCTACAAGTACCCGCGCCTGATCGAGTTCGTGAACGAGCTGCCCAAGACGGCGACCGGCAAGATCCAGCGCTTCCGCCTGCGCGAGCGCGAGCAGCAGTCTTCGCGATGACGGCTTCGGACATCGCCTTCGTCGAGATCGCCTGGCGCGGGCGGCCGGTGCGCATCGAGCACCAGTGGCTGGGCAGCGAACGGCGAGACCGGCCGCTCATGGTCTTCCTGCACGAAGGCCTGGGCTCGGTCGCGATGTGGCGTGATTTCCCGGCCCGCATGGTCGACGCGCTCGGCTGGCGCGGGCTCGTCTACTCGCGGCCCGGCTACGGCCGCTCCACCCCACGCGAGGCCGAGGAGGCCTGGGGGCTGGACTTCATGCACCGCCAGGCCGAGGAGGTACTGCCGGCGCTGCTGGCGGCGCTGGGCGTCGATGCCGAACGCGAGCCGCCCTGGCTCTTCGGCCACAGCGACGGCGGCTCCATCACGCTGCTGCATGCGGCCGCCTTCCCGCAGTGCGTGGCCGGCGCGATCGTGCTGGCGCCGCATATCCTGGTCGAGGACTTGTCGGTGGCCAACATCGCCAAGGCGCGAGAGGCCTATGTCTCGGCCGACCTCAAGGCGCGGCTGGCGAAGTACCACGACGACCCGGATTCGGCCTTCTGGGGCTGGAACGACATCTGGCTGCATCCGCCGTTCCGGCAGTGGTCCATAGAGCGCGAACTCGCCGCCATCCGTTGCCCGCTGCTGGCGGTGCAAGGCCTGGACGACGAGTATGGGACGCTGGCACAGATCCGCGGCATCGCACAGCGCGCGCCGCAGACCGAGTTGCTGGAGCTGCCCGACTGCGGCCACTCACCGCACCGCGACCAGCCCGAGCGGGTGATCGAGGCGGTGAGGGCGTTCGTGAACACGCCCGGCTGAGTTCAGCTCTTCGGCTTGGCGGCCTGGGCCGGCGAGTCGCTGGCGAAGCGGGTCGAGGCCTCGTCCGGCGGCAGCAGCGAGGTCAGCGTGCCGGGCGGCAGGTGGCGCAGCTGCTCCGCATCCAGCTTGCCGACGAACTTCCAGCCGGTGGGCAGCTTGATGAAGGCGAAGGCGGTGGGCGGGTCGACGAAGAGGTCGTAGTCCTGCACGGCCACGGCGTCCTGCGCCAGGGCCGGCGAGCCGGCGAGCGAGGCGAACAGCGCGGCGACGATGAAGAACGGGGCGAAGTGCGGCAGGAAGGGCTTGATCGACATGGCGGTCTCCTGGGGCTGGGCTTGTTGGTGTGCAGGCAGTGTCGGCAGCCCAGGCTTCACGCGTGCTTCATCGGCGCGGCCGCAGGTTTCAATTGTTTGTCCCTCGGAGAACAATGCCGTGCAGGAGTGCTTCGATGAATCCCTCGCGTCGTTGCCTGATCACGGCAGCCTGCCTCGGTACGTGCCCTGCCATGGCCCGCGGCGAGCCCTTGGCCGCAGGCGAGGCAGGCCGTGAAGGCGCGGTGGAGATCGACGTCTCCGCCCTCGCCGAAGGAGAGCTTCGAGTCACCCAGTGGAAGAGCCAGCCGGTCTGGATCCTGAGGCGCTCGCCGCAGATGCTGGAGCAGCTGCAAGCACCGGACTTGCTCTCGAGGCTGGCCGATCCCGCGTCCGCCCTGGAGCCTGAAGGGCGCACGCCGGCCTATGCGCGCAACGCCCATCGCTCCATCAAGCCCGAGTTCTTCGTGGGCCTCGCCGTGTGCCCTCATGCGGGATGCGTCCCCGTCGCCCGCCTGAAGCCCGGCCCGAATCCCGGCAGGCCCGACAACTGGCCCGGCGGCTTCGCGTGCCAGTGCCACTTCGCCACCTTCGATCTCGCCGGTCGCGTGTTCAGGGACAAGCCCACCGACAGGAACATCGAGGTGCCGAGGCACACGTACCTCGCGCCCACCACGATCGTCATAGGCCGCGACGGCAACGCCGGCTGAACGAACGTCCCGCCTGCGCCAGTGTGAAATGCATCACGCCTGGCGTCCGGCTTGCGGGTTAGCCCGGCGGCGCTCGTGAGCATCGTTGAAGCTTTGGTGGTGGGCGAGCGCACGGCCTGCACTGACACTCGGTGCTCGCCCTTGCGGGTCTCCTTCACTTCCCTGTTTCGTTTTGGACTTGTACGTCCTGGAGCGTTTGACGATGAATAAGACGAGCTTCCCCGTGTCGCGCCTGGTGGCCGCGTTGGGCCTGGCGTTGGGTGTCGCGGGTGCTGCGCACGCGGCGGTCGAGACGACCCGCGTGGTCGTGTCCTTCAAGCCCGGCAGCACGGCGGCCCGACTGGCCCGTGCCGCCATCGCCAAGGCCGGCGGCCAGATCAAGCTGGAGATCGATGGCGAGAACGTCGCGGTCGTGCTGCCGAAGGCGGCCGTCGCCGCGCTGCAGAAGCACAGCGCCGTCGCGCTGATCGAGGAAGACGCCAAGCGCTACCCGATGTCGCTGACCAGCCCGTCGGGCCCGCCGTACCAGAGCGGCCAGCTCGTGCCTTACGGCATCAAGCTGGTCCAGGCCGATCAGCTGCCCCAGCTGGATGCCAACGCCGGCAACCGCAAGATCTGCATCATCGACTCCGGCTACGACATCACGCACGAGGATCTGCAACACGGCTCGAACGTGACCGGCAACGACGACATCGGCGGCGCGGGTCTGTGGTCGGTCGATGGCACCCACCACGGCACGCACGTGGCCGGCACCATCTCGGCCGTCGACCAGGCCGGCGTCGGCGTCGTCGGCGTGCTGCCGAGCTCCAAGATCAAGCTGCACATCGTCAAGGTCTTTGGCGATGACGGTGCCTGGGCTTACTCCTCGACCCTGGCCGCCGCGGCGAAGAAGTGCCAGTCGGCCGGCGCCAACGTGATCAGCATGTCGCTCGGCGGCCCGCTGCCCAAGACGGTCGAGAAGAACACCTTCACCCAGCTGCAGGCCGCCGGCATCCTGTCGATCGCCGCCGCGGGCAACGGTGCGAACACGCAGACCTCGTATCCGGCGGGTTACGCCGCGGTGATGTCGGTCGCCGCGCTGGACGAGAACAAGGCCTGGGCCAGCTTCTCCCAGCGCAACAAGGACGTGGAGATCGCCGCCCCCGGCGTGAGCGTGCTGTCGACCGTGCCGATGGGCGCCGGCTCGAATCCGGCACTGACCGTCGGCAGCACGGTGTACGCGCCGGGCAGCATGGATGGCTCGCCCAACGGCAGCGTCTCGGCGCCGCTGGCCGACTTCGGCCTGGGTGACACCGTCAACACCGCGATGGCCGGCAAGGTCTGCCTGATCCAGCGCGGCAACATCGCCTTCTCGGACAAGGTGCTGAACTGCCAGAACTCGGGCGGCGTCGGTGCGGTGGTCTACAACAACGCCGCCGGCGGATTTGCCGGCACGCTGGGCGGCGTGGCGACGACCATTCCCTCGCTGACCGCCTCCGACACCGAAGGCGCCGCGATGAAGGGCCAGCTCGGCCAGACCGCCTCGGTCAACATCACCGCCACCAACTACGCCTACTTCGACGGCACCTCGATGGCCACGCCGCACGTCTCGGCCGTGGCCGCCCTGGTGTGGAGCTACTTCCCGTCCTGCACGGGCGAGCAGATCCGCCAGTCGCTGAACAAGTCCGCCAAGGACCTGGGCACGGCCGGGCGCGACGTCAAGTTCGGCTTCGGCCTGGTGCAGGCCAAGGCGGCCTACGACCGCATCGTGTCGGTCGGCTGCGGCAACTGATCACCGCGCTCACGCGTGATCGCATCGGCGGGGCCTTCGGGCCCCGTTTGACTTTTGTACCTCAAAACAAGAAGTTGAGGGACAATTCGCCATGCGCCGCGCTGCCGCAGACCGACCTCTCTACGTCCCTTTCGAGGGGCCGGTCAGCACCCTTTACGCCGAACTGGTCGAGCGCGCATCGGCAGAAGGCCACCTTCTGCCCGGAACTCCCGGCTCCCTGGCCCTGCGCGAACGACCCGGTTCCGGCTCGTACTGGTACAGACGCCACTACGACTCGCCAGGTACGCCGCAGGTCGAGGACTTCGTCTGCAAGGAGAACGACCTCGAGGCGTACGAGGCGATGAGGCAACGCATCGAGGCGGCTGAATGGAGCCAGGAGCAGGTGCGCAACCTGCGGCACCTGGGCATGCAGGTCGCAGACAAGGACGCAGCCCGCGTCCTGGTCGAGGTGCACAACCGCGAGCTGTTCAGGGCCGGTCTCGTGCTGGTCGGAACGCTGGCCTTCATGTCCTGGCTCAACGAGCTCGGCGTGAAGGCAGTCGCCGCCCGTACCCAGGACATAGACCTTGCCAGGCGGCAGAAGCTGAAGTTGGCTGCCCCCATCTCCTTTCTGGAGGCTGTGACGGCCACCAGGTTGGGCTTCTTCGCCATACCGGGCATCTCTGCAGCCGCGCAGCCGACCTCGGTCAAGCGACCGGGCAAGGAAGGTCTGCGCGTTGACGTCCTCACCTCGGGCGCAGCGTTGGGAAAGGTGGTCCCGGTGCCTGAGCTGGACTGGCACGCCCAGGCCGTTCCGCATTTCGACTACCTGCTGGTATCGCCGCGGCGTACGGCGACGCTGGCTGGCGGCCACTGCGTGCCGGTCAATGCGCCCGCGCCCGAGCGCCTGGCCTGGCACAAGCTGTACTCGAGCACCCGTCGCGCCCATGACTCGGCCAAGGCGGAGAAGGATTTGCGGCAGGCGGCCACCTTGCTGGCTGTGCTGGTGGAGCGGGACGACCTGAGGCTGGCGTCAACTGCAGCAGCGGTGCCCAAGGAGGTGTTCGACGCAGCCCGTCAGCGCCTGCCTTCACTTCGGAGCCTGCTCGCGCCGCATCCTCAGGCGCTCGACGAGGTCGAGCAGGCGTTGGCCGGGCCGTGAGGGGCGGACCGACACGGGTGAAGGGCAGCTCGGCACGCACAGCCGATGAGCATCGTTGAAGCTTGCCGGCCGGTGTTTCGCTCGACTGAACGGACACTCAGCGCTCCTTTTTCCGGCTTCACGAGAGCCGGCCCTTGGACCTTTGATGTTCTGGAGCGATTGACGATGACCAAGACAAGCTTCCCCGTTTCACGCCTGGCGGCCGCACTGGCCCTGGCCATGGGCGTGGCCGGAGCGGCACACGCGGCCGAGACGACCCGCGTGATCGTGTCCTTCAAGGCCGGCGGCGAAGCCGCGCGCCTGGCCCGTGCCGCCATTGCCCAGGCCGGCGGCCAGATCAAGCTGGAGATCGACGGCGAGAACGTCGCCGTGGTGCTGCCCAGGGCGGCCATCGCCGCGCTCGAGAAGCACAGCGCCATCGCGCTGGTCGAAGAGGATGCCAAGCGCTATCCGATGTCGTTGACCGAGCCTTCCGGCCCGCCTTACCGCAAGGGCCAGCTCGTGCCCTACGGCATCAAGATGGTCCAGGCCGACCAGCTGCCCGACCTGGATGCCAACGCCGGCAACCGCAAGATCTGCATCATCGATTCGGGCTACGACAACACCCACGAGGACCTGCCCCACGTGCACGTGACCGGCGAGGACGACATCGGCGGCGCAGGCAAGTGGGATGTCGATGGCACCCACCACGGCACCCACGTGGCCGGCACCATCGCCGCGGTCAACAAGCGCGGCGTTGGCGTCGTGGGCGTGATGCCGAACAAGCTGATCAACCTGCACATCATCAAGGTGTTCGGCGACGACGGCGCCTGGGCCTATTCGTCCACCTTGGCGGCCGCGGCCAAGAAGTGCCAGGCCGCCGGCGCCAACGTGATCAGCATGTCGCTCGGCGGCCCGCTGCCCAATGCGACCGAGAAGAACACCTTCACCCAGCTGCAGACGGCCGGCATCCTCTCGATCGCCGCGGCGGGCAACGGGGCCAACACGCAGACCTCCTACCCCGCCGGCTATGTGCCGGTGATGTCGGTGGCGGCGCTGGACGAGAACATGGCCTGGGCGGCCTTCTCGCAGCGCAATGCGGACGTCGAGATCGCCGCGCCCGGCGTGGCCGTGCTGTCGACCGTGCCCATGGGGGCCGGCTCCGATTCGTCCCTCACGGTGGGCTCCACCGAGTACGCCCCGGGGGGCATGGACGGCTCGCCCAAGACGAACGCCAGCGCGCCGCTGGCCGACTTCGGCCTGGGCGACAAGGTCGACACCTCGGTCTCGGGCAAGGTCTGCCTGATCCAGCGCGGCGACATCGCCTTCTCGGACAAGGTGCTGAACTGCCAGAACTCCGGCGGCGTCGGCGCGGTGATCTACAACAACGTGGCCGGCGGTTTCGCCGGCACGCTGGGCGGCGTCGCCACCACCATCCCGTCGGTGACCGCGTCCGACACCGAAGGCGCCGCGATGAAGGGCCAGCTGGGCCAGACCGCCAGCATCAGCATCACGCCGACGAACTACGCCTACTACGACGGCACTTCCATGGCCACGCCGCACGTCTCGGCCGTCGCCGCGCTGGTGTGGAGCTACTTCCCGTCGTGCACCGGCGAGCAGATCCGCCAGTCGCTGAACAAGTCCGCCAAGGACCTGGGCACGGCCGGGCGCGACGTCAGGTTCGGCTTCGGCCTGGTGCAGGCCAAGGCCGCCTACGATCGCATCGGCGCGCTCGGCTGCGGCAACTGATCGAAGCGCGTCAAACGCATTGGATCCGCGGGGCCTTCGGGCCCCGTTTTCGCGGCCGGTCCTGCCACACTGGGGACCTTCTTGCACGACCACCGGAGCCGCCAGTCCATGCACCGATACGTTGCCTTCCTGCGGGGCGTCAGCCCGATGAACGCCAAGATGCCGGAGCTCAAGCGCGCCTTCGAGGCGGCGGGCTTCCAGGACGTGAGGACGCTGCTGTCCAGCGGCAACGTCGTCTTCAGCACGCGTGGTCAAACGGTGGACGTGCTGGAGAAGCGCGCCGAGGAGGCGATGAAGGCCGAACTCGGCCGCCACTTCGGCACCATCGTGCGGCCGGCGAGTTACCTGAGGCAGTCGATCGAGTCGGATCCCTACGCGCCCTTCAACCTGCCGCCCGAGCTGAAGCGGATCATCGTCTTCCTGCGACGCCCGCTCGAAACCCACTTGCCACTGCCTATCGAGCGCGACAACGCGCGGCTTCTGGCCTCGACCGGCTCGGAGGTGTTCGGCGCCTACCTGCCCGACGACAGGGGGCCGATGTTCATGGCGCTGATCGAGCGCGCCTGCGGGTCCGACGTCACGACGCGGACCCTCGAGACGGTGCGTAAATGCACCAGCGCCTAGGCAGGCCAGGCGGCCAGCCTAGGCGGACGAGCCGGCCTGATGGCCGGCAGCGCGCCCGGGCGAGAGGGTGGTGCGCTTCGTATCGCGCTCGCTGCCTTCGCGGCGGTGCCTGAGCGATGGAGCCATCGCGGCACATTGGCGGCAAACACCGCCGACAGGAGACGCGATGAACATCAATCCGGCCAGTGGACCCTCGTCCCGGCGGTCGTCCTCGGCGGAGCCGTCCGCTTCGCCCACTCGCGAAGCCGTCCGCGGGGAAGACGCGGCCCTGGCGCGACCGCATGATGCGCCGCCTCCTCAGCGGCAGGCATCGCCTGGGGCGCAGCGGGCCCCGCGCGCGGCAGTTCCGCTGGCGCAGGCCCACCGCCATCAGCCGGCCGGCCCGTCGGCGCCCACGCAGCTGCTGTCGCAGGCGCAGACGGACTTCCATCGACTGCAGCAGGCCGATTTCCGCCGACTCGACCAATTGGCGGCGACCCAGGTGCTGTTGGCTGGCGGCGCCGAACCTGCCGATGCGCGCAAGGAGACCGGGCTGGACCGCGAAGTGCTGGCCAATCATTTCGACGCCCACGGCCGCCTGTTCGTGTGCCAGGCGGCCGAGCGCACGCTGCAGAAGTGCGATGAGACCCGTGCGCAGCGCTTTGCCGAGATGCCGCGCGCCCTGAGGCCGGAGGACCTGGATCGCCTGGCGCAGGTGCTGACGGACAACCCCGGTGTCACCGATGGGCGGCTGCGCCAGCTCGCCCGCGCGGCCGGCGTTCCGCGCCCGGTCCTCACCTATCTCTTCGTCCCGCACGCGTCGCTGCGCGATCGCCTCGCCACGCTGCCCGAAGGCCAGCACGCGGCGCTTTCCGCCGTCCATACGAGGCCCCCGACGCCGCCAGGGCCGCTGGCTCCGCCGGACGGTCCGGCCAGCCCGAATGCGCCGACGCGGCGGCGGGTGCGGACGCAGACGACATCGACGACGACCCGGACGAGGACCCTGACGCAGACTCCGACGCGGACGTCCACGTCGACGCCGCCGCAGATGCCGCCCCTCGATCCCATGCACCAGCGCCACCTGGACGAAAGCCGCCGCTTCGTGCAGGTGGCGCACGCGCACATGCTGCTGGCCTCCGGGCATGGCATCGAACGCGTGGCCGAGGAAAGCGGCCTGCCCGGCGAACTCCTGGCGAGCGCCTTCGCCGCGGATGGCCGCGTGCTGTTGAATGCGGCCGGCGATCGCCTGGCCCAGTCGTCCGACGAAGCGACCGCCAGGCGCTTCGCGGCGATGCCGCGCTCGCTCGAGGAGACCGACGTGGCGCGGCTCGCCCACGCCCTGCGGATCCTTCCGAATGTCGACCACGAGACCCTGCGCCTGGCCGCGGAGAACGTCGGCGTGACGCCGCAGGCGGTGGCCTATCTCTTCGATGCCGGCGTGCCGGCCCTCGAACGCTTGGCTGCATTGCCCGAGCAGCAGCGCGCAACGCTGGAAGCGGCGATGCGGGTCCCGTCCCCCGTGCAGGAGTCGCCGGCGGCCTCGCCGGAGGCGCCAGCGGCGGGATTGTCGCAAGCGCACCGCGACTACCTCGAGGGGTTTCTTTTCGACGATGACGGCCAGCAGCCGGCCACGGAGGCGTCGACGGCAGCATCGGCAACAGCCCCTGCCTCGGCATCGGCCGCTGCGGCGGCGCCATCGGCATCGGCATCGGCATCAGCGTCAGCGTCAGCGTCAGCATCAGCATCAGCTTCAGCGTCCCAGGCACGCCGGACGTTCCTCGCCCGCACTGCCGTCCTCGACGAGGGTGCTCGCGCCGAGTTGTTCGCCGACGCGCAGAGACAGTTGGCGAGCGGCGCCGGCATGAACGTGGTGGGGCCTGACTTCACCCTTGGGCGCCGCCCGTTGGCACGGACCTTCAGCCCGCAGGGTCGGCTGCTGCTGACACCTGAAGCAGACGTCCTTTTGCACCCCCGGGATCCTGCCCACGCGGCGCCGTTCACGGCGTTGCCACGGGCCTTGGCACCGGCCGATTTCAGCCTGCTCGGCGAGGTGCTGAGGCAGAACCCGGGCGCCTCCCATCAGCAACTCCGTCAAGCGGTGCTGTCGCAGCTGTCGCCGCAGGCGGTCGCCCACCTGTTCGATGCCGGCGCGCCGTTGCGCGACCGATTGGCCACCCTGCCCGAGCGCCAGCGCGAGGACCTGATGGCACGCTTGAACAACCGGCCGACTCACGTGGCGCAGAGACTGCTCGATGCCAGGGCGCTCTTGCTCGAGGGCCATGACATCGGCAGTTCGGCGAAGGCGATCGGCGGCAGCGTTCAAAACCTGCGGAGGTATTTCGATGCGCAGGGCCATCTGCTGTTGACACGCGAGGCCGATCGGCGGCTGCGCGATCCGGCGGATGGCCAGGCCTTCACGACCATGCCGCGAGCCCTGATCAGCACGGACCTGCGGCTGTTGGCCAGGGTGCTGGGGGCCCACCGGGGCGCTTCCGACGAGCAACTGCGCAGGGCCGGCGTCGAGGCCGGCATGTCGCAGGCGGCCCTGGCCCACTTGTTCGATGCGGGCCAGCCGCTGCAGGATCGGCTCGCCACGCTGCCGCTCGAGCAACGCGAACGCCTGGCCTCCGCACCTGAGGCCGACCCGCTCGCGCAGCCCGAGGCGGCCGCGGCGTCTTCGCCCATCAGCCAACGCTCAGCTTCCGGGGAGTGGGACATTCCGCAGATCTCGGGCGCCGAGCTCGATGCGTTCCTGGCGAATCTCGACGACGCGGGTTCGTCGCAGTCGGCGGCGCAGGTGACGGCCTCGCCCATGGCGTCCGTGCCCCGGCCGCTTTCCCCGGCTGCCACGGCTCCGTCCGGGACGCCCGCGGACGCCCCCAGCGGTGCGGCCCGGACCGGGCTGTCGCAGGAGATGCAGGCCGCGGTGGCCGAGATCCTGCGCGCCGAGAGCGAGCAAGCGCAGAGGTACGCAAAGGCCCAGGCGCTGCTGGCGGGCGGTGCGAGCCTTGGGCAGGCGGCCAGGGCCATCGGTGCCTCCGGTGGCACGCTGGGCAACTCCTTCAGCGAAGAGGGCCACCTGCTGCTGACCAAGGCGGCCGAACGCCTGCTGGAGTCCCGTGATCCCGCGAACGTGCAACCCTTCGCCGCGCTGCAGCGGGCCTTGACGCGATCCGACCTCGCGCTGCTGGGACAGGTCATGAGGCAGAACCCGGGCGCGCCGGATGATCGATTGCACAGCGCAGCCATCGCGGCCAAGGTCTCTCGCCGGGCGATAGCCCATCTTTTCGACGCGGGCGCGCCTTTGCGCGAACGGCTCGCCACCTTGCCCGCACATCAACAGCGGGCCCTGGGCATCTCGGTGCCGGCCGAGCCACGGCGGGCCGCTGCCGCGATGCCGCGCCTCGGCGCCGGCACGTCGGCCAGGCCGCCTTCTCCTGCGCAGCCGGCGGTGGTCCGGACGCCGGCGGCCGTACCGTCGCCGGAGCTCTGGGATATGCAGATGCCGGTCGATGAAATGGACGCCATCCTGGCGCAGCTGAACACGTCGCCGCCCAGGCCGCGGGAGGTCTCGATGGCGAACGTCCCGCAGCCTGGCGACATGCGCGCCGGCGGCAGCCCGCGAGGCGAGCCCTTGCCGGTCCCGCCGAGGGATGGACTTTCCCCTCCGGGCACGCCGTTCAGCGGTGGGCTGCCGGACCCGGGGACGCCGCCGTGGGCGATGCTGGACATCCCCGTATCGCCCGATCAGGCCATGGGCTTCGACTCGCCGTTGCCGTCCCCGTCGGGCAGCCCGGTCCGGCGCCCGGAATCGCCGGTGCGCCAGAGCAGCCCGGTGGCACCCGCTGATCGCGAACCGCCTCCCGCGGCCGCTGGAGCAGGTGGACCTTCGTCGACGACCGCGTGGGGCGCGAGCCGCGCCCGCACGATGCCGTCGCGACCGCCACGCGCCGACCTGGGTGCCAAGCCGCCGCCACCGGCCACAGGCGCGCCGGCACGCGGCACCGCATTCACCGGAGCTTCGTCTTCGACCCGGCCCTCGGCCAGCCTGAAGCGCCCGGGCGAGGAGCTGACGGCGCCGGCCGCCGTGCGACCGCGTCGTGACGACCCGCCACGCGTCTCGCAGCCCGCCCCGCAGGAGCTGAGGTGGGGGCAGCAGGCGCCGCGCACCCGTCCGGGGCCTCGTCCGGCGCAGCCGCCGCAGACGCCTTCGTCCGACTCCTCGTCCAGCTCTTCTTCGGAATGGTCGCCCGGCTCTCGCTGAAGCCGGGCGGGACTCAGCAGGCCGGCGCCATCACCATCAGGCCGGACGCGGTGTTCGAGATGGGGATGTGGTAGTTCTGGTGCACGCGCCGCACGCTCTCGCCGAGCGCGCCGCGTGCCGCCAGCCACATGAGCAGCTCCACGCCCTGCGTGCCGGCCTTCTCGACCAGTTCGTGGATGCTGTACTGCGTGGCCCAGCGCGGGTCGTGCAGCAGGCTCTCCATGAATTGCAGGTCGAAGTCCTTGTTGATGAAGCCGGCGCGCTGGCCATCGAGCTGGTGCGAGAGGCCGCCGGTGCCCAGCACCATCACGCGCTGGTCCGCTTTCCATGAACGCACGGCGCGCCCTATCGCTTCGCCGAGCGCATAGCAACGCTTCGCGCTGGGCAACGGGAACTGGACGGTGTTGATGCACACCGGCACCACCTTCACCGGCCAAACCTGCGTCGGCCACAGCAGCGCCATTGGCAAGGTGAAGGCATGGTCCACCACCATCTCCTGGCAGGTGGTGAGGTCGAAGTCCTCGGCGACCAGCGAATCGATGAGGTGCCAGGACAGGTCCTGCTCGCCTGTGAAGGCGGGCACCTGGGGGATGCCCCAGCCCTCGTCGGCATTGCGGTACTCGGCCGCGGCGCCGACGGCGAAGGTCGGCATCTTGTCGAGGAAGAAGTTCAGGCCGTGGTCGTTGTAGATGACGACGACGACGTCGGGCTTCGCCTCGGCTTCGAGCCAGCGGTGCACTGGCGCGTAGCCGTCGAAGAAGGGCTTCCAGTAGGGGTCCGCCTGCTGGTTCTTCGCGATCGCGCGGCCGATGGCGGGGACGTGGGAGGTGGTGACGGCACCGACGAGTGTGGCCATGGTGTGGGTCTCCTGGTTCAACCGGCGTGGGCCTGCAGGCGCGCCTTGAATTCGTCCTTGGTCATGCCGGTCTGCAGGGCGCCCAGGTCCTGCACGTCCAGGCCGAGGATGCCGGCGAACTTGGCGAGGTAGTAGACGTTGCCGCCGGCGGCGATGAGGCCGAGCACGTCGCGTTTGCCGATGGCGCGCACCTGCTCCTCGTTCAGGCCGTAGCGGGCGCAGTAGGCGGCCTCGTCGCGCTGGAACTGCGTCCGGTTCTCGGCGCTGTTGAACGAGTAGCACATCTTGTTCAGCGCATAGCCCTTGCGGGCCTGCACGCCGTCGAACAGGGTGGTGCCGGGAATGTCGGGGGTGCACATGGGGCGTCTCCTCGGGGGTCGGTGGCTTTGCGCTGCGTCAAGGCAGATGGCGCTGGCCGGTCCTTGACAGTGTCGCGATGCCCCCGCGGTGGATAAAGCCATCCATACTCATTCGACGCATGAATGCCATCGATGGGTTGGACCTGGATGGCCACCTGCTGCAGCTGCTGGTGGCCGTGCACGAAGAGGGCTCGATCACCCGCGCCGCCGAGCGCCTGGGGGTGACGCAGTCGGCCGTCAGCCATGGGCTGGACAGGCTGCGCGCCCTGGTGGGCGATCCGCTGTTCGTCAAGAGCGGCCGCGGCATCGCCGCCACCGAACAGGCCGGGCCACTGGCCGAGCGTGCACGCCGCCTGGTCGAGGAGTTGCGCGCCTTTCCCACCGCGGCCGGCTTCGACCCCGAACGACTGCAGCGCTGCATCACCATCGCCGCCAACGACCTGCAGCGCGACCTGCTGCTGCCCGCATGGCTGCGACGCGTGCGGGCGCAGGCGCCAGGCGTCACGCTGCGTGTCATCCCCTCCGGTGCACCCGAGCCGGCGCTGCTGCGCGAAGACGCCTGCCAGGTGATCCTGACGCCGCGACCACCGGACGGCAGCGACATCGTGCACAAGCGCCTGTTCGACGACCGCTACGGCGTCTTCTTCGACCCCGCCTGCCGCCGCGCGCCGGCCACCGAGTCGGACTACCTCGCCGCCGACCACGTGACCGTGCTGTACGAGCCGCGCCGTGTGCTGGAGATCGACCGGTGGCTGGCTGAACAAGGCGTGCAGCGGCACATCGTGGCCAGCGTGCCTGGCTTCGCGGGCATCGCCGCGCTGCTGCAGGGCGGGCCGTGGCTCGCGACCCTGCCCACGCTGCTGGGCCGGGGCGTGCTGCGTGGCCTGGCCGTGGCGCCCGTGCCGGTGGCCACGCCGCCGATGCCGATGTACCTGGTCTGGCACCGCCGCCACCAGGGCGATCCGGCCCATCGCTGGCTGCGGCAGGTGCTCGAAGCGGTCGCCGCCGAGCTGGCCTGATTGGCCCACGAGACAGTCGTTCAATCCGGTCGCTTCACAGTCCTGCCTTCGCCGCGGCACGTGGTCAAGGTCATTCATGTTCAAACGACGTTCGATGTGGTTCGCGGCAATGGCCGCGGTGGTGTTTGCTGTCGTGGCGGGTTGCGGCGGTGGGTCGTCAGGCTCATCCTCGGTCCCCACCGCCCCGGACGTGACCACCAGCGGTTGCCGCAGCACTTCTTCGAACCATCCCTGGGGCGTGCAATCGCTGCGGACGTGGACGCCGCGCGTGGCGACGGCCGCCGAAGGAAAGACCGGCGGCGCCTTCGGTGCGGCCTTCGAGGCACGCCTGGTGGTGGCCTTCGGCGTCGACCTGCAGAACACCGAGCGCCAGGCGGTCTTCGAATTGGCGGATGGCTGCCGGCGGCAGTACACCGTCGCGTCGTTGTCCGATGCCGATGTCACGGTCATCGAGACCGCCATGGCGGCGCATGCCTCGGCGGCCGACCCGGCCAGCTATGCGGTGCTCTTCGAGGACGGCCGCGCCACGCAGGCAGCGATCGATGCCGGCAGCCTGAAGCTCTACGACACGCAGCACTTCGCCTTCTGGCGCGGCGTGACCGCCTCGGGCGTCAGCAACCAGTACGTCGCCTCCCACGGCGGCTGGGATGCCTTCCTCGCGCAGGCCGGTGAGTTCATGGAGGCGCAGTGGCTCATGAACCGCGACCTGCTGCAGGCGCCCATGCCCTACGCCGCGGCCACCGATCGCAAGAAGATCAACGTCTACCTCTGCGGCACCGGGCTGCCCTTCGTCGACGGCGGCGACCTGACGGACTGCTGGGCCAGCGCCGCCGACGCGATGTGGGTCAGCGCAACGGCCATGGTGCAGGGCCACGTGGTCATGCACGAGTACGGTCACGTGCTGCAGTTCTACTCGGGCGGCTTCCGCGACAAGCCCGACGCCGGCCCGATCTGGGAGACCGGTGCCCAGTGGAACGCCTTCTCGCTGGCGGGCTGGGACGACCTGCTGCAGGACTATGTCGACAACCTGGAGAGCGGGCCTCTTTTCTCGCACGCCCGCTACGGCGCCTATCCCTTCATGCTGTCCCTGCACGAACGCGACGCGACGCGCGACCTGCTGTGGTCGACCTGGCTGAACAACCTGCGCACGGCCACCGGCGCGACGGCCGAAGACTTCGTTCCGGCCTTCGTGCGGCTGGCGCAGGCCGCGGGCGTCTACCCGCAAGGCTGGAAATCCTTCGCCGACGACATGGGCTGGTACGGCGCCCAGTTGGTCGCGATGGACTTCCAGGCGCGGCAATCGCTGTCCGACCTGCTGCGCGGCCGAGATGGCGCCCTGCACTACACCAAGCGCTTCGTGCCGCTGGCCACCACGACGGTGGCGGGCACCTACGACTCATCCGCCGAACGGCCCCTGCTGGAGTTCGGCACCCACCTCGTGCCCCTGACGGCGCAACCCGGCAAGGTGACCGCGACGCTGACGGGAGGCACCCGAGCGAACCAGGCCGCATGGCGTTTCACGCTCGTCGCCGTGGGTGCCGATGGCGCCGTTCGCTACGCCAAGTTGACGCCGGTGGAAGGCACCGGCAGCGCGGCAACCGCCATCGAGTACGCGGCCGGCGAATCGCTCTACCTCGCGGTGACCGCCACGCCCTACACCTACGAGACGCTGGGCTGGCAAGCCGCCGGCGCGACCACCGGGACGACTTTCCCGTATAGCGTCCAGCTGGCCAACGCCGTCCCGTTGACGGGAGCGGCCGCCGCGTGCGACGCCGCGAACGCCAACGGCTGGGATCTCAACTACAACACCAACGGGCACGTCGCGAACGGCGCTGCGTGCCGCTGAATCGCGCCGGATCAATCCACCTCGACGTCGTGCGCGGGCTGGTCGAACTGGATCAGCCCGATGATCAGCAGGGCGGTGGCGGGCAGCATGGCCATCGGATGAACGATGCCCGCCACGACCGGCAGCACCATCAGGAACAGCCGCAGGCCCCAGCTGTACATCAGGCCGGCCCGGCGCACGTGAGTCTGTGCACTGGAGTTGAGTTGGCGGCGCTCGGGGCTGTCCTGCGGCATGGACATGATGAAGCTCGCGTGGCTGTAGTGCCGGGTCGACAGGGCCGAGCAGACGTACGAGGCGAACAGCAGGCCCACCAGGATGGCTTGCAGCGTGGTGTGCAGTGTGTTTTCGCCTGACCAGCGCGCCAGGTTGGCCGCCAGCGAGGCACCCGTCATGGTGAGCGCGCCCATCACGGCCAGCGCCGCCGTGGAGGCCGAGATCGACGCGGCCATGAGCGAGTTGCGCAAGGCCTGCACCGCCACGATCTCGAAACCGGGCCGGTCGGCCAGCGACACCACCCAGTGCATCCGCAGCCGAGCGTTGGCATAGCGGGCAAGCTTCTCGGGAGCGTGCTTGCCGGTGTGGTGGACATGCCATTCATAGGCCAGCAGCAGCAGCACGCTGAGGCCGAAGCTCAGCCAGGGGATCAGGGCATTCATGACGGGTCATGATAGGGGCCTGCCGCGGTCACCCGGGCTTCATCGAGGTCTCACGCTCCTGTCATCGTGGCCGGCCAGCATCGCCCTTCCACCCTGGAGGATGACGATGAACCTTGCCCGTATCGCCCTGGCCGCCACCATGGCCTGCAGCTTCGCCATCACCGCCCACGCCGCCGGCACGCTGGCCGGCTGGGCCGTCATGCCGGCCGACACCTTCGCCCCCGGCCCGACCTCGGGCCAGTTCGTGAGCGATGCCAACGGCCGCGACCTGCCACTGGTCGGCCAGCAGCCCGTGCAGGGCTTCTCGGCCGTGCTGCCCGGCCCCGTCGCCGGCACTTTCATGGTCATGCCGGACAACGGCTTCGGCACCAAGGCCAACTCGCCGGATGCGTTGCTGCGCCTGTACACGCTGCGGCCCGACTTCCGCCTGTGGGATGGCAACGCGCTCACCGGCAGCGCGGCCGTGGTCCCGGTCGATCGCGACAGCGGCGTGGCACTGCCGACCTTCGACGAGCGCAGCTTCATCACCCTGCACGACCCCAACCACCGGATCGGCTTCACGACGGTGGCCGAGCGCAAGTTCTATCCCTATGCCGGCACCGGGCCGGGCAGCCCGGACATTCCGGTCGACAAGGCCATCCGCCGCAAGCGCCTGCTGACCGGCAGCGACTTCGACATCGAATCGGTGCGCAGGGACCGCCAGGGGCGGCTGTGGTTCGGCGACGAGTTCGGGCCGTTCCTCCTCCAGGCCAATGCGCAAGGCAAGGTGCTGCAACGCGAGATCCCCATGCCCGGCGTGATGTCCCCCGACAACCCGTACCTCGATGGCGGCGTGGCCAACATCGGCAGCTCGCGCGGCTTCGAAGGCATGGCCATCGACGCAGCCGGCCGGACGCTGTTCACCCTGCTCGAAGGCACCGTGGCGGGCGACCCGGCGCGCAGCCTGCGCATCAACGCCTTCGACATCCGGTCGGCGGCCTACACCGGCGAGCAGTGGCTCTACAAGCTGGATCCGCAGGGCACCAACATCGGCGACATGACGGCGGTCAACGACCACCAGTTCCTCGTCATCGAGCGCAACGGCACCGAGACGCCGCGCTTCAAGAAGATCTTCCTGATCGACCTCGACGTGGTGGACGGCGAGGGCTTCGTCGGAAAGACCGAGTTGGTCGACCTGATGAACGTGGCCGACCCGCACGACCTGAACCAGGACGGCCAGTCCGTCTTCACCTTCCCCTTCGTGACGATCGAGGACGTGCTGGTGCTGGATGCGAAGACGCTGCTGGTGATCAACGACAACAACTACCCGGGCAGCAGCCGCGACGCGGGCATCCCCGACCCGACCGAGTTCCTGCGCATCGTGCTGGACGCCGAGTTGCCGGTCGGCGACCTTGCGCCGCGGCGCCAGCGCTGAAGCGGACCGGCGGCGGGTTCGGGTTCAGGCCTGGCGCCTGGCCTGGTAGAGCATGTCCAGCGTGATGTGGCGCACCTCGAGTTTGCTCTGCTCGATGTGCGCTCGCAGCAGGCGCTGCGCCTCGTCGGCGCGGCGGCGGGTGATGGCCCGCAGGATGCGGGCGTGCTCTTCGTAGGTGGCCTCGACCCGCGCACGCTTGGTGAAATCCAGCCGCCGGATGATGCGGATGCGCTCGGTGATCTCGCGGTGCACCCGGGCCATCTCGCGGTTGCCGCCGCCCTGCACCAGCAGGGCGTGGAAGGCCTCGTCGAGACGGCCCACCTCGTCGCCTTCGTTCACGCGCTCTTCAGGCGGCACCATCCACACCGCGGCCAACGCCCGCAGCGCCTCGCGCCCACCCTCGTCGCTGTCGTCGCGCTCGGCCAGGCGCCGAGCCGCATGGCATTCGAGCAGCACGCGCAGGTCGTACAGCTCGTCGAAGACGTCGAAGTCCAGCGGCGCCACCTGCCAGCCGATCTTGGGCATGACCTGCAGGAAGCCTTCGCGTTCCAGCCGCTGCAGGGCCTGGCGCAGCGGCGTGCGGCTCACCGCCAGGCGCTGCGACAACTCGCCTTCGCTGAAGCGGTCGCCCGGCATCAGCGTGAAGGCGAAGATCATCTGCTTGATCCGGCCATAGGCCTGGTCGGCGAGGGTCAGCGGCTCGACGGCGCCGGCGTGCAGGGCAGTGGGATCCGACATGGGTGGGATGGTAGCCACCGGCCCCTCACCCGCCCGCGAAGGGAATCATGCTGACGTGGGCCGCGACGATCTTCCAGCCTTCCGGGCCGCTCGCCATTCGGGCCCAGGTCTGCGTCTGGAAGCCATGCAGCGTGGTGTCGCTTCGCCTGAACTCGACCTGCGCCACCGCCAGGTCGGGCCCGAGCGCGAGGATGCGCGGCCGGTGCAGCGTGCGGGTGAAGTCCGGTGCCGGCGTGGCGGCGCGAAAGGCCACCAGCTCGGCTATGCCCAGCTGGCGGTCCGCAATGCCGTAGCGCGTCGTGCGCGGGTCCTGCCAGAAGAAGCCGTTGAGCGCGGCCACGTCGTTGGCCATCAGGGCCCGCTCGTAGGCCTCGAAGACCGCGCGCACCTCGGCCAGCACGTCGGGGCGGTCGATGGACTGCGGCGCCCAGCTCATGGCGTGCGGCGCGAGGCGAGCCAGGCGCGCCAGCCGCCGTGGGCGCTGATGTCCTCGGCGCCCGCCAGCGCCAGCGGTTCGCAGATGAAACCATGGACCCAGCGGCCGTCGGCGAGTTGCACCGAGCCCAGGCCCAGCGGCGGGGGGATGAGCGCGAGGAAGGAGCCAAGCTGGTCCGAGGGCATCTCGTAGACCTCCACCTCGATCGCCTGGCCGGCATCGGCCACCCGCGCGAGGCCCGGCTTGGGCGGCTTGGTTTCGGGCAGGGCGTAGAGCCGGTAGCTTGGCGCCGTGCGCGTCCGCTCGACGAAGCGGCAGCCCCGTTCGACGAGTTGGCCGTGCAACGGCATGCCTTGCAGGTGGGCGCCGACGACCGCGAGTTGCAGCGTGCTGGCGGCGCGGGGCAGCCGCGTGATCGCGCGGTCATCGCCCGTGGGCTGCCTCTGCATCCGGCCCAGCGGCAGGCCTCGTGCCGCCTCCCAGCGCGCGCCCAGCCGGGCCAGGGCCGCATCGCTGCCTCCCGGCGCGATGAAGGTGATGCCGAAGGGCAGGCCCGCCGGCGTGAAGCCGCTGGGCAGCGCCAGCGCGGCCAGGCCCAGGAGATTGACAAAGTTGGTGTAGCGGCCGAGCTCGCTGTTGCGCGCGATCGGCGCTTCGGCCACCGCCGCCCGCGTGGGGCAGGTCGGGGCGGTCGGCACCATCAGCGCGTCTATCGTGTCCCACATCGGCGCGATCTGCTGGCGCAGCGTCTCCAGCGCGTAGCGGCCCTCGAAGGCGGTGACGGCGTCCTGGCCTCGACCGGCTTCGATGACCTGTCGGACGGTGGGATCCATGCTTTGCGGCGCGGTGTCGAGCAGGCTGCGCACCGCGGCCTGTCGCTCGGCGACCCAGGGCCCTTCGTAGAGCAGCTGGGCCACCACGTGCAGGGGCGCCATCTCGACGGGCACCACCTCGACCTCCCACGCGCGCAGCTGCGCGAGGGCGGCGTCGAAGCACTCGGCATAGCCTATGCCCTGGTCCACCGTGGGCAGCGCCGGCACGCCGATGCGCAACGGGCCCTGGCTGCGGCCCAGCCAGGCTGGCCTCGGCTCGGCCCGATGAAAAGCCGGCTCGCATGGCTGCCGGCCCTCGATCAGCGCGGTGACCAGCGCCGCATCGGCCACGGTCAGGGCGAAGACCGACACCACGTCGAGCGTGCGGCAGGCCGGCAGCACGCCGGTCATCGGCATGGCGCCCGGCGTGGGCTTGAGGCCGACGATGTTGTTGAAGCCGGCCGGCACGCGGCCGGAGCCGGCGGTGTCGGTGCCCAGGGCGAAGGGCACGAGGCCACGTGCCACCACCGAGGCCGAGCCCGAGCTCGAGCCGCCGCTGACGTAGGCCGGGTCGAAGCTGTTCGGCACCTCGCCGTAGGGCGATCGCGTGCCGACCAGGCCGGTGGCGAACTGGTCGAGGTTGGTCTTGCCGACGAGCACAGCGCCGGCGTCCATGAGGCGCTGCACGACCGTGGCGTGGCGTGCGGCCCGGTAGGCGAAGGCGGGGCAGGCGGCGGTCGTCGGCAGGCCGGCGACGTCGATGTTGTCCTTCACTGCGAAAGGCACGCCGAACAGCGGCAGGGCCTCGCGATCGGCGCCTTCGAGCCGCGCCAGCTGCGCCTCGATGAAGGCGGCGTCGCAGCGCAGGATCCACGCCGGGTCGTCGTCGCGCAGCGAGGCCAGCACGGGGGACAGGAGCTCGCGTGGCGTGCTTCCGGCCTGCGCATATCGACGCCGCCAGTCGGCCAGTGTCAAGGGCGGCTCGTCCAGGGACACGGTCATGGCGTGGGGTGGCGCAGGGCCTCGATGAGTTCGGCGGAGGCGGCCGTCCAACCGACGATCGCGCCTTGCGCCGTCAGCATGGCCAGGGTCGCGGCCTTGAATTCGGGGAAGTAGCTGGCCGTGCCGTCCTCGACGAGCAGGCACTCGTAGCCGCGGTCGTTGGCCTCGCGCATGCTGGTCTGCACGCAGACCTCGGTCGTCACGCCCATGAAGACGAGCTGCGTGATGCCGCGCGACTGCAGCTCGGCCTGCAGCGGCGTGCGGTAGAAGGCCCCCTTGCCGGGCTTGTCGATCACCAGCTCGCCTTCGATCGGCATCAGCTCGGGCACGATCGAATGGCCGGGCTCCCCGATGACGAGCACGCGGCCCATCGGCCCGGCATCGCCGATGCGCAGGCTGGGGTGACCTCGCTCGCGCTTGGCCGGGGGGCAGTCCGACAGGTCCGGCAGGTGGCCTTCACGCGTGTGGACCACGAAGCCGCCGGCGGCGCGCCAGGCTTGCAGCACGCCACGGATCGCCGGGATGATCGCCTGCAAGGGCGTCACGTCGTTGCCGAGCGAGGCGCCGAAGCCGCCGGGCTCGACGAAGTCGCGCTGCATGTCGATGATGACCAGCGCCGCATGCGCCATCGAAAAACGGAAGGGGAAGGGCGTGGCGCCCGCGACCTCGATCACGCCGCCTCCTTCTGCTCGCCATGGCCCCGGCCGCCCATGAAGGCGCCCAGCTCGTGGCGGTCGGCCCCGGCGGCGGGCACGTCGTGCACGATGCGGCCCTCGCTCATCACCACGATCCGGTCGGACAGGGTCAGCAACTCGTCCAGGTCCTCGCTGACCAGCAGCACCGCGGCGCCGCGGTTGCGCGCGGCCATCAGGCGACCGTGGATCTCGGCCACGGCGGCGAAGTCCAGGCCGAACACCGGGTTGCTGACGAGCAGCAGGGCGGCGTCCCCGTCCAGCTCGCGCGCCAGCACGGCCCGCTGCACATTGCCGCCCGAGAGGGTGCGGATGGGCGCCTGCTCGCTGGTGGTCTTCACGCCGTACTCGGCGATCCACGTGCGAGCTCGCGCCCGCAGGCGGCGCCACTGCACCCAGCCGGCCCGGGCGAAGGGCGGCTCGTCGAACTGGCGCAGGGCCATGTTCTGCGCCACGCCGAGTTCGGCCACGCAGGCGTTGGCCAGCGGCTCCTCCGGCAGGCTGCGCACCTTGAGCACGCGGTTCTCACGCCGGGTCGCACGGAAGTCGCGGCCCGCCACGCGGACGCGGCCTGCCTCGCGCCGGCGCTGGCCCACGAGCGACTGCATCAGCTCGCGCTGCCCGTTGCCCGACACCCCGGCCACGCCGACGATCTCGCCGGCGTGCACGTCGAGGTCCAGCCCTCGAACGGCCGCTTCACCGCGGTCGCCAAGCACGACCAACTGCTCGACCTGCAGTTGCACGGCACCACGCGGCTGCTGCGCACGCACCAGCGGTGCCGCCGCGGCCTTGCCCTCGCCGACCATGGCCTGCGCGAGGCCGGCGGGCGTGCTCGCGGCCACCGACTGGCTCGCGACCAGGTGGCCGCGGCGCAGCACGCTCACGTCATCGGCATGCTCCAGCACTTCGCGGAACTTGTGCGTGATGAGGATCACCGAGCAGTGCCCTGCCCGGGCGCGATCGCGCAGCGCAGCCAGCACCTCGTCGGCCTCCTGCGGCGTCAGCACCGAGGTCGGCTCGTCCAGGATGAGCAGGCGTGGCTCGAGGAAGAGCTGCTTGAGGATCTCGAGCTTCTGCTTCTCGCCGGCCGACAGGTCCGCCGGTCGGGCATCGAGGTCCAGCTTGAACGGCGCGGTCTCGAGGAAGCGGCGCAGCTCGGCGCGGGCTCGCCGCCAATCGATCACCGCGGGCAGGCGGCCCCGGGCGAGCAGCAGGTTCTCCGCCACGGTCATGCCGGGCACGACGGTGAAGTGCTGGTAGACCATGCCGATGCCCAGGTCCCGCGCCACGGTGGGCGAGTGGATGTCGCGCTCGCGCTGGTCGATCATCACCGCACCTTCGTCGGGCCGGTGGTAGCCGACGATGCACTTCACCAGCGTGCTCTTGCCGGCGCCGTTCTCGCCCAGCAGCGCGTGCACCGTGCCGGGCCGCACCGAGAGCGACACGCCGTCGAGCGCGGTGAAGGCGCCGAAGCGCTTGGTGAGCTGGTAGGTCTCCAGGTGCAGCGCCGAGGTCGTCATGGCCATCTGCCCTCAGAGCGCCTGCAGCGCCTCGATCACGGCGCGCGAGTCGGAGACCGCACCGAACACGCCGCCCTGCATCTGGATCATCTTCAGTGCCGCCTCGTGGTTGCCGCGGTCGGTGGCGCCGGTGCAGTCCGACAGCATCACGCACTCGAAGCCGCGGTCGTTGGCCTCGCGCATGGTGGTGTGCACGCACACGTCGGTCGTGATGCCTGTGAGGATGAGGTTGCGGATCCCGCGGGTGTGGAGGATCAGCTCCAGGTCGGTGGCGCAGAACGAGCCCTTGCCGGGCTTGTCGATGATGGGCTCGCCGTCGATGGGCGCCAGCTCGGGGATGATCTGCCAGCCCGGCTCGCCGCGGACCAGGATGCGGCCGCAGGGCCCGGCGTCGCCTATGCCAGCGCCGATGCGTTGTGAACGCCAGCGCTTGTTGGCCGGCAGGTCGGCCAGGTCGGGCCGGTGGCCCTCGCGGGTGTGGATGACGTGCAGCCCCTTGGCGCGGGCGACGGCCAGCAGCGCCTTGATCGGCCCGATCGGCGCGCGGGTGAGCGAGAGGTCGTAGCCCATCTTGTCGACATAGCCGCCCAGGCCGCAGAAGTCGGTCTGCATGTCGATGATGACCAGCGCCGTGTTGGCCGGGCGCAGCTCGCCATCGAAGGGCCAGGCGTAGGGGGTGGAGGCGATCGTCGGCATGGGAAGGGATCTCCTTTCGGCAAGGCGTTGCGGCTCAGCGGGACACGCCCAGCTCCATGGGCGCACCCTTGAGCGCGCGCCGAGGCGACGAACTGGCGACCAGGATGGCCAGCGTCAGTGCATAGGGCATGGCGTTGAAGAGGTAGTAGCCGCCGCTGACGCCGATCGATTGCAGTGCGGGCCCGACGGCGCCGGCGCCGCCGAAGAGCAGCGCGGCACCCAGGCAGCGCCAGGGTTGCCAGCGGGCGAAGATGACCAGCGCCACCGCGATCAGGCCCTGGCCGCTGGACAGGCCCTCGTTCCAGCTGCCCGGGTACGAAAGCGAAAGCGACGCCCCTCCCAGCCCGGCGACGAAGCCGCCCACGGTGGTGGCCGCGATGCGCACGCCGTTGACCGAGTAGCCGAGCGCGCGGGCCGCGTCGCTGGAGTCGCCGGCCATGCGCACGACCAGCCCGAAGCGGGTGTTGGCCAGGCCCCAGGCCAGCAACGCGGCGAAGACCACGCCGAGCGGGAAGAGCGCGTTCACCGCCAGGGCGCTCTGCACCGCGGGCGAGTCGCTCCACGCGCCAAGCGGCAGCGAAGGGATCTGCGGCGCCTGCGGCTGGATCAACGGCTTGCCAAGGTAGAAGGCGAGGCCGGTGCCCAGCAGCATCAGCGCGATGCCGGTGGCGATGTCGGACACGCGGGGAAGCGAGCACAGCAGGCCGTGCAGCAAGGCCAGGGCAGCGCCGCTCAAGCCGGCGAGCAGCACGCCGGCCCAGGGCGAGCCGGTGAGGTAGGCGCCGCCGAAGCCGGCCATGGCCGAGAACACCAGCACGCCTTCGAGGCCGAGGTTGATGCGTCCCGAGCGCTCGGTCAGGCACTCGCCCAGGCTGACGAAGAGGAATGGCGTGCCGACGCGGATGGCCCCGCCGAGGATGGCGATGGCGACGTCGACAAAGGCGTTGGCGTCCATCACACCGTCCTTCCCATCGAGGCCACCACCCGCAGGCGAACCAGGCGCGGCATCCGCAGCGCGAACAGCCGCCCGCGCAGCGCCTCGGCCGCGAGGATGAACACAAAGGCGAAGCCCTGCAGCACCAGCACCGACGCATCCGGCAGGCCCATGCGCCGTTGCAGCAGGCTGCCCGCGGCCGCGAAACCGCCGAACAGCAGCGCGACCGGCGGGATGGCCCACGGGTTGTGCCGTGCCACGAAGGACACCAGGATGCCGGTGTAGCCGAAGCCGGCGATGACCGAGGCGTTGGCCGCGGTGTGGACGGCGGCCACCTCGATCGCGCCGGCGAGCCCGGCGGCGGCGCCGCCCAGCCCGCAGGCCGCGACGATGAGCCGGTCGGTGGGCAAGCCGGCGATGCGAGCCGCGCGGGCATTGCCGCCGACCACGCGCAGGGCAAAGCCCGAGGCGGTGAAGCTCAGCCACACGCCCGCGGCCACGCACAGCAGCAGCCCGATCGCCAGGCCCCAGTGCACGTCGCCGAGCAGGCTGTCGGGCGCGATCGCACCGATGTGCCAGGACTCGGCCAGCGGCCGGGTGCTCGGCTTGTTCAGGCTCGAGGGATCGCGCATCGGCCCTTCGACGAAGTGCTTGAACAGCGCAATCGCGAGGTAGCTCAGCAGCAGGCTGGCGATCGTTTCGTTGACGCCGCGCCATTGGCGCAGCAGCCCGGCCAGCGCCACCCATGCCGCGCCCACCGCAGCGCCTGCCGCCAGCACCGCCACGCTGCCGGCGAGGCCCTCGGGCAGCGGCACGAGATAGGGCAGCCCGGCGCATCCGAGCGCTCCCAGTACGAGGGCGCCCTCGCCGCCGATGACGATCAGCCCGGCGCGCGCCGGCAGCGCCACGGCCAGGGCGGTGAGCATCAGGGGCGCCGCTCGCTGCAGCGAGTTCTGCCAGGAGAAGGCATCGCCGAACGCCCCGCGGAAAAGCAGCGCCCACGCTTCGGCGGGGCTCTGCCCGCCGAACCAGACGAACAAGCCGAAGGCCAGCAGCGAGGCGGCCAGTGCGCCCACCGGCAGCAGCACCGCTTCGGCGAGAGCGTGCCCGCGCGCAGCGCCGGTTCCATACCAGGGCGTGCGCGGATCCGGCTCTGCCGGTCCGCTGCGCGAGCCCCCTCGGGGGGAAGCCCCCGGAAGGGGGCGTGGGGGTTTCATTTCACACCTTGCCGACCACGCCTTCGACCAAGTAATTCATCCCCTCGAGCGTCAGGTCGGTCTGCTTGAGCACCGTGCCCTTGGGGATGACGACCTTGCCGGTGTTGTCCTTCAGCTCGCCGGCGAAGATGTCGAAGCTGCCCTGCAGCATCTTCGCGCGCACGGCTTCGGCGTTCTTGCGTGCGGCCTCGGGCACCGAGCTGCCGTAGGGCGAGCTCTTGACGAAGCCCTCCTTCAAGCCGCCGCGCACGAAGTTCGGATGCGGCTTGCCGGCTTGGGCGGCGTCGATGATCTGCTTGTAGGCGGTGATCCAGTTCCACTCCGCGCCGGTCAGGTAGGCCTGAGGTGCGAGCTTGGCCTGCGAGGCGTGGTAGCCGCAGACGAACTTGCCGCGCTTGGCGGCGGTCTCGACGATCACCTTCGGGCCGTCGACGTGCATGGTGAAGACGTCTATGCCCTGGTCGGCCAGGCTGTTGGTGGCCTCGGCCTCCTTGACCGGCATCGACCAGTCGCCGGTGAAGATCACGGTGGTGGTGATCTTCGGGTCGACCGAACGCGCGCCCAGGGTGAAGGCGTTGATGTTGCGCAGCACCTGTGGGATGGGCTTGGCCGCGACGAAGCCGATCTTCTTGCTCTTGCTGACGTGGCCGGCGACGACGCCGTTCAGGTACTGGCACTCGTCGATGTAGCCGAAGAAGCTGCCGACGTTCTTCGGATGCTTGGCCTCGTTCCACAGGCCGCCGCAATGGGCGAAGCGCAGGTCGGGGTACTTCGGCGCCAGCGCCAGGATGTGCGGGTCGAAGTAGCCGAAGGAGGTGGGCACCAGCAGGCTCGCACCGTCCTGCGCGATCATGGCCTGCATGGTCTTCTGCACGGCCACCGTCTCGGGCACGTTCTCTTCCTCGACCACCTTCACGCCGGGCATCTTCTTGACCAGGGCGGCGGCTTCCGCATGCGCCTGGTTGTAGCCGTAGTCGTCCCGCGGGCCGACGTAGATGAAGCCGACGGTCAGCGGCTTCTGTGCCCAGACCGGCCCCGCGAGCCCCGATGCCGCCAGCGCCCCTGCGCCGGCCAACCACTCACGACGAGACCAATCCTGCTGCTGGGCCATGCTTGCCGCTCCTTGCTCGGTTGAAGAGACCACGCCCGCCCCACGTTGGGCGGCCATCTGGTGTTCCAGCTTGTATACATGCAAGGCGCGGGCCAGCCTTTGCAGGGCTTGGCGGCCGGTTCGTGCACCGCCAGCGTGCCTTTGGCGGTCCCCGCCACGACCATCGGCGGGCGTGTGCACCGGCGGCGTGCGGCGGTTCAGAACTGGCCGGGGTCTATCTCAGTCCGGATAGCGCGGGTGTAGCGTGCGCGCCACCGACCGCTGGTGGACGGGTGGCTGTCGAGCGGCCGGCCGAGGTCGGCCGTAAGTGCTCGTCCGGGTGGAGGGAACGCCCGTCGTGTGCGCACCGGTGCGCCCCGAGGCGCCTCAACGCACGGCCATGCCGGCGAACGAAGTCATCTCGTCCGTCGTCCGGGCCGTGACCTCGCCTGTCGAGAAGTCGAGCAGCGAGACCTCGCATTTCACCAGCCGGCCCAACTCGACGGACCACCAGCATTGGCGATCCGTCCGTTCCAGGCCCCCAGCCAGCCAAGCCAACGGCGTGATGCTGAGGTGGATCCTCAGGGCATCGAACGTCCCTGCCGGTACGCTGACACGCTCGTAGGCCTGCACTTCGCCTGCCGCCATCCCGTCGCCACTGTTCAGGTCGATGCAGTGGGTCGTGGTCCACGGCGCCTCCCAGCGCTGCTCGACATGGAGTGGAAACACGAACTCCGCCACTGGCGGAGAGAAGTGGCAATCGGAGGGGTAGTCGTTGCCGTCGGCGTCATAGGAAACGAATGCCCGGGAGACTGCGTTGTCTTCGCCGTCCAGTTCGGTATAGGCAATGGGCTTGCCGTCCTCGAGCCGATGCGTCACGACGAACGCGATGCCGGGTCCGGTGAAGTGAGTCGTGTCACGGCGATACGCCCAGACCTGAGGTTCCTGCCCGTCGCGCACGACGCTTGAGCGCCATTCTTCGCTTTCGCCGGGCTTGCGGGGTACGGCGGCGAACTGGCGGGCATCGATCACCACCATCAGGCGGATAGGAGGTCCGGCGCGATCTCGAGCGCTGGCTTCGAAGGTGGACCGGCTGCTGAGCACGCCATCGTTGACCAACGTGAGCTGCCTCGCATTGGCCACGGTCGATTCATCGCGGGGACTGGCTCGCACGAATTCGTCCGTCCAGTTCACCGGCTCGGACGCTCGCAGCTCGATCCGGCTGCCGTCGGGCACGTTGACCGTGAGCTCCTCGCCCTCGCGCAATGCGGGTCGGCTCGCCGTGACGCCGTTGACCACGAGAGTGACAGTCAGGCTGTCGCCGGATCCGCCGCAGGCAGCGACGATGGCAGCGACGAGCAAGGCTGCCGCCCGCTGCCATCGCTGCCACCTTGAGACAACCAGCATGTCCACGTCGCCCCCGTTGCGGCGCAAGCTTGCGCGCAACGATGGGACGCGTCAATGCCGTGACACGGCCCCAGCGGCGCTCGCAGCTGACCGCCTACCGCTTGGGGCGCCGGATTCCATGGCCGGCTCAGAACTCCTCGGTGTCGACCTCCGTCTGTGTCGCTGCGCTGTACCGCGCACCCACCACGGACTGCTGGTTGATCAGCGCGCCGGAGCGATCGAGGATGTCGAGCGGCAGGGCCAGGTCAGCGGCGCCGAGGTCGTCTTCCAGGTGCGCGACGTTCGTCGTGCCCGGGATGGGGATGATGTGTTCGCCCTGGGCCAGCAGCCACGCCAGCGACAACTGGGCGGGCGTGCACCCCGCTTCGACGGCGAGGTTTCTCAAGGCATCGGCCAGCGACAGGTTCTTCGCATAGGCTTCAGGCGTAAAACGCGGCATCGCGCGGCGAATGTCCTTGGCGTCGAAGGCACTCACGTCCCGCAGCGTGCCGGGCAGGAAGCCTCGGGCGAGAGGGCTGAAGGCGACGAGGGTGGTGCCGAGCTCGCGGCAGGCATCGAGCACGGCGATCTCGGGGTTGCGGGTCCACAGCGAATACTCGCTCTGGACTGCCGCGATCGGGTGCACGGCATGCGCGCGGCGCAGCGTCGCGGCCGAGACCTCGGACAGGCCGATGGAGAGGATCTTGCCTTCGCTCACGAGGTCCGCCAGCGCGCCGACCGAATCCTCGATGGGCACCGCCCGGTCCCAGCGGTGCAGGTAGTACAAGTCGATGACGTCCGTGCGCAGGCGCTTCAGGCTCTCTTCGCAGGTGCGCTTGAGCGTCTTGGGCCGGCCGTCGATGACGCGCTTGCCGTCGACGCCCGTCATGCCGCACTTGCTCGCCAGCGTGAACTTCGCGCGGTGCGGCGAGAGCACCTGGCCGACCAGCTCCTCGTTCGCTCCGAAGCCGTAGAGCGCCGCGGTGTCGAACAGCGTCACGCCGCGGTCCAGTGCGTGCATCAGCAACCGCTCTGCCGCCTCGAACGAGGGCGGCTGGCCGTAGGCATGGCTGAGATTCATGCAGCCGAGGCCGATGGCGGAGACTTTGAAGGGGCCGAGTTGACGTGCAGGCAGTGTCATGACGCGAGCATCCGTGGCTTGATTGGTCAGGTCGGCGTTTTCATCGCGTTGCCAGCCACGCATTGTGCAAGAGACGCTTGCACAGACTTGCGGTCCCGCCAGTCGCCCACGAAGCACCCATGTATTTGGGGTTGCGCGGCCAGAGGCCGGTCATGTCGTGGAAGGACTGTCGCAGATCGGCTGCCAGCCGGTCGATGAATCAGCCCGCCGCCAGCTGCTTCTCCAGCCTGTCCAGCACCTGGTAGCAAGGCAGCACCTGGGCCACGCTCGCGTTCGGCTCGCGGCCTTCGCGGATCGCGGCGAAGAACTCGCGGTCCTGCAGCTCGATGCCGTTCATCGACACGTCGACCTGCGACACGTCGATCTTCTCGTCCTTGCCGTTGAACAGGTCGTCGTAGCGGGCGATGTAGGTGGCGGTGTCGCCGATGTAGCGGAAGAAGGTGCCCAGCGGGCCGTCGTTGTTGAAGCTCAAGCTCAGAGTGCAGATCGCGCCATTGGCGGCCTTGAGCTGGATGGACATGTCCATCGCGATGCCGAGCGTCGGGTGGATGGGGCCTTGCAAGGCGTTGGCCTGGACGATGGGGCTGCCGCACTGGTAAGCGAACAGGTCCACCGTGTGGGCGGCGTGGTGCCAGAGCAGGTGGTCCGTCCACGAGCGCGGCTGGCCCAGCGCGTTCATGTTGGTGCGGCGGAAGAAGTAGGTCTGCACGTCCATCTGGTGGACCTTGAACTCGCCGGCCTGCACCTTCTTGTGCACGTACTGGTGGCTGGGGTTGAAGCGGCGGGTGTGGCCGCACATGGCCACCAGTCCTTTCGCGCGCTGCAGCTGGACCACCTCTTCGCCATCACGCAGCACATCGCACAGCGGGATCTCGACCTGCACGTGCTTGCCGGCCTTCAGGCAGGCGATGGACTGCTCGGCGTGCATCTGCGTGGGCGTGCAGAGGATGACCGCATCGACCTCCTTCAAAGCGAGGCTGTCGTTCAGGTCGGTGGTGACGTGGCCTATGCCGTACTTGGCCGCCACTTCCTTCGTCTTGTCCAGCTCGCGGCTGACCAGCGACACCACCTCGACGCCGGCGATGTTCCTGATGCCGTCCAGGTGCTTGATGCCGAAGGCGCCGGCGCCGGCCAGCGCGACCTTGATCGTCTTGTCGTTGCTCATTGCGGGTTCTCCAGGATCAGGTGGCCCACGGCCGTGTTGGATGCCGGCACGTGATAGAAGCGGTGCTTGACCAGGGGCTTCGGGCCGCCGGCCACGTCGGCCATCGCGCCGCGGGCGATGAGCCACATCACCAGCTCTATGCCTTCGCTGCCGGCTTCTCGCACGTAGTCGATGTGAGGCACCTGCGACTGCGCTTCAGGCTCGGCGATCAGGCGGTCGAGGAAGGCGTTGTCCCACTCGCGGTTGATGAGGCCGGCACGCGGGCCCTGCAGCTGGTGGCTCATGCCGCCGGTGCCCCAGATCTGCACCTTCAGCGGTTCGTCGAAGCTCTCCACTGCGCGGCGGATGGCCTGGCCGATCTGGAAGCAGCGCCGGCCCGAGGGCACGGGGTACTGGACCACGTTGACCGCGAAAGGGATGACCGGGAAGGGCCAGCGGAAGTCGGTTTGCGGCGGCTGTCCGCACATCAGCGACAGCGGCACGGTCAGGCCATGGTCGACGTCCATCTTGTTGACGATGGTGAGGTCGAAGTCGTCCTGGATCACGCTCTGCGCGATGTGGGCAGCGAGCTCGGGGTGGCCTTGCACCACGGGGACGGGGCGCGGGCCCCAGCCCTCGTCGGCGGGCTTGAACTCCTGGGCGCAGCCGATGGCGAAGGTGGGGATCATCTCCAGGCTGAAGGCGGTGGCGTGGTCGTTGTAGACGAGGAACACCACGTCGGGCCGGTTCTCGCGCAGCCACTGCTTGGAGTAGTCGTAGCCGGCGAACAGCGGCTGCCAGTAGGGATCCTTGGTCTTGCCCAGGTCCAGTGCCGCGCCGATGGCGGGCACATGGGAGGTGTAGACGCTGGCGGTGATCTTGGCCATTACTTCTTGTCTCCGGGCTTCTCGCCGATCTGTCGGTTGCCCTCGGGCGAACGGCCGCCGGCGAGCATCATGGCGGCGTACTCCTCCTGCGTCATGCCGGTCATGCTGGCGGCCATGTACTGGAAGCTCTTGCCATCGGTGGCGCCGATCTTGGCGAGGAAATAGATGTTGCCTCCGGCGGCGATGCAGCGGTTCAGGTCGCGCGCGAGCACGGCCTGCTTCTGCTCTTCCGTCATCGGCCATTCGTCGAGGTAGGCGCGCTCGTTCGACTTGAATCGCTCGCGGTTGTCGGCCTTCATCAGCGACATGCAGAACTGGTTGAGCCAGTAGCCCTTGCGGGACTGCTCGGCGTCGAAGATGGTGGTGCCGGGGATGTCGAGGTAGGGTTTGTGCAGCGACATGGAATCACGCCTCCTCGGGCCAGTACAGGCGCATGGGGTTGTCCACGAGCAGCTTCTTTTGCAGCTCGGGCGTCACCGCGATGTGCGGGATGAAGTCGACCAGCAGGCCGTCGTCGGGCATGTGGTCCTTGAGGTTCGGGTGCGGCCAGTCGGTGCCCCAGAGCACGCGATCCGGGAAGGTCTCGACGATGCGGCGGGCGAAGGGCACGACGTCGCGGTACGCGGCCTGCTCTCCGTCCAGCGCCTTCGGCCCGGTGACGGAAAGGCGCTCGGGGCAGCTCACCTTGCTCCACACGTTGGGATGCTCGCGCATGAACTTCACGAAGAGTTCGAACTCGGGTCCGTCGATCGGCTTGGACACGTCGGGCCGGCCCATGTGGTCGACCACCACGGTGGTGGGCAGGGCGGTGAAGAAATCCCACAGCTCGGGCAGGTCCACCGCCTCGAAGTAGATGACCACGTGCCAACCCAGCTTGGCGATGCGGCCGGCGATCTCCATCAGCTCGTCCTTGGGCGTGAAGTCGACCAGCCGCTTGACGAAGTTGAAGCGCACGCCGCGTACGCCGGCCGCGTGCAGCTCCTGCAGCTCGCCGTCGGTGACGGAGCGGCGCACGGTGGCCACGCCGCGGGCCCTGCCCTCGGAGGACAGGCAGGCATTGGCCATGGCGCGGTTGTCGGCGCCGTGGCAGGTGGCCTGCACGATCACGTTGCGCGAGAAGCCCAGGTGATCGCGCAAGGCGAACAACTGCTGCTTGGAGGCGTCGCAGGGCGTGTACTTGCGCTCGGGAGCGAAGGGGAACTCCGCGCCCGGGCCGAACACGTGGCAGTGGGCGTCCACGCTGCCGGGCGGCAACTGGAAGCGAGGCTTGGAGGGATGGGCATACCAGTCCAGCCAGCCCGGGGTCTTGTCGAAAGCCATGTCAGTCCTTGGTCTTCAGGTGGGCGAGGAGGCGGTCCGCCTCGGTGCGCCAGTCGGGGCTGCGCGCGAAATCCTGGGTGCCGCGCGCGCCGAACAGGCCCGCGTCGCCGAGGTCGGCCACCCAGGCCTGGCGCTCGGCGGTGCCGGCGGCGCTCCAGGGCTCGAGCCCGGCTTCACGGACGGTCTGCGCGACTTCGCGCACCTCCTCGCTGCGGCGGCGGCCATGCTCGATGACGCGCTGGAAGAAGTAGGCGGCTTGCTTCTCCCAGTCGATGCCGGGAAAGGTCTCGTACAGCGAGGCGATCACCGCATCCTCCACGCCGTAGTGGCGGGCGGTGGTGAAGCTCTCGATCACCATCGCCTCCAGGCCCTTGATCATCACGCTGCGGCACATCTTGGTGGCCGAGGCCACGCCGAGCTGGTCGCTTGCCACCTTGGCCGCGAAGCCCAGCGCGTTGACCAGAGGCTGCAGCACCGCCGCATCCGGCCCGCCCAGCAGCAACGGCACCTTGATGCGGTAGGGCGGCACGCTCGTCATCACCGCCCCTTCGACATAACGGCCGCCGGCGGCGTTGACGATCTGCGCCGCGCGAAGCTTGGCGCCCGGCGAGGCGGAGTTGAAGTCGAGGAAGAAGGCACCACCGCGCAAGGCCGGCGCGCAGGCCTCGGCCACCGTGACGGCCTGGCTGGCGGTCACCGCGCTGATGATGAAGTCGCTGCGCGCGGCCAGCTGGGAGTGGGTGGCGGCGAGCACCACGCCGTGCTGCTCGGCATGCGCGCGCATCGCGGCGGCGGTGGTTTCGCCGTCCAGCTTCAGGTCGTAGGCGCCGACGGCGATGCCCTGCGCGCGCAGGTCCTCCGCGAGGATGCGGCCTACTTCGCCGTATCCGACGAGGCCGATCTGCCAGTGCTTGGGGTCCATGGGGTCAGGCTGCAGGGAGATGAAAAGAGGGCTTCGACAAGCTCAGCCCGAACGGACTCACACCACTTCCGTTCGCCCTGAGCCTGTCGAAGGGCCGGGTGGTGCTGCGAGTGGGCTTCGACAGGCTCAGCCCGAACGGAATCACACCACTTGCGTTCGCCCTGAGCCTGTCGAAGGGCCGGGTGGAGCTGCGAGTGGGCTTCGACGAGCTCAGCCCGAACGGATTCACAACATCTCCGTTCGCCCTGAGCTTATCGAAGGGCCGCGTGGCGCTGTGAGTGGGCTTCGACAAGCTCAGCCCGAACGGACTCACACCAATCCCGTCCGCCCTGAGCCTGTCGAAGGGCCGCGTGGCGCTGCGAGTGGGCGTCGACAAGCTCAGCCCGAACGGATTCACAACATCTCCGTTCGCCCTGAGCCTGTCGAAGGGCCGGGTGGTGCTGCGAGTGGGCTTCGACAAGCTCAGCCCGAACGGACTCACACCAATCCCGTTCGCCCTGAGCCTGTCGAAGGGCCCGGTGGTGCTGCGAGTGGGCTTCGACAAGCTCAGCCCGAACGGACTCACACCAATCCCGTTCGCCCTGAGCCTGTCGAAGGGCCGGGTGGCGCCGCGAGTGGGCTTGGACAAGCTCAGCCCGAACGGACTCACACCAATCCCGTTCGCCCTGAGCCTGTCGAAGGGCCCGGTGGTGCTGCGAGTGGGCTTCCACAAGCTCAGCCCGAACGGATTCACAACATCTCCGTTCGCCCTGAGCCTGTCGAAGGGCCGGGTGGCGCCGCGAGCGGGCTTCGACGAGCTCAGCCCGAACGGATTCACAACATCTCCGTTCGCCCTGAGCCTGTCGAAGGGCCGGGTGGCGCCGCGAGTGGGCTTCGACAGGCTCAGCCCGAACGGACTCACACCACTTCCATTTGCCCTGAGCTTGTCGATGGGTCCGCGCATGGCCGCACCCCTTCCCATCAGTCGAGGGCGACCTTGGCGCGCTTGATCACTGCGTCGTACTTCGCTGACTCGGCGGCGATGAAGGCGTTGAACTGGTCGCGGGTCGTCGGGAAGGTCTCGTAGCCGAAGGTGGCGTAGCGCTCCTTGATGTCGGGCTCGGACAGCGCCGCCTCGATGTCCTTCTGGATCTTGTCGGCCACCGCCTTGGGCAGGCCCTTGGGGACGGCGATGGTGGTCCAGCCGGTCACCTCGTAGCCGGCCGGACCGCCGGATTCGGCCACCGTCGGCACGTCAGGGAAGGCGGGGTGGCGCTTGGGCGCAGTGACGGCGATGAACTTGATCTTGCCCGAGCGCTGCATCGGCCCGGCGGTGGCCAGCGAGCCCAGCGCGAAGTTGAGTTCGCCGTTGGCCACGCCGGTGTAGAGCATCGACGTCTCCTTGTAGATGACGTGCTGCATCTCGGTGTTGGTCATCGCCTCCAGCAGCGCCGAGCCCAGGTGCACCGGGTTGCCGACCGACCAGGAGCCGTAGTTCAGCACGCCCGGATGGGCCTTGGCGTCGGCAATGATGTCGCCCACCGTCTTGTACTTGCTGCCCGAGCCGACGCCCACGAAGAAGTAGGTGCGGAACAGCGGCGCGATCTGCTCGAAGTCCTTCGCCGGGTCGTAGGGCAGCTTCTTGAACAGGTGCGGATAGGCGACGAGGTGCACGTTGTCCAGCTGGATCAGGTCGGTGCCGTCGGTGGCGCCGCGCTTGAAGGCGTCGATCGCGATGAAGCCGTTGGCACCGGGCTTGTTCTCCACGACGACCGGCTGGCCCCACTTCTTCTGCAGCTTCTCGGCCAGCACGCGCACCACGGCCTCGGGCCCGGCGCCGGCCGGGAAGGGCGTGATGATGCGCACCGGCTTGGTCGGCCACTCCTGCGCCTGCGTTGGCAGCACGGTGGCCATCAAGGCCGCGGCGGCGGCAACGCCGATCGCGGCGCGGCGGGTCAGGGTCTTCGTCATGCTCTTGTCTCCATCCACATCCAGAGGCTGATTCGGTCGAACGCGAAGTCAGTCGATGTAGCGCAGGCCGGCTTTTTCCAGCGGCTCGCGCATCTTGTACATGTCCAGGCCCAGCACGCCGGAGGCCAGCTTGGCGCGCTTTTCGCCCTCGTTGGCCTCGCGCGCCGCGGCGGCTTCGAGCGTCTGGGCGGCGAGGGCGCGCGGCACGCAGACCACGCCGTCGTCGTCGGCCACGATCACGTCGCCCGGCGTCACGTACTGGCCGGCGCAGACCACGGGGATGTTCACCGAGCCGACGGTGGCCTTGATCGTGCCCTTGCTGCTGATGGCCTTGCTCCACACCGGGAAGCCCATCTCGGTGAGCGTCTTCACGTCTCGGCAGCCCGCGTCGATGATCAAGGCGCGGGCGCCTCGGGCCTGGAACGAGGTGGCCAACAGGTCGCCGAAGTAGCCGTCGGTGCACTCCGCCGTGACCGCCGCGACGACGATGTCGCCCGGCCGGATCTGCTCGGCGGCCACGTGCATCATCCAGTTGTCGCCCGGGTGCAGCAGCACGGTGACCGCGGTGCCCGAGACCTGGGCGCCGGCATAGATCGGCCTCATGTAAGGCTTGAGCAGACCTACGCGGCCCATGGCCTCGTGGACGGTCGCACTGCCGAATTTCGCGAGCGCGTCGGAGACGGCCGGATCGGTGCGCTGGATGTTGCGGTAGACGACGCCGAGTTCGTACATGGTCAGAGTCCTTTCGCCTTGAGTGCCTGGTCCAGGCGCGGGTAGACGCGCCGCGCATTGCCTTCGTAGATCTGCTGCTTCTGCTCGGGGCTCAGCAGCGTGCTGGCCTCGATGTAGCGCCTGGTGTCGTCGTAGTTGAAGCCGGTCTCGGGATCGATGCCGCGCACGGCGCCGATCATCTCGCTGGCGAACAGGATGTTGTCCACCGGGATCACCTTGGTCAGCAGGTCGATGCCGGGCTGGTGGTAGACGCAGGTGTCGAAGAAGACGTTCTTCAGCAGGTGGTCGGCCAGCAGCGGCTTCTTCAGCTCCTGCGCCAGGCCGCGGTAGCGACCCCAGTGGTAGGGCGCGGCGCCACCGCCGTGCGGGACGATGAACTTCAGGGTCGGGAAGTCCTTGAAAAGGTCGCCCTGGATGAGCTGCATGATCGCCGTGGTGTCGGCGTTGATGTAGTGGGCGCCGGTGGTGTGGAAGCAGGCGTTGCAGCTCGTGCTCACGTGCACCATCGCCGGGATGTCGTACTCGGCCATCTTTTCGTAGATGGGGTACCAGTGGCGGTCGTACAGCGGCGGCGAGGTCCAGTGGCCGCCCGAGGGATCGGGGTTCAGGTTGATTGCCACATTGCCGTACTGCTCGACGCACTTGACCAGCTCGGGGATGCACGTGGCCGGGTCCACCCCGGGCGACTGCGGCAGCATCGCGGCCGGAATGAAGTGCTCGGGGAAGAGCTGGCTCACGCGAAAGCAGAGCTCGTTGCAGATTGCGGCCCAGGTCGACGAGGTCTCGAAGTCGCCGATGTGGTGGGCCATGAAGCTGGCGCGCGGCGAGAAGATGGTGAGGTCCGAGCCGCGCTGCTTCATCAGCTTGAGCTGGTTGGTCTCGATGGTCTCGCGGATGTCGTCGTCGCTGATCTTCAGTTCCGAGGCCTTGGGCGCCTTCGAAGGATCCTTCAAGCCCGCGATCTGCAGGTCGCGCCAGGCGCCGAGCGCGGCGGGGGCGGTGGTGTAGTGGCCGTGGATGTCGATGATCATTCCAGTGGTCTCCTCTTGTTCGTTCAATGGGCCAGGGCCTCGCCCAGGCGACGCAGGCCGCTGCCGGGGCGATCGGGGTCGCTGGCGCGCTTGACCAGCAGCGCGATGGCCGCGAGCAGGCCAGGCACCGCGACGACGGTGAAGATGCCGGCGAAGCTCATCTGCTGCGCACTCAGCTGCGCGACCAGGAAGGAGCCGGCGATGCCGCCGAAGCGCCCTATGCCCATCATCCAGGCGACGCCGGTGGCGCGGGCGTTGGTGGGGTAGTAGGCCGCGGCCAGGGCCGGCAGCGATGATTGCGCGGTGTTCATCAGCACGCCGCCCACGAAGACCGCCACCACCAGCCAGGCCAGTTGACCCGAGGTCTGGCCGATGGCCCAGATCGACACGGCGGTCAGCGCGAAGCCGATGGCCAGGATGCGGTTGGGCTCGAAGCGGTCCATCAGCCAGCCGAAGACCAGCGCCCCGATGCCGCCGAGCGGGAACAGCGCGGCGATCAGCGTGGCGGTCTTGGGCTCCAGCCCGGCGTCCTTGAAGAGGATGGGCATCCAGTTGATCAGCGCGTAGAAGATCACCAGGCCCATGAAGTAGGTGGCCCACAGCATGAGCGAGCCCAGGCGGTACGGCCGCGAGAGCACCAGCGCCAGGCCGCCGCGCTCATTGGTCACCGGCCGCGTCTCGGTCAGGCGGAAGCGTTCCACCGAGGCCACCTTGGCGTGGCCGATCACCCGGCCGAGCACCGCGCGCACGCGCTCCACCGGCTGGCGCCGCGTGACCAGGAAGCGCACCGATTCGGGCAGCAGCACGGCCAGCAGCACGACCAGCACCAGGGGCGTCACGCCGCCCAGCTGCAGCACGCTGCGCCAGCCCCACTGCGGGATCATCCAGGCCGCCAGGAAGCCGCCGAAGGCCGCGCCGAGCGGGAAGCCGCAGAACATCAGGTTGGTCAGCGTCGAGCGACGCTTGGCCGGGCAGTACTCGCTCATCAGCGTGACGGCGTTGGGCATCGCGGCGCCCAGGCCAAGGCCGGTGAGGAAGCGCAACACGCTCAGCGAGGTCAGCCCGTCGGCGAAGGAGGAGCCGAGGCACGCCACGCCGAACACCGCCACCGAAACGACCAGCACCGCCTTGCGCCCCAGGCGATCGGCCAGGGGGCCGGCCGCCAGGGCGCCGGCGGCCAGGCCGAACAGCGCGGCGCTGAGCACCGGGCCGAGCATCGGGCGCGTGACGCCCCACTCCTTGATCAGCGAGGGCGCGATGTAGCCGATCGCTGCCGTGTCGAAGCCGTCGAGCAGCACGATGACGAAGCACAGCGCGAACACCACCCACTGGTAGGCGGAAAACGGGCTGTCGTCGATCAGCGCCTGGACATCGGCGCTGCGGGAGGTGTTCGAAGTCACTTGAAACGGTCCCCGAAGAATGGAAGTCAGCGCTGCCAGACGGAGGCGGGCACCATCGCCTCGCCACGCATCAACAGGCGTGCCGTGCGCAGAAGCGCGGCCTTGGTGACCTTCTGCGGGTCGGCGGGGTCGGTCTCGAGCTCGACGCTGAATTCGCCGGTGGGGTGCTCGACCGAGACCTTCTTGCTGGCGCCCGAGGGCATCACGGCCACGCCTTCGCAGACGCTGCCTTCGAGCACGCAGGCCGTGGCCACGGTCACGGCCGCCAGCACGCCGATGGCGTCGTGGCAGACGTGCGGGATGAAGCTGCGCGTGGTGATGGCCCCGCCTTCGCGAGGCGGCGCGACCAGCGTCATCTTGGGGTAGGGCTTGCCGCTCACGTCGCCCAGGCCCATCTGGCGGGCGGCCGCCAGGCGCAGGGCCTCGATGCGGGTCTTGAGCTCGCTGTCGGCGTTCAGGCCCGCGACACTCTCGTAGCCGGTGCGTCCCAGATCCTCGGCCTTGAAGATCACCAGGGGCATGCCGTTGTCTATGCAGGTCACGTCGATGCTGAAGGGCGCGAAGCCTTCGCCCTCGACGGGGATCGTGTCGCGCACCTGGCCGGTGGGCAGCAGGCCCGAGCAGACCGAGCCGGCGGTGTCGAGGAAGTTGATGGTGATGGGCGCCGAGGTGCCGGGGGCGCCGTCGATTCGGGCGTCGCCTTCGTACTCGACCTGGCCACCGGGCGTCTGCACGGTGATGTCGCAGGCCATGTCGGTGTTGAGGGTCAGCACGCGGAAGGTGCTGGTCGCGCCCTGCGGCTGGACCATGCCGGTCTCGAGCGCAAAGGGCACGACGGCGGCCAGCATGTTCCCGCAGTTGGGCGTGGTGTCGACGGTGTCCTTGTCGGGCTGCAGCTGGGCGAACAGGAACTCCAGGTCGACGCCGTCACGCTCGCTCGTCGACACGATGCCGACCTTGCTGGTCAGCGGGTGCGCGCCGCCCAGGCCGTCGATCTGGCGCTTGTCGGGCGAGCCCATCACCGCCAGCAGCACGCGGTCGCGGGTGGGGAGGTCGGCCGGCAGGTCAGCGGCGCGGAAGAACGGCCCTTTGGAGGTGCCGCCGCGCATCAGCAGACAGGGAAGGGCGGTCTGGGGCATGGCCACGGGTTCCGAACAAACGATCAGCCATTGTCGGAACCGGTGCCCATGCCGGCTAGGTTGAGCCTGGACTAGCAGCTATCTGGCAGCGGCATGGCTCGGCCATCCCCGCCGGCGCGAGGACGGCTCAGGCGGCGTGGCCGGCGGGCGCCGCCACGAGGGCGCGCAGGCCCTCCATCACCGGCGCCAGCTCGCCTTCCACGCCCTGGACCAGCGTCTCGACCTCGGCGGCCGGCGCGTGCCCGGAACAGGCCATCTCGAGCGCCGAGGCGGCTTTGGCGAGGGAGAAGGCGCCGGCCGTCGCGGCCACGCCCTTCAGGTCGTGGGCCATCCGGTGCGCAGCCTCCAGGTCGCCCGACCCGTGCAGGGCGCGAAAGCTCTGCGGGAACCCGGCCTGCGAATCGAGGAAGCGGCCCAGCAGCCGGCGGTAGATGCGCTCTTCTCCGCCCAGGGCCTGCAGCGCTGCGCGGCTGTCGATGCCGGGAAGCGTCTCCAGGGTCGGCACGGAGGAGGGTGAGGGCGGGATTGAAGACATGTCGGCTACCTCCTGCCGTGGCCGCACCCAGCGCGACAGCACGGCGAACATCTGTTCCACATTGATGGGCTTGGCGATATGGTCGTTCATGCCGGCGGCGATCACCCTCTCGCGATCGCCCACCATGGCATTGGCCGTCATGGCGATCACCGGCAGATCGTGCCAGCGCGAATCCCGCCGCAGGACGCGCGTGGCCTCGAACCCGTCCATCACCGGCATCTGGCAGTCCATCAGCACGCCGTCGAAGGGCTCGTCGTCGAGCATGCGCAGCGCCTCGCGGCCGTTGGCGGCCACGCGCACCTGGACGTCGGCGCGTCCGAGCAGTTCCTGGGCCAGTTCCTGGTTGAACACGTTGTCCTCGACCAGCAGTATGCGCGCGCCGGCCAGGCTGGCCAGCTGGCTGCTCAGCGCCTCCTCGCGACGCACGCCGCGCGAGCTGCGGGGCTTCGGCCGGCCCAGCGCCTCCATGCAGGCGTCCAGCAGCGTGGAAGGCGTCACCGGCTTGCTCAAGGTGCTGGCCACGTCCAGGCGGGCCATGTCCAGGCGGCGCAGGATTTCGTCCCGGCTGTAGGCCGTGAGCATCAGCACGGTGGGCACGCGGTGGCGCAGCTCGCTGGCCGCCAGGCGCCGCACGCATTCCACGCCGTCCATCCCGGGCATCCTCCAGTCCAGCAGCAGCAGCTCGAAGGGTTCGTCCCGGCGGTCGGCCTCGATGACCGCGCGCAGTCCGGCTTCGCCCTCGACCGCAGTCGATGGACGCATGCCCAGGGACGCCGTCATGTCGCTCAGCAGTTCGCGAGCGAATTCGTTGTCGTCCACGATCAGCACCCGCACGTCGTGCAGGCTCCTCTCGGAGGCGGGATGGGCCGGTGCCTGCTCGGCGGCCAGGCCCAGCCGGGCGGTGAAGTGGAATCGGCTGCCCTGGCCGGGCACGCTGTCCACGCCGATCTCGCCGCCCATCATCTGCACCAGGTGGCGGCTGATGGCCAGGCCCAGGCCGGTGCCGCCGAACCGGCGGCTGGTCGAAGCGTCGGCCTGCGTGAAGGGCTGGAAGAGCCTTTGCTGCTGGTCCGCCGGGATGCCGACGCCGCTGTCGCGCACCTCGAAGCGCAGCACCACCGAGTCGCCGTCGCGCTCCACCTCGTCGACCGAGACGACGACCTCGCCGCGCGCGGTGAACTTGGCCGCGTTGTTGCCCAGGTTGAGCAGCACCTGGCCCAGCCGGAGCGGATCGCCGACCAGCGTGGTGGGCAGGCCGGGCGCCAGGTCGAACAGCAGCTCCAGGCCCTTCTCCTCGGTCTTCAGGCCGACGAGGTTGGCGAGGTTGTCCAGCACGTCGCCGAGTTCGAAGGGGATGCTTTCCATGTCGAGCTGTCCGGCCTCGATCTTCGAGAAGTCGAGGATGTCGTTGATGATGCCCAGCAGCGATTCGGCCGAGCGATGCACCTTGTGGACATAGTTGCGCTGCTGCGGATCGAGCTCGCCCTCCAGGGCGAGGTGGGCCATGCCGAGTATCGCGTTCATCGGCGTGCGGATCTCGTGGCTCATGTTGGCCAGGAACTCGCTCTTGGCCCGGTTGGCGATCTCGGCCCGCGTCATCGCCTCCTGCAGCTGCGCGGTGCGTTCGCGCACGGCCTGCTCCAACTGGTCCCGGTGGCGGCGCAGGTCCTCCAGAGCCTGCTTGCGCTCGGTGATGTCGGTGATCAGCCCGTCCAGGCCGGTCACCGGGCCGGCGGACGAAGCGGCGCCGCCCTGGGGCCGGGCATTGAGCTGGACCCACAGCGGGCTGCCGTCGCGCCGCTTCAGCTCGAGCTCCATGCCCGGGATCTCGCCGTCGCGCTCCAGCGCGGCGAACTGGGCCTCGATCTGGTCGGGCGTGAACAGCGCCGGACCGGCCATGAGCTCGGCCGCTGTGGAGTAGCCCAGCAGCCGGGCGAGGGCGGGGTTGGCATCGAGCAGCCGCCCCTGCCGGTCCAGCCGGAAGATGCCCTCCAGCGAGTTCTCGAAGATGCCGCGGTAGGTGGCCTCGCTGTCCCGCAGGCGCCGGGCGGAATCGCTCAGGCGGTCCGCCATGGAGTTGACACGCTCGGCCAGACGGCCCAGCTCGTCGCGCGAATGGATGTCGCTGCGGGCGTCCAGGTTGCCGGCCGCGAGGCGGTCGACGGTGTGTTCCAGGCTCCGGATGGGCGATGCCACCATGCGCCGGATCAGGAAGAAGGCGGCCAGGTACAGCACCGCCACCATGCCGGCCGCCAGGCCCACGATGGCTCGGCGGGCCGCAGCAATGGCCTGCTCGGCCACGGCGCGGGTCAGCACGACCCGGATTTCGCCGAGCTTCTGGGGCTCGACGCCGCCCGCCGGGGTGTACTCGATGGGCTTGACCCGGACGATGGCGTTCTCCAGGTCGGCGCCCTTGAGCTTGGTGACGTCGGACACGACGCCGAAGTTCAGCGCGGTGACGCGGAACTGGGCGACCTCGGGGTTCGGCGCCAGGGCGGCCAGCTGGGTGTCTATCGCTTCGCGGTCGACGTTCCACAGCGGGTACGCGAGCGAGCGGCTGTAGAGATCGGCTATGCGGCCGGCACGGCCTTCCAGCTCGAGGAAGCGGCGCTCGCGTTCGCGCTCGACCAGGAGGTAGGTGGCCACGGCTGTGACCAGCGTCAGCAGCGCCGTCAGCGTCAGGACCAGCTTGGTGTGCAGGCTCGTCGCGCGGGGCATCAGGCGCATCATCGATCGCGCAGGAACGGCGCGAGGTTGAAGTCGTAGCGCGCGAGCTTGGGATGCATCGCCCTGGAGAAGGTGGTGAAGTCCATCGAGTCCTGTCGCTGGTACACGGCCTGGTCGAAGCGCGCGGCGCCGTCCCGGTTGACGACGTGCATGTGGTCGATCTTCAGCGTCGGGCCGCCGACAGCCGCGAAATCCAGGCCCTGGTGGTAGTCGTAGAGCAGCACCATGGCCCAGGCGCCGATCAGGAAGTGGCTGCCCACGCTGGCTGCCAGTCCGCCCTCGGCCATGCTGGCCAGGGCGTCGGGCCAGGCGCCGCTGCCGCCGACCAGGACCTTGGCGTTCCTGGCCTTCACCGCGCGCAGGGCGCCCAGCGCCATCGAGTCGTTGGCGGCCCAGACGATGTTGGCCTCGGGGTAGCGCGACAGCAGCAGGTGGGCCTTGCTCTCGGCATCGGTCACGCTCCAGTCGCTGAACGCCGTCTGCAGCACCTGCCCGCGGCCGGAGCGCGTCATGAACTCGCTCACCCCCTGGGCCCTTTCCAGCGACACCGGGGTGGCCCGGTCGCCGGTGATGCCGATCACTCGCGGATCCTTGTCGCCCAGCTGGCGCACCAGCTCGGCCATCAGGCGGTACTCGGCCGCGGCCTCGTCGGTCGTCGCGGTGCCTATCCAGTGGCGCATCTGCTCGCGCTCATGGCCGACCTCGCGCCGCTGCTCGGGCGTGAGGTCGTTGTGGATCATGAGCACCTTGGCGCTCGTGCGGGCCAGCGTCTTGAGCATCTGGGGTCCGGCCAGCTTCTCGTTGACGATGACGATGTAGTCCGGCCATTCGCCGCGCTGCGCCACCTCCTCGGCCTGACGCAGCATCAGCAGGTGGTCGCGTTCGGCGTAGAGCACCTCCAGCTGCATGCCGAAGGCCTTGGCGGCGACGGCCATGAAGCGGGCCGCCATGCGCCAGTGCGGGCCCTTGCCGCGCTCGACCGGCTCACCGGGGTTGAGGAAAAGCACGCGGGGCGGCGGCCGTTGGGCGGCCACCCGGCCTGCGGCAGTCCACAGGCCGGCACCGGCAAGCAGGGCAGTTCGGCGGTCCATGGCGGGTCCCTTCGGGATGCCTTTGATTGAGCCACGCCGGCAGGGGGGGCACAAGCCGGGGTCCGCCCGGGGGTGTCAGGCGCCGGCGACCAGCAGGCCCTTGCGCTCGATGAAGCCGATCACCTCGTCCAGCCCCGAGCGGGTCTTGAGGTTGGTCATGACGAAAGGCTTGCCCCCGCGCATGCGGCGGGTGTCGGCCTCCATCACCGACAGGTCGGCGCCCACGTAGGGCGCCAGGTCGGTCTTGTTGATGACGAACAGGTCGCTCTTGGTGATGCCCGGCCCGCCCTTGCGGGGGATCTTCTCGCCGGCCGCGACGTCGATCACGTAGATCGTCAGGTCCGACAGCTCCGGGCTGAAGGTGGCGGCCAGGTTGTCGCCGCCGGATTCGATGAAGACGATGTCGGCGTCGGGGAAGCGGTCGAGCATGCGGTCGACGGCCTCGAGGTTGATGGAGGCGTCCTCGCGGATCGCGGTGTGCGGGCAGCCGCCCGTCTCCACGCCCATGATGCGCTCGGGCTCCAGCGCCCCGGCGACGGTGAGCAGACGCTGGTCCTCCTTGGTGTAGATGTCGTTCGTGACGACCACCAGGTCCCAGCGTTCCCGCATGGCCTTGCAGAGCATCTCGACGAGCGTCGTCTTGCCGGAGCCCACGGGGCCGCCGACACCGACGCGCAAGGCAGGCAGCGGCTTGGTGCGCCGGGAGGAGAGGGTGGGGGTCATGCGTGCGGGCCTCGGAAAGTCGCGGGGGATGGGATCGCCGCGATGATGGCATGCACGCTTCGTGCCGGTTGAGCACCCGCTGTTGGGGGCGCCGGCTCGGGGGAGGGTGTGCGGGCGGCCTGGCCAGCCTCGGGTGAGGGAGGGGGCACCGGGACCGGCCAGGCCGCTCGCACAGGAAGAATGATCGCGACCGGCTGTTGCGGCTGTGTTGCTCGGGCCTTGCTGGCCTGCAAAACCCGAGGCGTACAGTGCGGCCATGCTCGACGATGGCAACTCGAAGCTGGCGCCTTCACCGGTCGCCCCGCAGTCCGCGGGAACCACCGTGCGGCATCTGCGCCAGGTGCTGCTGTGGCCGCTGCGGCTGATCCCTGACGGGCGCGGTGAAGCCAGCCCGCCCTGGCAGCGCCTGCGCGAAGCCGGCCCGGGCTGCCCGTGGCAGGAGCACGTCGACGAGTACACCGGCGACTCCGGACAGTTCCACGAGCGCCACTACAACGAGTTCGTCACCTTCCTGCCGTACGTGCAGCACTTCCTCTACGGCGAGGGCCGGACGGCCCGCGGCGAGGAAGACGAGGAGGGAGGCGGGGCGCCCATGCGGGTGTTCCGCCGGCGGGACGTGGCCCGCGCTCGCGTCTGGCCGCACGCCGGCGCCGCGCCGGTCGAGCTGCGCGTCGTGCACGTCGACCTGTACTTCTTCTTCGACGTCGACGTGGTGCTGCTCAACGTCGAGCTGGAGGCCCAGGATCTGAACCTGGGCGTGGCGCAGGAGCTGCTTTACCGCACCGGCCGCGCCTACCCGCCCGGCTGGGATGCGGCGGGCCGGCCGCAGCACTGCCACTTCGAGGCCGAGTGGCTCTCGGCCGATGGCCAGGTGCTGGCGCGATCCGACGCGCAATCGCGCGAGCTCTTCCTGGCCCACGTGGCCGAGCACCGGGCGCCTCGCGTCTCGGCCCACTGGGCCTGGCTGCTCGAGCCGCTGGTGCCCGATCATTCGCCCAAGGAGGGCCTGCTGCGCTACCGGCAGATCGAGTACTACCGCATGCCGATGATGGCCTACCTGGCGCTGGACGATCCGCGCGCGCTGGGCCGGGCCGATTTCGTGCGGCTGGGTCTGGTCACTGGCGCCGCGGCGGACGCGCCGGAGCAGGGCGCCGAGGCCGGGCTGCCCTATGCCGAGCGCTACCTCAGCGACTTCGAGGCCCGGCACTGCTATGACCGTTTCTGGTCCGCCAGCGGCGCCGCGCCGCACACCCGCTACCTCTGCAGCGGACACGCCATGGTGGTGGTGGGCCGCGCCGACGCCGAGTTCTTCTGCTGCGGCGACCGCGGCGTTCTGGCCCAGTTTCGCCATCCGCACTTCATGATCTTCCTGATCGCCCACTTCCAGAAGGCGGCGCTGCTGATGTTCAGCGACCGGCTGGTGGCGGCGCTCAAGCGCCTGAACGTGCGCGATGCGGGCAGCGTCAGGCGCTTCAAGCGCGAGATCCGCGCCTGCTTCGAGGGCTTCTTGCGCTTCACCCATCGCTACTGGTTCCACCAGGTGGCCGAGCAGGCGCAGGCGCGGGCGCTTTTCGAGATGACCGTGCGGCACCTCGGCATCGACGCGCTCTACGCCGAAGTGAAGGAGCGCATCGCCGACATGAACAGCTACCTCGATGCCGACAGCCTGCGCCGCCAGGCCAACACGGTGGTGCGGCTCACGGTGGTCACGATGTTCGGCCTCATCGGCACGGTGACGACCGGCTTTCTCGGCATGAACCTGCTGGCCGAAGCCGACGCGCCCATGTCGCGCCGCATCGGCTTGTTCAGCGGCATCTTCGTGCTGACGACGGCGCTGACTTTCTACACCATCGCCAAGTCCAAGCGCCTGTCGGACTTCCTCGACGTGCTGTCCGACGAGCGGGTCTCGGTGTGGCAGAAGCTGAAGGTGTGGCTCGGCGTGTGGGGGCGCGAAAAGGATTGAAGGGCCGAGCGGCGGACGCCGCTCGGCCCTTCGGTGCCTCTTCTCGGCCTCCTAGGACCGGAACAGCCGCGAGTACTGCGCCTCGTGCTGCGCCGAGACGATGGCCAGCATCGGGGTGAAGGCCTGGCGGGCGTCGTCGGGCAGCGCCAGCGCGGCGTCGACCACGGGTTCGATGGCCTCGACGAGGGTGGCCAGCAATCGCTGCCCGGCGCTCTGGCCCAGCGGCACGGCTTTCAGGGCGGCCTGCACCATGTTCTCGGCCCAGCCGAAGGCGAAGGTCAGGAGAGCCTCGCGCGCGGCGGCGCCTGCCAGCACGCAGGCGAGGGCAAAGGCCAGCGGCCAAGTGGGCGCGGGCGACAGCCGGCCGAGGAAGGCGACGCGCGCATCCTCCGGCGCGCGCTGGCGCAGCCAGTCGTGCAGCGAGCGGCCCATCTGCTCGGCCTGCAGGCGCATCTCGCTGCTCTCGCGGGTGCAGCGTTGCCAGTCGTTCAGGGCCTCGGCGCGAGGCAGGTCGCCGCAGGCCCAGGCGGCATGGGCCTGGGCGACGAGCGGCAGCTCGCTGCGGCCGAGGGCGAGCGCCAGCTGGTCTCGCAACCAGACGCCGGCGGTGGCTTCGTCGCCCACGCGGCCGGATTCGATCGCGGCCTCCAGCCCCTCGGAGTAGCTGAAGCCGCCCACCGGCAGGGCCGGCGAGGCCAGCCACATCAGCTTGAGCAGCGAGGTGGCGGACAGCGCGTCAGTGCTGGTGGCCACCATGCCCGTGTCCATGGGCGTGGTCATGGGGGTGGTCATGGCCGTGATCGTCGTCGTGGGCATGGTCGTGACCATGTGCGTGGCCATGGCCGTGCTCATGCCCGTGGGCGCCGGTGGCTGCGTAGGCGCCGGCCTCGGGTTCGAAAGGCGCTTGCGTCTCGGTGACGATCAGGTGGCGCTGTCGCAGCATGTCGGCGAGCACGTGGTCGGGCTCGAGCTTGAGGTGGTCCGGCTGCACCTCCAGCTGCACGTGCCGGTTGCCGAGGTGATAGGCCGCACGCAGCAGGTCCAGCGGCGTGCCGTGCTCGGCACAGGCGCGCACCTCCAGCACGGCCTGCAGCGCGGCCTGGACGGCCACCAGGCTGCCATCCTCGGCCACCAGCACGTCACCGCCCCGCACCACCTGCCCGCGCGGCAGGAAGACGCCGAGCGCGCGGCCGCTGCTGTCGGTGGCATCGAAGCGGCTTTTCTGCCGAACGTCCCAATCGAGCTCCACGGTGGGTGCGCGCTTGAGCAGCGCCGGCGCCAGGCCGCGCCCGCGCGGCATCAGTTTGGTGACTTTGAGCATGGTTTCCGCCAGATATGGGAGTCCCGGACAGTATCGAACGAAAGCCCTGCTCCCCAGGGCGGACCTGCCGATGGCGCGAGCACTCAGCCACGGCGGAGCATCCGCCGCCCTAGTGCGCCCGAGTCAGAACAGGAAGTAGCGCTGCGCCATCGGCAACGCCGTCGCCGGCTCGCAGCCCAGCAACACCCCGTCGGCACGCACCTCGTAGGTCTGCGGATCGATCTGCATCGCCGGGGTGTAGGCGTTGTGGATCATGTCGCGCTTGGTGGCCTGGCGGCAGCCCTTCACGGCGGCCAAGCGCTTGTGCAGACCGTAGCTCTCGGCGATGCCGCCGGCGAGCGAGGCCTGGCTGACGAAGCTCAAGGACCCGCGCGCGATGGCGCCGCCGAAGGCGCCGAACATGGGCCGCATGTGCACCGGCTGCGGTGTCGGGATGCTGGCATTCGGATCGCCCATCGCGGCCAGCGCGATGAAGCCGCCCTTGAGCACCAGGCTCGGCTTGACGCCGAAGAAACCCGGCCGCCAGAAGACGAGATCCGCCCATTTGCCGACCTCGATCGAACCCACCTCGTGCGCGATGCCGTTGGCGATGGCCGGGTTGATCGTGTACTTGGCGACGTAGCGCTTCGCACGGTGGTTGTCATGGCGCTCGCTGTCGCCTTGCAGCGGCCCGCGCTGCGCCTTCATCTTGTGCGCCGTCTGCCAGGTGCGGATGATGACCTCGCCGACGCGGCCCATGGCCTGGCTGTCCGACGACATCATGCTGATCGCGCCCAGGTCGTGCAGCACGTCCTCGGCGGCGATGGTCTCGCGCCGGATGCGGCTCTCGGCGAAGGCCAGGTCCTCGGCGATGCCCGCGTCGAGGTGATGGCAGACCATCAGCATGTCCAGGTGCTCGTCCACCGTGTTGACGGTGTAGGGCATGGTCGGGTTCGTCGACGAGGGCAGGAAGTTCGCCTCGCCCACCACCTTCAGGATGTCCGGCGCATGGCCGCCGCCTGCGCCCTCGGTGTGGAAGGCGCAGAGCGTGCGGCCCTTGGTCGCTGCGATCGTGTCCTCGACGAAGCCGGATTCGTTCAGCGTGTCGCTGTGGATGGAGACCTGGGTGTCGGTCTCCTCGGCCACCGACAGGCAGCAGTCGATCGCCGACGGCGTGGTGCCCCAGTCCTCGTGCAGCTTCAGGCCGATGGCGCCGGCCTCGATCTGCTGCCGCAGTGCCTCGGGCCGGCTGGCGTTGCCCTTGCCGAGGAAGCCCAGGTTCATCGGGAAGGCATCGGCCGCGAGCATCATGCGCTCGATGTTCTCGGGCCCCGGCGTGCAGGTGGTGGCGAAGGTGCCGGTGGCCGGGCCGGTGCCGCCGCCGAGCATGGTCGTCACGCCCGACGACAAGGCCTCGTCGATCTGCTGCGGGCAGATGAAGTGGATGTGGCTGTCGATGCCGCCTGCGGTGATGATGAGCCCCTCGCCGGCGATGATCTCGGTGCCCGGGCCGATGACGATGTCGACGCCCGGCTGCACGTCCGGATTGCCGGCCTTGCCGATGGCGGCGATGCGCGAGCCCTTGATGCCGATGTCGGCCTTGACGATGCCCCAGTGGTCGAGGATGAGCGCGTTGGTCACCACGCAGTCCATGGCCTCGCCGGGGCCCGGGCCGTTGGGGCGCTGGCCCTGGCCCATGCCGTCGCGGATGGTCTTGCCGCCGCCGAACTTGACCTCCTCGCCGTAGCCGCCGGCGCGCAGGGTCAGGTCCTGCTCGACCTCGATCACGAGGCCGGTGTCCGCCAGGCGCACCCGATCGCCCACGGTGGGGCCGTACATCTCGGCGTAGGCGCGCCGTCCGATCGTGGATGCCATTTCAGAGCTTTCCTTGCACCAGGCCACGGAAGCCGAAGACCGCGCGGTCGCCGGCATAGTCGACCAGCTCGACCGTGCGCTGCTGCCCCGGCTCGAAGCGCACCGCGGTGCCCGAGGGGATGTTCAGGCGCATGCCTCGCGACGCCTCGCGGTCGAAGCGCAGGCCGGCGTTGGTCTCGGCAAAGTGATAGTGCGAGCCGACCTGGATCGGCCGGTCGCTGGCGTTCTCGACCACCAGCGTGTGGGTGCGCCGGCCCGCGTTCAGCGGCAGTTCGCCGGCCTCGGTGAGCAGTTCTCCAGGGGTCATGTCGGCCGCCTCCTCAGGCGATGGGTTGGTGCACCGTCACCAGCTTGGTGCCATCCGGGAAGGTGGCCTCGACCTGGATCTCGGGGATCAGCTCCGGCACGCCCTCCATCACGTCGGCGCGCTTCAGGACGGTCTTGCCCTCGCTCATCAGCTCGGCGACCGTCCTGCCGTCGCGGGCGCCCTCCATGATGGCGGCGGTGATCAGGGCCACCGACTCGGGGTAGTTCAGCTTCAGGCCGCGGGCCTTGCGGCGCTCGGCCAGCAGGGCGGCGGTGAAGACGAGCAGCTTGTCTTTCTCGCGCGGGGTCAGGTCCATCGCTTGTCTTTCGGATGCCGGCCGGTGCTGCCGGTGCAGCGGCACAGTATCCTGCAAGGCCGATGCCAGCCGGTCGCCGACTGGCTGGTTGATCAGCAGCGACCCGGCCGGGCGCGGCCGGCGACGGCAGAATGGCGGCGCCGCGCAGAAGATCCGTGCCCGCGTGACGGTCGTTACGACGGAACTCGCCCGGGGTGTCCGGGCTCAAGAGGGCGGCAAGGATAATCGTCTCCCAGATGCGCCACCGACTTCTCCTGCCCGCCGCTGCGGCCCTGGCCTTGCTGGCCACGGCCTGCACCACCAATCCGGCCAAGGTCAAGGTCTACCAGGACGAAGGCTTCGAATCGAACGAAGTCTTCTCGCGCCTGTTCGACGCCCCGGTCGACCAGACCTGCGAGGCCGCGCGCCGCGCCCTGCTGAGCCAGGGCTACCTAGTCTCGGTGATCAAGCCCGACGCGCTCAATGGCACCAAGAGCTTCCAGCCCCAAGGCGACGTGCACGTGCAGATCGAGTTCCACGTCGTCTGCGCGCCGGACGGCACCGGCGGCAAGGTGGCGACGGCCTACGTGAACGCCCTGCAGGACCGCTACGCACTCAAGAAAAGTCCCAACTCGGCCAGCGTCGGCCTGGCGGCGATCGGCTCGCTGTCGATTCCCCTGACGGCCAGCGACGACTCGATGGTCAAGGTGGCGAGCGAGACGATCCCCGCGGGGCCTTTCTACGACCGCTTCTTTGCCCTGATGCAGCGTTTCCTGCGGGAGACTTCGACCGAGTAGGCGGCGCCGGTGCGGCAGCCTGCTGCACCAGGTGGTCCACCAGCATCCGCGCGGCGGCGGTCAGCCCCGCCGGGTCTCGCAGGCAGATGACGAAGCGCCGGCTCCCCCAGGGCTCGGCCAGGGGCACGAAGCGCAGGTCGAGGGCCTGCACGTGCGGCTCGGTGGCTTCGCGCGGCAGCACCGCCACCCCCAGTCGAGCGGCCACGATGCGGCAGGCCGCATCCAGCGTCGACACCTGGATCCGCGGGCTCCAGGCCCGCCCGATCCGGGCCGCGTGCCGGCGCAACATGGTCTCCATGATGCTGCCGGGGACGACGCCGACCATGTCGCGCTGCAAGACCTCGGCGAAGCGCAGACAGGCGCGCGTGGCGAGCGGGTCGTCGGCCGGCACGATGAGGCCGATCTCGTCCGAGCGGTAGGGCAGGGTGGCCAGGCCGTGCATCTCGCCGGCATCCCACAGCACGCCGAAATCCGCGGCGCCTTCTCGAACCTGCCGGACGATCTCGGCGCTCACCCGCTCCTCGATGCTGACCCGCACCGACTGGTAGCGCGAAAGGAAGCCGGCCAGATCCTGCGGCAGGCCCTCGGACAGCACGGAGATGCTGGCGAGCACCCGCACGCTGCCCTGCACGCCACTGGCGAATTCGCTCAGCTCCGCGTGCAGCCGCTCCAACCCTCCCAGCACCTCCCTCGCTTGCCGCAACAGCGCCTGGCCCGCGGCGGTGAGCGCGATGCCGCGTCGGCCCCGCTGGATGAGCTGCACGCCGGCCTCTTCCTCCATGGCCGCGATGCGCTTGCTGATGGCGGAAGGGACGATGGATTCCCGCTGCGCCGCGCGGGCGATATTGCCCTCTTCGCAGACCGCGACGAACAGGCGCAGGGTGACCGGGTCGGCGTTGTGCAGCATGGCGTTCCGAACGAGAACGATATCGCTTCTGAAATACCGCTTCAACCTTGGATCGGAATCTTCCAGACTGCGGCCCGAACCCACCGACGAAAGCTGCCGATGCCCACCGAGCCCCACTTCCCCGCCCGCGTCGCCCTGCGCGAGGTCGGCTTGCGCGACGGGCTGCAGAGCATCGCCACCATCGTCTCCACCGAGCGCAAGATCGAGTGGCTGCGCGAGGCCCACGCGGCCGGCGTGCACGAAATCGAGGTCGGCTCCTTCGTCCCGGCCAGGCTGCTGCCGCAGCTGGCCGACACCGCCGACGTGCTGGCGGCGGCCCGGTCGCTGCCGGGCCTGACGGCCTCGGTGCTGGTGCCCAACCTGAGGGGCGCCGAGAGGGCGTTCGAAGCAGGAGCCGACCTGCTCGTGCTGCCGCTTTCGGCCAGTCACGCCCACAGCCTGGCCAACCTGCGCAAGACGCCCGACGAGGTGGTGGCCGAGATGGGGCGCATCCGCGCGCTGCGGGATTCGTCCGGCGCGAAGACCGTGCTGGAAGGAGGCGTCGGCACCGCCTTCGGCTGCACGATCCAGGGCCCCGTCGACCCGGCCGAGGTGCTGCGGCTGATGCAGGCGCTGCTGGACGCCGGCGCCGATCGCGTCAGCCTGGCCGATACCGTCGGCTATGCGGATCCGTGGGCCGTGCGTCGCCTGTTCGAGAAGGCGATAGCCATCGCCGGCGATCGCCTGTGCTGCGGGCACTTCCATGACACCCGCGGCCTGGGGTTGGCCAACGTCTATGCCTGCCTCGAGCTGGGCATCGCGCGCTTCGATGCCTCGCTCGCCGGCATCGGCGGTTGCCCTCACGCGCCTGGGGCCAGCGGCAACGTGGCCAGCGAAGACCTGGCCTGGATGCTGGCCCGCATGGGCCTGGACACCGGCATCGATGTGCCGCGCCTGCTGGCCCTGCGCGAGAAGGTCGCCGGCTGGCTGGCGGGCGAGACGCTGCACGGCACGCTTTGGCGCGCCGGCCTGCCCAGGACGCTGGCCACACAGGCCGCCTGAAATTCGGAGCACGCATGAACGAAACCCCCTCCCGATCGCTGCCGCTGGACGGCATCCGCGTCGTCGAGTTCAGCCACATGGTGATGGGCCCGACCTGTGGCATGGTGATGGCCGACCTCGGGGCCGAGGTGATCAAGATCGAGCCGCCCGGCGGCGACAAGACGCGCCGCATGTCAGGTGTCGGGCTCGGCTTCTTCCGCAGCTTCAACCGCAACAAGAAGAGCGTCGTGCTCGACCTGCGGAAGCCCGAGGGCCTGGCGAGCGCCCGGGCGCTGATCGCGCAGAGCGACGTGCTGGTCGAGAACTTCCGCCCCGGCCTGATGGAAGGCATGGGCCTGGGCCACGAGGCGCTGGCGGTCGACCATCCACAGCTCGTCTACGTGTCCCTCAAGGGCTTCCTGCCCGGGCCTTACGAGAACCGGCTGGCGCTCGACGAGGTGGTGCAGATGATGGCGGGCCTGTCGTACATGACTGGCCCGGAAGGCCGGCCGACACGGGCCGGTGCCAGCGTCAACGACATCATGGGCGGCATGTTCGGCGCCATCGGGGCGATGGCCGCTCTGTGGGAACGCCAACGCACCGGCCGCGGCCAGCAGGTGCAAAGCGGCCTGTTCGAGAACTGCAGCTTCCTGGTCGGCTCGCACCTGCAGCAGTACCTGATGAGCGGCGAGGCGCCGCGGCCCATGCCGAGCCGCTCGTCGCCCTGGTCGGTCTACGACGTGTTCACCCTGGCCGATGGGCAGCTCTTCATCGCCGCGGTGAGCGACAAGAACTGGCGCCTGCTGTGCGAGGTGCTGGAGCGCCCGGACCTGTTGGCCGACCCGGCGTTGGCCACCAACGAGCAGCGCGTGGCCGTTCGCCCGCAACTGCTGCAGCGCCTGGGCGAGATCCTGCGCACGCACCACCAGGCCGAACTCTCGGCGAAGCTCGAGGCGGCCGGCCTGCCCTATGCCCCGATTGCCCGGCCCGACCAGCTCGCCACCGACCCGCACCTGGTGCAAAGCGGCGCGCTGGTGCCCATCCAGGCCGAGGATGGCCGTGCCACCCAGACCATGCTGCTGCCCTTCACGTTGGGCGGGCGCCGGCCGGGCGTGCAGCGACCGCTGCCACGGGTCGGGGAGCACACCGAGGAAGTGCTCGCGCGGCTCATCGCTTGAGCACGACACGACCACACAGGAGACAAGACATGCCTCATGACCTCGCCCTGCATCGCCGCCGTGCCGCGGTCGCGTTCCTCGCCAGTTCGCTGGTCCTGGCCGGTATCGCCTGGCCGCGGCCCTCGCAGGCGCAGGCGACCGACAAGCCGCTGAGGATCATCCTGCCCGTGGGAGCCGGTTCCGGCGTGGACACGATCGCCCGCGCCGCGCAGCCGGCTCTTTCCAAGGCGCTCGGGGGCCAGCCCATCGTGATCGAGAACCTGCCCGGCGCGGGCGGCATCACCGGCGCCTCGGCCATCGTCAAGGCGGCGCCGGACGGCCTGACCATAGGCATGGTCTCGAACAACCACGTCATCAACCCCAGCGTCTACAAGAAGATGCCCTTCGACGCGGTCGAGGACATCACGCCGATCAGCGTCATGGGCACCAGCCCGCTGGTGCTGGTGGTCAATCCGGCCAAGGTGGCGGCGAAGAACGCGCGCGAACTGGCCGCCTTCCTCAAGGCGAGCCCGGATGTCTACAACTACGCCTCGTCGGGCAACGGGACCATCCTGCACCTGGCGGCCGAGATGTTCGTCGACGAGGCGGGGGTGCGGATGCGGCACATCCCCTACAAGGGCGTCGGCCCGATGGCGGCCGACCTCATCGGCGGACAGGTCGAGATGGGTGTGCTGGCGCTGCCGTCGATCCAGGGTCACCTGAAGAGCGGCGCCTTGCGCGCCATCGGCGTGATGGCACCGAAGCGAAGCCCCGCCGCACCGGACCTGCCGACGATCGCCGAGCAGGGCTATCCGGGTGTCGATGTCGAAGGGTGGTTCGCGGTCGTGGGCCCCAAGGGCCTGCCGGCGGCCGAGGTCAAGCGACTCCACGATGCCTTCGTCGCTGCCTTCAACGCGCCGGAGGTCAAGGAGGCGATGGCGAAGCAGGGCAACGACATCCACCCCGGCACGCCGGAGGCCGCGGCCGCCTTCTTCCGCAGCGAAGTGGCCAAGTACGCCCGGCTGGTGGCGAAGGCGGGGATTACCCTGGAATGAGTCTGTCCCTGCGCCGCCTTTGGCGTCGGTCCCCCAGGGGGAGCAGTCGTCTAGGGAGCGGCCCGTCGACGACTGACCATTTGACACTTGGCAAAAGAAAATTGCGGACGTACACTGACGATCTCTTAGCGCACCTCCGCACGCTGCCACCCCATGACCACGCCGGTCTATCAAGTCGTCATTGGCGACCACCTCGCTCGCAGTGTGCGCGGCGTACCCTGTGCTCCACCGGGGGCGGCCATCGATCACACCCTTTTCATCGATGACCGTGACCACACCAAGGAGCACTTCCATGGCCGACCTGTTTGACAACCCGATGGGGTTGATGGGCTTCGAATTCGTCGAATTCGCCTCGCCGACCCCGAACCTGCTGGAGCCGCTGTTCGAGACGCTGGGCTTCAGCCTCGTCGCCAAGCACCGCTCGAAGAATGTGCTGCTGTACCGCCAGGGCGACATCAACTTCATCGTCAACAACGAGCCCAGGAGCCAGGCGGCGTACTTCGCCGCGGAGCACGGTCCCTCGGCCTGCGGCATGGCGTTTCGCGTCCGCGATGCGCACAAGGCCTATGCCCGCGCGCTCGAGCTGGGCGCCCAGCCGGTCGAGATCCCGACCGGCCCGATGGAGCTGCGCCTGCCGGCGATCAAGGGCATCGGCGGTGCGCCGCTGTACCTGATCGACCGCTTCGAGGACGGCAAGAGCATCTACGACATCGACTTCGAGTTCGTCGAGGGCGTCGAGCGCCATCCGGTGGGCCACGGCCTGAAGATCATCGACCACCTGACGCACAACGTGTACCGCGGCCGCATGGCCTTCTGGGCCGGGTTCTACGAGAAGCTGTTCAACTTCCGCGAGATCCGCTACTTCGACATCCAGGGCGAGTACACCGGCCTGACCAGCAAGGCCATGACGGCCCCGGACGGCAAGATCCGCATCCCGCTGAACGAGGAGTCTTCCAAGGGCTCGGGCCAGATCGAGGAGTTCCTCATGCAGTTCAACGGCGAGGGCATCCAGCACGTGGCGCTGCTCACCGATGACCTGAAGGCCACCATCGACAGGCTGGCCCTGGCGGGCGTGCCGCTGATGACCGCGCCCAACGACGTCTACTACGAGATGCTCGGCGAGCGCCTGCCCGGCCACGGCGAGGAGGTGTCGGAGCTCAAGACCCGCGGCATCCTGCTCGACGGCACCACCGCCGGCGGCAAGCCGCGTCTTTTGCTGCAAATCTTTTCGCAGACGCTGCTCGGCCCGGTGTTCTTCGAGTTCATCCAGCGCAAGGGCGACGACGGCTTCGGCGAGGGCAACTTCAAGGCCCTGTTCGAATCGATCGAGCGCGACCAGATCCGCCGCGGCGTCCTGCAGACGGCCTGAAGGAGTTCCCAATGAAAATTCAGCGAATCCACCACGTCGCCTACCGGTGCAAGGACGCCAAGGAGACGGTGCTGTGGTACCAGAAGATGCTGAAGATGGACTTCGTGCTGGCCATCGCCGAGGACCACGTGCCGTCGACCAAGGCGCCGGATCCGTACATGCACGTCTTCCTCGACGCCGGCATGGGCAACGTGCTGGCCTTCTTCGAGCTGCCCACCCAGCCGCCCATGGGGCGCGACCCCAACACGCCGGAGTGGGTGCAGCACATCGCCTTCAGGGTGAAGGACCGCGCGGAGCTGCTCCAGTTCAAGGAGCACCTCGAGGCCCAGGGCGTCGACGTGCTCGGCGTGACCGACCACGGCATCTTCCACTCGATCTACTTCTTCGATCCCAACGGCCATCGCGTCGAGCTGGCCTGCCCGGATCCCGCCGAGGAGGCCCAGCTCAGGCAGCTGGATGCGGTGAAGTGGGACATGCTGGAGGAGTGGTCCAGGACGAAACGCGCGCCCAAGCACGCGGCCTTCCTGCACAGCAAGGAGTTCGAAGGGGTCGACAAGGCATGAGCACCGTCTGCACGCCCTCAAGGGCTCATTCCCTCCTCGTGGCATCGGCCCAAGGCCCCGGGGCGCATCCATGAGCGATCTGGACGACACCCTGGACCCGGCCCTCAGGAGCTGGGTCGAATCCGCCAACGAGCCGCTCACCGATTTCCCGCTGCAGAACCTGCCCTTCGGCCGCTTCCGCATCGCACCTGATGCCGGTTGGCGCCTGGGCGTGGCCATAGGCGACCAGGTGCTGGATCTGCAGACCTGCGGGCTGGTGGACACGGCCGACATGAACCAGCTGATGGCCCGGGGGCCGGCCGCGCGCCGGGCGCTGCGCTCGGCGCTGTCGCAGGGCCTGCGTGCCGGTTCGCCGTTGCAGTCGAGCTGGAAGGAGGCGCTGCATCCGCAGGCCGCCGTCGAAATGGGTGTGCCCTGCGAGATCGGCGACTACACCGACTTCTACACCAGCATCCACCACGCCACCACCGTGGGCCGGCAGTTCCGTCCGGACAACCCGCTGCTGCCGAACTACAAGTGGGTGCCCATCGGCTACCACGGCCGGTCCTCGACCATAGGCGTCAGCGGCCAATCGTTCCCGCGCCCCTGGGGCCAGACGCGAGCCGCCACCGCGCCCGAGGGCAGCCCGCCGAGCTTCGGGCCTTGCCGGCGGCTGGATTACGAACTGGAGCTGGGGGTGTTCATCGGCAGCGGCAATGCGCCCGGGTCACCGGTGCCCATCGCCAGCGCCGAGGATCAAGTCTTCGGACTGACGCTGTTCAACGACTGGAGCGCGCGCGACATCCAGGGCTGGGAGTACCAGCCGCTCGGCCCCTTCCTGTCGAAGAACTTCGCCAGCACGGTCTCGCCCTGGATCGTCACGATGGAGGCGCTCGCGCCATTCCGTCGGCCTTTCCACCGGGCCGAGGGCGACCCGGCGCCGCTACCCTACCTGGACTCGCCCGCCAACCGTGAACGGGGGGCGTTCGACATCCAGCTCGAGGTCTGGCTGCAGACGGCGCGCATGCGCGAGGCGGGCCATGCCGGCGACCGCATCTCGAGCTCGAACTACGCCGACGCCTACTGGACGGTGGCGCAGCTGGTCGCGCACCACACGGTCAACGGCTGTGCCCTGAGGCCGGGCGATCTCTTCGGCACGGGCACGCTTTCCGGCCCTGCTCCGGACCAGGGCGGCTCGCTGCTGGAGCTTTCGGCCGGCGGCAAGCAGCCGTTCACCTTGTCCACGGGCGAGCAGCGCAGCTTCCTGGAGGATGGCGACACCGTTATCCTCAAGGCGAGCTGCGAACGTGCAGGCACGCGCCGCATCGGCTTCGGCGAATGCCGCGGCACGGTGCTGCCGGCTGCCGCGTACCCGGCCTGATCAGGCGCGGGCCGTGGCGCGTGCGGAACCGCGAGCGCTGGCGGATGTCCGCGAGGGGGCGGCCGGCGGCTCCGCCATCGCAGCCTTCAGTTCGCGCCCCGCGGCCCGCATGGCCCGCGTGGTCGCGGTCTCGTAGGCCGCAACCGCTTTCTCGCGCAGCTCCACCGCCTTGGCCAGCGCCTGCTCGAAGCGCTCGGGCGTGTAGGTGTTCTCGGTGCCGATGTAGACGTTCACCCGGCGGGCGGGCTGACCGTAGCGGGGCAGGAGCACCGCGAGGCTGCAGTCCCGCACCCGGCCGCCACGGCGTTGCCGCACGATCGGGCCGGAGATGCCGACCGGCAGGTCGCTCGTCTTGTTGTGGTTGGGCCGCTGCTGCAGGCGCGAGGGCGCGGGCAGCTTGGCGATGCGGCGTATCAGTTCCTTGGTCGCCGCCTCCAGCGCCGCTTCGGCGCCGCTGCCGTCATTGGTGTGATCGGAGAACAGCTTGGTGCCGCCATAACGCAGCTGCCAGCCGTGGGTCGCAAGGTGGTCGATACGCTGGATGTTCTGCGGCACCTTGAACTTCTGGCCGCTGAAGATCACGACGTCACGGTATTTCATTGAGGGTCCTCGGTACAACATGATGAACCTCCCGTTCTTTGGGGAAAGTGTAACTACCTAACTGTCCACTGTGTGTCCCACTATGGAGGCAACAGTCGTTCCTTGGTACGTTGAACATAGGGGGTAGGTTCCCGGCAATCGCCGTGCCCGAGGCCAAAAGGGGGGTGGATCCCCGATTGACGGACAATTCCTCCATCGGGCCGGCATGGCCCGATTTTTCGTGTGACCGGTCGTTTTGCTGCGAGGAGGGGCCGCGTGGCCTTGTTGATGTTCAAGAACCTGGTGGTCTACCGCATCAGCGGCACCACCGGAGAAGCCTGGCCGGCGACGCTGGCCGATGTGGAGGCGGGCCTGGACAAGGCACGCTTCGTGCCGTGTGCGCCGACTCAACCCCTGTCTGCCGGCTGGGTGCCGCCGCGCGAGTCCTCTGCCGACGGCCAGCCCGGCACTGCGCCGCTGGTCGAATCGGTTGGCGGCCAGTGGCTGATGCGCCTGATGGTCGAGCAGAAGGTGCTCCCTTCGGCGGTGGTCAAGCGCCGCGTCGAGGAGCTGGCGCGCCAGGCCGAGGCCGCCACCGGCCGCAAGCCGGGCAAGCGGCAGGCCAAGGAGCTGAAGGAGGAGGCGGTGCTCGCACTGCTGCCGCTGGCCTTCACCAAGCAGGCCTCGGTCAATCTCTGGCTGGACCCGAAGGCGGCGCTGCTGATGATCGATGCCGGCAGCGCCAAGCGGGCGGAAGAAGCCGCCACGATGCTCGTCAAATCGCAGGATGGACTCGCCCTGCGCCTGGTGCAGACCGCGCTTTCGCCTGCCGCAGCGATGACGGCGTGGCTCGCGCAGGGCGAGGCGCCGGCCGGCTTCAGCGTCGACCGCGAATGCGAGCTGAAGTCCTCCGACGAGATGAAGTCGGTGGTGCGTTATGCGCGCCATCCGCTGGACACCGAAGAGGTCCGGGCCCACGTGCAGACTGGCGGCAAGCTGCCCACGCGACTGGCGATGACCTGGAAGGGCAAGGTGTCCTTCGTCCTGACCGACAGCCTGCAGATCAAGAAGCTCAGCGTCGACGACGGGCTGTTCGATGCCGGCAGCTCGCGCGGCGGCGACGAGGGCTTCGACGCCGACGCGGCCATCGCCACCGGCGAACTTCGCCAGCTCATTCCTGACCTCGTCAACGCCCTGGACGGCGAACTGGCGCCGGCCTGAGGCCGCGGGCGCCTGCACGGTAGCGCCGCTGCGGGCGTCTGGCTATGCTGACCGGCCGGGCTGCGCATGAACCTCACGCTCAAGATCAAGGCCGCGCTGGTCACCACGCTGGTGGTCGTGGGCGCTGTGTCGCTGGGCGGCTGGACCCTGTACCGCCAGCAGGCCAGCGACCATGCGGAGGTGCTGCGCATCCAGCAGGACGCCCTGGCCGATGCCATGGCGGCCGACGTCGACGAGAAGCTCGCTACCCATCTGGCACTGCTGGTGCGGGCATCGAAGCGGCTCGACGAATCCCACATCGTCCATCCCGCCGCCGGGGCCCGGTTTCTCGAGCAGGCGGCGCTGCGACCGCCTTTCGACGGCGTTGCCCTGATCGCTGCCGACGGCATGGTCGCGTCCAACGATCCGCCCAATGCCACGCCAGTCAGCATCGGGGACAGGGACTACTTCCGCCAGGCGCGGGTCACCGGGGTGCCGACCATCTCGCCGCCGGTGATGATGCGCACCGTCCAGCATCCCGCGGTGCTCATGACGGTGCCGCTGTTCGATGCCGACCACCGTTTCGTCGGCGCCCTGGCGGCCAGGCTGGACCTGCTGGGCGACAACATGCTGGGCCGGATGGGCCGCGCCCGCATCGGCCCGACCGGTCGCTACGAGATCGTCACCCACGACTCCTCGCCGATCTACGTGATGCAGCCTGACGCGTCGCGCCTGCTCAAGCCCGCGCCGACGCTGACGATGCTCGATGACCTGGACACCCGGGCCGACTTCGTCACCCGCCGAACGCTGCGCAAGGTGCCGTGGGAGCTGCGAATCGTGCTGCCGGCGCGCGAGGCTCACGGCCCCCTCCTGCGTGCGCGCCGCGCCTTGCTGACCTCGCTGGTGCTGCTGGCGGTGGGCACGGTGCTGGCGGTCAGTGCCGGCATCGGATGGCTCATGCAGCCGCTGGAGACCTTGTCGCAGGCCATGCGCCGCCAGCGCATGTCGCCCGACGAACGGGTGACCATAGACACAAGCGCCAGTGACGAGCGCGGCCAGCTGGCCCGCGAGTTCGAGGCCCTGATGGGCGAATTGCAGGCGCATCGGGCGGAGATGGCCGCCGTCAGCGACACGTCGCCGCTGGGGCTGTTCCGTGCCGGGCTCGACGGCCGGCTCACCTACGTCAACGATGCCTATCTGCGCATCCACGGCTTCAACTCGCGCGAGGAGGCGGAGCAAGGCTGGATCGACCTGCTGCCGCCCGACCAGCGCGAAGCAGCGCGCGCCGACTGGCGCCGAATCGTCAACGAGCCGGTGGGCATGCACGTGACGCGCCGGCTCAGGCGAGCGGATGGACGGCCGATCGTGGTGGTGGTTCGCAGCGCGCCGGTGGTCGTCAACCGCGTCGTGAAGGGCCACGTCGGGACCGTGTCCGACGCGACCGAACGCATCGAGGGCGAGCGGGCACTTCGCACGCTGACGGCGATCTTCGACGCGACGACCGACATCGTGCTGCAGACCGATCCGCACGGCCAGATGCTGTATGCCAACCTCGCCGCGCGGCGCATGCTGGGACTCACGCCGCAACAGCCGATCGGCCACCTCAACGCGCTGTCTTTCAACCCGCCGCAGACGGTGGCCCGGCACGCGGTGGAGATCGTTCCCGAAGCGCTCGAAAAGGGCGTCTGGGCAGGCGAGACGCTGCAGTGGGACGCGCAGCACCGCGAGCTGCTGGTCAGCCACCTGCTGATCGCGCATCGGGATCGCCACGGCAAGCTCGAGTACTTCTCGGCCATCCTGCGCGACATCACGGCTCAGCGTGCGGGACAGCAGGCGCTGCACCGCAGCGAGGCGGTGCTGCGCTCGGTGGCGGAGGTGGTCCCCATGGCGATCGCGGTGTTCGACCGCTCGTTGCACTGCCTCCTGGTCAACCAGGCGTTCGAGGCCAAGATCGGCCGCCCGCGCGAGCTGCTGCTCGGACGCGGCGCCCAGGAGGTGATGGGCAGCGAGGAGTTCGCCATCCGCGAGCCCTGGATTGCCCGCGCGCTGGCCGGCGAACGCGTGCGCTTCGAGCGCGACCATCCCGATCGCGACCAGCATCGCCACGTGCAGGTCGAGCACATCCCGCTTCTCGATGCCTCCGGCGAGGTGGAGGGTTTCGTCTCGGTCACGGCCGACCTCTCGGCCACGCGCGCCGAGGAGCGCCGCCTGCGTGACCTGGCCCAGACCGATCCGCTAACCGGGCTGCTCAACCGCACCGGCTTCGAGCAGGTGCTGGACGATCGTGCCGCACGCGCCCGCGACGACAGCGAAGCGGCAGAGCTCGTCGCCGTGCTCTACATCGATCTGGACCGATTCAAGCCGGTCAACGATGCCCACGGCCACGCGAGCGGCGACGCGCTACTGCAGGCCTTCGCGTCACGCCTGCGCACGCTCGTGCGTCCCACCGACACCATTGCCCGCCTCGGCGGCGACGAGTTCGTGATCGTGCTGGACGGCCTGCGCGAGCAGGCCAATGCCGTGCCGGTGGCCGAGAAGGTGGTCGCCGCGGCGCAGCAGCCCTTCGACGTAGGCATCGGGCCGCTGCTGCGCATCGGGGCGAGCGTCGGCGTGGCCTTCTGGCGGCCGGGGCACGAAGCCTGGCCAGACGTGGTCGCCCATGCCGACGCGATGCTCTACCGCGCCAAGGCCGGCGGGCGGGGCCGGGCCGCGTCGGCACTGGGCTGAACCCTGAAGCCGCTGCGCTGCACTGGCCCAGTGCGGCGCCGCACTGGCTTGGGGCTGCGTCGGGCGCGAACCGCCCGGCCGCGAGGTCGGATGTCCCACCCTGGTGCGCCTGGCCTGCTGCAAGTGGGTGCGGATCTTGAATCGCCTGGGGGATGGCTCCCCTCCCGCCCACCGCCGCCTCGCCGCCCCGCGCGCAGCAGGTCATCACGATCCGGCGCGACTACAACGCCTGGGTGGCGAGCGAGACGATCGAGGATTACGCGCTGCGCTTCACCCCGCGCTCGTTCCGCAAATGGTCGGAGTGGCGCGTGGCCAACACGGCCTTCGGAGCGGCGTCGTTCCTGGTGCTGGAGGCGGTCGGCGCGACGCTGCTGGTGCGCTACGGCTTCGTCAACGCCTTCTGGGCCATCGTGGCCACGGGCTTGATCGTCTTCGCCGCCGGATGGCCGATCAGCGTGTACGCCGCCCGGCACGGCGTCGACATGGACCTCCTCACGCGCGGGGCGGGCTTCGGCTACCTCGGATCGACGCTCACTTCGCTCATCTACGCCAGCTTCACCTTCATCTTCTTCGCCCTCGAGGCGGCGGTGATGGCCTATGCGCTGGAACTGGCCTTCGACATCCCGCCCGCCTGGGGCTACCTGCTCTGCGCGCTGGCGGTCATCCCGCTGGTCACCTACGGCGTCACCTGGATCAGCCGGCTGCAGGTGTGGACGCAGCCGCTATGGCTGGCGATGCTGCTGCTGCCTTACGGGGCCGTGCTGTGGCTCAACCCCGGCCTGCCGGCGCAGTTGATGGGACACGCGGGCGAGCAGGGCACGCCGGGCTTCACGCTGGCCGGCTTCGGCGCCGCGTTGACGGTGGGGATCGCGCTGATCACCCAGATGGGCGAGCAGGTCGATTACCTGCGCTTCATGCCCGAGCGCACGCAGGCCAACCGCCGGCGCTGGTGGGTGGCGGTGCTGGTGGGTGGCCCGGGCTGGGTGCTGCCGGGTGTGGCCAAGATGCTGGGCGGTGCGCTGCTGGCCTACCTGGCGCTCACGCACATGGTCTCGCCGGACCGCGCGGTGGATCCGAACCAGATGTACCTGGCGGCCTGGGAGCCGCTGATGCCGCACTACGGCTGGGCGGTGGCGGTGACGGCCTTGTTCGTCGTGATCTCCCAGCTGAAGATCAACGTCACCAACGCCTACGCCGGCTCGCTGGCCTGGTCGAACTTCTTCTCGCGCCTGACGCACAGCCACCCGGGCCGGGTGGTTTGGATGGTGTTCAACCTGCTCATCGCCCTGGTGCTGATGGAGCTCGACGTGTTCCAGGCGCTGGGCGGCGTGCTGGGGCTGTTCTCCAACATCGCCATCAGCTGGATCATCGCGGTGGTGGCCGATCTCGTCATCAACAAGCCGCTGGGCCTGAGCCCGCCGGGCATCGAGTTCCGCCGGGCCTACCTCTACGACGTGAACCCGGTCGGCGTGGGCGCGATGGCGCTGGCCTCGGTGCTTTCGGTGGCGGCCCACCTCGGCGCCTTCGGGCCGCTGGCTCAGGCCTTCTCGGCCATGATCGCGCTGGTCACGGCGCTCGTCGCCTCGCCGCTGATCGCCTGGGCGACGAAGGGGCGCTACTACCTTGCACGTCCCGTCGAGGACGGCAGCTATCAGCGCCTGAAACTCCAGCGTTGCGTGGTGTGCGAGCGCGAGTACGAGGGCGAGGACATGGCCGGCTGCCCGGCCTACGGCGGCCCGATCTGCTCGCTGTGCTGCACGCTGGACGCGCGTTGCGGCGACCGTTGCAAGCCGGTGCCTCGTTTCACCGACCAGCTCTGGGCGAGCTGGTCCGCCCTGATGCACCGCCTGCTGCCGCGCCGCTTCGTGACGCAGGTCGATTCGGGCCTGGGGCAGTACCTGCTGCTGATGGCCTTCATCGTGCCCTTGCTCGGGGCGCTGTTCGGCCTGCTTTACCACCAGGAGCTGCGTGCGCTGCAGTCGCGCGGGCTCGATGCGGCGCGCTGGCTGGAGCCGGCGCTGCGCTACGGCTTCCTCAAGGCGTATGCGGCCCTGCTGCTGGCGGCCGGCATCGTCGCCTGGTGGCTGGTGCTGGCGCAGCAGAGCCGCCGTGTCGCGCAGGAAGAGAGCCTGCGCCAGACGGAGGCCTTGCAGCGAGAGATCGACTCGCACCGCCAGACCGACCTCGCGCTGCAGCAGGCACGCCGCCGTGCCGACGCCGCCAACCGCGCCAAGACTCGCTACATCACCACCGTCAGCCACGAGCTGCGAACGCCGCTCAACAGCATCCTCGGCTATGCGCAGCTGCTCGAGGACGACCCGGCGATGCCCACCCACCGCCGCCATGCGGTGAGCGTCATCCGCCGCGGTGGCGACCACCTGCTGAGCCTCATCGAGGGCACGCTCGACCTGGCACGCATCGAGGCCGGCAAGCTGCGCCTCGAACAGAAGCCGATGCGCTTTCGCGAATGCGTCGAAGAGATCGCCGGCCTGTTCGAGCTGCAGGCGCAGTCCAAGGGCATCGCTTTCTCCTTCGAGCCCGAAGGAGTGCTGCCCGAGCTGGTGCGGGCCGACGAGAAGCGCCTGCGCCAGATCCTGATCAACCTGCTCGGCAACGCGGTGAAGTTCACCGCGCAGGGCCACGTGCGCTTTCGCATCTCGCACCGGCGCGAGATCGCCCGCGTCGAGATCGTCGACTCGGGCCCCGGCATGAGCGAGGACGAGCTGGAGCGCGTCTTCGAGCCCTTCGCCCGCGGCGCCGCCGGGGGGGCGGCGGTCGGCGGCACCGGCCTGGGACTGACCATCAGCAAGATGCTGACCGACCTGATGGGCGGCGAGATGCTCGTGGCCAGCAGGCCGGGGCAGGGCAGCACCTTCACCCTGCGACTGTTCCTGCCCGAGCTGCGCGTGGAAGGCCCGGCGGCACTGACGGCGCCCGGTGCCCGCCACGGCTACGAAGGGCCGCGCCGCACCATCCTCGTCATCGACAACGAGGAGGCCGACCGCCAGTTGCTGGCCGACCTGCTGATGCCGCTGGGCTTCGTGATCGAGACGGCGGCCAGCGGCGAGGAGGGCCTGGAGCGCGCAGCAGCGCTGCAGCCCGATGCGATCTTCGTCGACCTCGCGATGCCCGGCATCGACGGCTGGGAGACCATCCGCCGCCTGCGCGGCCATGCCGTCGAGCACCTGGCCCGGGTGCCGGTGGCGATCGTCTCCGCCAACGCCTTCGACCAGGGCCTGCCCAACGACGTCGGCCTGCCGCCGGCGGACTTCCTCGTCAAGCCGGTGCGCCTGCCCACGCTGCTCGACTGGCTGGGCCGCCGCCTCGATCTCCAGTGGCTGTCGCACGAACCCGTCGCGACGCCGCCGCCTGCGGCGCCCGCGCCGGAGGTCTGGCCATCGCGCGAGCGCCTGGCGGCCCTGCATGGCATGGTCAAGCTGGGCTACCTGCGCGGCATCACCGACCAGCTCGACGAGATCACGACGGCCGAACCCGCCAGCGCGAGCTGGGTCGCGAGGCAGCGAACACTGGCCCGCGAATTCCAGCTCGATGCGATGAACCGACTCCTAACGAGTGTCCTGGATGAACAGCCCCGCGCCTGACACCCCCGCCCTTGCGCTGGTCGATGCCACCGACGTCGTGCTCATCGTCGACGACGTGCCCGACAACCTGGCCGTGCTGCACGACGCGCTCGACGAATCCGGCTACACCGTGCTGGTGGCCACCTCGGGCGAAGCCGCGTTGAAGCTGGCTGCGCAGGCACCACCCGACATCGTGCTGCTCGACGCGATGATGCCGGGGCTGGATGGCTTCGAGGTCGCGCGGCGCCTGAAGGCCGACCCCGCCACCGCCGCGGTGCCGATCATCTTCATGACGGCCTTGAGCGAGACCGAGCACGTGCTCGAAGGCTTCGGTGCCGGCGGCGCCGACTACGTGACCAAGCCGATCCGCCCGCGCGAGGTGCTGGCCCGCATCGCCGCCCACCTGAACAGCGCCCGCAGCCAGCGCCAGGCCCGCCAGGCGCTCGATGCCTTCGGCCATGCGACGCTCGTGGTGCGCGAGCGGGACGGCCGCCGCATCTGGCAGACGGCCCTGGCGCGCGAGCTGCTGGGTCGCTACTTCGTCGACCTGCCGGACCATCTGGCGCCCGCCGAGCTGATGGCCTGGGTCAGCCGACAGGCCATCCGCCAGCGGGCCGGCGCCGAGGCGCAGACCATCACCATCCACCGAGGCGCCGGCCGGCTGACCTGCGCGATGCATCCGCTGGAGGACGCCCCCGCGTCCGACGGCCAATGGCTGATCGTGTTGCGCGAAGCCTCCGAGGCCGCGATGCTCGCCAGCTGGGTGCAGGCCTTCACGCTCACCACGCGCGAGGCCGAGGTGCTGTACTGGGTCATCCAGGGCAAGACCAACCGCGACATCGGCGACATCCTCGGCGCCAGCCCGGCGACGGTGAAGAAGCACCTGGAGCGCGTCTACGGCAAGCTGGGGGTCGAGACGCGCACCGCGGCGGCCAGCCTGGCGATGAGCCGGGCCAGGGGCTGAACCATCCTCAGTTCGCGCCGTCCAACCGCACCCAGCGCAGGTCCAGTGCGTTCCAAGGCGTGTGGACCACCTGCACGCCCTGGCGCATCGCCCAGGGCAGCATCTGCCGGTGCAGCGGGATGAGGTAGGCGCCCTCGTGCAGCTTCAGGAAGGCCGAGCGGATCATCGCGATGCGCTTGCCTGTGTCCATCTCGGTCTTCATGGCGTCGATCAGCCGGTCGATCTCGGGATCGGAGAAGCGGCCGGTGTTGAAGCGGCCGTCGCCGGTGGTGGTGCTCTCCGAATGGGCCACCAGGCTCAAGGGCGTCTGCGGGTCGTTGCCGGAGCCGCCTATGCCCACCATGAAGAGGCTCGTGTCGCGCTTGTCCAGCCGGGGTGAGTACGAGGCCATCGGCTCGGCATGCACGGGCGCCTTGATGCCGATGCGCGCCAGCATGGCCGAGATGGCGACGCACAGCTTCTCGTCGTTGACGTAGCGGTTGTTCGGGCAATCCAGGCGCACCTCGAAGCCCTGCGGATAGCCGGCCTCGGCCAACAGCTTGCGCGAAGCCGCCGGATCGAAGGGATAACGCGCCTCGGTCTCGGGCCCGCCCTGCGCCGGCGCGTAGCCTATCGAGCCGGCTGGCGCCGCGGAGCCGCGCATCACCTTGGCTCGCAAGGCGTCCACGTCAATCGCCTGGTAGAAGGCCAGCCGCACCCGACGGTCCTTGAACGGGTTCCTGCCCTTGACGCTGGAGTAGAGCAACTCGTCGCGGTGCTGGTCGAAGCCCAGGTGCAGCACGCGCCACTCCAGGCCTTCGACGACCTGGATGCCCTTCTCGCCGCGCAGCCGGTCGATGTCCTGCGGCGGCGGGTCCTGCACGATGTCCAGCTCGCCCGACAGCAGCGCCGCGATGCGCGTCGGGCCGCTGTTGATCGGCAGGTAGACGACCTGGTCGACCTTGCCGTCGAAGCTGCCCCAGTAGGCGGGGTTGCGGACCAGCACGGTGCGCACGCCGGGCTCGTAGGACTTGAGCATGTACGGCCCCGTGCCCATGGCGTGCCGCACGGCGTAGGTCTCTTCGCTGTCGGCATTCGACTGCGGCCGCGTGGCGCCGTGGGCCTCGGACCAGGCCTTGCTCATGATGGCAGCGGGCAGCAGGTGCTCCAGCAGCACCGGGTTGGGCGTCTGCAGCTCGAACTCGACCGTCCACTGATCGAGCTTGCGCGGCTTGCCCAGGCGCGTGGTGAGCGCGCGGTTGGAGGCATTGGCATGCTGCGAACGCAGCACCGAGAAGACGACGTCGTCGGCGGTGAGGGGCGTGCCGTCCTGGAATTTCACGCCCTTGCGCAGGTGGAAGCGCCAGTGCAGGGGATCGCGCACCTCCCAGGATTCGGCCAGCGCCGGCTCGAAGTTCGTGTCCTTGCCGCGTCGCACCAGCTGCTCGTAGATGAGCGCGGCGAAGTTCTGCGAGAAGGAGTCCGTGGCGGCGTGGAAGTCCAGGGTCAGCACATCGCCGGCGGTGGACCAGCGCAGCACGCGGTCGGCGGCCCGGGGTGCCGACGCGGCCAGGGCCAGCATGCTCAGGGCGATCGCGCGAACACAGGCTCCGATGCGCATGGCTGCCTCCTGGTGTGCGGGCGATCATAGATGTCGCCCCCGGGCTGTCAATTCGCGGCGGTGCTCGATGAACACGAGCGATGGCCCTTTTCTTGCGTGAAGTTGGCACGGTCCATCGGCCGGCGAAGGCCAGGCCCTGGGCTATCGTTCAGGCACGAAGAGGGGGGGCGTCGGTCGTGTTGTGGCGAGTGGTGTTCGGGCAGCGGGTGCGAGAGCCGGCCAACCTGTGGGCCGGTCCGTGGCACCCCAGCAAGGACCATGTGGAGCGCTGGGCGGCCTGGTTCCGCAGCCTGGGCCAGGATGCGCTGGTCCAGTCCAGCACCGACACCGGCGCGATGCTGCGCGAGCGGGGGAGGTCGGCAGACCTGGGCGGGCGCTGAGGCCCGCCATCGGCCTCAAGCCTGCAGCGCGCGTTGACGCCAGTCCGAAAGCACCCGCGTCCAGGATTCGCTCAGGCCTGCCTCTTCCTTGAGATCCGAGCGGGCGGGCGACTCTTCGTCCGACCAGGCCCAGGTCCAGGTGGCGCGGCCGTCTTCCTGCACGGTGGCCTCGAAGAAGCCCGCCAGCAGGCCGGCGGATTGCGCATCGCCCACCTCCGCCCTGAAGGTCTCGGCGTTGTAGGTGACGATGTTGCAGCCACTCTCCAGGCAGTAGCTGGCCAGGCTGAACCAGCGGGCGGCCAAGGGTTGTTGATCGTGGACGGCGAGCAGATCGGTGTCTTTCATGCCCGGATTGTCGGTGACGGCCGGATTGCCCTTGGAAGCCGGAGTGTGGTAGGGGCGAGCGACGGGGCACGGGGTCTGTACGCCATCCGGCGTATTTCTCGCCAAGGCGGCCTTGCCTAACCTGAGGGCGTTCCATCCACACGCTCTCGAGGAGTCCGCCCACATGCGTCCGACCCGCCGCACCTTCACCCAGTCGTTCAGCGCGCTCGCGCTGGGCGTCGCCGCCCTCGGCCTGCCCGGCTGGGCCCAGGCTGCCGACACCATCAAGGTGGGCGTGCTGCACAGCCTGTCGGGCACCATGGCCATCTCGGAGACGGTGCTCAAGGACACCGTGCTGATGGCCATCGACGAGATCAACGCCAAGGGTGGCCTGCTCGGCAAGAAGCTGGAGCCGGTGGTCGTGGACCCCGCCTCGAACTGGCCGCTGTTCGCCGAGAAGGCCAAGCAGCTCATCACCCAGGACAAGGTGGCCGTGGTCTTCGGCTGCTGGACCTCGGTCAGCCGCAAGTCGGTGCTGCCGGTGTTCGAGGAGACCAACTCGCTGCTGTTCTACCCCGTGCAGTACGAGGGCGAGGAGCTGAGCAAGAACGTCTTCTACACCGGTGCCGCGCCCAACCAGCAGGCCATTCCCGCGGTGGAATACCTGATGAGCAAGGACGGCGGCGGCGCCAAGCGCTTCGTGCTGCTGGGCACCGACTACGTCTACCCGCGCACGACGAACAAGATCCTGCGCGCCTTCCTGCACAGCAAGGGCGTGACCGACGCCGACATCATGGAGGAGTACACCCCGTTCGGGCACTCCGACTACCAGTCCATCATCGCCAAGATCAAGAAGTTCGCGGGCGAAGGCAAGAAGACGGCCGTCGTCTCCACCATCAACGGCGACTCCAACGTGCCCTTCTACAAGGAGCTGGGCAACCAGGGCCTGAAGGCGACGGACGTGCCGGTGGTGGCCTTCTCGGTCGGTGAGGAAGAGCTGCGCGGCGTGGACGCCAAGCCGCTGGTCGGCCACCTCGCGGCGTGGAACTACTTCATGTCGATCAAGAGCCCGGCCAACACCGAGTTCGTGAAGAAGTGGAGCGACTACGCCAAGGCCCACAACATCCCGGGCCACAAGGACAAGCCGCTGACCAACGACCCGATGGAGGCCACCTACATCGGCATCAACATGTGGGCGCAGGCGGTGACCAAGGCCAAGTCGACCGACACCGACAAGGTGATCGCCGCGATGGCCGGCCAGACCTTCAAGGCCCCGGGCGGCTTCACCAGCACGATGGACAAGGAGAACCACCACCTGTGGAAGCCGGTGTTCATCGGCGAGGTCAAGGCCGACGGCCAGTTCAACGTGGTGTGGAAGACCCCGGGCCCGGTGCAGGCCGACCCGTGGAGCGACTACATCCCGGAAAACAAGGGCAAGAAGAACGTCCCGGAAAAGAAGTAAGGCCCCCACGCCCCCTGCCAGGGGGCGCCTTGCAGGCCGCGCCGGGCCATCGGCCGGCCCCTCGCCGGGCGCGAGCAGTCCACTGGCCTGTTCACGTCCGGGGGGCTTTTGCAGCGGCTTCGCGCGAATCCCCTGGCTGGCAGGAGCGCAGTCGAAGCCCGGAGTTGCCCAATGTTTGTCTTTTGAATGTCTTGCTTGCGAGTTCTCATCGGCCTGTGCCTGGCCTGGGCCGCGATGTCCGCCCAGGCGCTGACGGCGCCGCAGGCGCGGGCCATCGCCTCGGGTGACACCGACGACCGCATCGCCGCGCTGAACGCGGCAGCGGCGGCGGGCGACCCCGGCCTGGCGAAGTTCGTCCAGGCCCTGCTCGACGATGCCGTGAAAGTCACGCCGGCGAACGTGCTGGTCGTGGAGGGTGACAAGGCGGTGGACGCGGCCACGGGCGCGCCGGCCGCCTTGCCAGGCGACGCGGAAGACGTCGTCAACAACAACCGAATGCGCGGCGCGCTGCAGGCGGCGTTCGCCTCCCTGCGCCTGCTGGCGCCCGAGCGCGAGGTGCGCGCTGCAGCCATCGCCGAGCTCGGCAGGCAATCGCTCGAAGAAGCGCAGCTGCCGCTGATCGAGAAGGCGCTGGCGGCCGAGAGCGACGCTGCGCTGAAAGCCAAGCTCGGCCTGATGCGCGCCGGCCTGCTGGTCAGCTCCAGCGATCCGGCCAAGCGCCTGGATGCGGCACGCGAGCTGGGCGACAGCGGCGAGTCGGCCGTCAAGGCGCTGCTGGCCGAACGCCTGGCACCTGGCGCCGAGCCGGACGATGCCGTGCGCGGCGCGCTGATCCAGTCGCTCGACCGCGTCTCCAGTCGCCTGGCCTGGGGCGAGCGGCTGGGCGTGGTCTTCACCGGGGTGAGCCTGGGCTCCATCCTGCTGCTCGTGGCGCTGGGCCTGGCCATCACCTACGGGCTGATGGGCGTGATCAACATGGCCCATGGCGAGCTGATGATGATCGGCGCCTACGCCACCTACGTGGTGCAGAACCTGTTCAGGGCTTACGCGCCCGGAGCCTTCGACTACTACCTCTGGGCCGCAGTGCCGGCATCCTTCCTCGCCTCGGCGCTGGTCGGCGCGGTGATGGAGCGCGGGGTGATCCGCTGGCTCTACGGCCGCCCGCTGGAGACGCTGCTGGCCACCTGGGGCATCAGCCTGGTGCTGATGCAGTCGGTGCGCTCGCTGTTCGGCGCCCAGAACGTGCCGGTCGAGAACCCGGCGTGGCTCTCGGGCGGCGTGGCGGCGGCCAGCAACCTGACGCTGCCCTTCAACCGCATCGCGATCGTGGCCTTCGCCTTCCTGGTGCTCGGCGGCGTGGCGCTGCTGATCGCGAAGACCCGCCTCGGCCTGTTCGTCCGCGGCGTCACCCAGAACCGCCGCATGGCCGCCTGCATGGGCGTCAACACGGCGCGCATCGACACCTACGCCTTCTCGCTCGGGGCCGGCATCGCGGGCCTGGCGGGCTGCGCGCTCAGCCAGGTCGGCAACGTCGGGCCCGACCTGGGCCAGGGCTACATCGTCGACTCCTTCATGGTCGTGGTGCTGGGCGGCGTGGGCCAGCTGGCCGGCACCGTGCTGGCGGCGCTGGGCCTGGGCGTGCTGAACAAGCTGCTCGAAGGCCTGGCCGGCGCCGTGCTGGCCAAGATCATGGTGCTGGTCTTCATCGTCGTGTTCATCCAGAAGCGGCCGCAGGGCTTGTTCGCGATGAAGGGCCGGAGTGCCGAAGCATGAAAGACGACACCTCGACATTGAACCGGCCCGTCACGCGGCTGCTTTCGCCCGCGGGCTGGGCGGCCGTCGCCATCGCCTTGCTGGTCGTTGCCGTGCTGGTGCCGCTGGCCAATCTCGCGGCGCCCGCCGGCAGCGCGCTGCACTTCAGCGACTACGCCGTGGGCCTGGTCGGCAAGATCATGTGCTACGCCATCTGCGCACTGGCGATGGACTTGATCTGGGGCTACACGGGCATCCTGTCCCTGGGCCACGGCCTGTTCTTCGCGCTCGGCGGCTATGCGATGGGCATGTACCTCATGCGCCAGATCGGCCGCGACGGCAACTACGCGAGCGACCTGCCGGATTTCATGGTCTTTCTCGACTGGAAGACGCTGCCCTGGCACTGGGCCGGTTCGGCCAGCTTAGCTTTCCAGCTCGCCATGGTGGTGGTCGTGCCCGCGCTGCTCGCCTTCGTGTTCGGCTTCTTCGCATTCCGCTCGCGCATCAAGGGCGTGTACTTCTCGATCATCACGCAGGCGATGACCTTCGCCGCGATGCTCCTGTTCTTCCGCAACGAGACCGGCTTCGGCGGCAACAACGGCTTCACCGACTTCAAGCGCATCGCCGGCATCCCGATCGCCACGGCGTCGACCCGCATGGTGCTGTTCGTCACCACCGGCTGCGTGCTGATCGGCTTCTTCCTGATGGCGCGCGCCATCGTCGCCAGCAAGTTCGGCCGCGTGCTGCAGGCCATCCGTGATGCCGAGACGCGGGTCATGTTCTCGGGCTACGACCCGCTGGCCTACAAGCTCGCGATCTGGACGCTCTCGGCGGTGATGTGCGGCGTGGCCGGTGCGTTGTACGTGCCGCAGGTGGGCATCATCAACCCGGGCGAGATGAGCCCGGCCGCGTCGATCGAGATGGCCGTCTGGGCGGCGGTCGGCGGCCGCGCGACGCTCATCGGCCCCATCGTGGGCGCCTTCTTCGTCAACGGCGCCAAGAGCTGGTTCACCCAGATCGTGCCGGAGTTCTGGCTGTACTTCCTCGGCGCCCTGTTCATCGCGGTGACGCTGTTCCTGCCGAACGGCCTGGTGGGTCTCGCTTCCGCCTGGAAGCGCCGCAAGAGGGGTGACGCATGACGCCGGACCTGCAGGCAGCCGGCGCCGAGGCGCTGCAGCGCTGGCGCGAGAAGGAGCAGGCCGCGGGGGCCTCCGGCGGGCGCAGCGCAGGCTATGGGCGGCTGGTGACGCGCCACGAGCCTGACTTCGCCCACGGCGTGGCCCTGTACCTGGACGACATCACCGTCAGCTTCGACGGCTTCAAGGCACTCAATGCGCTCAGCCTGGCCATCAACGTCGGCGAGCTGCGCTGCATCATCGGCCCCAACGGCGCGGGCAAGACCACGATGATGGACGTCATCACCGGCAAGACCCGGCCCGACACCGGCAGCGCCAGCTTCGGCGCCAACATCGACCTGCTGCGCCTGCGCGAGAACGAGATCGCGCAGATAGGCATCGGCCGCAAGTTCCAGAAGCCCACGGTCTACGAGCAGCTCACCGTGTTCGAGAACCTCGAGCTCGCGCTGGCGGCCGACCGCCGCGTGCGCGCGAGCCTGTTCTCGCGGCTCGGTGGCGCGGAGTTCGACCGCATCGCCGAGGTGATGACGCTCATCCACCTCTTGCCTGAAGCGCACCGCACCGCCGGGCTGCTGAGCCACGGCCAGAAGCAGTGGCTGGAGATCGGCATGCTGCTGATGCAGGATCCGAAGCTGCTGCTGCTGGACGAGCCCGTGGCCGGCATGACCGACGAAGAGACCGAGCGCACGGCCGAGCTTTTCCTCTCGCTCGAAGGGCAGCACTCGCTCGTCGTGGTCGAGCACGACATGGCCTTCGTCGAGCAGCTCACCGAGGGCTGGAAGAAGGTGACCGTGCTGCACGAAGGCCGTGTGCTGGCCGAAGGCCCGCTGGCCGAGGTGCAGGCCAACGAGCAGGTGGTGGAAGTCTATTTGGGGCGCTGATGCTCGTCGTCGATTCACTCAACCAGTTCTACGGTGGCTCGCACATCCTGCGAGGCGTGGGCTTCGAAGCGAAGCTCGGCGAGGTCACGGTCGTGCTCGGGCGCAACGGCGTGGGCAAGACCACGCTGCTCAAGAGCCTGATGGGCGTGGTGCCGGTCAAGAGCGGCAGCATCAAGCTCGATGGCGCCGACATCACGCGCGCCACCCCGTACGAGCGCGCACGCCTGGGCATCGGCTACGTGCCGCAGGGCCGCGAGGTCTTCGGCCGGCTGACGGTGGAGGACAACCTGCGCATGGGCCTGGCCACACAGCCGGGCGGCACGCCGATCCCGCCCGAACTCTTCGAGCTCTTCCCGGTGCTCAAGCAGATGCTCGCCCGGCGCGGCGGCGACCTCTCCGGCGGCCAGCAGCAGCAACTCGCCATCGCCCGCGCGCTGGCCACCGGCCCCAAGCTGCTGATCCTCGACGAGCCCACCGAGGGCATCCAGCCCAGCATCATCAAGGACATCGGCCGCGTCATCCGCATGCTGGCCGACCGCAAGACCATGGCCATCGTGCTGGTCGAGCAGTACTACGACTTCGCCGCCGGCCTGGCCGACCAGTACCTCGTGATGGAGCGCGGCGAGGTCGTCGCGCGCGGCCGCGGCCATGAGATGGAGGCCCACGGCGTGCGCTCGATGATGTCGATCTGACCGCTAGGGATGGCTGCGTGTCCGGCAGCCCGCTACGCTGCTTGCTCGTTTCGATCTGGAAGTACGAGATGAACAGCGCAAGACGGACGATTCGCGCCGTGGCCGTCCTGGCCGGCGGCCTGATGCTCGGCGCGGCCGCGATGGCCGGCGGGGTGACCCTCGACACCAACCTGCTGCGAAACGGCGGCGCCGAGAAGGGCGAGGGATCTGCCGACGGCAGCGATGTCCTGCCGGTGCCGAAGTGGACGACCGAAGGCAACTTCACGGTCGTGCTCTACGGGGCGCCCGATTTCCCTTCCCAGGACAGCCCGGGCCCGGCCAAGCGCGGCCTGAACTTCTTCGCTGGCGGACCCGGCAATGCGCTGTCGTCGATGTCGCGGACGCTGAACCTGAAATCCTTGTCGGCGCAGATCGACGCGGGCCTGTTGCAAGCCACGCTCAAGGGCTATCTGGGCGGCTACGGCAGCCAGGGGGACCATGCCGACGTGAGCGTGACCTACCTCGACGCGAATGGCGCGCAGCTGGGCACGCTGGCCCTGCAGACGGTGACAGCGGCCGATCGCTCCAACCAGACCGGCCTGTTCAAGCGCGGCGCGGTCGGCGACGTGCCGGCGGGCGCCCGAACGGCCCGGGTGGCGGTGGTCATGACGCGCGCGGAGGGCAGCTACAACGACGGCTACGCAGACGCGCTGTCGCTCGTTCTCAGCACCAAGCCCTGATCAGGCGGCGGGCGCGGTGACTCCGGCCGTCCTGCATTCAACCGGCCGAATCGAACACCACCGCCTGCGCGCGACCCTGGCGTTTGGCGGCGTAGAGCGCGGCGTCGGCCTGGCGCAGGGCCGAGTCGATGTCGTGGTCGTCGGCGAGCACCACGGCGGCGCCCAGGCTGATGGCGCAACGAAGCTCGCGGCCTTCGAAGGCAAGGGGGGCGGCGGCCACGCGGGCGGGTAGCCGCGTGGCGACCGCACGCGCATCCGCCACGCCGGTGAGCAGGATGGCGAACTCGTCGCCGCCGATGCGGGCCATGAGGTCGTCGCCTCGCAGTTGCTGCCGGCCCAGGCGCGCCAGGTGGCAGAGCATCGCGTCGCCGGCCGCGTGGCCATGGTGGTCGTTGACCTGCTTGAAGTGGTCGATGTCGAACAGCAGCACGGCCACCGGTGCGTTGCTCAAGCGCGCCTCTTCCAGCGCGGCGGTGGCGCGCTCGATGAAACAGCGGCGGTTGAGCAGGCCGGTCAGCGGGTCGGTCTGGGCCAGCTCGCGCAGGCCATGCTCCAGGCGCTTGCGGTCGGTGATGTCGAAGATGGCGCCCGCCTGCCCGGCCACCTGGCCACGCTCGTCGCGGAACACCGCCTTGTGGAAGATCACGTCGCGCAGGCTGCCATCGGCCCAACGCACCTGCGCCTCGTAGACCTGCCTCCCGCCGCTGGCCAGCAGCCGGCGGTCGGCCTGCTCGTACACCTCGGCCAGCCGCGGCGGCGCGACGTCGTGCACCGTCTTGCCGACGATCTGCTCGCGCGCCAGACCGAGGTAGTCGATGAACGCCTGGTTGCAGCCGGTGTACAGCCCCTGGGCGTCCTTGGCGAAGATGGGCGCGGGGATGTTGTCGAGGCTGGCCTGCATCGCGTGCAGGCTGGACTGCAGGGACTGCAGGCGCGCTGCTGCGGCTGCTGGAGCATCCGCTTGGACGAGTGCGCGGTGCAGGGCCCTTTCCAGGCCCGCGGCGTCGTCGCGCGCCACGGCGTCGGCGGCCCCTAGGGCCCACCAGCGCTCGTGGTCGCGGCTGCCGGGTGGCAACAGGGCGATCCAGCGGCCGCACCAGACGGCCATGTCCAGCCGCGCGAGCGCGTCTTCAGCCGCGGCGGTGTCGTTCACGTCGACCAGGAGCAGCGCTCCCGGCTCTGCGCAGCGCCCCCGCACGAGGGCCGGGAGCTCGTCGGTGCCTGCGGCGACCGCCGCCAGGGACCACGTGTGGTCACAGCGTGCGGCCAGCCAGGCGGGCAGGTTGGTGTTGGGCGAGTCGGCGAGCAGCAGCAGGAGCACGGGGGCGGGCAAGAAGGCGCTTGCCATGATCGATCGTTCAGTGTTCGGCGCCCGGATTGTGCCGACGCCCGGCGGGCCTCCCGGCTCCGCCGGACCCGAGCTTCTACCTACACTGCCGTCGATGGATTCCAGTGAAAGCACTTTCCGCGTCGCCGTGGTCGGCGCCGGTCCCGCCGGATTGAGGGCCGCCGAGGTGCTCGCCGCCGGCGGCGCCCAGGTCGACGTCTTCGACGCCATGCCCTCGGTCGGCCGCAAGTTCCTGCTCGCGGGCAAGGGCGGCTTGAACCTCACCCACTCGGAGCCGCTGCCGGGCTTCGTGCAGCGGTATGGGCAGCGCGCCGGCATCGTCGGCCGCTGGCTGGAGGCCTTCGGGCCGCAGGCCTTGCGGGACTGGGCCGCGGGGCTGGGCATCGAAACCTTCGTCGGCAGCTCGGGCCGCGTGTTCCCGGCCGAGATGAAGGCCGCGCCCTTGCTGCGCGCCTGGCTGCATCGGCTGCGCGCTGCCGGCGTGCGTCTGCACATGCGGCATCGCTGGCAGCCGGGGTTGGACACCACGCCTGAAGGCGAGCGCGTGCTCCGCTTCGAGACCCCGGATCGCCTGGTGGAGCATCGCGCGGATGCGTTGCTGCTGGCGCTGGGCGGCGGCAGCTGGTCGCGGCTGGGCTCGGATGGAAGCTGGATGCCGGCATTGCAGGCCGCGGGCGTGGCATGCCAGCCGCTGCGTCCTTCCAACTGCGGTTTCGACATCGGCTGGAGCGAGCACCTCGCGGGCCGGCATGCCGGCGCTCCGCTCAAGGGGGTCCGGCTGGATTTCGAGGGTCAGGACGGCCGTGTGTTTCACCGCAAGGGCGAATGCGTGCTCACGGCCACCGGACTCGAAGGCAGCCTCGTCTATGCGGCTTCCGCCCTGTTGCGCGACGAGATCGACGCCACCGGTGCCGCCCACGTCACCCTGGACCTGCTGCCCGATCGTTCGCCGGAAGAGCTGGCCACGGCCTTGGCCCGTGGCCGCGGCGCACGCTCGTTCGCCAACCACCTGCGCGAGCAGACCCACCTGCATGGCGCGAAGGCCGGCCTGCTGCGCGAAGGGCTCGATGCCGCCGAATGGCAGACGCTCACCCAGGATGCGGTGGCCATGGCCCGTCGCATCAAGGCCGTTCCACTGACCCTGCGCGCCACCCGTCCGCTGGACGAAGCGATCAGCAGCGCCGGCGGCATCCTCCTGCAGGCGCTGGACGAGCAATTGCAACTCCAGGGTCATCCCGGCGTGGCCTGTGCCGGCGAGATGCTCGACTGGGAGGCGCCCACCGGCGGCTATCTGCTCACGGCCTGTTTCGCCAGCGGCCACGTCGCGGCATCAGGCTTGCTCGGCGGGTGGGCCGCCAGGCGCACCTGATGGGAGACTGGCCAGGATGAAGATCTCCACCACCGACGACGATTTCGCGCTCATGTTCGACCTGGCCCCGGTGTCGCTCTGGCTGGAGGACTTCAGCGGCCTGGCCCGCCTGTTCGCCCGCTGGCGCGAGGAGGGCGTGACCGACCTGCGAAGCCATCTGCGCGCCGACCGCACGCGTATCTCGCTTTGCACCCGCGAGCTGAAGGTGCTGCAGGTGAACCGCCGCACGCTCGAGCTCTTCGGCGCACCGGATGCCGACGCGCTGCTGGCCGGCCTCGGCCGCGTCTTCCGCGACGACATGCTGGATCATCATGTCGAGGAGCTCGTGCAGCTGTGGAGCGGCGCCCTGAGCTACGGCAGCCAGACGGTGAACTACACGCTCGACGGCCGCAGGCTCGACGTGAACCTGCAGGTGCGCGTGCTGCCCGGTCATGAGCACACCTGGAATCGCGTTCTGCTCTCGCTGGAGGACGTGAGCGGGCGCGAGCAGGCGCGACGAGCGCTGGAACGCAGCCAGCGCTACGCGCAAGGCCTGTTCGAGCACTCGCCGGTGTCGCTCTGGGTCGAGGACTTCAGCGCGGTCAAGCGCCTGCTCGACGAGGTCCGCGACCAGGGCATCCAGGATTTCCGCGTCTTCACCGACGTGCATCCGGAGTTTGTCGAGCGCTGCATGTCCGAGATCCGCGTCATCGACATCAACCACCAGACGCTGACCCTGTTCCGCGCACCCGACAAGCCCACGCTGCTGAAAAGCCTGTCGCAGATCTTCCGCGACGAGATGCGCCGCCCCTTCACCGAGCAGCTGATCGAGTTGTGGAGCGGCAAGCTGCACCAGCAGCGCGAGACGGTGAACTACGCGCTGGATGGCGAGCCCCTGCACGTGCACCTGCAGTTCGCGGTGCTGCCGGGCCACGAGAACGACTGGTCGCTGGTCCAGGTGTCGCTGACCGACATCACCGCCCGCAAGCGGGCCGAAAGCTACCTCGAGTTCCTGGGCAAGCACGATGCGCTGACCAAGCTGCGCAACCGCTCGTTCTTCGACGACGAGCTGAACCGGCTGGAGCGCAAGCAGGTCCAGCCGGTGGCGCTGCTGGTGATCGACCTCAACGGCCTGAAGCAGGTCAATGACGAGCGCGGGCATCGCGCCGGCGATGCGCTGCTGCGCCGGGTCGGCGAGGTGCTGGGCAAGGCCACCAACGCGCCCGCCACCGCCGCGCGCATCGGCGGCGACGAGTTCGCGGTGCTCATCCCCGCGGGCGACGAGCAGGCGGCGGAGACTTACCTCGCCACGCTGCACGAGCTGGTCGAGCTGAACAACCAGTTCCACAGCGGCGACCCCCTGCGCTTCTCGGTCGGCATGGCCGTTTCGCAGCCGGGCGAGCGGCTGGAGGCGGCGCTGCACCGCGCCGACGGGCAGATGTACCGGCAGAAGAAGGCCTTCCACGCCAACGCCGCGAACGACCGCCGCAAGGAGTGAAGCGATGACGATCACCGTCCACCACCTCAACAACTCGCGCTCCCAGCGGGTGCTCTGGCTGCTCGAGGAGCTGGGGCTGCCTTACGAGATCAAGCACTACAAGCGTGATCCGAAGACCATGCTGGCGCCGCCTGCGCTGAAGGCGGTGCACCCGCTGGGCAAGTCGCCGGTGATCACCGACGGCGACGCCACGCTCGCCGAGTCCGGCGCCATCATCGAGTACCTGCTGGACCGTTACGGCGAAGGCCGGTTGCGGCCGGCCGCGGGCGCGCCCGAGCGGCTGCGCTTCACTTACTGGCTGCATTTCGCCGAAGGCTCGGCGATGAACCCGCTGCTGATGAAGCTGGTGTTCAACCGCATCCTCAACGCGCCCATGCCCTTCTTCGCCAAGCCCATCGCACGCAGCATCGCGGTCAAGGTGCTCGATGGCTTCGTGCACCCGAACATCCGGGCGCAGCTCGACTACATGGAAGCCGAGCTCGCCAAGACCGAATGGTTCGCCGGCCCCGAGTTCAGCGCGGCGGACATCCAGATGAGCTTCCCGCTCGAGGCGGCGGCGCACCGCGCCGGTCTGGACGACAGCCGGCCGCGGCTGTGGGGCTTCCTGCAGCGCATTCACGCCCGCCCGGCCTACCACCGCGCGCTGGAGCGCGGCGGGCCTTACGACTACGCCAGGGAATGAAAAAAGGGCGGGTCTGAGCGACCCGCCCTGTCAAGGTGCCCGGCTGACCCGGGCGAGGAGTGTTCCCCTCCCCACGAGAGTGCTTACAGCTTGACCCGCAGCGTCAGGTAGTACTGGCGGCCGTTCACGTAGATCGAGCGCGGCTGGTCCTCGTTGAGCGCGAAGTACTTGAGCTTCGGGTTGTTGAGATTGCGGCCGTCCAGCGAGATCGACATGTTGTCGTTGATCTTGTAGCCGAAGGTGGCCGACACGTTGCCCACGTCGTCCTGCGAGAAGGCGGTCGAGCGGTCCAGGCCGGAGTAGAACTTCGAGCGGAAGCTGTAGTTCAACCGGGCGCTGAAGACGTCGTTCTCGAACGAGGTGCCCAGGCTGTAGGAGTTCTTGGACGCGCCGACCAGCGGCTTGCCGCCCTTCTCCTCCGCGTCGGTGTAGGTGTAGTTGGCGTTGACCGAGATGTTGGAGGTGACCGGCTGCTCGTAGGCCAGCTCGAAGCCACTGACCTTGCCCTTGGTGTTGACCGGCACCGTCAGCACGTAGGTGTCCAGCGAACCCTGCGGGTTGGTCGCGCTGTAGGTCATGAACTGCTTGCTCACCTGGCCGTAGCCGATGTAGCTGTCCAGGTCCATGTAGAAAGCGCTGGCGGACAGCAGCGCGCGAGGGGCGAAGTACCACTCCAGGGTCGCGTCGAGGTTGTTCGAGCGCACCGGCTTCAGGTCGGGGTTGCCGCCGCTGCCGTCGCCGACCCCGCCCTGCACGGCGGGCGGGCTCAGGGCCACCCAGCCGGCCAGGGCCGAGTAGTCCGGCCGCGTCATCGTGCGCGAGGCCGCGAAGCGCGCCACCAGGTCCTTGGCCAGGTCGATGCGCAGGTTGGCGCTGGGCAGCCAGTCGGTGTAGAGGTGATCGACCGTCGTCGGCAGGAAGGGCCCGAAGGCGGAAGTGGTGATCGCGCCCGGCGTGTTCGCGCTGACGGCGACGTTGCTCACCACGCTTTCGCGCGTCTGCACCAGGCGCATGCCGACGTTGCCCGACCAGCCCTCGCCGGACAGGTCCGCCTGGACGTAGGCCGAGCTGCTGCGCTCTCTCAGGCCAAACTCGGAGTTCCAGTCCTCACGCGAGCCATCGGTGGCGCGGTTGGTGAACTTGTTGTTGTAGTCGGCCAGTTGCTGCGGTGTGTAGAACCAGATGTTGCGTGGGAAGTTTCCGCCCAGGCCGCCGCCGAAGTTGCCGGGGTAGGTCGAGAAGCCGCCCGAGGGGAAATTGGCCGGGTCGAACGGCGACTGGCTGCCGACCGGGCAGAAGTACTGCTGGCTCCAGTCGAAGGCGACGGTGTTGCCCTGCGAGTCCTTGCAGGCGGGGCCCTGGCCGACCACGCCCCAGGAGCTGCGGCTGTGGCTGGCGTAGCGTGCGCCGAACTTGATGCCGGCGAGGATGCCGGCGTCCGCGTTGTATTCGCCGTCGAACTGCGCCCAGTTCTCGCGGTCGTTCACCTTCACGTTCTGGTCGCCGAAGATCCAGCCCAGCGGCACGCCGGCGGGGCTGGCATTGTTGGCGTTGCCCAGCGACCAGTCGGCCGCGCGGTCGGTGCCGTTGAGCGCCCAGGAGCCGCCGGAGCCGACGCCCGTGTTCCATTCGGCCACGTCCTGCGTCGGCGTCTCGCCGGTGCCGCGGGTCGTGCCCAGCTTGGTCAGGAAGGTCATGTTCTCGCTGACGCGGAACTTGGTGTCCAGGTTCAGGAACGAGGAGTCCGACTTCGCATCCGGCCGCGAGATCTGGTCATACACGCCGTACTGCGTGCCCGCCACCGGCGCGAAGTTGGCCGACACCAGCGTGTTGTTGCGCACCACGTAGCCAGCGTCCGGCGACTGGCCCGCGCCCCTGTTGAGGAAGTGGGTGTTCCACAGCAGGTAGTTGCGGTTGTAGTTCGGCGCGTCCATCTTGGACACGAAGCCGGTGAGATCGACGGTGAGGTCGTTCGAGGGCTTGAACTGCATCTCGATCAGGCCGCCCTGGCGGGTGCGCTGCTGCTCGAACAGGGCCGAGCCGATCATGGTGGGGTACCAGACGCCGGCGAGATCCGGATGGGCATTGGCCACGGCACTGCCGGCGGCGATCTGCTCGTACCCCAGCAGTTCCTGGCCGTCGCGGCGCAGGTGGCGTTTTTCGGAGAAGGCCTGCGCCAGGATGCCGAAGGTGTTCGCCTCGTTCTTCCAGTTCAGCAAGGCGCTGAGCTGCGGGTCGGTCTTGTCCGGCAGGTCGGCATAGACGACGCCGACGTTGGCTTCCAGCGTCAGCGGGTTGCGGAACTCCAGCGGCTTGCGGGTCAGGATGTTCACCGTGCCCACGACGCCGCCCTCGATGTCGCTCGCCTGGGCGCTCTTGTGCACGACCACCTGGCCCACCAGTTCGGAAGGCAGCAGCGAGTAGCTGACGCTGCGGCCCACGGTGCCGGTCTGGTTCAGCACGAACCAGTCTCCGGAAGAGACCGAGTGGCCGTTGATCAGCGTCTGCGTCAGGCTGGGGTTGGTGCCCCGCATGCTGACGCGGTCGTTCTCGTCGAAACCGCCCTCGTTGGCGCCGGCCGAGCTGATGGTCACGCCGGCCACGCGCTGCAGCGAATCCGCCACGTTCTTGTCGGGCATCTTGCCGATGTCCTCGGCGGTGATGACCTCCACGTGGGTGTCGGCGTCGCGCTTGACCTGCAGCGAGCGTTGCATGGCGGCGCGGATGCCGAGGACCTCGATCCGTTCGACCTTCTCTTCTGCCGCCGTGCCCGAGGCGGGCGCGGAAGCCGGAGCTGCGGGCGCTGGGGTGGTTTGCGCCAACGCGGCGCTTTGCAGCAGGAACAAGGCCGCGGCGGCGGCGGTCGGTGTCAGTGTCGTCTTCATGGGTCCCTCGGGCAGTGGCTGAACTCTTCGGTACGTACCAATGTACTACCAATTAATGCCACTTAGCTACCACTTTTGATGAGGGAAACACCTGATCCATCGGCTGGTCTTGTCGCGCCGCACCATGATGAGTCGCGCACTGGGCACGGGCGCCGCGTGGCGGTGCATCTGGTATCAGTTTTGGTACGCTAGTGGTATCTAATGGCCCCGCGATCACAATCGAGGCCTCATGAATCCCACCCCTCAGACCCTGGTCGAGCGACTGCTCGCCGCACTGGACTCCGACGGCAGCCAGCCGCTGTACCAGCAGCTGCAGCGCGCGCTGCGCGAAGCCATAGAGAGCCAGTTCCTCTTGGCGGACGACGCGCTGCCCTCGGAGCGCCAGCTCGCGGCCGACCTGGGCGTGTCGCGCATCACCGTGCGCAAGGCCATCGACGGCCTGGCCGAGGAGGGCTTGCTGGTCAGCCGCCAGGGCTCCGGCAACTTCGTCAGCTCGCGCATAGACAAGAACTTCGCCAAGCTGACCTCCTTCTCCGAGGACATGCGCTCGCGAGGCCGCACTCCGCGAACCGAATGGCTCAAGCGCACGGTGGGCACGGTGTCGCCGGAGGAAGCGCTCAAGCTCGCGCTCAGCCCCGGCTCGACGGTGTATCGCTTCCACCGCCTGCGTTTCGCCGACAACGCGCCCATGGCGCTCGAATACGCCACGGTGATCGCCAGCGCACTGCCCTCGCTCGAGACGGTGCAGGACTCGCTGTACGACGCCCTGGAGGCGACCGGCCACCGGCCGGTGCGGGCGCTGCAGCGCCTGCGCGCGCTGCTGCTCAACGATGAGCAGGCCAAGCTGCTGCAGGCGCAGCCGGGCGATGCGGGCCTGCTGGTCGAGCGGCTGGGCTATCTGCGCGATGGCCGAGCGGTGGAGCTCTCGCAGTCCTTCTACCGCGGTGACACCTACGACTTCATCGCGGAGCTCAGCGCGAGCTGAGCGCTACTGCACCAGCTTGCCGCCAGGCCCGATCATCGCGAAACCCACGTAGCGCGAGCCGGACCTGCCCTTTTCGCTGAAGTCCAGCGTGTAGTCGCCCGCATCGAAGCCGCCCGAGGCGGCCAGGGCCGTCGCCACGCCTGCCGGCGTCAGGCTGGGGGCCTGTTTCAGGGCCCAGGCGAGCGCCTTGGCAGCGATGAAGCCTTCCATCGAGCGGGCGGTGAGGTCCGGGTCCTTCGAAGCCGCGCGCAGCGTGGCGAACTCGCGCACGACCGCGCGCCTGGTTTCCGTGGGCAGCGGGAGCACCGTGCTGAAGGCGTAGCCCCGCGCCAGGTCCGGGCCGACCTTCTTCAGCAGCACGTCGGTGTCGATGATGGACATGCCGAAAAGTTGCGCCCGGCCGCCGCTGGCCCGATAGCGGGTGACGAAGTCCACCGCCGCGGCCGTCGTCGCGCCGAGAAAGATGGCCTGCGGTGCCGCGGCGTTCATCTTCGCCACCGCGGCGCTCGTGTCGGTGGTGTTGCGTGGGTAGGAGGCGGAGTCCACCAGCGTGATGTTGAAGTCCTTGGCCGCGCCGGCCGCGCCCGACAGCACGTCCTTGCCCAGGCCGTCGTCCTGGTAGACCAGCCCCACCCGCTGCACCCCGACGTGGGCCAGGTTGGCGAACAGCCGCGCCACCTCGTCGCGGTAGCGCGCCTTCACCACGAGCATGTTCTCGGCCTGCACCACGGTCGCCGCGCCGGAGATGGCGCCGACCATGGGGACGTGCGACCGCGCCAGCACGCCGTCCGCCGCCACGGCCTCGAGGTTGGACGTGCCCACCGTGCCGAGCATGGCCACCGGCGATTCCGCCGTGATGAGTTCCTTGACCAGGCGGACCGTCTGCTCGCTTTGCTGGGCGTCGTCGCGCACCGCCAGCCGGATCTTCTGGCCGCGCACGCCGCCGCTGGCATTGAGCGAGTCGAAGTACAGCTTGGCCCCGGCGTGAATCGCCTTGCCGGTGACGGCCTGGGGGCCGCTGAACGGCGCCACCTGACCGATCACGATGTCGGCGCGGGCGACCCCCAGCGAGGACAACAGCCCGAAGGCAAGGACGCGCAGGAGCCCGGTGGCGGCCCGGGCGGGAGAGACACGAGAGGCGGCCATGCGAAGCGGTGCCGACGAAGGGCGTTGATGCGTTGCGCGGCATTGTTCGAACGCGGGCGGCCGACGTCATGACCGAGCTGTGAACGAGTCGTGAGCACCCGTTTGGCGAGGCACTTCTTCACGGCACTTTTTTGCGCTCGGCGAGCACCTCGGTCGCCCAGCCGTCCTTCGCGCCGCCCTGGCGCCCCGCAGGAGCCGTGCGCGGATCCGGCTGTACCGGTCCGCTCCGCTACCCGCCGCCCTGGCGCTCCGCAGGAGCCGCCACGGCCAGGGCGTGCGCGGATCCGGCTCCGCCGGTCCGCTGCGCGAGCCCCCCTGGGGGGAAGGCCCCGGCAGGGGCCGTGGGGGCCTCATTCCCCAGCGCCTGCGCCGACTCGGGCGGCAGGCCGATGAGGGCGACGACTTCCGCGACCACGAGGCTGACGACGACGGCGGCGGAGAAGGCGGCGGCACGGATGCGAAGCGGGGTGTTCATGAGGCCTCCTGGGGCGGTCAGTGATGCAGTGCTGGTAAGCGTATAGGCCTTCAACCGGCATTGGAATCGAATAATTCTGGCCTTGTTGGTCAGCTATGCTTACCAGCATGAGCCGACTGCCCCTGCACACCCTACCGGCCTTCCGGGCCGTCGCGCGCACGGCCAACCTGCGTGCCGCCGCCGAGGAACTCTTCGTCACCCACAGCGCCGTGAGCCAGCAGATCAAGCTGCTGGAGGAGCAGCTCGGCTTCGAGCTGTTCGATCGTCGGGGGCGGCGCGTCGTGCTCAACGCCGCGGGCGCCGCCCTGCTGCGTGCCGTCGAGCCGGCACTCGATGCGCTGGACGATGGCGTTCGCGCCGCGGCGTCCGCCTCCTGCACGGCCGATACCCGGCTGCGGATCACGTTGCTGTCGTCCTTCGCCCAGCGCTGGCTGCTGCCGCGCATGACGCGCTGGCGCGAACGCCATCCCCACATCGGGCTGGAGCTGCACACCTCGCAGCACCTGGTCGACCTGCCGCGCGAGGGATTCCATGCCGCGCTGCGCCAGGGGCTGGGCCAGTGGCGCGGGCTGGAAGCCATCTGCCTCACCGACTCGCCGCTGATCGTCATCGGCTCGCCCGAAGCGGCTCGTCGCCTGCGGGGCCGCGGCCCCGCTGCGCTGGCCGACGAGCCGCTGCTCGGCCACGGGCCGCTGTGGCAGCGCTGGTTCGAGCTCAACGGCGTGCGGGCCCGGGTGAACCCGGTCGCCTCCTTCAGCGATGCCGGCCTCATGCTGCAGGCGACGGAGCAGAGCCTCGGCCTGGGCCTGGCGCGCGAGATCCTGGCGGCCGACGCGCTGCGCGAAGGCCGGCTGCAGCGCCTTTCGCCGGTGTCCATGCGCACCGAGGAGGCCGATGCCTACTGGCTGGCTTTCCCGCCCAACCTGGCGGATTGGCCGCCGCTCATGGCCTTGCGCGAATGGCTGCTGGATGAACTCGCTGCGTCCCAGCGCGAGCTCGACGCAGGCTCTGCCGCCCTGGCTGCGCCAGCGGGCACGCCGCCATCGGTTCAGGGCCGTCCCTGAAGGCTCGCGTCAGCGCGACGTGTCGTCGGCGGCCAGTTCGACGCAGTCGCGTCCGGCACGCTTGGCGCGGTACAGCGCCGCGTCCGCATCCGCCAGCAGCTCGCCCAGGGTGGAGCCGCCCGCAGCCGCGGGCAGCAGCGCGGCGACACCGATGCTGATGCTCACGCGCAGGCCCGCGGCGGCGATACGCCAGTCGCGACCCGCCACTTCCTGGCGCAGCCGCTCGGCGATCTCGGCGGCCTGCGCCGGCGAACTCCCCGGCCAGGCCAGCAGGAACTCTTCGCCGCCCAGGCGGGCCACGACGTCGTGTGGCCGGCCGTGCTCGCGCAGCAGCCGCCCCAGGGCGGCGAGCACGTGGTCGCCGGCGGCGTGGCCATGCGCATCGTTGATGGACTTGAAATGGTCCACGTCGACCATGGCGACCGACAGCGGCGCGCCTCTGCGATCGGCCAGCAAGGCATGCAACGCGCGCTCGCAGCCGCGGCGGTTGAGCAGACCCGTGAGCGGATCGCGCAGGGCGGCCTCCTCCAGGGCGTTGGCACGCTCGCGCTGGGCACGGGCCTCCAGGCGGGTCTGCTCGATCTCCAGCCGGGTGACCAGATGCTCGGCCTGGGCCGTCAGCTGGGCCACGCTGCGCCGCCGCTGCAGGCCGTGGAAGCGCTCGAAGGCCTCGAGCGCGCCAGCGGCGTCGCCCAAACCTCGGCGGGCGCGCGACAAGGCCCTCAGCGCACGCATGAGCGTGACCTGCGGCGGCGACTCTCCCATCGCGACGATGACGTGCGACAGCTCGTCGGCAGCCCGGGTCAACTGGCCGCGGTTCACGGCGAGTTCGCCGAGCGAGCACTGGACGCGCCAGCAAAGGCTGTCGAAGCGGTGCTGCTGTGCGCGTTGCAAGGCCGTGTCGAGCAGCCTGGCCGCCTCTTCGTGCCGGCCGAGGTGGTTCAAGGCATCGCCGAGGTTGGATTCGACGTAAACGCTGTAGAAGGGGTCGCCCAGGCGGCCGGCCAGCACGAGGCCCTGGTGGGCGCGCTCCCGGGCCTGTTCCAGCGCCAGCTGCGCGCCATCGGCGTCCCCGCCGTCGCGCAGCAGTTCATGCCGCGTCAGAGCCACCGCGCTGAGGTTGTTGAGGCAGACGAAATGCTCTTCGTCGCCGCCTCGCGCCTGGGCCAGGGCCAGCGCATCGCCCAGCAGGCGTTCGGCTTGCCAGGGATCGCCGATGCGCTCGAAGCAGGCGGCCAGCGCATTGATGAGCTTGACCCTGGAGGCCGCCAGCCCGGCCTCCTCGGCTAGGCGCAGGCCGGCCCGTGCCGCCTCCAGCCCGGTGTTGAAGCGGCCGATCTCCGGCACGCCGAGGGCCACCCAACGCAGCACCTGGCAGGCCTGTTCGGTGGAGCGGGCATCCGTCAACGCCTGCACCACAGCGCGGTGCACCGTGTCGAGCGTATCGAAGCGGCCCATGCGGTACAGGCTGCAGGCCAACAGGAAGCCCGCGCGGCTGCGGGACTGGCCCGTCACCCCCGCATCGAGCCAGGCCCGTCGAGCGCTGCGCTCGCACTCCGGCAGGTCCCCGCGTTCGTGCGCCGCTTCGGCTTCGGCCAGCGACGACCGGGCGGGCAGGGCAGGGTCAGCAGACGGCGGTGCGTCGGGGGCACTGGGGCACATCGGGTCGGTGGGACGGCAACCGGGGATTTCCATTGTCGGCCGGTTGCGGCTGGGAGGCCGTGAACGAATTGCCGTGGTCGCGGGGCAGCGCAGTGACCAGCATCAAGGGCGGGCGCCCGTCAAGCCTCGATGATCGGAACCTGTGCCGCGGGCGGGGTCTTGAGGGTGCACCGCGGTGCGTCCCTGCACACTCGTCCGACGATCGTTGGATCACCTCGAAAAAAAGGGAGCCGCGAAGGCGTGCCGAGACCGGCAGGCCTGTCGCCAGACGGTGAGAGACGCAAGCATCGAAGCGCCATTCGTCGCCACGCAAGCCGTCACGCCTCAGGCGCGGCGACGCGCCCTGGCCGTGCTGTGCCTTTCGGTGCTCGTTTTCGCCGTGCTGCTGCCCTGGGCCACCGTGCCGCTGATGCCCCTGCCGGCCTTCGTGCCGGCGTACCAGGCGGCGCTGGTGATGTCGGATCTGGCCACGGCCGCGCTGCTGCTCGGGCAGTACCGCATCCTCGGGCGCAGTGCGCTCGCCCTGCTGGCGGCCGGCTACCTGTTCACGGCCCTGATGGCGCTCGTGCACGCCTTGACCTTCCCCGGGCTGATCGCGCCCTCGGGCTGGCTCGGCGCCGGCCCGCAGACCACGGCGTGGCTGTACATGTTCTGGCACCTCGGCCTCCCGCTCGCGGTGCTGGGCTACGTGGTGCTGCAGGACAGGTGCAGTGCGCTGCCGGCAGGGCTGGTCGTCGGGTCGGTCGCAGTGCTGGTGGCTGCGCTGGCCGTGCTCGCCACGCAGGGCCAGGCATGGTTGCCGCCGATCATGGTCGAGCATCACTACACGCCGCTGATGAAGCTGGTCGTGGGCACGGTGTGGGCGACGTGCGTCGCGACCCTGGTGCTGCTGGCCCGCCGGCGGCAGCGCAGCGTGCTCGACCAGTGGCTGATCGTCGTGATGGCCGCCTGGGTGGCCGACGTCGCGCTATCGGCCGTCTTCAATGCCGGCCGCTTCGATCTCGGCTTCTACGCCGGCCGGCTCTACGGCCTCCTGGCCGCCACCTACGTGCTGATCGAGATGCTCGCCGAGCACACGCGGCTGTACGGCCAATTGGCCGGGATGCACCACGCGGCGCTCGACCAGGCCGAGGCCCTGGCGCGGGCGCGCGACCAGGCGCAGGCGGCGGACGAAGCCAAGGGCCGCTTCCTGGCCAACATGAGCCACGAGATCCGTACGCCGATGAACGCCATCATCGGCCTGAGCCACCTGGCGCTGGACACCGAACTCGACGAGCGGCAGCGCGACTACCTCGGCAAGGTGCACGGGGCCTCGCGCTCGCTGATGAGGCTGCTCGACGACATCCTCGACTACTCCAAGATCGAGGCCGGCAAGCTCACGCTCGAGAACGAAGTGTTCAGCCCCGAGGACGTGGTGGATGCGGTGGGCAGCCTGTTCGCCCTGCGCGCGCAGCAGGCCGGCATCGAGCTGTGCATAGACATCGCGCCGGACCTGCCCGAGCGCCTGCGCGGCGACGCGCTTCGCCTGAACCAGGTGCTGTCCAACCTGGTGGGCAACGCCATCAAGTTCACGCGCCAGGGCGAGGTGCTGCTGCGCATCGAGCCGGTGGGCGGCCCGCCCGCGGCCGGCGCCGACGGGACGGCGTCCGTCACCTTGCGCTTCGAGGTTCGCGACACCGGCGTGGGCATCACGCCCGAGCAGGCCTCGCGGCTGTTCCAGCCCTTCGAGCAGGCCGACACTTCCATCACCCGGCGCTATGGCGGCACCGGCCTCGGGCTGGCGATCAGCCGCCGGCTGGTGGAGTTGATGGGCGGCCGCATCTGGGTGGAAAGCTCACCGAGGACCGGGCCCCTGTCCCGCCCCGTTCCCCGAGGAGGTTCGAGCGGCCCGGGGCAGGCGGATCGCCTCGAAGGGACGCCCGGCGGCGGCAGCACCTTCGTCTTCACGGCAGCCTTCGAATCGGTCTCGGGCCCGCCGCCCCGGCGCGATCTGCATCGGCTGCGGGGCACGCCCACGCTGGTGGTCGACGCCCAGCACACCTCGTCGCAGATCCTGCACCAGACGCTGGCGTCCTGGGGCTTCGAGGTCCGCGTCGCGGCGAGCAGCTCGCAGGCCCTGGTCCAGCTGCAGGCTGCCGAAGCGGCCAAGCGGCCGGTGGAGCTGGTGCTGGTGGACGAGCGCGCGGCGGACCTGATGGCGCCACGGGGCCTGGCCGAGACGCTTCGGCGTCGCGCCGAGAGGGGGCCGGGGCATCCGACGTCGGTGGTGCTGATGGTGGCGCTGGCGGCCCAGGACCGCGTGATCGAGCTCGCCGGCGCACTGCCCGCCGACCTGGTGCTCACGCGCCCGTTCACCCCCTCACGCCTGTTCGATGCCATCGTGCTGCTGCAGAACCGGGGCGGCCGGCCGACGGGCGTGCCGCCGATTCACCGCGCCGATCCCGGCGAGGCCACGCGGAGCATCCATGGGGCGAGGGTGCTGCTGGTCGAGGACAACCCGCTTAGCCAGCAGGTCGCCAGCGAATTCCTCACGCGGGCGGGGATGAAGGTGTCAGTGGCCGCCACCGGCATCGAGGCGGTCGACCGGGTCAGGCAGCAGCGCTTCGACCTGGTCCTGATGGACATGCAGATGCCGGAGATGGATGGCCTGCAGGCGACGCGCCTGATCCGCACGCTGCCCCACGGGCACGGGCTGCCGATCATCGCGATGACCGCCTCGGCCCTGGCGCAGGACAGGCAGGATTGCCTCGCCGCCGGCATGGACGGCCACGTGGCCAAGCCGATAGAGCCGAGCGAGCTGGCCCGCACGCTGCTGGCCTGGATCCGGCCCGGGGCCCGGCAGGACCCGCCCGTCGCGGCAACGGCCACCGGTTCCCCCTTGCCGGACGACCCGGCGGCGCTGGAACGAGCGCTGCCCGGCGTGGCGGTACGCGAGGCCCTGGCACGCGTGGCCGGCGACGTCAGGATGTACCGCTACCTGCTGCAGGCCTTCGTGCAGCACCACGGCGGTGACGAGGAGCAGATCGCCCGCCTGGCCGCCGCCGCCGACCGGGTCGAGCTCGGTCGCGTCGCCCACAAGCTGTCCGGGTCCGCCGGCATGCTGGGGCTGTTGGAGGTGTGGGCGACGGCGCGCGAGCTCAGCGCCCGGCTGGCGGATGGCGACCAGGCACCGATAGAGCCCCTGACCGGCACGCTGCGGGCGGCCTTGCGTCGCACGGTCGCACTGATCGACGCGGTCACGGTGCGGCGGCCCAGCGGCTCCTCGGTCGCGGAATCCGTCTGATCCCTCGTCGGTCAGGGCTCGTCGACGCTGATCAGCCCTTCGCGGATCGCCCAGCGCACCAGCGCCGGCACGTCTTCCAGGCCGAGCTTGGCCATCAGGCGGCTGCGGTAGGTGTCCACCGTCTTGGGCGACAGGTGCAGCTGCTCGCCGATTTCGCTGCTGGAGGCGCCACGGGCCACCATCACCAGGACCTGACGCTCGCGCGCCGACAGGTGATCGCCGCTGCGGCCCTCGTCGGCCTGGCCGCGCGCGGCCAGCTCGGCCTCGTGGGGGCCGAGGTGGCGCCGCCCCTGGCGGACGGTGTCGATGGCCTGGAGCAGCGTGCTGGCGCTCGCATCTTTCAGCACGTATCCGAGCGCCCCGAGGCGCATCGCCTCGGACACGTCCTGGGGCCGCTCGGACATGCTCAGCACGATCACCCGGGTCGGCAACTGGCGCCGCTGGATGTCCGACAGCAGCTCCAGGCCGGAGCGCTGGCCCAGGTGCAGGTCGATCAGCGCGAGCTCCGGCCGCAGGCGCAGCAGATCGGCCAGGGCGGGCGTGGGACTCGCGGATTCGCCGACGACCTCGTGGCCGTTGGCTTCCAGCATGGTGCGCAAGCCCTCGCGCACCAGCACGTGGTCGTCGACGAGATAGATCGAACTCATGGCCTCCCCGGCTTCCGGGCGCCGCGCCGCACGGCGCGGGTTCCCTTTGGCTGCGAGTTTGCGCGGAACGGGCGGTGATGCCAAGCGCCGGCCGAAGGCGTATGCTGAACCCGCACAGGAGGGACCATGAGGCAGTTCATCCGGCACCCCATCGACGTCCCGGTCGAGATCGGCCTGGGCGAAGCCGACCCGTCGGGCTACTACACCCACGACATCAGCATGGGTGGGCTGGCAGTGCGCGCGGGCTGCGCGGTGGCGCCGGGGCGCACGGTGCAGGTGCGCATCGGCTGCGTGCAGCCGCCTTTCGAGGCCAGTGCCCGTGTCGCCTGGTGCCGGCCGCATCCCCTGAGCGGCTACGAGCTGGGGGTGACCTTCCTGGATGCCGAGGACGCCTTCCGCGCCCGCATGGTGGAGCAGCTGTGTCACATCGAGGACTACCGCCGCTCGGTCATGCGCGTGGAGGGCCGCGAGCTCGACATGGACGAAGCCGCCCAGGAATGGATCCAGAAGTACGCGGCGAATTTCCCGCAGATCGGTGGCGGTTCCCTGCATTGAGGCGCCGCCACGGCCGGCACCTCAGGCCGGCCTAAGTCTGGCCGTCTAGGCTGCAGGCCTTCCCCACGGCAGCCGCCGGGCATGGGCAGGCCCTGCTGAGGCCGCGCCGCTTTCGCATGACGATCCGCTACCTCGATGAAGGCCGCTATCTCGCGGCCACTTCCGGCCGCCGCGGCCACTGGAAGAACGCCGGTGCTCGCTGGGGCTACCACAAGGCCGCTTCCGACCTGGTGCGCATGGCGCGCCCGCCGTCCGCGCGTGACGTGCTCGAGATGGGCACCATGGGCGTGCAGGTCGTCGAAGGCAGCGACACCATCGACTACGCCGAGAAGTGGAACCACGCCGGCCCGGAACCCACCTTCCTGCACGATGCACGGCAGTTGCCGTGGCCTGTCGCCTCCAAGAGGTACCACGTCTTCGTCGCCCTGCGGGTGTTCCACCACCTCTGGCCGAAGCAACGCGAGTGCTTCCTCGAAGCCCGGCGGATCGCCCGGCACATCGTGATGGTCGTGCCCGACCAGTACGAAGTGGCCGAGCTGCGCGACACGTCGGTGGGCATCACCGAGGCGCAGCTGGTGGAGTGGAACGACGGTGTCGCGCCCACCCTGTCGCTGCCGCTGGCCGACTGGATAGGCCGGATCTACTACTGGAACGAAGACGCGCTGCGCGGCCGCTGACCCCGTGCTCGCTGGTATCGTCGGCGGGCCTGGAGCCCTCCGCCGATACATGCGCATCCTGCTGGTCGAAGACGACGCCATGATCGGCAGCGCCATCCAGGGCGCGCTGAGGGATGCCGGCTACGCGGCCGACTGGGTGTCGGATGGCGGCGCGGCGCAGGCTGCCCTGGCCTCCCAGCACTGGGACCTGCTGCTGCTCGACCTGGGCCTGCCGGGCGCCGACGGCATCGATCTGCTCCGCTCGCTGCGAGCGCGAGGCCACACCCTGCCGGTGCTGATCATCACGGCGCGCGATGCGCTGGAAGACAGGCTCCTCGGCCTGGACAGCGGTGCCGACGACTACCTGCTCAAGCCGTTCGAGATGGCCGAGCTGCTCGCGCGCATGCGTGCGGTGATGCGCCGGCAGGCGGGGGCGGCCTCATCGGTCCTCGGCAATGGCGTGGTGTCGCTCGACACCGCCACCAAGGAGGCCACCGCCGGCGGCGTCACCGTCCAGCTGTCCAACCGGGAGTTCGCGCTGCTGCGGGCCCTGCTGGCGCGGCCGGGGGCCATCCTCTCGCGCGCGGAGCTGGAGGAGCGCATCTACGGCTGGGGCGAAGAGGTCGAGAGCAATGCCGTCGAGTACCTGATCCACGTCTTGCGGCGCAAGCTCGGCAGCGAGGTGATCAAGAACGTGCGGGGCGTGGGATGGATGGTTTCCAGAAGCGCCTGAACAGCTCGGTCCGCCTGCGGCTGTCGTTCTGGCTGTCGCTGACCATCCTGCTGACGGCGATCGCCGCCGGCGTGACCTCGTTCGTGGCGTCGTTCGACGAGGCCTTGCGCCTGCAGGACGACGTGCTGCGCCAGGTCGCCTCGCTGGTGGATCGACAGCACTTCGAGGCGCCCCTGTCGAACGAAGCCGAGCGGCGCGCCGAGTCGGAAGACGATCTGCGCGTGACGGTGCAGTACCTCTCGACGGACGGCGCCACGGACGTCAGTGCAGCGCCTCTGCCGCTGCCATCGACGCTCAGCGAGGGCTTCCACACCGTGTCCCTGCCTGACGACACCTACCGCGTCCTGGTGCTGCGCCAGGCGGACGGCCGTCGGCTCGCCGTGGCGCAGGAGACCGACCTGCGCGACGAGATCGCGCGCGACAGCGCCTTGCACGCCGTCGCGCCCATCCTGGTGCTGGTGCCCGTGCTGCTGTGGCTGGTGTCCCGCCTCATCAGGCAGATGTTCGAGCCCATCGCCGCCGTGGCCGACGAGATCAACCGCCGCGGCGAGGCGGACCTGCATCCCATCGCGGCAGATCCGCTGCCGATCGAAGTGCGGCCATTCGCGACCGCGATCAACCGGCTGCTGGGGCGCGTCGGCCGGTCGATGCAGGCCCAGCGCCGGTTCGTGGCCGACGCGGCCCACGAGCTGCGATCGCCGCTGACGGCGGTGTCGCTGCAGGCCGGGCGGCTGGGGGAGGCGGACATGTCGGAGCAGGCCCGCGAAAGGCTGCGGGAGCTGCGCCGCGGCATCGATCGCAGCCGGGCATTGCTGGACCAGCTGCTGGCGATCGCGCGGGCCCAGGCCGGCGGCGAGGCGCCCACCGCGCCGGTCTCGGTGCGGGGCGTGTTCCGGCGCGTGCTGGAGGACCTGCTGCCGCTGGCGCAGGCACGCTCGATCGACATCGGTGTCGAAGGCGAAGGCGATGCGCACGTCATTGCCAGCGAGGTCGACCTGACCAGCCTGGTGCGCAACCTGGTGGACAACGCGATCCGCTACACCCCGGTCGGCGGGCGGGTCGACCTGTCGGTTGCGACGGGCGCCGAGGGGGTGGAACTGCAGGTGCTCGACACCGGGCCCGGCATCCGCCCAGCCGAGCGCACGCGGGTCTTCGATCCGTTCTACCGCGTGCTCGGCAGCGAGGTGCTCGGCTCGGGCCTGGGCCTGTCGATCGTGAAGGCGATCGCCGATCGCCTGGGCGCGCAGGTCACCCTCGACTGGGGCGACGAACAGGCGTGCAAGGGTTTGCGGGCCCGTGTCTTCTTTCCCGGCTGACCGGCTCGAGGACTGTCGACCATCGGGGCCGCCAGGCTTTCAATCCAGGTCGCTCCAGCCGCTGGCCTGACGGCGGTAATGGCCGTGATCGTCGATCTCCTGCGGCGACACTTCTTCTTCCGTGCCCGCGACCAGTTCCCCACCGGCCGCCTTGATGGCCTCGAGCGTGGCCTTGTAGGGCGCGACCACCGGCATCTCGGCGTGCCCCCCATAGGTGCGAAAGCTGTAGACCGTCACCTTCTCGGCATGCATGGCGCTGCTCCTGGTGTGGCGGGCGGGTGTCGCCGGCGCTCGTCCGATGGGAGCAATTCCCTGGCCAGCCTCCCGCCCGGGCGTGCCCGCCTCCGGCCGCCGGGCGTTGCCGATGCAGCCTCATGGTCCTGGAACGCCGGTTGCTGGCCGCCGGCATGGACCCACGCAACAGCACCCTCATCGACCACGTCCACCTGCGCGTGCGCGACCTGGAAGCGAGCAAGCGCTTCTACCGCGCCGTGCTGCAGGCCCTGGGGAAGGGGGAGCTGATCCGCGAAGGGCCGGATCACCTTTCTGCCGGCGAGCTGTGGATAGACGCGGCCGACGCGGCGCCTTCGCACGTTCATCTGGCCTTCTGCGCGCAGGACCAGGTGGCCGTGCAGCGCTTCCACGCCGCCGCCCTGGCCGCCGGGGGGCGAGACAACGGCCCGCCCGGCGAACGGGCCTACCACCCCGGCTACTACGCCGCCTTCGTGTGGGATCCCGACGGACACAACATCGAGGCCGTGTGGCACGGTGCGGCGCGCGGCGAGGAATCGGTAGCCGAATCCGCGCGCGCGGCGGGGCCCTGAGGATTCAGGCGATCAGGCCCTGGGCGGCGGGCCGCCCTTGCCATCGACGCTGTAGCCGCCCGGCCCGTACGCCACGAAGGCCAGCAGTCCGCCGACGGCCGCCAGGTTCTTGAAGAAGTTCTGCATCTGCATCATCTTCTGCGCTTCCGGCACGGCCCAGAAGTTGTGGAAGATCGGCGTGATCACCACGACGAAGATCGCCAGTCCGAGGGCAGCCCAACGGGCCTGCCAACCGACCAGCAGCAACACGCCCAGGCCGAGTTCGGCAGCGATCGCGATCGCCGCGCAGACCTCGGGAAGGGGTACTCCCTTGGAGGCGATGTAGCCGACCAGGCCGGCGAAGCCGGTGAGCTTGCTGAAGCCCGAGGGGATGAACAACAGCGCGATCAGGGCGCGTCCCAGAAACGCGAGCAGGTTCTGGGTGGAGGCGGATGGGTTCATCGTGGGTGCCTTTTTCTTCGAGTGGGATTCGAAGCGCGGCCATTCTGCGCCCGACGCCGCGGCGGCACGAGCGAGGCGCCGCAAAAGGCGCGTGAAGCGGGTTCCGTGATACGGCAATACGCTTTCATCGACCGCCTCGAGGTCATCCAGGGCGAGGTGGCGTGGATGACGCTGTATTTCAGCGCGGCCTTGTGGATGACATCGCGTTGACGCACGCCCGCGCCGCCCGGCTGGGGCCACACTACGACCTTTCGAAAACATGCGCGGCAGGCCCTGTCCTTGGCGGCAGTCTGCAAGGAGCCACACTGACCATGACCACCATGAAGTCCACCACCGCTTTCGGCGTCCTGCGGGTCGTCCGCGCGGCCAGGTATTCCGGCCAGGGCCTGCGAAGCGCCTGGCGCGACGAGGCGGCCTTCCGCCAGGAACTCGTCTGCATGGCGCTGCTGGCCCCGCTGACGCTGTGGCTGCACCTGCCTCGGCTGGACACCGTGCTGCTGCTGGTGCTGATGGGCATCGTGCTCACGGCCGAGCTCATCAACTCCGGGGTCGAGGCGGTGGTCGACATGGCCACGCCCGAGTACAACGCGCTCGCCGCCAAGGCCAAGGATTGCGGCAGCGCGGCGGTGTTCGTCGCGGTCCTTGCGCTCGCCGGCGCCTGGCTGACGCTGGCCGGACCCACCTTGTGGCAGAAGGTGGCCGGGTGAGGCCGGGCGATCGCGCGAGGAAGTCCATCCCGCTGCGTCGCGGACCGCTGCCGGACTGGAGGTGACCCATGGCCCTGAGCAACGACTCCGGTGACTCCGCCGCCAAGGCCCGGCAGGTGGCCCAGCAATGTCGCGTGGTGCGACTGCTTTGCGCCAGCGTGTCCGAGGCGCACAAGGGTTACGCCGAGATGCTCGGCATGGGCTGCAGCCCCGCCAGCCTCGAATCCATGGGCCGCCGATCGGCCCGCGCGATGGAGGCGCTCGCCGAGCTCATCAAGTCCATGCAGGCGGAGGACGAGGATGACGAATGGATGGTGCCGGTGTTCGCCGAGGCGCGCCGCCTGTTTCCCCCGGCCCCCGAGGGTTGATCGAGACACACGATGACGTCCGGCGGCCCGGTCGGGACTAAAGTCCGCTCAGGCACGACCGTGCCGCCACCGTCTTCAAGGAGCAGGCCATGAGTGCACCCAGGAATCAGGATTTCCCTCCCGGTCTCGCGGGAGGTCTAGAGCACGATGACGAGGACCACCGGCTGGGCGAGACCGGCCAGGTCGGCCCGGAGTCGCCCGGCGACCTGCCGCGCGACCACCCCGAATGGCGCGGCACCGGGGGCGACGACGATGCCGCGGACGAGGCGAAGAAGAAGCCCTGAACCTCGTCCCGCCGGCGGGCATCGGGCCGGCGGGATTCCCGCTCGAACCCACGGCGCGGGCCGCTCAGCGGCTCGCGCCTTTTCGCATCCACGAGGACGTGACCCGATGGTCGTGCCTGCCGCCTATTCATCCCTGTGTCACTCGCTTCGGCGGACGTTGCGGTGCCCGGCCTCGGCCCTGGCCTTCGCGGCGCTGTCCGTGGGCTTCGTGTCCCCGGTGCGCGCCGAAGGCATGGTGACCGACCGGCCGGACTTCGTCGAATCCAGTGAAGTCGTCGGCCCGCATCGCGTGCAGATCGAGTCCGGCCTGGATTTCGACCGGGACGATGCCGGCGGCCTGCGCTCGCGCGGCCGCAGCACGCCGTTGCTGTTGCGCATCGGCCTGGACGAGCGCCTGGAGCTGCGCGTCGAGACCGACGGCGCACTGAGCCAGGACGTGCGCGATCCCGCCACGGGGCTGCGTGTCCGCAGCAGCGGCACCGCCGACACGGCCCTGGGCGTGAAGTGGCACAACCAGGAGGGCGACGGGGACACCGGCCGCCCCAGCACCGCCTGGCTGCTGCATGTCGAGCTGCCCACCGGCGACCGCGCGTTTCGCGGCCAGGGCTGGCGGCCCTCGCTGCGCTACGTGGCGGAGTGGGACCTGCCAGACGAGGTCTCGGTCGGGGTGATGCCCGGCGTGCTGCTGGACAAGAACGACTCGGGCGACCGTTTCGCCAGCGGCATGTTCGCCATCACGGTCGGCAAGGACCTGCCAGGCGGCTGGCATGGTTTCGTCGAACTGGCCGCGCAGCAGCTCGCCGCGCGCCGCAACGGCGGCAACGTGTTCACTTTCGACACCGGCGTGGCCTGGTCGGTGACCGACGACCTGCAGGTGGATGCCTCGCTCGCTGCCGGCCTGAACCGCAACGCGACGGACCTGGTGTGGGGCGTGGGCCTGTCGGTCCGCTTCTGAAAGATCGCCGGCAAAGCCGGGCCATTTCCGGCGATCGCGAGATGCCGGGGCGGCCAATATCCGGATACCCGCGCCAGCGCCTGACTGCTGGCCTGGAGCCTATCCGTGAACATCGAACTCAAGCTTCCCGCTCACCCGCGCACCCTGATCGAGCTGTCCGGGCTGATGAACAAGCCGGACGTCAATCTGGTGGAGGTGAGCAACCTCATCGAGACCGACCTGTCGCTCGCCGCGGCGGTGATGCAGGCGGTCAATGCGCCGATCTACGGACTCAAGGGCCGGGTGCCGAGCGTGCAGCAGGCCGTGACCTTCCTGGGCCTGCGCGAGATCTCGGCCATCGTCTGTGAAACCGCCCTGCGGGCGGCCTTCCCGCAGGTGCCGGAGCTGCTGGCCGTCTGGGAGCGGGCCCGCCTGCGCGGCCTGCTGATGGGGCGCATCGCCCAAGCGCTGTCGATGGAGGCCTGGGGCCCGCACACCGCCGGCCTGTTCGAAGAGTGCGGCAAGGCGGTGCTGTACGCCTACGCCCCCGAGGCCTATGCCGACATGCTGAAGGCCAACGCCTCCAGCGACGTCGCCCTGGTGGAAGCCGAGCGCCGCACCTGGGGCATAGACCACGCCGAGATCGGCGCGCGGTTGTGCGAGCAGTGGGGACTGCCGGCGGCCACGGTGAACTGCGTGCGCCACCACGTGGCCGTGCAGGGCACATGGCGGCTGCCGCCGACCTCCCACCGCTATGTCTGCGTGCTCTCGGCGCTCGCGCACACGCTGGTCCATGCGCCCACGCGGCTCGACGAGGCGGTCGGCAAGATCGCCCCGCAGGCGATGATGGACCAGGGCAGCCTGATGCGCGCCATGCAGCGAGTGAAGGACAAGATCGACGAGGCAATGGCTTAGGGCCATGGCCAAAGGCCATGGCCCTAAGCCATTGCCTTTGGCGAATGTTGGGCTCCCCCGAGCCCCCTCCAAGAGCGGGGCTCCAGTGAGTTCGACAACACCTCCCAGCCCTCCTCCGCGAGGAGGACACTAGCCAGTCCGTCAAAGGGCGCGGGCCCCTCGTCATTCACGCTAGTGCCTCCCTCTCGGAGGGAGGCTGGTGGGAGCCCACTGCATGCTGGAGCCCCGCTCTTGGAGGGGGCTCGGGGGAGCTGAATGTTCGGCCAATGGCAATGGCCATCGGCCATTGTCCGCAGGCTAGGACTCCGAGCGGCTCTGCCGCGAGAAGTCCTAAATACTGAACCGGATCCTGCGCCGGTCCATCCACCACACCACCAGCCACCAGAACAGCACCTGCACCGCCGCGTACAGGTGCGACACCGTCTTCGCACCCAGCTCGGGGATGAGGCCGTTCATCAGGTGGGCGTACAGCCAGGCATGCAGCGGCGTGCCGTCGAGCAGGCACACCATCAGGATGCTGCCCGCATAGGCCGTGATGGCATTGACGCCGAAGCGGCGGCCCAGAGGCGGCCATCCGTAGCCCTCCACCAGCGTGTGCACCAGCACCAGGGCCAGGGCCGAGAAGCCGCCGCTGAACAGCGCGAAGGACGGCGTCCACAGCGCCTTGTTCATCGGCATCCAGAAGAAGTGCAGCAGCATGCCCAGCGCGACCAGGGCCATGCCTGTCATGAGGATGGGCACCGGACGCCGGCGACGAAGCCAGTCGCCACAGGCGGTGCCGAGGATGGTGTTGCTCAGGGCCCCCAGCGTCGACAGCAGGCCCTCGGGGTCGTAGCCCAGCCCGGTCTTCGTGTTGTAGTGGTAAGCGAATGGCCCGAGGAGCATGGCGTCGACACGGGAAGGCAGGCTGTGGTCGCGGGTCAGGTCGCCCCACCAGGCCAGCAGCGCGCCATAACCCGCCAGCAGCGCGGCATAAACCATCCAGCGGATCCGGCCGCTGGCGTGCAGGTACAGCCAGCCCACCAGGCCGAAGCAGATGGCGATGCGCGGCAGGACGCCCATCGGCCGCCAGGGCACCGGGTCGTCGGGCGCGTTCGGCAGGGCCAGCACGGCGATCGCCGCCAGCCCCCAGCCCAGCAGCAGGATGCGCGCAGCACGCCACCACCACGCCCGTTGCAGCGAAGACAGGTCGCCCCCGCTTTCGACCTTCGCCCCGCCGGCGAGTGCCAGCGAGACACCGACGATGAACAGGAAGGTCGGGAAGATCAGGTCGGTGGGCGTGCAGCCGTGCCATGCCGCGTGACCGAAGGGCCCCCAGACATGCGACCAGTCGCCCGGGTTGTTGACGAAGATCATCGCGCCGACGGTGATGCCTCGCATCGCGTCGACCGAGACAAAGCGCGCTGCGGCGCCCGGAGGCGGCGGCTGCTCCATGGCGTATCCCTCTCGTTGTTGGAAGTCTGGTGTCGTGTCGCCGACGTCAGGATCAGAGGTCGCAGGCGCTGGTCAGCGGGGGCCGGGCGGCCGCGACGCCATCATGCCGTTGCACGCCCGCGCGACGCCACCCCTCTACGGCGGACTGAACCTCTTCGAGGGACAGCAACTCGTCGCGAGCGTGGAAGACCCAGTCGACCTGCTCGCGCCAGACGCGCGGCACGGTGCCGGCCGGCAGCAGGCCTTCGGGCGAGAACCAGACGCTGAAGCTGATCGCCAAGGGCTGCACCGGCTGGTTCCGGCCACCGTGGTCCGCCACGGGCCGGCCATCGACGAACCAGCGTGTGCGGCCAGCGGCGGCATCCACTTGCATCATCAGCACGTGCCAGCCGGCGAAGCTCGCGAACTCCTCGTGCGGCTGGTTCCAGGCCTGCCAGGGGTCGAGGCGGACGGTCTGCCAGTTGATCGAATACAGCCGCGTCTTCGCGCCGCCCCAGCCCCCGTTGGCGAGGTACTCCCAATCGAGCTCGCTGAAGTCCGGGTCCAGGTCGTGCCTGAGCGGGCTCACGGCGTAGAAGGTCTGGATGACAGGGTCGCCGTCGTCGCCGGAGACAGGCTCGTCGGAGAAGCGAACGCGGGCGGCGTAGGTGCCGGCCAGGTACTTGCGCGCATGGCAGAGCTGTGCTTGCAGGGTGCCCGGGCCCGTGCCGTCCGTGCGGGCGTTCAACTGCAGCAGGCGGTTGCCGGCGCGGGCGGGATCGTCGACGAGGGTGATGGCGTCGGCGCCCCAGCGGGCGCCTTCCACGCCGGGGTGGCCCCGGCCTTCGCGCAGCGTCCAGCCGCCTTCGCGCTGCAGGGCAGCGGTGTCGGCGTAGGCGCCGAAGTCATCGAAGAAGCGTTGGGTGGCGGCCTGCGAGGCCAGCGCGAGCGTGGCCGTCAGCGCAGCCAGGACGAGCCGCTTCATACGAAGCCTTCGTTCGGCTGCGCAGCCGGGGCGGCCTCGCTGCGGTGGGGCAGGAAGAACGACAGCAGCAGCACTGGCAGAGCGCACACGGTGACCCAGAGGAAGAAGTGCTCGTAGCCGATCAGCGTCTGGATCTTGCCGCTCCAGGTGCCGGAGAGGATGAAGCCCAGCTGCATCACGCCCGTGCCCAGCGCATAGTGAGCGGTCGTGAAGCGCCCCGGCGCGACCACCTGCATGATGAACAGGATGCAGCCCACGAAGCCGAAGCCGTAGCCGAACATCTCCAGCGAAAGCATGCTGCTGATGACCGTCAGGTCGGTGGGCCGGGCGACGCTCAGCCACCAGTAGGCGAGGTTGGGCAGGTTCATCGCGAGCACCAGCCACACCATGGCGCGCCTGAGGCCCAGGCGGGAGGTGAAGTAGCCGCCCAGCACGCTGCCCAGCACGAAGGCCACGGTGCCGGCGGTGCCGTAGACGACGCCGATCTGGTCGGTGCTCAGCCCCAGGCCGCCCACCTCCCGCGGGTCCTTGAGGAAGAGCGGCCCCACCGACTGCACCTGGCCCTCGCCGGCGCGGAACAGCACGATGAACAGGATCGCGAACCCGATGCCCGGCTTGCGGAAGAAGTCGACCACCACCTCGGCCAGGGTGCGCGAAATCTCCGCCACGCTGCGCGCCGGGCCCTGGCCGTTGCTGCGCGTGTCCGGCAGCGCCCAGGTGTGATACGCAGCCAGGCCGGCCATGACGAGGGCCAGCAGCAGGAACACCATGGCCCAGGATTGCTGCGCGCTGAAATGAGCCTCCAGCGCACCGACCATCACCAGCAGCCCGCCGCGGGCGAACAGGCGCGCGGCGTTGAAGAAGGCGCCCTGCCAGCCGGCGAATTCGGCCTGCTGCTTGCTGCTGAGGCTGGCGATATACAGGCCGTCGGCAGCGATGTCATGCGTGGCCGACGCGAAGGCCGTGAAGGCCAGCACCGCGATGACGAGCGCGAAGTGGCTCGGCAGGTTCAGCGCGACGGCGACCAGGCCCAGCGTCGCCGCGCCGAAGAACTGGAACCCCACGACCAACAGCTTCTTGCTCGGGACGGCCTCCAGGAACGGGCTCCACAGCGGCTTGACCGCCCAGGCCCAGCCGAGCAGGTTGACCCACTTCGTGACCTCGGCGTTGTCGCTGCCGAGGTCCTTGAACAGGATGGTCGTGACCGCCATCACGACGAAGAAAGGCAGGCCCTGCGTGAAGTACAGCGTAGGAACCCAGGTGATGGGCGAGCGGGTGGGGGTCACGAAAGGGAGCTCCGGCAAGGCAGGATCAGTGCGGGCGAGCGGCGAGCTGCACCGGGGGGACGCCACAGGCTTCGGCGCGGCCCTCGAGCCAGGTCCGCAGCGCGGCGAGCGCGCCCTCGGCATAGCCCCAGGTGATGACCGCCGGGGCGGCGATGTCGGCCACCTGGAACGGATTCCACAGGGCGAGGTGCAGGTCCGGGCTCCAGCCCTTCATCGGCGGGGCATAGCGCCTGCGATGGTTGGACGCCAGGATGGTGAAGCGGCCGTCCCGGGGCAGGGTGGAGGGGTCGAAGCGGTGGAGGTCGGACACGCGCAGGAGCTCCACGTTGGCGTGGGCGCGGAAGAGATCCATCACGCCGTCCGCAGACAGGCCGGCCTCGCTCACGCCGTCGGTTTCGACGCGATCCTGGGTGATCACGCGCACCGGGATGGACAACGCCGGCGGCATGGCGCCACCCAGGGTCGCCAGGCCTCGCGCCCAGGCGCTGCGCATGAGCGCGTCGTCGGCGTCGCGGCGGCTGGCCAGGTAGGGCGTGGCACCGGCGGGGAAGCGCTGCGCGAGGTTGTCCAGCCGATCTCGCGCCGACGCCATTTCGCCCGCCTCGAGCCGGCCGTCGGCCAGGGCCTCGCCCACGGCACGTAGGGCGGCGAGCTGGTCCTCGCGCGTGCCTTGGGCGAGCGCGAGATCGGCTCCGGCTGCCAGCGTCATCACGGCCGCCTTGGCGTGGCCATAGCGGTCGAACACCGCCTTCATCATGAGCGCGTCGCTGATGACCACGCCCTGGTAGCCGATGGACTGGCGCAACAACCCGGTGAGGATGCGGCGTGACAGCGTGGCCGGGTGCTCGGCGTCCAGCTGCGGGTAGACGATGTGCGCGGTCATCAGGGCCGGCGCATCGGCCGCCAGTTCGCGGAAGGGGATCAGCTCCAGCGCCTCCAGCTCGGCCAGGCTCTTGTCGACCTGGGGCAGGGCATGGTGCGAGTCGACGTGGGTGTCGCCGTGGCCGGGGAAGTGCTTGGCGCAACAGGCCACGCCTTGCGACAGCGAGCCACGCATCCAGGCGGCCGCCAGCCGCGCGACGCGATGGGGATCGGCCCCGAAGCTGCGCTCGGCGATCACCGGATTGGCCGGGTTGTTGTTCACGTCCAGCACCGGGGCGAAGTTCCAGTTGATGCCCAGGCCCTTCAGGCCGCGCGCGACGGCCGCGCCGACGGCTTCGGCCACCCGCTCGGCTTGCTCGGTGTCCTCGATCGCCCCGATGGCCATGGCGGCGGGGGCCTGCGGCAGGAAGGTGGCCCGCGCGACCGAGCCGCCTTCCTGGTCGATGCCGATCAGGGCCTGCGGGCCCAGCACCTCGCGCAGGTCGGCGACCAGCCGCTTCACCGACTCTTCGCTGCCGAGGTTCTTGCGGAACAGGCACACACCGCGGATGTGGTGCTCGCGAAGGAAGTCGGCGGTGTCGGTGGACAAGGCCTGGCCTTCGATGTCCACCATCACCAGGTGGCCGGGTTGGAGCGGGGAGTTCATCTCAATGCGTCCGCGTCACTTTCGCCAGGTGCCGAGGCATGTCGGGATCCAGCCCGCGCGCTCGCGCCAGGGCCTCGACCATCGGATAGAAGCTCTGCACGGCCGCGACCGGGTCCAGGTCTTCATGGCCGGCCGGGACCAGCGGCAATTCGGCGCCGGGTGTGCCCAGGGGAGCCGCCAGCAGCACGCGCGCGCCGCGCTCGCGCATCTCGGCGGCCAGCGCGATGAGGCCGGCCTGGGCCGGTCCGCGGGGAGCGAAGACGAGCAAGGGGTAGCCCTCCTCCACCAGTGCCATGGGGCCGTGCTTGACCTCCGCGCCCGAGAAGGCCTCGGCCTGGATGCCGCAGGTCTCCTTGAACTTCAGCGCGGCCTCCATCGCGATCGCCAGGCCCGTGCCGCGTCCGATCACGAACAGCCTGTCGGCGCCGCGCAGCACCTCGACCGCGGGGCTCCAGTCCACATCGAGTGCGCGGGTCAGTGACGAAGGCAGGTCATGCAAGGCGTCGTGCAACCGCGCGTCGCCGCCCCAGCCGGCCACCAGGCGCGCGCCGGCCACCAGCTGGGTGATGTAGCTCTTGGTGGCGGCCACGCTGCGCTCCGGGCCGGCGTGCAGCGGCAGCACCCATTGCGCTGCCTCGGCCAGCGGTGAATCGGGCTGGTTGACGATGGCGACGGTGCGTGCGCCGCCCTGGCGGAAGAAGCGGGTCGGCGAGACCAGGTCCGGACTCTGGCCGGATTGCGAGAAGGCGATGGAGACCAGCCCTTCACACTGCAGTTGCGACTGGTACAGCGTCACCAGCGACATCGGCAGCGAGGTCACCAGCCGCCCGAGGCGGGCCATCACCAGGTAGGCCATGTAGTGGGCGGCGTGGTCGGAGCTGCCGCGGGCGACGGTCAGCACGCCCTGTGGCGGCATGTCGCGCAGCTGGGTCGCCAGCGTGGCATAGGTGGGCGCGTCGGCCGCCAGCTGGCGGGCCACGGCCTGGGGCGCCTCGCGGCTTTCCTCAAGCATCCGGGAGCTCAATGGCTTCTCCTTCGATGATCACGTGGGTCAGGTTCAGGCTCGGGTCGAGCACGACGATGTCGGCCAGCGCGCCGGGTGCCAGGCGGCCGTGGCCGGCGAGGCCGAGGTAGTCGGCGGCGTGGGTCGCGGTGCGGGCCGAGGCGTCGGCCAGGCTCAGGCCCAGGCCGACGAAGTTGCGCAGCGCCTGGTCCATGGTCAGGGCGCTGCCGGCGAGGGTGCCGTCCTCCAGCCGCACGCCGCCGAGGCACTTGAACACCTTGTGGCGGCCGAGCCGGTACTCGCCGTCCGGCATGCCGGTGGCGGCGGTCGAATCGGTGACGCCGTAGAGCTTGGGGATGGCGCGCAGCGCCACCTTCAGCGCGCCTTCGTGCACGTGCAGCAGGTCCGGGATGATCTCGGAGTACTCCGCATGGGCCAGGGCCGCACCGGCCATGCCGGGGTCGCGGTGGTGAAAGCCCGTCATCGCGTTGAACAGGTGGGTGAAGCCGGCGGCTCCGGCGACTAGCGCGGCGACGCCGTCCTCGTAGCAGCCGGCGCTGTGGCCGAGCTGCACGCGCCAGCCTTCCCTGACGAGTTGAGCGATCAGCTCGATGTGGCCAGGGAGTTCCGGCGCCACCGTGATCAGGCGGATCGGCGCCAGCGCGTGCAGGGCTCTCACCTCGTCGAGCGAGGCTTCGCGGGCGAAGTCGGGCTGTGCGCCCAGCTTGCCCGGGTTGATGTACGGTCCTTCGAGATGCACGCCGAGCACTCGTGCGCCGTTGGCCGGCCGCGTGCGGCAGACCGGGCCCAGGGCCTCGAAGGCATGCAGGATGTCCTCGGCCGGCGCGGTCATCGTCGTGGCCAGCATGCTCGTCGTGCCGTGGCGGGCGTGCGTGCGGGCGATGTGGGCCGCGGCCTCGCCGGCTTCCATGGTGTCGTGGCCGCCGCCACCGTGCACGTGCAGGTCGATGAACCCGGGCAGCACGAGGGCCGCGCCGCTGGCGCGCGCCTCGGCCTCTTCGACGCTGCGGCCGTTGATGGCGACGATGTGGCCGCCTTCATGCTGCAGCTCGCCCAGCCGCCAGCCGAAGGGGGTGAGGATCGCTCCCTGGATCGATGTTTTCATGGGGTTCCTAGCGCGGGGCTCCTGCGGAGCCTCCGCTGGGGTCGCGGCGCATCTCGGCGACGAAACCGTAGTACTCGCTTCGGCAGTAGGACTGGGTGAGTTCCACCGCCTGGCCGGTCTCGAGGTAGCCCACGCGGCTGATGTGCAGCACGGCCTGGCCGGTGGGCACGTTCAGGCGCTGGGCGAGGGCGGCGTCGGCATTCAGCGCGCGCAGGTGCTGCAAGGCTCGCACGGGGGCCTTGCCACTGTGTTCCAGGTGGGCATAGAGCGAGGCCTCGACGCAGGAGGGATCCGGCAGCGCCTGTTCGGGCAGCACGCTGACTTCGTAGGCCATCACCACGTCGTCGGCCAGGCGCAGCCGCTCCAGCCGCGCCACGCGCGCGCCGGTGGAAAGGCCGAGCGTGAGCTGCTCCTCCGGCGTCACCGCGGTGAGGCCGCGACGCAGCCAGCGCGACGAGGGCTTGAAGCCGCGCTGCTGCAGTTCCTCCGAGAAGCTCGTCAGGCGGCTGAGGGGTTGCTCCAGCTTGGGCGCGATGTAGTTGCCCGAGCCGCGCCGCCGCACCACCAGGCCCTGCGTGACGAGCTGGTCGATGGCCTTGCGTGCGGTGACTCGCGACAGGCCGATCGATTCGCTCAGCATGCGTTCGGAGGGCAGGGCCTCGTCAGGCTGGTAGCGGCCGGCGCGGATGGCCTGCGCGATCTTCTGTGCCAGTTGCACGTACAGGGGGACGGTGCCCCGTTCGTCGGGATGGATCTCGAATGGCAGGCCGTCTTTCATTCGCCCGCCCCGGCGAGGTGGGCGCGCAGGAGCTGCAGTGCACCGTCGGCGGCGTCGCCGGCGGCCTCTGCGCAGCGGGCACGCAGGTCGCCGGGCAGGCGCGGCTGCAGGCGACGGGCAATGCTGCCGCTGCAGACGACCGGCAGCTCGCCGTGAGGATCCAACGCGTGCACCAGCAGCGCGAGGTGATCGGCTGCGGATTGCAGCAGTGCCGTGGCGCGAGGATCGGCCGGCTCGTGCTGGAACACGAGCGGCGCGATGGTGGCATAGGCCGTCTGCCGTGCCTGGGCGCACCAGGCGAGCATGGTGTCCGGCTCGCGGCCGATGGCGGCACAGACGGCCTCGGTCAAGGGGGTGTGCGAGCCGCGTCCGTCGAGGGCCTGCTGCGCCAGGCGGACCGCCTGCAGCCCGAGCCAGGCACCGCTGCCTTCGTCGCCGACCGGGAAGCCCCAGCCACCGGAGATCCGGCGTGCGCCGTCGGGGCGCCAGACTTCGGCGACGCTGCCGGTGCCGGCAATGAGGATCACGCCGTGGCGCCCGGCATGGGCGCCGACCAGGGCGGTGAAGCTGTCGGTCTCCAGCAGCAGCGGCGCGAAGCCGGGGTTCAGGCCCCTGAACGCCGCCGCCTGCGCCGGGTCGTTGGCGCCAGCCAGGCCGGCGGCCAGGGCGCAATCCGACCACGGCGGACACGGCATGCTGGCCTGGGCGAAGGCTCGCTGGATGGCGTGGAGGATCTGCTGCCAGGCCGCTTGCTCGCCGTGCGAAAGGCTGGACGCGCCGGCCTCGCCGAGGCCCAGCGGTGCGCCGTCCGCGGCGCAAAGCCGGGCCCGGGTGCCGGTACCACCGCCGTCGATGCCGATGAGGAAACGCTGGGTCACTGGAGTTCCGGCGGATCGGTGATCCGCTGAATTGGTCTGATACCACTATAGTACCAGATGACAGACCAGTCAATCTTTCAACGAGAACACCGTGCCCGAGGACTTCAGGTCCGGAGGGGCGCCCGGCGGGGTTGGTAGTAATACCAATTAAAGACCATCAAGTCCGCCACAGCCGAGGTGCATCGCCTGCGGCATCCCATCCGATGGCGCGCCATCGCTGGCGCACGGAGCGCCACAGCGCGAAGGCCGGCTCGACCCGCGGCGACAGCACGCGCGCGACGATGAGGCGGGCGTCGAGGGCCGACACGCCGGCGCGGGACGCCAGCGCGGGATGCTCGGCAAAGCAGTCGCGAGCCGCCTCGAGCAGGGCGTCCCGCCGGCCGGTGGACATCGGGGTGCCGCTGGCCCACCACAGCGTGGCCAGCACGCTGCAGCCATCGAGCCCGAGCGGAGAGGCGATCAGCGCGCGGTCCGCAGCGGCGAGGTGGCCGCGCTCCAGCCAGACGCCGGGCCACTCGAGGTGCTGCCACACCTCGCCCGCGCCTTCGAAATCCTGGCCGGCCGCCGGCAGGCCGAGGGCCAGCAGGTCCCAGCCCATCATTTCGGCCTGCGGGGCGAGCTCGAAACGCAGGCTGTTGCGGGCCCTGCAGCCGCGATAGGCGATCGTCTCCAGCGGCAGCCACTCGAGCCGCGCACCTTCGGCGAGGCGGGCGCTGACCTGCTGCGCGGCGACAGGCCCTGCGCTGCGGTAGAAGCGCGCGGCGCCCGGCGTGGTCAGCAGCGCATGGCTGCCCGAGCCCAGCTCGAGGGACACGTCCAGCGTGTCGCCCCCCACCAGGCCGCCGGGCGGGTGGACCAGCACGTGGTGGCAGATGCCTGGTCCCTCCGGGTACAGCCGCTGCAGCACCCGCAGGGGGCCGACGTGGCGGTCATGGGCCAGCGTCCGGCCGTCTTCGCGCCAGTAGTCGATCGCCAGTTCGCCGCGCCAGCCGCGATTGGCGTCAGGCATCGCAACGCGTGCATCGTCGACGGCCAGCCGCTGGCGTGGATCCGGCACGGCCGGTCCGCTGTCAGAGCCTCCCCGGAGGGCAGCGACCGGAAGGGAGCGTGGGGGCTCCATCACTCCAGCGGCATGGGCAGCGTGTCGGCGGCGCGGCGCACCCATTGGCCCCGGGCCATGGTCGTGGCCAGGCCTTCGAGGCGCATGCGCCCCAGCACGCGCCGGCTGGCGCAGAAGGCGAGGCCGGTGGAGTTGCCGAAGGCGAAGTAGGCGCCGTTGTCGCTGCGCCAGTTCAGGCGCAGCGTGGCCCATTGGCCCTGGCGCTGGACGCGACAGATGTCGCCCACCGCCAGGCCGTCGAGCCAGGACTCGCAGGCGCGCAGCGAGCGTTCATCGGGGTTGTGCGCGTCCAGTGCGATCGGCACCGTGGCCAGTTCGTCGTGGGCCGGCCAGCTGGTCTGCTCCAGCGGCTCGTCCTCGTATCCCAGGAGGTCGTCGGCCGACATGCTGGTGTCGGCCGCGGGCGCGGGCCGGGGCCAGAGGGACAGGGCGGCGACGAGATCCTGCACGTGCTGCTTGGCATGCGCCGACGGCAGGCCCGGCGTGGCGGCGAGCCCGTCGGCGGCCTCCAGGCGCAGGCAATCGAGCTCGGCGGGCGACAGCGGCGAGCGGCGGGTGTAGCTGCCGCCTTCGATCAGCGCCTCCACAGCGTTCAGCGCTCGCTGTGCCGGCGCCGAGTCGTCCCCGTGCGCGGCGATGACCTGCACGATCGAGGCGACCCACGGGCCGAGCAGGAACTGCTTGACCGCCGGCAGCACGTTCGCCTCCCGCAGCCGGGCGACCATCTGGCCGCGCACCAGCGGCTCCAGCGCCTGCCTGCGCTCGATGTGCGCCAGCGTGCCCTCCGGCAAGGCGGCCGCGGGCGCCGGCGCGGACAGGCCGCCCGGGGCGGTCGGCGCGATGGCCAGTCCGGTGACGTGGAACGGTACCGGCGCGGGATCCGGGACGGGTGCAACGGTGTGGTCGGCCACGCCGCGTGCCTGGGCCTCTGCCTCGGCCAGCGCCTGGGCATAACGCTCCAGTGGCATGGCCTGGCGGGTTTGCTCCAGCGCCGCGATGATGGGCTCGAGCCGCAGGTGCAGCGGCAACTCGAAGCCGCCGGCCGCACCCTCGGTGTCCAGCTGCCCGATGGCGGCCAGCCGGTCGATGAGGCGCCACAAGGGGTTGTCCAGTGAATCGAGCAATCCCGGATCGGCGGCCACGCTGCGCGCCACCGGGCCGGCCAGGCGGGACATCAGGGCCTGCATGCCGGCGCTGAGGCCCGCCTCGCCCGCCACGTGGGCCAGGAGCGCCGGGATCTGGTGGGCCGCCACGCCGACGGCCGACGTCTCCTGGCGTCGCGGCTGCCCCGCAGCGGCCGCGGCGCGATGAGCCTCGGGCTCACGGCGGATGGAGTAGCGCGCCGGCTGCAGGCCCCAGGCCGACAACAGCTCCGCATGCTGCTGGTACATGTTCGCGAGGGCGGAGGCCAGCGGCTCGGCCGCGCAGCGCAGCGCAGCCAGGCGCGCCGCGCCGTCGTCGGTCTCTTCGTGCAGGGCGCCGCACAGCGCGCTCACCAGGCGTGCCGGGGCCAGGGGCAGCACCTCGTCTTCCAGGCTGCCGGCGGTGGGCGGCGCACTGGCCAGCCGGCTGCGCAGGTCCCTCAGCGACCACTCGGCCGCAGACTCGATGGCCTGCACCACGCGGGTCGACTCGATTTCTTCGTCGACGTCGTCATCGGACATCAGTGCCAGGCCGGTGGGCACGCCGAAACCGTCGGTGACGAAGGGCTGGGGCAGGGTGGGGCCGGACGGCGCGGCGACCGGCCGGGCGAGTTGGGCGAGCCAGCGTGGCGCCAAACCGGGGAGCAGGGACTGCGCGTGGCGCTGCGCGGGCGACACCCACAAGCCGCCGCCAGGCGAAGCGACGCCGGCCTCGCGGCAGACCCGGGCCACCACGGCCGCCGCGTCGGCCTGGCATTGCGCAAGGTAGCGCTGGTAGAGGGTCTCGACGGCGGGCGGAGGTGCGGTCATGGCGCGCGGAAGTACGGCAGAAAGATTGTCACCGAGGGACGTGTCGCCGGTGTATCTGCGGCTTCGAGGGCGTGGCGCCGAAGTGGTTCAGCCCAGCAGGTCGTGCAAAGTTCTCGCCAGCACGCGGGTGGCGCCTCGCAGGTCGTCGAGCACCAGGTGCTCGTCGGCCCGCTTGGCATTCGATTCCAGCACCGTCCGCGGCCCGGCGCCATAGATCACGGCCGGCACTCCGGCCGCGCCGTACAGCCTCACGTCGGTGTACAGCGGCGTGCCCACCACCGGGATCGGCTCGCTGAACACCGATTCAGCATGGCGTTGGACGGTGGCTGCCAGCGGCTCGTGCCCGGGCAGTGGCTTGAGCGAATGCGCCAGCAGGAGGCGGCGCAGTTCGAGCCGGACGCCCGGGCTCTGGGCCACCGCGGTCTCGATCAGCGCGCGCAGCCCGGCCTCGACCTCGGCCGCGTCCTCCTCGGGGATCATCCTTCGATCCAGCTTGAGGACCACCTTGCCGGGGATGACGTTGGTGTTGCTGCCGCCCTCGATGCGGCCGACGTTGAGGTAGGGATGGGTGATGCCTGGCACCTGGGAGCGGCGCTGGCGCAACACGGCGTTGTGGGCGTACAGCGCGGTGAGCAGCTTCGTGGCCGCCTGCAGCGCGTCGACACCCGTGTCCGGATAGGCCGCGTGCGACGCCAGGCCGTGCAGCGTCACCTCCAGCTGCAGGCAGCCGTTGTGGGCGGTCACCACCTGGTGGCTGAAGCCGGCGGCGATGAGCAGGTCGGGCTTCGTCAGGCCCTGGCGCAGCAACCAGCCCGGGCCCAGCTCCCCGCCGAACTCCTCGTCGTAGGTGAAGTGCAGCTCGACTGCGCCCCGCGAGGGTGCGGCCACCGCGGCCAGCGCCCGCAGCGCGAAGGTGTAGCTCGCGAAATCGCTCTTGCTGACCGCGGAGGCACGGCCGTAGAGCCGGCCGTCGACCACCTCGCCGCCGTAGGGATCGTGCGTCCAGCCTTCTCCGGGCGGCACCACGTCGCCGTGGGCGTTGAGCGCGATGGTCGGGCCGCCGGGGCCGAAGCGATGGCGCACCACCAGGTTGGTGATCGAGGCCATGCCCTGGGCCTGCACCTCGGCGGCCGGGACGGGATGGGCCTCGGCCTGCAGGCCCATCGCGGCGAGGAGCTTTGCCGTCGCTTCGGCGTGCGGCGCGTTGTCGCCCGGCGGCGTGTCGGTGGGCACGCGCACCAACGCCTGGAGGAAGGCGACCTCCTCGTCGAAGTGGGCGGCGATCCAGGCGTCCAGGGCGTCGTAGGCGGCCGTCATGCCAGCTGCTCCAGCAGATGCCGGAAGGCGTCGACGGCAAGTTGCGCGTCGTCGTCGGTCACGCTCTCCAGCGGGTTGTGGCTGATGCCCGAGTGGCCGCCGCGAACGAACAGCATCGCCTGCGGCAGGACCTCGTGCAGCTTCATCGCGTCATGGCCCGCGCCGCTGGGCAGGCGGTGCAACGGCAGGCCGAGCGCGCTCACCGCCGCCTCCCAGCGCGCCTGCCAGTCGGGTGCGCTGGGAGCCGCGGCCGCTCGCAGTGTCTCGTGCAAGGCGTAGCGCAGGCCGCGCCGCTCGGCGATGCGGGCCAGCTCCACGGTCACCTCGGTGGTCAGGGCGTCGCGGGCATCGTCGTGCGGGGCCCGCAAGTCCAGGCTGAACCGGCAGCGCCCCGGCACGACATTGATCGAGCCCTGCGGCACCTCGACGATGCCGACCGTGCCCACGCGATCGGGTTCGCGCTTCGCGGCGCGTTCCACCGCCAGGGCCAGTTCGGCCACGGCCAGGGCCGCGTCGTGGCGGCGGTCCATCGGCGTGGTGCCGGCGTGGCTGGCGGTGCCGATGACTTCCCCCAGGAAGCGGCGGCTGCCGTTGATCGAGGTGACGACGCCCAGCGGCAGGTCCAGCTCGTTCAGCACCGGGCCCTGCTCGATATGGACCTCGACGAAGCCCAGGTAGGCCGCCGGATCGCGCCGCTCTGCCGCGATGGCCTGCGGCGTGCCGGGCAGGCCTGCTTCGAGCATCGCCGAGTGCATGGTCGTCCCGTCGGCATCGGTCTGCTCGAGCCAGCCCGGGTCGAAGCCGCCGGTCAATGCGCTGGAGCCGAGGAAGGTGGCGGCATAGCGCTGGCCTTCTTCTTCGGCGAAGGCCACCAGCTCGATGCCGAAGGGCAGCCGGCGGCCGGCAAGGTGCAGCTCGCGCACGGCGATCATGGGCACGAAGATGCCGAGCCGGCCGTCGTACCGGCCGGCGTTGCGCACGGTGTCGAAGTGCGAGCCGGTCAGCAGCCGCTTCGCCTGCGGATCGCTGCCGCGGTAGAGGCCCACGACGTTGCCTACGGCATCGATGCGCGCCTCGTCGAAGCCGCAGTCCTGCATCCACCGCACGAGTTGCGCCTGGCAGGCGCGGTGCGCCTCGGTGAGGTAGGTGACGGTGAGCACGCCTTCCACGTCGCTGTGGCGGGCGAGCAGTTCGGCGCAGTCCCAGGCCTGGCGGCCCTGCACCGGCTCGATGCCGAAGCGCTCGTTCAAGCGGATTTCGGCGATGCGGTGGATCTGCCGCAGGCACTCCGCGCGTTCGAAGGCGACGCTGTTGTCCAACCTTCGGGTGAAGGTCTCGATGATCTCCTGCCGGCCCAGCCCGGTGCTGCGTGGCCCTCGCACGGCGAGGATGAAGGGGAAGCCGAACTTCTCGTTGTAGGCCGCGTTCAGGCGCTGCAGCGTCTCGAACTGCTCTTCGCTGCAATGCGCCAGCCCGGCCACCCCCTGCTCATGCCTGGACTCGGCAGTGAGGGTGCGCGCCACCATCGCCTTGCCAGCGAGCTCGGGGTGGGCGCGGATAAGCGCCAGCTGGGCTTCAACGGGCGCCTCGCGAATGACCTTCGCGAGGGCGTGCTTGAGGCCCGCCAGCGTGGCGAAGGGCCTGGCCGGCCAGGCACCTTCAGGGACCCACGGCGAGTGCTCGTAGATGCCTTCGATCAGGGCGGCGAACTCGCCGGGCGTGAGGCTGGCATTCAGCCGGTCGAGGAGGTCCGTCATCTCATTCCCAGACAAAAGCTGTCGTGGCGTCGAAGGGGTGCGTCGCCTTCCAGTGCCGCGCGATATCGATGCGCCGGGCCGTCCACACGCCATCGTGCCGCGCCACGTGGTCGAGGAAGCGCTGCAAGGCCGCGAATCGCCCCGGCCGCCCGAGCAGGCGGCAATGCATGCCGATGCTCATCATCGAGGGCCGCTCGGCGCCCTCGGCCCACATCACGTCGAAGCTGTCGCGCAGGTAGGCGAAGAATTCTTCGCCGTGGCTGAAGCCCTGCGGCAGCGCGAAGCGCATGTCGTTGCAATCGAGGGTGTAGGGCACGACCAGGTGCGGCGCGAGCGAGCCGTCCCCCTTCCTGACCTGCAGCCAGAAGGGCAGGTCGTCGCCGTAGTAGTCGCTGTCGTATTCGAAGCCGCCGTGCTCGACGACCAGGCGCCGCGTGTTGGGGCTGTCCCGCCCGGTGTACCAGCCCGCAGGTCGCCGCCCCGTGAGCCGCTCGATGATGGAAACGCCCCGCTCTAGGTGCTGGCGTTCGACCGCCTCCTCGGTGTCTTGGTAGTGGATCCAGCGCCAGCCATGGCAGGCGATCTCGTGGCCCAGCTCGACGAAGGCGGCCGTCACTTCGGGGCAGCGCTCCAGCGCCATCGACACGCCGAACACCGTGAGGGGCAGGCCACGCCGCTCGAACTCGCGCAGCAGGCGCCACACGCCCACGCGCGAGCCGTATTCGTAGATGCCCTCCATGCTCAGGTGCCGCGCCGGGTAGCTGGCGGGATTGAACATTTCGGACAGGAACTGCTCGCTGCCCGCATCGCCGTGCAGCACCGAGTTCTCGCCGCCTTCCTCGTAGTTGAGGACGAACTGCAGCGCGACGCGGGCATCGCCAGGCCAGCGGGGGTGCGGCGGGTGGCGGCCGTGGCCGGCCAGGTCGCGCGGATATCGGCTCATGATGGTTCCTGTGGATGGAAAGGGGTCAGGCCGTCCAACGGGCCAGCAGATAGACCTCGCCCTCGCAAGTGGCCCCGTCCATGGTGCTGCCGTGGCGGGCGCGCAGTCCGGCGCCATCGAGGACTTCGATCACCGACAAGCCCTGGCGCGCCAGCCAGGCAGCCACCCGTTGGCGCGACGCCGCCCACCGGAATGGTTCACCGACCAGCGAAAGCCAGGCCTGCAGCCAAGGGCGAGCGGAATGAAAGCGGGCGCGTCCTCGGGCATCGGGCTGCATGAAGCTGAAGGCCACCGTGCCCTGCGGGCAACTGCGCCGCAGTTCGCGCAGCAGTTGGCGAGCCCGGGCCGGCGCGAGGTACATCGCCAGGCCCTCGGCAACGAACAGGGTGCTCAGCTCGGGCCGGAAGCCGGCGGCGTCCAGCGCGCAACGCAGCGGCTGCGCCACCAGGTCGGCTTCGGCGAAGGCGGGCGGCCTCGCCTGCCCTTCGACGGCCCGGCGCTTGACCGATTGCGTGGCCGGGTGGTCGATCTCGATGCAGTGCAGCTCCGCCTCTTTGGCGGACAGCTCCAGGCTGAGCGTGTCGAAGCCGGCGCCCAGGACGACCAGTTGGCGGCAACCTTCACCCAATGCCTGGGCCGCCCATTGGCGAAGCTGCCGCTTGCGGTACAGGTAGTGGGCGGTGATGCCGGGCAGGGTGGCGCCTTCCAGCCAACCCGTCACGGCGCGGGTCGGCCAGCCTGCCAGATGGCGCTCGAGCCGGGCCCAACCGGCCGAGGCATGCTGCAGCGCGGCCTGGCCGACGCGCTGCGCCTCGGCCGGAACGAACGCCCGGCGTCGTGGATCGTGCGAGTCGCGCAGCAGGCTCGCGGCAATCAGCAGCGCGGTCGCGCTGGGACGATCGACCTTCAAGCCGCATCCCCATCAAGCACCGCCTTCAAGTGGCGGTACCAATCGCTCTGGAAGCGCTCTTCGGGGTCGAAGGCGAGCTTGGCGGCCAGCCATTCGTCGATGCGCGGATGGCACGTGCGCAGCTGCTTCGCCGTGGCATGGCGGTGATAGGTGAGATAGAAGCTGCCGCCCTGTGCCATGGCGAGCGCGTTCAGGCATTCGAAGGTCTCGGCGACTTGCGCGCAGGTCCCGGGGTCGTGCGGGGTGTGCAGGTTGAAGATCACGCAGGCGAAGTCCTCGCGTGCCCAGGGAAGGAAGCTTTCGTCGTCGCGGCGGATCAGGCGCACGGTGCCGTAGACGACGTCGGCCTCGCGTTCGCGCAGCAGCTGCGCCGCCTGGCGCATGAAGCCGGCAAAGCGCGAGCGCGGCACATAGAGCTCGCAGATCACCTCGCTGCCGCAATGGCCGAGCGATTCGTCGAGCGCGGCGTGGTAGTCGTCGAGGTAATAGGACAACTGGTGCAGGTCGGACCAGTAGACCTGCCCCGCGGTGGCGAGGTAGAAGCCCGCATAGCGACGGAACGCCTCGCTCTTGTCGCGGTGGGCCAGTTCGAGCAGGCCGACCCAGTCGGACTCGCCGAGCGCCAGCTGCCCGGCCGGGATTGGCGTGTCGTCGGCGACCGGCTGGTAGCACGCGAAGACCCCGCGGTTCAGGTAGTCCGGCCGCTGGGGGTCGATGGCGAACTGGAAGTCACCGTACAGGCAGCCTTCGGCGATGCGCCGCTCGAAAGCGGCCATCAGGTCGTCGGTGCTGCCCAGCTCGACCAGCCGGCGCAGCTTGCGGCGCCGCGCCAGCCGCAGCGTCACTTCGGTGATGACGCCGAACATCCCGTAGCCGCCGATGGCCAACGCGAACAGCTCGGCGTTCTCGCTGCGGCTGCAGCGGCGCGGCTGGGCGTCGGCTCCCATCAGGGTGATCGATTCGACATCGGCGACGATGGGCTTCATCGCCAGGCCGCGTCCATGCACATTCGCCGACAGGCTGCCGCCGAGGCTGAAGCGGTCCGCACCGGTCTGCTTCTGCGCGACGCCCCAGCCGCCGTCGGTGCCCGCCTGCAGCTCATGCAGTTGCTGGAAAAGCGCCGGCCACTGGATGCCGGCCTCGACACTGATCAGGCCGCGTGCGGCATCGAAGGCGAGCACGCGCTGCAGGCCGGCCGTGTCGATCAACAGCCCGTCGGAGAGGAACTGCTGGCCGCCCATGGCATGCCGGCCGCCGCACACCGCCAGGGCGAGGCCTTCGCGGCGTGCCCTGGCGATCGTGGCTTGCACGTCCTCTGGCAGCTGCACCGCGACGATGTCGCGCACCACCGTGGCATTCAAGCGCGAATGCACGTCATTGACGAGCCGCACTTGCGGCACCGATCGGGTCATCAGGTTCCTCCCTTGGTATTCATCCCAGCATAGGCCATGGCTGGCAGGAGCCTTCAGACAGGCTCCAGCACCGCGCGCAGGTCGCCGGTGCGGGGATGCTGGTGCAGATTGCGTTCGACGTTGCCGATGTGGCTGGTCATGAGCTTGGCGGCCGCTCGCGCATCGCGCCGGGCCAATGCCTCGACGATGGCCACGTGCTCGGCATGCGACTCCTCGGCGGAATGGGCGGATTGCATCATCAGCGAGACCAGCGAGGAGCGAGACAGCAACTCTCCCATCACCTCGGCCAGCACGGTGTTGCCCATGGCCTCGGCCAGCAGCACGTGGAAGTCGGCCAGCAGGCGCGTGCGGCCGGGCACGTCGGTGCGCGCCACGGCGGCGGCCTCGTCAGCCAGGTGGGCGCGCAGGCGGGCCATCTGCACTTCGGTGATCCGGCTGCACAAGGTCCTCACCATGGCCGCCTCGACCAGCGCGCGGGCCTCGAAGACCTGCCTGGCCTCCTCGGCGCTGGGCTGGCGCACGAAGGCGCCGCGGCCCGGCTCCAGCACGATGAGCCGGTCGCGCGAGAGCTGGTTCAGCGCCTGGCGCACGACGGTGCGCGAGACCTTGAAGATGTCCGCGATGCGCTGCTCGGCCAGCTTGGTGCCCGGCATCAGGCGGCGTTCGACGATGGCGGCGCTGACCGCATCGACGATGCGCTGCGTGGTGGTCTGGACATCGGCCGTGCCGGCGCCGCCCACGCGCCGGGGCCGCGTCGGGCGGATCACTTTCAGGCTGGGGCTGCGTGAAGCCATGCGGATCGGGTTGCGCTGTATTCAGAAGTGTATACACTTTGGCGACATCGCCACAACCGCAGCGCCCGCGCGATCCAGGGCTTCCAACCGATGGGCCAGCTCACCACCCACGTGCTAGACACCATGCACGGCTGCCCCGCCGCCGGGATGGCGGTCTCCCTCTGGCGCGAGGGCGAGAGCGTGCCGCTGCGGACCCTGGCGCTCGATGCCGACGGCCGCGCCGGCGGGCCGCTGCTGGCGGGCGAGGCGTTCCGCCCGGGCCGCTATCGATTGCATTTCGGCGTGGCCGACTACTTCCGTGCCCGCGGGGTCGCCTTGCCCGAGCCGCCCTTCCTCGACGAGGTGGTGCTGGCCTTCGGCATCGCCGAGGCCCAAGCGCACTACCACGTGCCCCTGCTCGCCAGTCCCTGGTCGTATTCGACTTACCGCGGCAGCTGATGGAAGGCTATCTGCTCGACTGGGCCAACCTGCTGCTGCGCTGGGCCCATGTGATCACCGCGATCGCCTGGGTGGGCTCCTCGTTCTACTTCGTCTTCCTCGATGCCAGCCTCACCCGGCCCACCGATCCCGAGCTGCTCGGCAAGGGCGTGGATGGCGAGTTGTGGGCGGTGCACGGCGGCGGCTTCTACAACCCCCAGAAGTACCTGCTGGCGCCCAAGGCGCTGCCGCCGCACCTGCACTGGTTCTACTGGGAGAGCTACAGCACCTGGCTGACCGGCTTCGGTTTGTTCACCGTGCTGTACCTGTTCAACGCCGGCACCTTCCTGGTCGACAAGTCGGTGCACGACTGGGCGCCGGCGACGGCCGTGGGCGTCGCGCTGGGCTTTCTCGCCGCCTTCTGGCTCGTCTACGACGGGCTGTGCCGCGCCTTCGGCCAGCGGCCTGGGGGTGACCGCATCGTCGCGGCCGGAAGCCTGTTGCTGGTCGTGCTGACCGCGTGGCTGGCCTGTCGCTGGTTTGCCGGCCGCGCGGCCTTCCTGCTGACCGGCGCGGCGATCGCCACGGCGATGAGCGCGAACGTCTTCTTCTGGATCATCCCCGGCCAGCGCAAGGTGGTGGCGCAGATGCGCGCCGGCCTGCCGGTCGAGGCGGTGCATGGCCAGCGCGGCAAGCAGCGCAGCGTGCACAACACCTACTTCACGTTGCCGGTGCTGGTGGCCATGCTGTCCAACCACTACGGCTGGCTGACGCAGGGGGCGCACAACTGGCTGGTGCTGGTGGTGTTGATGGCTGCCGGCGCGCTGGTGCGGCACTTCTTCGTGGCCCGGCACGCCGCGCGCCGCCTGGGCCGGCGGCCGCCCTGGGCTGCTGCGGCGGCTGGCTGCGTGTTGCTGCTGGCCCTCGTGGTCGGGCTGGCGCCCGCGCCGCCGGCGGCCTCTGCCGCCGCGACGGTCGCGCCGCCGGGCGTCGCCGAAGTGCGGGCGGTGATCGCGCAGCGCTGCGTGATGTGCCACAACGAGCAATTGCAGAACAAGGGCGTGGCGTTGCAGACCGAGGCGCTCGTTCGCCAGCACGCGCAGGCCATCTACCAGCAGGCGGTGGTGCTCAGGCAGATGCCGCTGAACAATGCCACCGGCATCACTGATGATGAACGAGCACTGATCCGGCGCTGGTTCGAGGCCGGAGCGCCATGAAATGACCCCAGTACGGTGTGTGCCGCGCCGCATGGATTTCGATGCAGGCACATTCCCTGCCCACGCCTCCTGCATTCAGGGGGTGACGTGGCGGTAACAAAAGGCACAGCATCCGCCTCTTGACGATCCGCCGCCTGTGAACCGCAGGCGCGTGGTGGAGGGGCGGAACATGATTCAAGGGGCAGGGCAGGCGAATCGCCGCGCTCGTCCGGCGCCCGCCGGGCGGCTGCCTTGGCGAAGCTGGCTGGCGCTGTGGCTGGTGGCAGGTGTCGCCGTGCTGCTCGGCTCCTGCGGCGGCGGCGACGAGGCCTCCACTTCACCGCAGGCGCGCGAGCACGATGCCGGCACCGGCCGGGTGGTGCAGGCGTCAGCGCGCAAGAGCGCCCTGTCCTTGCCGGCCGGCCGGGCGATCCCGCCGGATGCCGGCCAGAAGGGGATGTTCTCGCCGCTGTACAACTGGCCGCTGATCGCGATCCACGCCGCGCTGCTGCCCGACGGCCGGGTCATGACCTATGGCACCAAGGCGGATGGCCAGCAGACGGGTTTCTTCATCTACGACGTCTGGGACAGCAGCCAGCCGCCCGACAGCGGCCACCTGACCCTGCCCAACAACACGGCCGTCGACCTGTTCTGCAGCTCGCAGGTGGTGGTGGCCCTGAACGGCAACCGCAACCAGCCCCAGCTGGTGATCTCCAACGGCGACAACTGGACGGGCAACGGCACCACCAACACCGGCAACCCGAACAGCACGATCTTCGATCCGGGCAGCAACACCCTGGTGCGTGGCCAGGACCTGAAGCGCGCGCGCTGGTATGCCTCGGCGATCGTGCTGGTCAACGGCGAGGTCTACATCCAGGGCGGATGGGACGGCACCGACCACCCCGAGATCCGCGGGGCCGATGGCCGCTACCGGTTGCTGTCCACCGACACCAGCGGCCTGGACTTCTACTACCCGCGCAACTTCGTCGCCCCCGACGGCCGGGTCTTCGGCTTCGACACCACCGGCAAGCTGTACTACACCGACCCTTCCACCGGCTCGCTGAGCATCGTCGGCCAGATCGACAACGCCATCATCGGCTCCGACGCCACCACGGCGATGTTCCGGCCGGGCCGCATCCTGCAGTTCGGCGGCTTCTCGGACAAGTCGATCGTGATCGACATCACCGGCGGCGCGCCGGTGATGTCCGGCATGCGCACGATGTCTTCCCAGCGCCGCCTGGCCACCGCGACCGTGCTGCCCGACGGGCAGGTGCTGGCCACCGGCGGCAGCCCGGTCTGGAACGACCTGGACGGCGCCGCGCTCAATGCCGAGATCTGGAACCCGCAGACCGGCAACTGGACGGTCGGTGCCGCCGGCGCCGTGGCCCGCCTCTACCACTCCACGGCGGTGCTGCTGCCCGACGCGACCGTGCTGGTGGCCGGCGGTGGCGCTCCGGGCCCGCTGACGAACCTCAATGCCGAGATCTACTACCCGCCCTACCTCTTCACCGCCAACGGCCAGGAGGCGCAGCGCCCCGTGATCGTCGGCACGCCGGACTACCTCCAGATCGGCGACACGGTGCCGATCGACGTGGCCCCGGGCAGCACGATCAGCCGGGTGGTGCTGGTCAAGACCGGCGCCGTCACGCACGGCTTCAACATGGACCAGCGCTTCCTCGAGCTGCCGTTCCGGGCCGACGGCAACCGCGTGTACGCCCAGGCGCCCACGCACGCGCCCGATGCGACCCCCGGCTACTACATGCTGTTCGTGCTGGATTCAGCCGGCGTGCCCTCGAAGGCGAAGATCCTCAACATGGGCGTGGCGCCCATCCAGGATCCGCTCGTCATCCCGACGCTGACTTCGCCCGGCAACCAGGACACTCCGCTGGGCACCCAGGTCGACCTGGCCCTGAGCGCCAGCGATCCCAACGGCGACAAGCTCATGTACAGCGCCGCGGGCCTGCCGCCCGGCCTGTCGATCAGCCAGAACAGCGGCCACATCACCGGCACCCCGAACACGAATGGCAACTACAACGTCGTGCTGGGGGTGACCGACGGCTACAACAATGCCAGCGTCCCCATCACCTGGAAGGTGAGCGGCAGCGTGCCGCTGAACCTCGACCCGCTGCCCCCGCCCAGCGGCAACATCATCGGCAACCAGCTCGACGTCTCGGCCACCGCCAGCGGCTACCAGGTGCAGTTCAAGTGGAATTTCGGCGATGGCACGGGCGACACGGCCTGGTCCGCCGATGGCCATGCAAGCCATGTCTACACCCGCGCCGGCCTGTTCAACGTGACCGTGACGGTGCGCGACGGCTACGGCCAGCAGGTCGTCCAGGGCTGGGTGCAGCGGGTGCAACTGCCCACCAGCGGACCGCTGCCCACCCAGTCGATGTCGGTGCTCGCCGCGCCGGCCGAGGGCGGCGTCCAGCGCCTGTGGGTCGTCAACCCGGACAGCAACAGCGTCAGCGTCTTCAATGCCGTGACCCGCGCCAAGCTGGCCGAGGTGGCTGTCGGCGCAGCGCCCAGCACGCTGGCGCGAGCCGCCGACGGCCGCATCTGGGTGGTGAATTCGCGCGGTGCCAGCCTGTCGGTGATCAATCCGGGCACCTTCACCGTGGACGCGACCATCGTGATGCCGCGCGCCTCCCAGCCGCAGGGCATCGCGATGTCGCCCCTGGGCACCCGCGCCTTCGTCACGCTGGCCGCCACCGGCCGCCTGCTGCGCCTGAACACGAGCACGCTGTCGCAGACCGGCTCGCTGGTCCTGCCCGGCTCGCCACCCGGCGGCCTGGCGGTCAGCGCGGATGGTTCGCAGGTCTACGTGTCCCGCTTCGTCACCGCGCCCCTGCCGGGCGAGAACACCGCCAGCGTGACGACCACGCCTTCCACCGGCGGCGAGGTCTGGGTCGTCGACACCGCGACGATGACCTTGCAGCGCACCATCGTGCTGCAGCACAGCGAGAAGCCGGATTTCGAGAACCAGGGCCGCGGCATCCCCAACTACCTCGGCGCGCCCGCCCTGAGCCCGGACGGCAGCCAGGCCTTCGTCCCCGGCAAGCAGGACAACATCAAGCGCGGCCAGCAGCGCGACGGCCAGGCCCTGAACTTCCAGAACACGGTGCGCGCCATCAGCTCGCGCATCCTCCTCGGCTCGCAGCAGGAGGACCTGGCCGCCCGCATCGATCACGACAACGCCGGATTGGCCAGCGCTGCCGTGTTCGACCCCACGGGCGTCCTGCTGTTCGTCGCGCTTGAGACCAGCCGCGAGGTCGCCGTCCTCGACGCCCATGCGCGCCAGCAGTTGCTCCGGCTGGACGTCGGGCGCGCGCCGCAAGGGCTGGCGCTTTCCGCCGACGGCCTGACGCTGTACGTCTCCAACTTCATGGATCGCCGGGTCAACGCCTTCGACCTGCGGCCGCTGATCCAGCAAGGCCTGCTCAGCATCCCGCCGCTGTCCGGCATGAACACCGTGGCCAGCGAGCCGCTTTCGCCGAACGTGCTGCTCGGCAAGCAACTCTTCTACGACGCCCGCGACACGCGGCTGTCCCGCGATGGCTACCTGAGCTGCGCCGCCTGCCACCGTGACGGTGGCAGCGACGGCCGGGTCTGGGACCTGACAGACGCCGGCGAGGGCCTGCGCAACACCATCACCCTGCGCGGCCGCGCCGGCATGGACCACGGCCCGCTGCACTGGAGCGCGAACTTCGACGAGGTGCAGGATTTCGAGGGCCAGATCCGGCGCCTGGCCGGCGGCACCGGCCTGATGAGCGACGCCGCCTACTTCAGCGGCACCCGCAGCCAGCCGCTGGGCGACCCGAAGGCGGGCGTGAGTCCGGACCTGGACGCCCTGGCCGTCTATGTCTCATCGCTTTCCAGCTTCGAGCCCAGCCCCTGGCGGCCCGCCAACGGCCAGCTGAGCAGCGCGGCCATCGCCGGCAAGGAGGTCTTCAAGATCAACAGCTGCGCGACTTGCCACGGCGGCACGGCCTTCACCTTCTCGGCCACGCTGGGGCTGCAGGACGTGGGCACGATCAAGCAGACCAGCGGACAGCGCCTCGGCGGGCCGCTGCTGGGCATAGACATCCCGACGCTGCGGGATGTCTGGGCCAGCGCGCCCTACCTGCACGACGGCTCGGCGGCGACCCTGGACGCGGCGGTGCTGGCCCACAACGGCGTCAGCCTGAACGCCACCGACCTGTCCCGGCTCGTGAGCTACCTGCGCGAGATCGGCAGCGAGGAGGCGGGCGCCCCGCCCTCCGGCACCGGGCTGGCCGGCAGCTACTTCAACAACAAGAAGCTGACCGGCACGCCGGTGCTGCAGCGCACCGAGGCCGTCGACTTCGACTGGGGCACCGGATCGCCCGGCGCGGGCGTGAACGCAGACAAGTTCTCGGTTCGATGGACGGGCCTGCTCGAGGCACCGGCCAGCGGCAGCTACTACTTCCAGACCATCTCGGATGAAGGGGTGCGCCTGTCGGTGAACGGCGTCCGCGTGATCGGCGACTGGACCGCCCACACCGCGACCTCGGACATCTCGAAGAAGGTCACCCTCACGGCCGGCCAACGGGTGCCGGTGACGCTGGAGTTCTACGACGGTACCGGCCCCGCCGAGATCCGCCTGCGCTGGAAGCCGCCCGGCACGGCCACCTATGTGAAGGTGCCGGCGGAAAGCCTCTACGTCGATTGACGCCTGTCGACGCCGGATCGCGCCTGCTAACCCCGCCGCCCTCGTCCGGCCGCCTTGGCCTGGTACAGCCTGGCGTCGGCGTGTTCCACCAGGCGCTGCCAGTCGGTGTCGTGGTCGCCGTTGAAGGCGACGCCCACGCTGGCCCCGATGCGCAGCGTCAGGTCGCCGACCTCGAAAGGCGCCTGGGCTGCGGCCAGCACCTCGTCGGCCACCTTCTCGGCATGCACGCGCTCGCGCATGCCGGGCAGGACGACCGCGAATTCGTCGCCGCCGAGCCGCGCCACGCCGTCGGTCGGCCTCACCAGCCCGTGCAGGCGCTCGGCGAATCGGCGCAGGACCTGGTCGCCGACGGCGTGGCCGAAGCTGTCGTTGACGGGCTTGAAATGATCCAGGTCGATGTACAGCACGGCGAGGCCGGCCGCGCCGCCGGCAGTGGAATGGCTGGCCAGGTAGCGCTCGAAGCCGCTGCGATTGAGCAGGCCGGTCAGGCCATCGCGCTCGGCCAGGCGCGCGAGCCGGGCTTCCTCGTCCTTGTGGGCGCTGATGTCGTGCGCCACCACCACGAAGCCCTCGACGCGCTCGCCGCTGCGCCGGGGGATGTAGCTGATGCCGAGGTGGCGCCCGCTGTCCCGGCCGGGGAGGCTTCGTTCGAAGTGCACGGTCTCGCCAGCGAGGGCACGCTGGATCCACGGCAGCCGCTGCGCCGTCTCTTCGGCGCCCAGCACGGCCGCCACCGGCTGACCGACCACGTCCTCGCGCCGCAGGCCGAGCCAGCGCAGGAAGGCGGTATTGGCGAAGCGGTAGACGGTCTGCCCATCGACCACCGCGACCATCGCCGGCATGGCCTCGATGATCGATTCGAGCGTGGCGGCCTGCAGCGCCAGCTCCTGCCGGGCCTGGGTGACGGCGGTGATGTCCCGCATCACGGCCGAGTAGCGCGCCAGGCGGCCATGGGCATCGCGGTGACCGATGACCATGTCGTTGACCATCAGGCGGCGGCCGCCCGCGACCACCACCTCGACCTCGCCCACCCACACGTGGCCTGCCTTGACGGCCGGCGTGATCTCTTCGGCGAAGCGGCGGTTGGTCTCGGGCGTGTTGAACTCGTCGAAGCGGTGGCTCGACGCCAACTCGTCGGGCGGCATGCCCAGCACCTCTCGCGCAGCGGTGTTCCAGTACAGCAGCTGGCCGCGGTGGTCGGCCTGGAGGATGAAGTCGGGCGAACTCTCGAAGATGGCGTTGAGCTCGCGCAGGGCCTGCTCCTGCGCGACGCGCTCGGTGATGTCGACGCCTATGGCGTAGAAGCCGGCCACGCCGCCCTCTGGCGAGCGGTCGGGCACCAGCTGGTTCTCGATGCGCCGACGCTGGCCGGCGATAGTCTCCTCGAACTCGAAGCGCCGCTCTTCGCCGCGCAGGGCGGCTTCGGCATGCGGGCGGATCTGCGCGGCGACGTCCTGCGGCGCCAGGTCCTCCAGCGGATGGCCGAGGATCTCGCCGGCGGCCAGGCCGAAGCGCCGGCAATGGGCGAGGTTGACGAAGCGGAAGCGCCGCTCGGCGTCGACATAGGCGATGCGCACCGGCACGCTGTCGGCGATCTGCCGCACGAAGCGCTCGCTCTCGGCCAGGCGGCGCTCCAGGCGACGGTGCTCGACGATGTCGCGTCGCAGCTGCACGCCGGCGAGCGCCCCTGACACGAGCAGCAGCGTGACCATCAGCACCAGCAGGGCCTCCAGCCGCGCCAGGCCGGCCGCGGCGCTGTCGATCAGGCGCAGGCGCTCCCGGCTCAGCGTTCGCTCCTGCTCCTGCAGCAGCGGGCGGATCTGCTCGATGTCGTTCTGCCCGGCATCGCCCAGCACCTGAGACAGGGACGCCTCGCGGCGGCCCTCCTGGGCGAGCTGCACCGTCCGCGCCAGCTCCGCCAGCTTCGAATCGATCAGCTGGCGCAGGCGCTGCGATCGCGCCGCGAACTCCGGACCGGCCAGGCTGTGGTCCTCCAGCGCGACCATCAGGGCGGGCACCTGGCCGATGGCCTCGTGGTAGGGCTGCAGATAGCGCGCCCTGCCGGTCAGCAGATAACCGCGCTGGCCGCTCTCGGCTTCGTTCAGGGTGGCGAGCAGGGTCAGCAGTTGCCGCCCCTGGCTGGCGAGCGCGGCGCGACGGGAGCTGTCCCGGGCGATCGAGGATGATTGCTGCACCAGCAGCACCACGGTGACGACCAGGCCGAGCGCCGCCGCGAGCAGCGCCGCCAGCGTCAGGCGCAGACCCAGGCGCCGCAGGGGCGCGGGGCCCGGTGGGGAGGGCGAGGCTTCGGAGGGACCGGTCATCCTGCCGATTCTGGGGCGGCCTGCACAGGCCGGGTAACCGCAAGCAGCGTGATCGGCAGCGGGTCGGAGGGCGCTGTCCTACGACAGCCGGCGCGGATCGCCGGGGATCACCGGCTGTGCACGATGGCCGAGTGGGGCCATCGTCATCCCTTGACGCCGCGGCGTGCCGCCATGTCGGCCGACATCGCGGCGCGCTCGGCCTCACCGGCGCGCGCGGCGGCGGCCGGGAAGGCGATGGCGTCCTCCAGCGCGAGATGGCTTTCGTGCAGGCGGCAGAAGGCGTCGGCGGCCGCCTGCAGGGCCCCGGGATCGGGACCCTCGCCGTCGGCCAGCGCCTGCAGCATCGCCGCCAGTGTCGGCCACTGGACCGCGAAGGCCGCGTGGTCGACGGCCATGCGGTCGGCGGCTTCGATCAGCGCACGCTCGCCGCTGGCGCGCAGCAGCGGCAGCACGTGCCGCTCCTCGTCCTCGTGGTGCAGCGGGGCCGCGACGCTGAAATAGCGCAGGACGTCTCGCGCGGCGCTGGCGGCCTGGTCGTCGGCGCCGTGACGGCGCCAATGGGCGATCAGGCGCTGCAGGAGGTCGAGCGTGCGGCGGACGCGGTCGTGGCATCCGGCCAGCAGCTCGAAGGGCTGGTCGAGCCCGGCCGCCGGAGGCGTGTTCAGCAGGGAGGCCATCGAGGGATTGTCCGGCGACGGCGGCTTGACTTGGCTCAAGCCGTTCCAGGGCCGCCTGCCGGACAGTGCAATCGCCGCCCAGGATCCACCGTGAACATGCCTCTACCCCGCCTTCGCACCTCGCCTCCGCGTGTTGCGCTGTCTTTGGCCAGCACCGGCCATCCAGCCGGCTCCGCCGACGCGGCCCGGCCGGCCGACAAGCCCTCGGAGTCCTCGGGCCCCGCTGCGCCCGACTCCCGGGTGTGGGGCCGGCTGTTCGCGGAGTCCCTGCTCCCCGCGGCGGTGGTCCAGACGCTCAACCGCATCGGCCAGGCCCGGCGCCTGGCGCCTGGCGACACGGTGTTCCGGCGCGGCGAACCGGCCCGGTCGCTGGTGGTGCTGGTCGCCGGAGATGCCGCGCTCGGCGGGCCGGATGCCCACGGGCAGTTCCGCACCGAGCGCCATCTGCAGGGCCCGGCGTGGCTGGACGCCAGCGCCGCGTGGCTGGGCGATGTGCACGCCCACGAGGCCCGCATCCTGGCGCCCGCTGTGGTGATCCTGCTCGATGGCGCGACGCTGGCGCAGCAGATCGAAAGCCAGCCGGTGCTGGCGCGGCTGCTGCTGCGAGCGCTGGCCCGCGAGGCCCAGACGCTGGCCCTGAGCACCCAGTCGCTCATGCACCAGGATGCGCCGGCGCGCTGGGCCGCCTGGCTGCTGGCGCGCTGCCAGCCGGTGCCGGGCGACGAATCTCGTGCGGTGGTTCAGTTGCCGCTGCGCAAGCGCGACATCGCCTCCCAGCTGGCGATCACCCCCGAGACCTTGTCACGCCTGATGCGCAGCTTCTCGGCCCAGGGCGTGATTGCTGTGGCCGGCTACACGGTGCACGTGCTTGACCGCGAGGCGCTATCGCGGCTAGCGGCAGGCCGCTAGCCGTCGGCTGAACGTTCGGCTCCCCCGAGCCCCCTCCGAGAGCGGGGCTCCAGCCAGCAATGGACTCCCACCAGCCTCCCTCCGAGAGGGAGGCTCTGGCATGAACGACGAAGTGGCCGCGCCCTTCGACGGACTGGCTGGTGCCCTCCTCGTGGAGGAGGGCTGGGAGGTGTTGTCGGACTGGCTGGAGCCCCGCTCTCGGAGGGGGCTCGGGGGAGCTGGACATTCGGCTGGAGCCAGCGGCCACAGGCCGCTGGAGCCCCGCTCTTGGAGGGGGCTCGGGGGAGCCAAACGTTGCCAGGCCAATGGCCATGGGCCAGTGGCAGGGGGGTCGGCCGAGCCCACGTTCCGTCCACCGTCTAGGCCGCGAGCGGCCTAGACCGTGAACATCTTCACCGCCACGGCGCCCAGCACGATCGCGATCGCGTAGCGGATGAAGCGCAGCGGCGCGCGGGTGCTGATGAAGGAGCCGAGCAGCACGCCGGGGATGGAGCCCATCAGCAGGTTGAGCAGCAGCGAGTAGTTCACGTTGCCCAGCGTCAGGTGGCCCAGGCCGGCGATCAGGGCCAGCGGGATGGCATGGGCCAGGTCGGTGCCGACCAGCTTGCTGGGCGTCAGGCGGATGGGATACAGGTAGACCAGCATCACGGTGCCCAGGGCGCCGGCGCCGATCGAGGTGAGCGTGACCAGAACGCCCAGCACCACGCCGGCCAGCACGGTCACCGGTTGCTGCAGGTGCTTGAAGTAGCTTTCGTCGGTGACACGCAGGCTGCGGCCGACGCGGTGCAGCCAATCCTTCATCACCATGCCCAGTGCGGTGATGACCAGGGCGACCGCGACGGCGGTGATGATGAAGCCGGTCTTGACCTGGTGAGCCTCGCTGAAGTGCATCCAGGCGAGGGTGGCCGCGGCGGCCGGCAGGCTGCCCATGGCGAGCCGGCGCACGATGCCCCAGTCGACCGTGCCATGGTTGTGGTGCACCGCCACGCCGAACATCTTGGTGATCGAGGCGTACAGCAGGTCGGTGCCGACGGCCGTCTGGGGCGCGATGCCGAACATCAGCACCAGCAGCGGCGTCATCAGCGCGCCGCCGCCCACGCCCGTGATGCCCACCACGGTGCCGACCAGCAGGCCGGCAACGGCTCTCATTCCATCAATTTCCATGGCGGTTCCCGTCGGCGATGGCAGCGGGACTGCCGGCATGGCGCTCCCCCGAAGCGTCGCATTGTGGGGGGACGGACATGCGAAAAGCAGATATTGATGCGCGGAAACCGAATATGACGGCACGGGACGGCCCGCGCCGATGCCTCAGCGCCCGGCGTGCAGGAGCAGTTGCGTGGCCACCGCGACGGCGATCACGCCGGGTTGCTTGCCTTCGATGCCGGGCAGTCCGATTGGGCACACCATGCGGGCCAGCAGGGCGTCGTCGACGCCTCGTTCGCGCAGCCGGTGCTCGAATCGGGCGCGCTTGCTGGCCGAGCCGATGAGGCCGAACCAGCCGAAGTCGCCCCGCTTCAGGATGGCCTGGCTCAAGGCCAGGTCGAGGGCATGACTGTGGGTCAGCACGAGGTACGCGTCGCCAGCGTGCCCGTTGGAAACCTCGGCTTCGACGGGCTCCACGCAGACCCGCTCGACATTCGGCGCCAGCGGGCCGGGCGGGAACTCAGCTTCGCGCTCGTCGACCCAGACCACCCGGCAGGGCAGTTCGGCCAGCACCCGCACCAGGGCGCGCCCGACGTGGCCCGCGCCGAACAGGTGCAGCGTGAACAGAGGAGCCGGCCGGGGCCAGGCCCCGACCATGGCCTCGTCGAGCGGCATGAAGCGCAGCGTGAGTGCGCCGCCGCAGCATTGGCCCAGCGACGGCCCGAGGGCGACCGCCCAGTCCAGTGCGGCGTTCTCGCCCGCCGCCAGCCGCTCGCGCGCCCGGGCGATGGCCTGCCACTCGAGGTGGCCGCCTCCTATGGTTCCGGCGACGGCATCGGCTGCGACCAGCATGCGCGTGCCCACTTCGCGAGGTACCGAGCCCCGTGCGGAAACGACCTCCACCAGCATGGCCCGGCGCCCGGCGGCCAGCCAGGCTGCGGCCAGCGCGCGGTCGGGGTCGTGCATCAGCGGTGACGCACCGCGTTGACGGCGCGCAGCAAGGCTTCGGGCGTGGCCGGGGCGGTCAGCGGTGGCTGGCAGCCTGGCGCTCCGGCCGCCGCCACCGCGTCGCGCAGCGCGAGGAAGACCGAGAAGGCCAGCAACAGCGGCGGCTCGCCCACGGCCTTGCTGCGGTGGATGCTGTCCTCGGCATTGCGGTTGGCGAACAGCCGCACGTGGAAGGCCTCGGGCACGTCGTTGGCGGTCGGGATCTTGTAGGTGGACGGCGCGTGCGTGAGCAGGGCGCCGGTCTTCGGATGCCAGACCAGCTCCTCGCTGGTCAGCCAGCCCATGCCCTGGACGAAGCCGCCCTCGATCTGGCCGATGTCGATGGCCGGGTTCAATGACGCGCCGACGTCGTGCAGCAGGTCGGCGCGCAGCAGCTTCCACTCGCCGGTGAGCGTGTCCAGCAGCACCTCGCTGACCGCGGCGCCGTAGGCGAAGTAGTAGAACGGCCGGCCGGTCAGCGTCGCCCGGTCCCAGTGCAGGCCGGGCGTGGCGTAGAAGCCGTCCGACCAGAGCTGCACGCGGGCCTGGTAGGCGAGCTGCACCAGTTCTTCGAAAGGCATGGCCAGGCCGTTCGGCGCGCGCAGCTGGGCATTCTCGAATCGCAGGTCTTCCGGCTCGGCGCCCAGGCGCGGCGCGGCGAAGGCGGCGAGCCGCTCGCGGATCCGGCGCGCCGCGTCCTGCGCGGCCTTGCCGTTCAGGTCCGACCCGGTCGAGGCGGCGGTGGCCGAGGTGTTGGCCACCTTGCTGGTGTCGGTGGCGGTGCAGCGCACGCGGGCCAGTGGCAGGCCGAGTTCGTGGGCGACGACCTGCGCCACCTTGGTGTTCAGGCCCTGGCCCATCTCGGTGCCGCCGTGGTTCACCAGCACTGAGCCGTCGAGGTAGACGTGGACCAGCGCGCCGGCCTGGTTGAAGTGGTTGACGTTGAACGAGATGCCGAACTTCACCGGCGTCAGCGCCAGGCCTTTCTTGAGCACCGGGCTGGCGGCGTTGAACAGCTCGACTTCGCGGCGGCGAGCAGCGTAGTCGGCGCTGCCCGCCAACTCGTCGGCCAGCGGGGCGATGACGTTGTCCTGCACCGTCTGGCGGTAAGGCGTGACGTTGCGGTCCGAGGTGCCGTACCAGTTGGCCTGACGCACCGCGAGCGGATCGCGGCCGAGGTGGCGCGCGATCGAATCCAGCACCACCTCGGTCACCAGCGCGCCCTGCGGCCCGCCGAAGCCGCGAAAGGCGGTGTTGCTCTGGGTGTTGGTGCGCGGCAGGTAGCCGTGGATGGCGACCTCGGGCAGCCAGTAGGCGTTGTCGACGTGGCAGATGGCGCGGGTCATCACCGGTGGCGACAGGTCGGCCGAGTGGCCCGCGTGGCCCAGCAGGGTGACTTCGTAACCCAGCACCCGGCCCTCGTCGTCGAAGCCCACCTCCCAGTCGAACTCGAAGCCGTGCCGGCGGCCGGTGATCAGGAAGTCGTCGTCGCGATCGGGCCTGAGCTTCACCGGGCGGTTCAGGCGCTTCGCGGCCAGTGCGGCGACGCAGGCGAACAGGGCCGACTGCGACTCCTTGCCGCCGAAGCCGCCGCCCATGCGACGGCATTCGACGAGCACCTGATGCGCGGCCATCCCGAGGGCATGCGCGACCACCGCCTGCATCTCGCTCGGGTGCTGGGTGGAGCAGTGGATCTTCAGCCCGCCGTCGTCCTGCGGCAGCGCGTAGGAGATCTGGCCCTCCAGGTAGAACTGCTCCTGGCCGCCGAGGCTGAACTGGCCCGACAGACGGTGCGGGGCGGCGGCGATGGCGCGCTTCACCCCAGCTTCGGCATCGGCGGAGACACTGCGCGCGAGATGCATCGGCGGGACGACGTACTCGCCCTTCGCATGGGCCTCGCGCACCGACAGCAGGGCCGGCAGCTCTTCGACGCGCAGCACCTGCTTCGCCTTGGCGGCGGCGCGGCGGGCGGCCTCGCGCGAGGTGGCGATCACCGCAAAGACCGGCTGGCCGAGGTGACGCAGCTCGCCTTCTGCCAGGATGGGATCGTCGTGCACGATAGGCCCGCAGTCGTTGCGTGCGGGGATGTCCGCGGCGGTGAACACGGCCACCACGCCGGGTTCGCGCTGGAGGGCTTCGACGTCGACGGCCAGCAAGCGGCCGTGGGCCACCGGCGACAGGCCGAGCGCGGCGTGCAGCGTGCCGGCCAGCTCGGGAAGATCGTCCACGTAGGCGGCGCGCCCGCTGACGTGCAGGACGGCGGATTCGTGCGGCAACGCGGCGCCGACGACGGGCGGCGTCGCGGCCAGGGGCGGGGTCATTTCCATGGTCTCGGCCTCAGGCGAACACGCGCAGCTGGTGCGGCGAAAGCGGATGCTGCGGGCGGGTGGCGAGCCACAGGCGCTCCAGCAGCGCGGAGGCAGCCTGCTCGCGGTACGCGGCGCTGGCACGCAGGTCGGTGAGTGGCTTGAAGTCCGAGGCCAGCGCCTGCTGGGCCTGGCGCAGCGTCGCTTCGTTCCAGGGCTGGCCGACGAGGGCGGCCTCGGCACCAGGGGCGCGCTTGACAATGGCCGCCATGCCGCCGAAGGCGAGCCGCGCATCGGCGACGAGTTCGCCCTCCAGTCGCAAGGCAAAGCCGGCGCTGAGGGCCGAGATGTCGCAGTCGAAGCGTTTCGAGAGCTTGTGCGCCTGCACCTGCCAGCGCTCGTCCAGCAGGGGCACGCGGACGGCCTCGATGAACTCGCCCGGCTCCAGTCGGTTCTTCATGTAGTCGACGTAGAAGTTCTGCAGCGGCATCTCGCGCGTGGTCTCGCCGCGCCGCAGCGTCAGCGTGGCACCGAACGAGATCAGCACCGGCGCGGTGTCACCGATGGGCGATCCGTTGGCCAGGTTGCCGACCAAGGTGCCTGCATGCCGCACCGGAGGGCCGGCGAAACGGCGGTGCATCTCGGCCAGCGCGGGCCATCGGCGCACGAGAGCCGCCCAGCCGTCCTCCAGCGTGACAGCAGCGCCGATGCGCAGCTGGCCATCGTCTTCGCTGATCGCGCGCAGCTCCGCCACATCGCCGAGGTAGATGAGCTGCGGCAGGGCGCGGAACTGCTTGTTGACCCACAGGCCGATGTCCGTGGCGCCGGCCAGCAGCGTGGCCTCTGGCTGTTGATTGCGCAGCGCGGCCAGCTCGGCCAATGTGCGCGGCGTGCGGAATCCGGGCACGGCCGGTGCGGGCGCCGCATGCAACGCACGCAGCTGGTCGGCCAGGCCTTGCAGCGGCAGTCGCGGGCCGGGCAGGGTGTCCATCGCCAGGCCGGCATCCAGGATGGGCCGGTAGCCCGTGCATCGGCAGAGGTTGCCGGCCAGCTCGTCGGCCAGTTCGTCACGTGTCGGCCGCGTGCTGGCCTCGGCATGCCGCTCGTGGCAGACGGCCAGCGAGACCGCGAAGCCCGGCGTGCAGAACCCGCACTGCGACCCGTGGTGCTCGACGAGCGCGCGCTGCGCCGGGTGCAGCTCATCGCCCGCCGCCAGGTCCTCCACCGTGAGCAGCGCCTTGCCGTGCAGCGTGGGCAGGAAGCGGATGCAAGCGTTGACGGGCCTGAGCGCCACACCGGCCACCCGCACCGCGCGGCTGGGCTCGGGCACCTCTTCTTCGAGCTCCGCGACGATGACCGTGCAGGCGCCGCAATCGCCTTCGGCACAGCCCTCCTTGCTGCCGCAGGCTTGCGCGTCTTCGCGCAGCCACTGCAGGACGCTGCGCGTCGCGTCGCCCACCGGCACCTCGATCGGCCGGCCCCGGAAAACGAAGCGGATGGGGTTTTCAGTCATCGGCAAGAAGGGAGTGAGGGCGGATCGATGCTGCCACGTCGAGACCTGCTGGCCTGGCGCGTTCGCCCGAACGTACGCCGAAACCCCGTCTGCGGCATGCTTGCAGGCGCATGGCTTGCATATGGTGTGCCTTATGACGATAGCTCCCCCCTTGGCGAACATCGACCTCCATTTGGTGAGGGTCTTGTCCACCGTGATTTCAGAGCGCAGCGTTTCGCGGGCCGCCATGCGGTTGGGAAGCACCCAGCCGCAGGTGAGCACCCAGCTCAGGCGGCTGCGCTCGCTGACCGGCGACCCCTTGCTGGTGCGTTCCGGCACGGGCATGGTGCCGACCGACGCTGCGCTGTCGCTGCTCGCACCGGCGCAGCGCCTGCTGCGCGAGGCCGAGACGCTGTTCGGCCCCACGCGCGCCGGCCGCCGCTTCGACCCGGCCGAGACCGAATTCACGTTGAATCTGGCGGCCAGCGACTACCTCGACCCGCAGTTCCTGCCGACGCTGGTGACGAGGCTGCGCTCGCAATCGCCTGGCGTCCGCCTCGTGCTGCATCCGCTGACCGGCGATGCGGACTACCGCACCAAGCTGGCCCTGGGCGAGGTCGACGTGGTGGTCGGCAACTGGCTGCGGCCCCCGGGGGAGTTGCACCTGGGCCGGCTGATCACCGACGACGTGGTCTGTCTGGTCGGCGACGATCACGCCGCGGCGCGCAACCCCCGCGCCTGGACGGTCGAGCGGTACCTCGCGAGCGACCACGTCGCGCCCACGCCGCTGCACCCCGGCGCACCGGGCGTGATCGACGAGTACCTCGCGTTGCAAGGCCAGAGCCGCCGCATCGCGGTGCGCAGCGCCCACTTCGGCCTGGTGCCGGCGATGCTGCCGGGCAGCGGGCTGGTGCTGACCACCGGCAAGCTGTTCTGCCTGCGCTACATCGGCCGGCTGCCGGTGCGCATCGTGCCTTGCCCCTTGCGCTTTCCTCCGATGGCGTACTACCAGCTGTGGCACGACCGGACGCACGCCTCGGCCGCGCAGCGCTGGGTGCGAGAGGCGATCCGTGCCGTGGCGCGCGAGCTGGTCGACGGGCCGGCCGCCGAGGCGGGGAGGGCCGCGTGATGAATTCGAACAAGCTCGCCCTGCGCGGCGACCTGCTGGACCTCACCGGCACGCCGGCGCTGGACGACGTCGACAGCCCGGTCGTGCGCTTCCGTCCCGACCACTGGCTGCTGATCGAAGGGGGCCGCATCCAGGCGGTGCTGCCCGGCGCGCAGGCGCCAGGCGATGACTGGCAGCGCGAGGACCATACCGGCCGGCTGCTGATGCCCGGCTTCATAGACACCCACGTCCACTGCCCGCAGCTGGACGTGATCGCGAGCTACGGCACCAGCCTGCTCGATTGGCTGGACACCTACACCTTCCCCGCCGAGCAGCGTTTCGCCGACCCGGCGGTGGCCGCGCCCGGCTCTTCCCTCTTCCTCGACGCGCTCCTGGCCCATGGCACGACGGCGGCGGTGGTCTTCCCGACCGTGCATGCCGAGTCGGCCGAGGCATTGTTCGCCGCCGCGGCCGGCCGCGGCATGCGCATCGTCACCGGCAAGGTGCTGATGGACCGCCACGCGCCGGAGGCGCTGCGGGACGACGTGGCCGGCGCCGAGGCCGATTGCGAGCGCCTCATCGCCCGCTGGCACGGCCACGGCCGTGCAGCTTTCGCCGTGACGGTGCGCTTCGCCATCACCAGCACGCCGGAGCAGTTGGCCATGGCCGGCGGCCTGGTGGGCCGCCACCCCGGGCTGTACATGCAGACCCACGTGGCCGAGAACCGCGACGAGGTGCGCTGGGTCGCCCAGCTCTTTCCCGAGGCGCGCAGCTACCTCGATGTCTACCACCGCCACGGCCTGCTGAACGAACGCTCGGTGCTGGCGCACGGTATCTGGCTGGACGACGAGGACCGGGCACTGCTCGCCGCCACCGGCGCCCACATCTCGCATTGCCCGACCAGCAACCTCTTCCTCGGCAGCGGCCTGTTCGACTGGCGCGCCGCGGTGGCCAGCGGACACCGCGTGTCCATAGGCACCGACGTGGGCGGCGGCACCAGCCTGTCGATGCCGCGCACCTTGGCCGAGGCCTACAAGGTGCAGGCGATGCAGGGCCAGCGCCTGTCGGCCTGGGCCGCGCTGCATGCGGGCACCCGGGGTGCCGCTGAAGCGCTGGGTTTGGGACACGAGATCGGCACGCTGGAGCCGGGCCTGGCCGCCGACGTGGTGGCCTGGGACTGGGCGCACGGCCCGGTGGCCACGCACCGCGACGCGGTGGCCCGCGGCGCCATCGCCGGCCTGTCGGAACAGGCCTTGCATGCAAGGGTGTTCGCCTGGCTCACGCTGGCCGACGAGCGCAACGTCGCCGCCACCTGGGTGGCCGGGCACGACCGATACCGACGAATCTCCTCCACCCCCTGAACCACAAAGGAAGCCCCTCGATGTACCCCCGCGCCCGACTGACCCTGGCCTCTTGCGCCGCCTTCGCCGCCCTCGCCGCCACCGCCAGTCACGCCGCCGACTGGAGCGACACCTCCATCGGCTACCGCACCGGTAGCAAGTTCGCAGAGCCTTTCGGCGCGACGGACATCCACAAGGACATCCTCGATCTCAACCACGTCAGCGGCTACAAGTACGGCACGAACTTTCTCAACGTCGACCTGCTGCTGTCCGACGAGAAGGACCCGGCCTCGCCGAATTCAGGCAACGGCGCGCAGGAGGTCTACATCGTCTACCGCCACACGCTGGACCTGGAGAAGACGACCGGCGCGTCGCTCAAGTGGGGCCCGATCCGCGGCGTGGGCCTGACGATGGGCTTCGACGCCAACGTCAAGGACGACGCCGGCTACAACTCCAAGAAGCGCATGCTGGTGGCCGGCCCGACGCTGAACTTCGACGTACCGGGCTTCCTCGCCGTCAGCGTGCTGCAGCTGTGGGAGAGCAACGCGCCCTACAACGAATTCACCAGCACCGCCACGCCGCGCTACCACTACAAGCCCCACCCGATGCTGACGGCGGCCTGGGGCATCCCGATCGGCAGCCTGCCGCTTTCGTTCGAGGGCTTCGCCAACTTCATCGCCTCCAAGGGCAAGGACGAGTTCGGCGGCGACACCAAGCCCGAAACCAACATCGACATGCAGGTGATGTACGACGCGGGCACCTTGTGGGGCGTCAAGAACACCGTCAAGGTCGGCCTGGAGTACCAGTACTGGCTGAACAAGTTCGGCAACGACCACAAGGGTCCGGCCGGCGACGGTGCGTTCGCCAAGACCCCCATGGTCCGCGCCGAATATCATTTCTAGATTCAGCCACCCGCGAGCCCTCCCGTGAAGAGCCCATGCTTCGACTCGAACTGACGGGGATCACCAAGCAGTACCCCGCCGTGCGCGCCAACGACGGGGTGAACCTGCGCGTGGCGCCCGGCCAGATCCACGCCGTGCTGGGCGAGAACGGGGCGGGCAAGTCGACGCTGATGAAGATCATCTACGGCGCGACCCAGGCCGATGCCGGCGAGATCCGCTGGAACGGCCAGCCCGTCAAGGTGGCCAGCCCCGCAGCGGCGCGGGCGCTGGGCATCAGCATGGTCTACCAGCACTTCTCGCTGTTCGACACGCTGACCGCGGCCGAGAACGTGTGGCTGGGCCTGGACAAGTCGGAGACTCTGGCCACGGTGACCGGGCGCATCCGCCAGGTCGCTGCCGGCTACGGCCTGGAGGTCGATCCGCTGCGGCCGGTGCACACGCTGAGCGTGGGCGAGCGGCAGCGGGTCGAGATCGTGCGGGCGCTGCTCACGAAGCCCAGCCTGCTGATCCTGGATGAACCCACGTCCGTCCTGACGCCGCAGGCGGTGGACAAGCTCTTCGTCACGCTGAGAAAGCTCAGCAGCGAGGGCTGCAGCATCCTCTACATCAGCCACAAGCTCGACGAGATCCGCCACCTCTGCCACCACTGCACGGTGCTGCGCGGCGGCAAGGTGACGGGCGAGGTCGACCCGACGCAGGAGACCAACGCCAGCCTGTCGCGCCTGATGATCGGCGCCGAGCCGCCGGCCTTGAAGCATCGCGAGGCCCGCGCCGGCGCGGTGGCGCTGGAGGTCAAACAGCTGAAGCTGCCGGCAGCCGATCCCTTCGGCATGACGCTGGCCGAGGTGTCGCTGCAGGTCCGCGCCGGCGAGATCGTCGGCATGGCCGGGGTCTCGGGCAACGGCCAGCAGGAGCTGATGGCGGCGCTGTCGGGGGAAGACCGCCGTGCCCCGGCCGGCAGCGTGACGCTGTTCGGGCACGACATCGCCGCCGCCTCGCCGAGGCAACGCCGCTTGCTCGGCCTGCATTTCGTGCCGGAAGAGAGGCTGGGCCGCGGCGCCGTGCCCTCCCTGAGCCTGGCGCAGAACACCCTGCTGACCCGCACGCAGACCGTGAGCCGCCTGGGCTGGCTCAAGCTGCGCGAGACCCACGCGCTGGCCACCTCGCTGATCGGGCGCTTCAACGTCAAGGCCGGCGGGCCGGACGCGGTGGCGCGCTCGCTCTCGGGGGGCAACCTGCAGAAGTTCCTCGTCGGCCGCGAGATCGATGCCAGGCCCAAGGTGCTCGTCGTCGCGCAACCCACCTGGGGGGTGGACGTGGGCGCGGCGGCGCAGATCCGCGCCGAGCTGCTGCGCCTGCGCGACGAAGGCTGCGCGCTGCTGGTGGTGAGCGAGGAGCTGGAAGAGTTGTTCGAGATCAGCGACCGGCTGGTCGTGATCGCGCGCGGCCGCGTGTCGCCGACCGTGGCCACGGCCGAGGCGACGGTGGAGCGCATCGGCGAATGGATGTCGGGCCTGTGGCCCGGCGGCAAGGACGAAAAGAACGAGGTGACCGCGCATGCTGCGGCTTGAGGCGCGGCCGCAGCCGTCGCGCGTGATGTCGATCGGCTCGCCGCTGCTGGCGCTGGTGATCACCGTGCTCGTCGGCATCGTGCTGTTCGCGGCGCTGGGCAAGGATCCGGCGCGCGGCCTGCAGGTCTTCTTCGTCGAGCCGGTCAAGAGCGCCTACGCCCTGTCGGAGCTGTCGATCAAGGCGGTCCCGCTGGTGCTCATCGCGCTCGGGCTGGCGCTGTGCTTTCGCTCCAACATCTGGAACATAGGCGCCGAGGGCCAGTTCGTGGTGGGGGCGCTGGCGGCCGGCTGGGTGGCCATGCAGGCGGGGCCGGGGACGGCCTGGCTGGCGAGCCTGGGAAGAGGCATCGTCGTGCCCATCCTGCTGGCGGGCGTGCTGGGCGGCATGGCCTGGGCGGGCATCGTGGCGCTGCTGCGCGACCGCTTCAACGCCAACGAGATCCTGGTCAGCCTGATGCTGGTCTACGTGGGCGACCTGCTGCTGGCTTACCTCGTCTACGGGCCCTGGAAGGATCCGGCGGGGTACAACTTCCCGCAGACGATCACCTTCGATGCGACGACCAAGATCCCGCGGCTGGTGACGGGGCTGCGCATGAACATCGGGCTCATCGTCGCGCTGGCTTCGGTCGCGGCGATGTGGGCCTTTCTCTTTCGCACCTACCGCGGCTTCGCGCTGCAGGTCGGCGGGCTGGCCCCGGCGGCAGCGCGCTATGCCGGCTTCTCCTCGCGCCGCGCGCTGTGGACGGCGCTGCTCGTCTCGGGCGGCCTGGCCGGCCTGGCCGGTGGGCTGGAGGCAGCGGGGCCGCTCGGCCAGCTCACGCCCTACGTTCCGGCCGGCTACGGCTTCGCGGCCATCATCGTGGCCTTCGTCGGCCGCCTGCATCCGGTCGGCATCGTCTTCTCGGCGGTGCTGATGAGCATGTTCTACATCGGCGGCGAGCTGGCGCAGTCCAGGCTGGGCCTGCCCAAGGCACTGACGGGCGTGTTCCAGGGCCTGCTGCTGTTCGCGCTGCTGGCCTGCGACACGCTGATCCACTACCGGGTGCGCATCGGGCGGAGGGCGGTGGCATGAGCCAGCAGGGCCGCCCCAAGGGCGAATTCCCCCTCGGGGGGACGACGCGAAGCGTCACGGGGGCAAGAATGAGCCAGCAGGGCCGCCCCAAGGGCGAATTCCCCCTCGGGGGGACGACGCGAAGCGTCACGGGGGCAAGATGAACGAGATCGCCCTGCTGATCGCGGCCACGCTGAACGCCGGCACCGTGCTGGCCATCGCCGGCCTCGGCCTGCTGGTCAACGAGCGCGCCGGCATCGTCAACCTGGGCGCCGAGGGGATGATGCTGGTGGCCGCCATCGCCGGCTTCGCCACCGCGGTGCACACCGGCTCCGACGTGCTGGGCTTCATCGCCGGCATGGGAGCGGGCGCGCTGATGGCGGCGGCCTTCGGCGTGCTGGTCATCTGGCTCAACACCAACCAGTACGCGACCGGCCTGGCGCTGAGCCTGTTCGGCGCCGGCTTCTCGGCCTTCGTCGGCATCAGCTACACGCAGCAGCGCATCGGCGAGCGGCCGCGGTTCGCCTTCCCCGGCCTGGCGGACATTCCCCTCGTCGGGCCGGCGCTGTTCCGACACCACCCGCTGGTCTACGGCGCGGTGGCGCTGGCCATCGGCCTGACCTGGTTCCTCTATCGTTCACGCGCCGGGCTGGTGCTGCGAGCCGTCGGCGAATCGCCCGAGTCGGCGCACGCCCTGGGCTACCCGGTGCGGCGCATCCGCCTGGCCGCGGTGGTGGCGGGCGGGGCGCTGTGCGGCCTGGCCGGCGCCTACATCTCGGTCATCTACACACCGCTGTGGGTGGAGGGCATGGTGGCCGGCAAGGGCTGGATCGCGCTGGCCCTGACCACCTTCGCCACCTGGCGGCCGCTGCGGGTGCTGCTCGGGGCCTATCTCTTCGGCGGCGTGACGATGCTGCAGTTCCACCTCCAGGGCGAGGGCGTGCAGATCGCCAGCCAGTGGCTCAGCATGCTGCCCTACCTCTCGACCATCGTCGTGCTGGTGCTGATCTCGCGCAATCCGAACTGGATCAAAGTCAACATGCCGGCTTCCCTCGGGAAGCCCTTCTTTCCGGGCAACTGAGGGTGCCTATCATTCGCCCCGCTGGCGACCACACTTCCCAACAACACGGAGTCCACCGCATGACCCTTTCCAAACGAACCCTGTTGAGTGCCGCCGCGCTGGCTGCCGTCGCGGCGCTGGTCGGCTGCGGCAAGAAGGAGGAGGCGGCGGCGCCGGCGGCCAGCGCGGCGGCTGCATCCGCCCCCGCCAAGGCCGAGCCGCTGAAGATCGCCTTCGCCTACGTCGGCCCGGTGGGCGATGGCGGCTGGACCTTCGCGCACGACAACGGCCGCAAGGCGCTCGAGAAGGAGTTCGGCGACAAGGTCGTCACCAGCTTCGTCGAGAAGGTGCCCGAGGCCGCCGATGCCGAGCGCGTCTTCCGCGACATGATCGGCCAGGGCAACACGCTGATCTTCGGCACCACCTTCGGCTACATGGAGCCGATGCTCAAGGTGGCCGCGGACAACCCCAACGTCAAGTTCGAGCATGCCACCGGCTACAAGACCGCCGAGAACATGCGCACCTATGACAGCCGCACCTACGAGGGCGCCTACATGGCCGGCGTGATCGCCGGCGCGATGACCAAGACCAACACGCTGGGCGTGGTGGCGTCGATCCCCATCCCCGAGGTGATCCGCAACATCAACTCCTTCACCCTCGGTGCGCAGAGCGTGAACCCCAAGATCAAGACCAAGGTGGTCTGGGTCAACGAGTGGTTCAACCCGCCCAAGGAGACCGAAGCCGCCACCGCACTGATCAATGGCGGCGCCGACGTCCTGATGCAGAACACCGACTCCGCCGCGGTGCTGAAGACCGCCGAGGACAAGGGCAAGCGCGCCTTCGGCTGGGACTCCGACATGAGCGCCTATGGCCCCAAGGCCCACCTGGGCTCGGCCGTCATCAACTGGGGTCCGTACTACGTCAAGGCCACGCGTGACGTGCTCGAAGGGAAGTGGACGACGGGCAAGAGCTGGTGGGGCGTCAAGGAAGGCGCGATCGATTTCGTCTCGCTGGCCGCCGACGTGCCCGCCGAAGCCAAGGCGAAGCTCGACGCGGTCAAGGCCGGCCTGAAGGACGGCAGCTTCGTCATCTGGAAGGGTCCCATCGTCGACAACACCGGCAAGGAAGTGGTGGCCAAGGACACCGTGGCCGACGACCCCTTCCTGTCGGGCATCAAGTTCTACGTCAAGGGCGTGGAAGGCAAGGTGCCGGGCGACGGCAAGTAGTCGCTCGGTTTCATCCAGGGCCAGCGCCAGGGCCACCGGTGAGAGCCGGTGGCCCTTGTCATTGGAGCGGCGAGGGCGCGCACCGGCCGCGGGGTAGGGGTCGACACGCCCGCCGTCGCGGCGCTACAACCGGCAGGTTCGTCGGCCAGGCGCCGCCGGGAGAGATGGGATGAGTTCGCGTGCCCGCTACCTGCTGCATGCCGATTTCACCGGCAGCCCGCCCTATGCCGACGTGGTCGTCCCGTGGGATTGGGTGTGGTTCCAGCAAGGCAGCGACTTCTCGCTGCAGCCAGGCGGCAAGGTGAGCTTTCGCACCCACGGCCTGTACGAGTTCGTCGTCTCGGCGGACTGGCAGCTGATGACGCTGCTGGACTACGACCTGCGCCAGGTCGGCCTGCGCCTGCAGCGCCAGGGCCAGCCCGACGAGCCGATCGACTACCACGAGCGCATCGGCTTTCACAACACGCCGGGTTCCGATGCGCCGCGCATGGCACGCTGGCAGGGCAAGTGGGGGCCGCTGGACATCCCGCCGCGCGGCACGGCCGGCATCCAGGTGACCGTGGCGCCGGCCGGAACCGCCCGCCTCGGCGACATGGCGCTGGCGGGCCACACCGCGATCAAGCTGCAGGCCATGCCGCTGGCGGGGCTGCGCGCGCTGGTCGTTCACGCCAAGGTGGTGGCCCAGGACACCGTGTCGGTCAGCCTGCACAACCCATCGGCGACCGATGCGATCCATGTCGGCAAGGGCACGCTGAAGGTCATCGCGATGACCGCGCAGCTCACGCACGGCCGCTCCGGCGACGCCTGGCAACTGGTCCACAGCGCTTCGGTGGAGATCGCCGCCGGCGACCGCGTCTATGCCGTGATGCGGCACCACGTGCCGGGCACCGTGCTGCAGACGAGTGACAGCACCTGGCTGCAGGTGGACCGCCTGGCCTGAGCCATGGCCATCGACAGGAGTGCCCCATGACGCCGAGATCGCCCATCGACCCCGCCCGCCGCCGCGCCTTCGGCCGTGGAGCCGCGATGGCCGGCGTGGCCGCCGCGGGGTTCGCCCCGTTGCCCGCGCGGGCCGCCACCCGCTTCGACTCGCGCGCCCGCTTCACGCTGGCCGGCGACTTCGCCGGCCCGCCGGATGCCGACGTGCTGGTGCCCTGGGGCGCGGTGCGCTTCCAGACCGGCGCCGATGTCGCGCTGCAGGCCGACGGCAAGGTGCTGGTGCAGTCGCACGGCTTGTACGAGTGCGTCATCTCGGCCGACTGGCAGCTCAAGACCGGGCTGGACTACGACCTGCGCCAGATCGGCCTGCGGCTGCAGCGCCAGGGCCAGCCCGACGAGCCCATCGAGGCCCATGAGCGCATCGGCTTCCTGAACACGCCGGGCTCCGATCCGCCCTGCATGGCACGCGCCCAGGTGGATTGGGGCCCGCTCGACATCCCCTTGGGCGCCACGGTGGGCATCGAGGTGCCCGTCTCGCCGGCCGGAACGGTCAAGCCAGGCGACATGGCCATCGCCTCGCACGCCAAGGTCAACCTGTCGGGCCTGCCGGCCGAGGCGCTGCGCGCCCTGCTGGTGCATGCCAAGGTCGTGGCCGACGACACCATAGGCGTCAGCCTGCACAACCCGTCGATCGCCGAAGGCATCCACGTCCGTCAGGGCGTGCTCAAGGTGCTCGGCATGACCGCCCAGGCCGCGCGCGGCCGGTCGGGCGATGCGTGGCAGATCATCCACACCGCCTCGATGGAGCTGTTCCCCGGCGATCGCGTCTACGGTGTGCTGCGGCACAAGGTCCCGGGTACCGTGCTGCAGGCCACTTTCAGCAGCTACCTGCAGATCGATCGCCTGGCCTGAAGCTTCCATCACTGGGCAAACGATTCCACCGGATTTTTGTCGGTGGCGCCGGTGCCGGCAGCACCACATCCGAGCAAAGCACGGCCGGCGTCGGCGTCCAATCTCGCTCACGCCGGCCGCACCGCGCCGGCCGATACCGCAGGTAGGCGCCGGCGATCCGGGCCCGATCCTTGCGTCGCCTACCTAGGGCCAATCCCGATCCGGGGAGCCCTTCGCGGCCCCTGGTGCGCGCAGCCCCGGGAGTAGGATCCGGCGCACCAACCAAGCCCGTGTCCACGTCGCGTTATTTCGCCGCGGACCATCCAACGAGGAGCATCACCATGTCCCGTCTTTCGTCCTGGGTCGCCGGCGCTGCCGCGGCCGTCTTCATGTTCGGCGCCAGCACCGGCACGGCCGTCGCGCGCAGTGTCGATGCCATCAAGAAGGCCGGCACCATCATCGTCGCCACCGAGGGCCAGTACGCCCCCTTCAACTTCTTCGAGGGCTCCAAGCTGTCGGGTTTCGAGGTCGACCTGATGGAGGCCGTGGCCAAGAAGATGGGCCTGAAGATCGAGTGGAAGACGCTGGGCTTCGACGCGCTGCTGACCGGCCTGGGCCAGGACCGCTGGGACATGGTCATCGCCTCGCACGGCATCACCGAGGAGCGCGCCAAGTCGGTCACCTTCACCAGCCCGCACTACTGCTCGGGCGGTGCCATCGTCACCAAGAATGCCGCGCTGAAGACCGCCAAGGACCTGGCCGGCAAGACGATCGCGGTGCAGACCGGCAGCTCCTACCTCGAGGCCGCGCAGAAGATCCCGGGCGTCAAGGAAGTGAAGAACTTCCCCAAGGATCCCGACGCCCAGGCCGCGGTGATGAGCGATCGCGCCGATGCCTGGATCACCGACAAGTTCGTCGTCATGGACGTGCTGAAGACGCAGAAGAACACCGGCCTGAAGCCCACCGGCATGCTCTTCGTCGAGAAGATCGCGGCGGCCGTCGCCAAGGGCAACACCGGCCTGGCCGATGCCTACAACAAGGCCCTGGGCGAGTACATGGCCAAGGGCGGCGGCTACGAGGCGCTGTCGATGAAGTACTTCGGCGAAGACGTGCGCTGCAAGTGAGAAACCCCCACGCTCCCTTCCGGTCCGCGCCTTGCAGGCCGCGCCGGGCCAGTGGCCCGGCCGCGAGCCAGGCACGAACAGTCCACTGGACTGTTCATGTCCCGGCTCGCCCCCCCGAGCGGACTTTTGCAGCGGACCGGCAATGCCGGATCCGCGCAAATCCCTTGGTTGGGTCGGCTTCCTGCGTCGCGGATCGCGCGAAACGCGATGGAGCATCTGAAAAGACACACCCGCACCTTTTGCACGCGTGACCATGACGATACCTGCCATCGGCTGGCCCGCCGGCTGGACGCGACAGCGCCGCAGCCAGGCCACCATCGTGACGGCCTCGCTGGCGCTCGTGCTGGCCCTTTGGGTGGCCGCGAGCCTCATTGCCCTGGCACCCGAGCCGATCGGGCCCAACGCCAAGTTCTTCGCCGAAGGGATGGTGGTCACGCTCGAGTTGACCATCGTCTCCGGCCTGATCGGCGTCGTGCTGGGGCTGCTCGCCGCGCTGGGCAAGGTCTCGCGCATCCTGCCGGTGCGATGGCTGGCCAGCTTCTACATCTGGGTCGTGCGCGGCACGCCGTTGCTGGTGCAGATTTTCTTCGTCTATTTCGCCTTGCCGGTGATCGCGAAATCCTTCGGCTCCGAATGGCTGAACGACGCCGCGCGGATGACCGAGTTCACTGCCGCGGTGCTGGCGCTCTCGCTCAACGTGGGCGCCTACAACGCCGAGGCCTTCCGGGCGGGCCTGCTGTCCGTGCCCAAGGGGCAGTTCGAGGCGGCCCGCTCGCTGGGCCTTTCGAAGTGGCACACCCTGCTCGACATCACGTTCCCCCAGGCCTTCAAGGTGGCGCTGCCGCCGCTGGTCAACAACGTGGTGGCCCTGCTGAAGGATTCCTCGCTGGCCTATTCGATCGGCGTGGTCGAGCTGACCAACGTGGGCGCGCGCGTGCAGTCGTCGACCTTCCAGCCGGTGCCCATCCTCGTGACGACCGCCATCCTCTACCTCGTCATGACCACGCTGCTGACGCAGATCACCAACGGCATAGAGCACCGGTTCGACATCGAGGGGCGCCAGCCATGAGTGCCGATCCCAAGGCCGACGGCGTGCCGCTGATCACCGTCGACAAAGTCAACAAGCACTTCGGCCCGGCGCATGTGCTGCGCGACGTGTGCACCCATTTCAACGCCGGCGAAGTGGCCGTCATCATCGGCTCGTCGGGCTCCGGCAAGTCGACCCTGCTGCGCACGCTGAACCGGCTGGAGAAGCACGACAGCGGCAGCATCGTCATCGACGGCATTCCGGTCGACGACCAGCCCAAGCACCTGAAGGCGCTGCATGCCGAGGTCGGCATGGTGTTCCAGCAGTTCAACCTGTTCCCCCACCTCACGGTGCTGGAGAACGTCTCGCTGGCCCCGCGCCGCGTGCGCGGCCTGTCCCGCAGCGAGGCCGACCAGCGCTCGATGGCGCTGCTGGAGCGGGTCGGCATGCAGGCGCACTCGCACAAGCACCCGTTCGCGTTGTCGGGCGGGCAGCAGCAGCGCGTGGCCATCGCCCGCGCGCTGGCGATGCAGCCGCGCGTGATGCTTTTCGACGAGCCCACTTCGGCGCTCGACCCGGAGACGGTCAAGGAAGTGCTCGACGTGATGAAGGGCCTGGCCTCCAGCGGCATGACCATGATCGTGGTCACCCACGAGATGGGGTTCGCCAAGGAGGTGGCTGATCGCGTGCTGTACTTCGACAAGGGCTGCATCCTGCAGGACCAGCCGCCGGCGCAGTTCTTCGACCATCAGGACAACCCCCGCATCCGGGCCTTCCTGGGCCAGATTTCATGATCGATCTCGACCGCATCGGCCGTGACCGGCTGCCCGCGCTGCTGCGTGCCATGCCCAAGGCGGAGCTGCACATCCACATCGAGGGCTCGCTCGAGCCGGAGTTGATCTTCAAGCTCGCCGAGCGCAACGGCGTGAAGCTGGCCTACCCCAGCGTCGAGGCGCTGCGCGCCGCCTACGCCTTCACCGACCTGCAGAGCTTTCTCGACATCTACTACGCCGGCGCCAGCGTGCTGCAGAAGGAGGCCGACTTCTTCGACATGGCGTGGGCCTACTTCGAGAAGGCGGCCGCCGACAACGTCGTGCACGCCGAGCTCTTCTTCGACCCGCAGACGCACACCGAACGCGGCGTGCCGATAGAGGCGGTGATCCTCGGCCTGCACCATGCGTGCCAGCGGGCGCACGCCGAGTTCGGCATCACCAGCCGATTGATCCTTTGCTTCCTGCGCCACCTGAGCGAAGAGGCGGCCTTCGAGGTGCTGGAGCAGGCGCTGCCCTATCGCGAGTACCTCATCGGCGTGGGGCTGGACAGCTCGGAACGCGGCCATCCACCCGAGAAGTTCGCCCGGGTCTTCGCCCGCTGCCGCGAACTGGGCTTGCGCACGGTGGCGCACGCCGGCGAGGAGGGCCCGCCCGCCTACATCGACAGCGCGATCGACGTGCTGAAGGTCGATCGCATCGACCACGGCGTGCGCTGCGTCGAGGATCCGGGCCTGGTCGCGCGCCTGGCGGCCCTGCGCATGCCGCTCACGGTGTGCCCGCTGTCCAACGTCAAGCTGTGCGTCTATCCTTCGCTGGGCCAGCACCAGCTGCCGGCGCTGCTGGAGGCGGGGCTGGTCGCCACCGTCAACTCCGACGATCCGGCCTACTTCGGCGGCTACATCAACGACAACTTCGTCCAGACCTTCGAGGCCCTGCCTCAGCTGGGGGCGCGTCAGGCCTGGCAGCTGGCCCGCAACAGCTTCGAGGCCAGCTTTGTCGACGAGGCTTTGCGGGAGACCTGGCTGCGCCGGCTCGACGAAGTCTTTGCCGGGGCGGGCTGAGGGTCGGGGGAGCCGGACATCACAGCCGCGGGCCAGGAGTCTTCGCGGCTTCCGCCGCGCAGGCTCCTGGCTTGCACAACCGCGCGCAAGCCGGCACGATGCCAGCGCAGACCGGAGGTTGCGCCATGAAGATCCTCGTGCCGATCGATGGAACCGAGCTCTCGCATGCGGCCCTGCGCCACGTGATCGAGCTGGTGCGTGAGGGCCTGCGGGCCGAGCTGTTCCTGGCCAACGTCCAGCCGCCGGCCAGCCTTTACGAGTGGATGCGCGCGCCGAATCCGGACGCGCTCGGTCACATCGCCGAAGCGGCCGGTGAGCATGCGCTGCAAACCGCCGAATCGCTGCTTCGCGAGGCGGGCCTGGATGCAACGGAACTGCTCGTCACCGGCGACCCGACCCACGCCTTGCTCGAGCTGATCGAGAGCGAAGGCTGCGACGCGGTCGTGATGGGCTCGCACGGCGGCGGCGGGCTGCTCTCGGCTTTCCAGGGCTCGGTGTCGCAGGCCATCCTGCACGGCTCGCGCGTGCCTGTGACGCTGGTCAAGCCGCCCGAGCCGGCCGAAGAATCGGCGGCCAGCGAAGAGGCCGTAGCCGACGAGGAAGACGAGGCGGCGGGTGCCTGATGCGCGCCGGCACGAGGTCCTCATCCTCGGTGCCGGCATGTCGGGCCTGTGCATGGCCGTGCAGCTCAAGCGCGCCGGCGTAGACGACTTCGTCATCCTCGAGAAACAATCCGGCCTGGGCGGCACCTGGTGGGACAACCGCTACCCGGGCGCCCATGTCGACGTCCCCGCGCCGGCCTACTCCTTCTCCTTCGCATCGAATCCGAAGTGGACGCGCCGCTTCGCTTCCGCGAGCGAGATCCAGGGCTACCTGAAGGACATCGTCGAGCGCTTCGGACTCGCCCCGCACATCCGCCTGGGCGAGCGCATCACCGAGGCTCGCTTCGACGAGGGCAGCGGCCGCTGGCAGGTGCGCACCGAGGCCGGCGAAACCCTCGATGCGCGCTTCTTCGTCTGCAGCACCGGCCCGCTGAGCCAGCCGCGCTGGCCCGACGTCCCGGGGCTGGAAAGCTTCGCCGGCGCGAAGCTGCATTCCGCGCGCTGGGATGAAAGCGTGCCGTTGGAAGGCCGGCGGGTCGGGGTCATCGGCACGGGCTCGACCGCCTCGCAGCTGGTCGCGCCCATCGCGCGCCGCGCCGCGTCGCTGGCCGTGTTCCAGCGCACCGCCAACTGGGTCATGCCACGGCTGGACCGGCGCTACGGCCGCGTCGATAGGTGGCTCGCCCGCCTGCCGCCCTATGCGGGCCTGGTTCGCTGGCTTTGGGTGCAGGCGCTGGAGTGGGGCCGGCGCGGCTTCGAAGAGGGCACGCTGGCCCGCCGTGCCATGCTGGCGACCGCCGCGCGCCATCTGCAGCGCCAGGTGCCGGATCCCGAGCTGCGCCGCCGGCTCACGCCGCCGTACCCTCTCGGCTGCAAGCGCATCATCTACTCGAACGACTTCTACCCGGCGCTGCGCCGGCCGAACGTCGAGCTGGTGACCGAGGCGATAGAGCGCATCACGCCGCGCGGCGTGGTGGCCGCCGACGGCCGCGAACACGCGCTCGATGTGCTCGTCTGTGCGACCGGCTTCGACACGGTCCACCTGCTATCGTCGACCAGCGTCACGGGGCAGGGCGGCCGCACGCTGCGCGAGGCCTGGTCGCAGGGCCCGCAGGCCTACCGTGGTGTCACGGTGGCGGGCTTTCCCAACCTGTTCTTGCTGCTCGGGCCGAACACCGGCACCGGCCACACCTCGACCCTGCTCTACCTGGAACCCCAGGTGAAGCATGTGCTCGCCTGCTTGCAGGCCGTGCGCCGCGGCCGCCATCGCTGGATGTCGGTCCGCCCCGAGGTGATGCAGGCCTACAACGAGGGCCTGCAGCGGCGCCTGGCCGGCTCGGTCTGGACCCATTGCCGCAGCTGGTACCGGATGGAGCCGAGCGGACGCATCGTGGCGATCTTCCCCGGCTTCACCCGGGAATACGTGCGCAGCCTGCAACGCCTGGAGCCTGCCGACTACGAGTGGGCTTGAGCCTTGCTGCCGGTCGCGGGCGGGTTGTCACATCCGGCCGATATGCTCGCCGGCTCGGCGAAACCCCGCCACCGTGCAAGAGCCCGCGCTGCTGCCCCCGCTGATCGAACTGGACGAACTGGCCCGCCGCGCCGGTCCGGCGCTGCGCCGCCGCCTGCTGTGCGAAGTGCACGTCGGTGGCCGGTTGCTGCCGGTGCACGCCTACCTGCTCGGCAGCACCTCGCCGCAGGCGCCGGCGGTGGCCTTCGTGGGCGGCGTCCATGGGCTGGAGCGCATAGGCGCCGAGGTCGTCATCGCCTACCTGCGCAGCCTGGTGATGCGGCTGCCCTGGGACGAGACGCTGCAGCCGCAGCTGCGCACGATGTGCTTCGTCTTCGTTCCCTTGCTGAACCCGGGCGGATGGTGGCGCGGCACGCGCTCGAATCCGCAGGGCGTGGACCTGATGCGCAATGCGCCGGTCGATGCGCTGGAGCCGGTGCCCTGGCCGGTCGGCGGCCAGCGGCTGAGCTCCTGGCTGCCCTGGTTTCGCGGCCCCCGGGGCGCGACGATGCAGGCCGAGAGCGCTGCCCTGTGCGAGCTGATTCAGGCCGAGCTGTTCGACCGGCCCGTGAGCATCGCGCTCGATTGTCACTCGGGCTTCGGCATGAGCGATCGGCTCTGGTTTCCCTATGCGCACACCTCGCATCCGATAGCCCACCTGGCGGAGCTGCATGCCCTGAACCAGCTGCTGGACAGTGCGTTGCTGCACCACCGCTACATCGTCGAACCGCAGAGCCGGCAGTACCTGACCCACGGTGATCTGTGGGATCACCTGTACCTGCGCTCGCGTCAGCTGCCGCGGCCACCGGTGTTCCTGCCCTTGACGCTGGAGATGGGATCGTGGCTGTGGGTCAAGAAGAACCCGCGCCAGTTCTTTTCGCGCCACGGCATCTTCAACCCGCTGATCGAGCACCGGCAGCACCGCGTCCTGCGGCGGCACCTGAGCCTGCTGGACTTCGTGAGCCGCGCGGTGGCGAGCCACGAGCGCTGGCTGCCGCAGGATGCCCACGAGCGCGACAAGCATCGTCAACACGCCCTCGAACGTTGGTACCGCCGCAGCCGCGCATGACACCGAACCCTTCGTCCGACACCTGGGTGCTGCTGCGCGGCCTCACGCGCGAGGCCGGCCACTGGGGAGGCTTCGTGGCCCAGCTTCAGGCGCGGTTGCCGAACGCCCGCGTGGTCTGCGTCGACCTGCCGGGCAGTGGTGCCCATCATCGCGGCGCGAGCCCGTGGCGCATCGCGCCCATGGTGGAGTCCGTGAGGCAGGACCTCACCGCGCGGGGCCTGGCGCCGCCCTACCGCCTCCTGGCTCTTTCGCTTGGCGGCATGGTGGCCCTGGACTGGGCCACGCGCCGGCCCGACGAGGTCGCCGGCGCGGTCCTGGTCAACACCAGCCTGGCAGGCTTGAGCCCCTTGCACCACCGGCTGCGTCCCGCGGCCTGGCCTGCGCTGGCCGGATGGGCGGTCGGCGCTCTGCATCGCGAGGCCACCATCCTGCGGCTGACCAGTGCCGGGCCTGACGACCACGCAGATGCGCTATCGCAATGGGCAGCCATCCGCGCCGCACGCCCTGTGTCGACGGGTAACGCATGGCGCCAGCTGATCGCCGCCGCCCGGTACCGCGCACCACTCCAGAAGCCGCGTGTTCCGCTGTTGCTGCTCGCCGGCGCGGCAGACAGCCTGGTCGATACCCGATGCTCACTCGCCCTGGCACGGCGCTGGGCCGTCCCGCTGGTGATGCACCCCAGCGCCGGCCACGACCTGCCGCTGGACGATGGGCCCTGGGTGGCCGAGCAGGTGGCGGCTTGGCGGGCAAACGCCATGCCTCCCACGACCTGACTGGGAATTCGCGAAAGCCCTTGTTCGCGGGCGGACCGGCGCCCACACTTCAGTGCCTGGGACACCAAGGAGACGCGCGATGGAACTTCTTTCCAGCGTGTTCGCGCCGGGCGGCGAGCTGCCGCAGCGCTACACCTGCGAGGGCCCGGATGTCGCCCCGCCCTTGCAATGGAAGGGCCTGCCGGCGGGCACCTCCAGCCTGGCCCTGATCGTCGACGACCCCGATGCGCCAGACCCGGCCAGGCCGCAGCGCACGTGGGTCCACTGGGTGATCGTCGATCTCCCGCCCGAGGCCGGGGGCCTGGCGGGCGAGGGCCAGGCGCTGCCCTCCGGTGGCCGCCAGGGCCTGAACGACTGGAAGCGCGCCGCCTGGGGCGGCCCGTGCCCGCCCATCGGGCGGCACCGCTACTTTTTCAAGCTTTACGCGCTCGACTGCAAGCTGCCGCAGCTGGCGCAGCCCACCAAGGCCGAGCTCGAGCAGGCCATGCAGGGCCACGTGCTCGCGCAGGCCGAGCTCATGGGCACGTACCAGAAGCAGGCAGCACACTGAACCAGCAAAGGCTCATCGACCATGAAGCAAAGCACCGGCACCACCCCTCCCGTCCATCCCGCCGCCTCTGAAGGCACCGACGACCCGGCGGCGACGCTCAAGCCGCTGGATCCGGGCCGCGTGAACTCGATGGACCCCATCGAGCTGCGTTACTGGGCCCGCCAGTTCGGCTGCACCGAAGAGCGCCTGATGGAGGTGGTCGAGCAGGTCGGCGAACACGTCGCCGCCGTGCGCGAGCGCCTCGGCATCCGGCACTGACGCCGCGCCGCCCATCGCCGCCGCTTGATGCAGGTCAAGCGCCGGGGCGGCAGTGTCCGCGGCGGAACAATCGATCAGCCCGTCGGCCGAAAACGGCGCGGGCGAAGGCTTCTCCCGGCCCGACTGCGGCCGCCCTCCCGAGGCCAAGATGCGTATCCATCGAGAGGGAGAAGCCGATGAGACGATTGACCGATCTGAAGATCGCCGCGCGCCTGGCGCTGGCGTTTGCCTGCGTGGTCCTGCTGCTAGCGGGTACCGTGGCCGCGAGCCTGGTGCAGTTCGCCGCCGTGCGCGAGCACGTCGACCGCCTGGTCGACGAGGACGCCACCAAGCTGCGCCTGTCGCAGGAGGTGCTGCAGATGGCGCGGGGCAATGGCGTGCACGTGCTGGCGGCGTTCATGACCGACGACGAAGCCGCGCGGCAGCCGCACCTGGCGGCCGTGACGGCCGCGCGCCGCGGGATCGACGAACGACTGGAGCAACTGGACAAGCTGGTCCGCCGGCCGGAGGGGCGTGCCTTGCTGGCCGAGTTCCGCAGCGCGCGCGCGCGGCCTGGGTCCAGGCCTTCGGAAGCTGCCTGGAGTTGCTGAAGCAGGGCCAGCGCGAACAAGGGCGCGAACAGCTGGTCCGCCAGGCCCTGCCGCGGCTGCAAGCCCTGGACGGGCCGGCGCTGCGCCTGGCCGAACTCGAGGAGCGACTGCTGGACGAGGGTCGCAAGCGAATGGACGGCGACCTGATCCTGGTTCGCCAGCTGTTGCTGGCACTGGGTCTCGGGGCGGTGTTGCTGTCGGTCGCCGCGGGTTGGTGGATCTCGCGCTCCATCGTGCGACCGCTGCAGACCGCCGTCGGCGCGGCGCGAAGGGTCGCCGCGGGCGAGCTGAACATCGACATCCGGCCCGGCTCGGCCGACGAGACCGGCCAACTGCTCCAGGCCATGCGGCAGATGCAGCAGAGCCTGGCCGACACCGTGACCACGGTGCGCCATAACGCCGAATGCGTGGCCACCGCCAGCGCGCAGATCGCGCAGGGCAATGGCGACCTGAGCCAGCGCACCGAAGAGCAGGCCAGTGCGCTGGAGCAGACCTCGGCGACGATGAGCGAGCTGGACGCCACCGTGCGGCACAACGCGGACAACGCGGCCGAGGCCGATCGCCTGGCCCGCAGCGCCAGCGGGGTGGCGGGCGAGGGCGGTGAGCTGGTGGCTCGGGTCGTGGAAACGATGAACGCCATCCATGGCAGCTCGCAGCGGATCGCCGACATCATCGGCGTGATCGACGGCATCGCCTTCCAGACCAACATCCTCGCGCTCAACGCGGCGGTCGAGGCTGCCCGCGCCGGCGAGCACGGACGCGGCTTCGCGGTGGTGGCCAGCGAGGTGAGGGCGCTGGCCCAGCGCAGCGCCGGGGCTGCCAGGCAGATCAAGACGCTCATAGGCACGAGCGTGGACCAGGTGCAGCAGGGCAGCGCACTCGTGAGCGATGCCGGGCGCACCATGGAGCAGATCGTCGGCTCGATCCGGCGCGTGAGCGCCATCGTGGGCGAGATCAGCTCGGCCAGCGGCGAACAGGCCAACGGCGTGATGCAGGTCGGCCAGGCCGTGGCGCAGATGGACCAGGCCACGCAGCAGAACGCCGCCCTGGTGGAACAGAGTGCGGCGGCCGCCGAAAGCCTGCGCGAGCAAGCCCGGGCACTCGTGCAGGCGGTGGCGGTGTTCCGGGTCTAGGCCCGGCGCGCCAACCGCCTGGGCCGGGCCGTCCCTTCCCTGGTGAATGGACGTCAGGCCCATGACAGGCTGACGGCTAGAGTCTGGGTCATGGCACCCCGGCCCGCGGTGTGCAGATGCCGTTCCAGGGAGAACAACGAGGTGCGCGTCACGACGCAGCACCGGCCGTCGATCGACCCGTGGCTGTTGGTCTCGATCGGCCTGCCGGTCGATTCGGCCCGCGAGCTGGCCGACCACATGAGCTGGCAACGCCTGCCTCGCGGCGCGCTGCTCGGCCGGCGCGGCGAGCCGCCCGACAGCTGGGGCCTGGTGCACAGCGGCCTGGTGGGATCCGCCGTCGCCCTGCGAACCGACTGGAGCGACGCCGCTGCGGCGGAGGGTGAAAGCCGTGTCGCCCAGCTGTATGGCCGCGGTGCCTGGTTCGGCGAGGCGGCACTGGTCGAAGGAGCGCCCAGGCCTGTCGAATACCGCACGCTGGCGCCATCGCTCGTCGGCTTCATGTCGGCCGGCGACTTTCGCGCGGCGCTCGACCAGCATCCCCTGTTCGCGCGATTCGTGCTCAACCTGGTCAGCCACCGCGCGGCCCGCACGCTGCAGTGGCTGCTCGCGCTCAAGCATGCCTCGCCGGCCGGCCGCATCGTCTGGACGCTGGCCCAGCTGTGCGAATCGCTCGATGAAGGCTCGGCCTGGTCGCCGGCGCCCGCGCTTTCGCCGCAGGTCGCGGTGGGGGTGGGCCAGGCCGATCTGGCCCACGCCTGCGATGTGTCCCGCCGGGTGCTCAACGGCGTGCTGCAAGCGCTGCAGGCCGCGGGCTTGCTGCAGGTGTCGTACGGACGGATCACGCTGGCGCCGGGCGCGGCCTGGCGACGCCTCGGAGTGCGTCTGCGCTCCAGCGAGGTGTTCGAGGGGGAGCAGCCGCTCGCTGCCTTCATCGCATTGCTGACCGGCGATGGACGCGCGCCGCGCTGAACCGCAGGTCGCGGCGCTGGCGCGCGCCCTGGCGGGACTCGGACTGCCCGAGTCGGCCGCCGAGGCGCTGGCCTTGCAGGCGCGGCCTGCCCGGTGCGACGCCGGCTTGACGATCGAAAAGCGCGGGGCGCCGGCCGGAGCGGTGTGGTTCCTGGCCCAGGGCGTGGTGTCGCACCAGGTACAGCTCGCGGATGGCACGAAGGCCGTGGTCGCCCTGTATGGGCCGGGCACGCTGTTCAACCAGCAGCAGGCCCTGTTCGACCAGCCCAACGGCGTGGACACGGTGGCGGTCACGCCCGTGTCGCTGCTGGGATTCGACGTGCCGGCCTACCGGGCACTGATCGAACAGGAGCCGGCCTTCCTGCGCGCCATGCTGCACCTCACTGTCCATCGCGCCACACGCCTGGCCGAGGCGGTGACGGCCTTCAAGCACGGCTCGCCGGCGTTCCGGGTGGCCTTCGTGCTCGGCCACTTCGCGCAGGCCTTCGATCCAGCCTCCGGCTTCACCGCGCAGTCTCCCGGCGCCGATGGGCAGCCCCTCACGCTGCCGGCCGGCACGTCGGTCCTGGCCTCGATGGCCAACGTTTCACGCTCCACGTTGTCCGAGGTGCTGCGCGAACTGGCCGATGCCGGCTTCGTCCGCCGCGGCGAAAGAGGCGCCTTGAGCATAGAGCGCCGCGGCGCCTGGCTTGCCCTGCAGGCGCGCCTGCGCTCGCAGGCCACGCTGCCAGCGCAAGCTCGTTGCATCGACGTGCTGGAGGCCCTGCGCGAGAACTGAACACCGTTTCAGTTCCGGCCTTGTCAAGCCATTCGGTCACGTGCGAGGGGTGTGTCATGTTGGTGGATTGACACCATCTGTGACCCAAAGTGTCGGAGCTTGTCGCCTGGAATCCGTCACCTCAATAACACGTCACTTGATGAGATCATGCGCGCCTCCCGAGAAGGGCTGCCGCTGAAGAAGGCTGGCGGAACTCGGGGCAGCGGCCACCCATGGCCGCGGCGGGCCACGGTGAGGGGTACATGAATAAACTGGTTTGGGCTGCCGCCCTTGCGGCTGCCCTGGCTGCGTGCGGCGGCAGCGGAGGGGATGAATCGTCATCCACGTCGGGCGGCTCCGGGCCGGTCAACGTGGTCACCATGCCGTACAGCCGCGGCATGGATCCGCATGCGCAGGTGCAGGCAGTGGCCGCCGCCGAGTCGGGCAACAGCCATTTCCCGGGTTGCCACGCGGCCGGCGCGCCGCGGCGCCTGACGCGCACCCAGCTGATCGCCTCGCTGACCGACGTCGTGCAGCAGCTGACCGGCGACGCGGCGCTGGCGGCCACCGTCGAGCCGACCGTGCTCGACCAGGCGCAGTTCCCGCCCGACACCCTGGTCGACCCGGACAGCACCCGTCACACCGGCTATGAAAGGCTGGACACCGCGCTCACCTCGCGCCAGGCGGGTGCCCTGCACCAGACAGCCGAGACGCTCGCCAAGGCCATCACCGCGGACAGCGCCCGCGTGACCCGGCTGCTGGGCAACTGCGGCAGCGATGCGAACGCCTGCATGGCGGGCTTCTCGCGCCGGGCCGGGCGGCTTTTCTTCCGCCGGCCCATGACGGATGCCGAAGTGGCGGTCTACGTGGCCGCAGCCGGCGGCGAAAAGACGCCCGAGGCGATGTCCAAGGTGATCGCCACCATGATGGCCTCGGCCAGCTTCTACCTGCGCGTCGAGCTTGGTCAGGCCAGCGGCGGCGACGGCCAGTGCGTGCCGCTGACCGCGCACGAGCTCGCCTCGCGCCTGTCCTACCAGTTCTGGGACACCGTGCCCGACGCCACGCTTGCGGCGGCGGCCGACGACGGCAGCCTGCTGGATCCGGCGGTCTACCAGGCCCAGGTGGCTCGCCTGGCCGCCGACGCACGGGCCGACGCGCCGACGAGGCGTTTCTTCAGCCGCTGGTTCAAGCTCGAGGAGCTGGTGGCCATGAACGGCAAGGTCGGCAATGCCAAGTTCGACGCCTTCGCCGGCAGCTACAAACCCCTGTCGACCACCCGCGACGCGGCGATCAACGAGGTGCTCGACATGGTGTCGTACGTCGCCTCGCGCGACGGCTCGCTGCAGCAGCTGCTGACCGACCGCCATTCCTTCGCCCGTACGGCGGATGTCGCCGCGCTCTACAACACGCCGGTCTGGGACGGCAAGTCCACGCCGCCCTTGTTCGCCGAGGCCGACCGCGTCGGCCTGACGACCCGCATCGGAATGATTGCCAACGGCTCGTCGGACACCACTCTGCCCATCCGCCGCGGCATCCGCGTGCTCAACGCGCTGACCTGCCAGACGCTGCCGCCGCCGGCGATGGACCAGTCCAACGCCAAGGCCGACCTCACCGGCGTGCTGACCACGCGCCAGCGCACCGAGCGGGTGACCCAGATGGAGGGCACCTCCTGCATCGGCTGCCACCAGGCGCAGATCAACCCCTTCGGCTTCGTGTTCGAGCGCTTCGACGCGCTGGGCCGCGTGCGCCAGACCGAGGTGGTGCGAGACGACAACGGCAACACCCTGGGCGAGAAGCCGATAGACACGGCGGCCGTGGCCACGCTGGCGGGCATCGCCGCCCGCTCGGTGGCCAGTGCCGGCGAGGCGCAGCAGCTGATCCTCGACAGCGGCGCCTTCGAGAAGTGCTTCGCCCGCAACTACGCCCGCTACACCTTCGGCCGGCCCGACAAGGCGGACGACGCCGAGCTGATCGAGGCCATGCGCCAGCAGGCCGCCAGCGGCACCAACATCCGCCGCCTGATGGCCGCCGTCGCGCTGCGCAAGGAGTTCCAGATGATCGCGAAGGTGTCGCCATGAAGCCGGCCTACAACCCCATGACGCGGCGGCAGTTCCTGGTCGGCGGCGGCGTCGCGCTGGCCGTGCCCTTGCTGCCCTCGCTGCTGCCGCGCGAGGTGCGCGCAGCGGCCCAGGCGGCGGTCAGCGCCGAGCGCTACTTCGTGCACATGACGACCTGGCATGGCGTGTTCCAGAGCCAGTTCTTCGGGCCGCTGCTCGACCTCGCGCCGACCCAGAAGACCTTCGCCGGCGGCATCGAGGTGCGAGGCATGCCGCTGAAGTCCAGGGCCGACGGCAGCAACATCGTCATCAGCGACATCCTCACCGCCGCCTCCAGCGCGTTGACGCCCCGCATGCTGTCCCGCATGAACGTGATCAACGGACTCGACTTCCACACGGGCGTGGGCCACAACCGCGGCTACTCGCTCGGCGGTGACGACGTCCATCCGAGCATCGACCAGGTGCTGGCGCGCTCGGCCGGCTTCTACCCCACGCGGCCCTCGCAGGGCGTCATCGTGCGCAACCTCGTGTCGCTCTCGAGCGCCGGCTCGGGCACCACGCAGACCGAGCAGACGGCCGAGAGCAACGTGAAGCTGTTCGATCGCCTGTTCGGCACCACCACGACGCCGGGCGAGCCTTCCATCGTCCTGGTCGACCGTGTCAAGGAGCATGCCGACCTGGTGATGGCCGATCCGGCCTGCTCGACCGACTGCCGCAACCGCCTGTCCAACTACCTGGACCTGCTGAGCGACGTGCAGACGCAGGTCGGCGGCGTGGCCAACGGGGGCGGCAGCTTCCCGCGGCCGACCACCGACACCGCGGCGGTGGAGGCCACCGAGGGCTTCTACGGCAAGCCCGAGCAGCAGGTGGCCTGCGAGCGGCTGTGGAACGACATCGTCGCGGCGGCCTTCGCCGCCGGCATCAGCCGCGCCTACGTCTGCGGGCCCAACACCTACACCTTCGGGCCGGATTCCGAGCACGCCTGGCACAACAACTACGCCCATGCGCTGGACGACCCGGCCAAGCGCGCCGGCTTCAATGCCGCGGTGCGGCTGCAGTTCGAAGGCGCGATGCTCGACATGGCGAACCGGCTGGACCGGATCACCACCGCCGACGGCGCGACGATCTTCGACAAGACCCTGATCGCCAGCGGCTTCGAGCTCGGCTCCGGCGGCAACCCGGGGCACCACCACAACCGGTGCGTTCCGGTCGTCACCCTCGGCAACGCCGGCGGCTACTTCAAGACCGGCCAGTACCTGGACTACCGCGACCTCGACTCGTTCACCTGGTCGTCCGACCCGCACTGGTACTCGGGCCTGCTCTACAACCAGTGGATGGGCATGGTGCTCCGCTCCATGGGCGTGAGCCGAGCCGAGCAGGAGACCGGCATCGTCGGCTACCCCAACTTGCGGGGCCCCAACGGCGACCACACCGACCAGATCTGGAACGTCGCCGGGCAGGACCTGCCCTGGCTGAAGGCCTGACGATGAGGAGCCTTCTTCGCACCGCGGCCTGCCTGGCCGCGCTGGCCCTCGGCTGGACGGCCGCCTGGGCACAGGACGCCCGCAACGGCGGCGATCTCTACACCGCCACGCTCGTCAGCGGCAAGCGCGGCTGTTCCAACGCCGCCTGTCACGGCACGTTGCCGGGTGGCGCACAGAACCGCATTGCCAACGGCATAGATGCCCACAAGATCAAGTCCGCGATTTCCACGCAGAGCCAGATGCAGTTCCTCGGCGGCCGGCTCAGCGACGAGGAACTGAACGACCTGGCGGCCTACATAGCGGGTCAGATGGGCGGCACGCCCACCTACCTGACGGTGGCGGCCGCGCCCCGGCCGACGGTGGCGCCGACCGGCATCCACTTCGGCACCCAGCCCGTCGGCGAAACCACGCCGGTACAGACGGTCACCGTCGGCAATGCCGCCAGCGCGACCGCGGCGCTGCTGCTGGGCGACATCGGCGTCACCGCGGGCAGCGATTTCGCGATCGCCGGCGGCACCTGTGCCAAGGGCCAGCAGATTGCGGCCGGCGGCAGCTGCACGGTGGCGCTGACCTTCCGCCCCACCTTGTCCGGCACGCGCTCGGGCACGCTCACCGTGGCCCATAACGGCGCCGGTGGCGCGAGCACCGTCGGCCTGACGGGCCTGGGCGGCGACACCGCGCCGTCCGTGTCGATCTCGCCCACGCAGCTGACGTTCTCGCAGGCCGTGGGCAGCACCTCGGGCAGCCAGCGCGTGGTCGTCAGCAACACCGGCGAGGCCACGCTCGTGATCGACTCGGTGCAGCTCACCGGCACCAGCGCCGCGGACTATGCACTCGGCTCGGGCAGCACCTGCACGGCCGGCGCCACCGTGGCGGTGAGCAGCAACTGCGTGCTGGATTTGCGTTTCTCCCCGGCCGCGCAGGGCACCCGCAACGCCGCGGTGACCTTGAAGCACAACGCCGGCTCGGGCCTGTCGACCGTGGCCCTGGTCGGCGAAGGCACGGCAGCGCCTTCGCCCAACATGACGCTCAACGCCACCCGGCTGGACCTGGGAACGCAGGCCCTGGGCCTGGCCGGGCCACCGCGCACGCTGGAGGTGGGCAACGCCGGCGCCGCGAGCCTGTCGATCAGCGGCATCGACGTCAGCGGCCCGCATGCCGGCGACATCGTGCTGGGCGGCACCTGCAAGGCCGGGTCGGCCGTGGCGCCGGGCAGCACCTGCACGGTCACGGTGGCGCTCAAGCCGAGCGCGCTGGGCACGCGCGTGGCCACGCTCGATATCTCGTCGAACACGCCGTCCGGCACGGCTTCGGTCTCGCTCGCCGGCGAGGCCATTGCCCAGCCGGCGCCATCCGTCAGCCTGGCGCCGGTGGCCCTCGGCTTCGGGCGGGTGACGCTGGGCACGACCTCGTCGACGAGGCTGGCCATCCTCACGAACAGCGGCAGCGCGGCGCTGGACATCAGCTCCATCGCCAGCTCGTCGAGCGAGTTCGCGCTCACCCACGACTGCCCTTCGCAGCTGGCGGCCGGCAGTGCATGCAGCGTCGGCGTCAGCTTCACGCCGGCCGGCGCCACCGCGGCGGAGCGGGTGCAGATCGTCAGCAATGCCTTCAGCTCGCCCAACAGCATCGTGCTGACGGGGCAAGGGGTGAGCAGCTCGCTGCCCGTGCTGGCCTGGCAGGGCAGCGAGACCCGCATCGCCTTCGAAAGCACCGAGGTCGGGCAGACGCGCTCCTCCGACGCGCTCACCCTGGTGAACCACGGGCCCGGCGTGGCGGCCGTCTCGGCCTTCGGGCTGGCCGGCGTGTCGCCGCAAGCCTTCTCGGTGGGCGGCGGCACCTGCCTGGGCGGCGTCCGCCTGGCCGAAGGCGAGAGCTGCACCGTCATCGTCTCCTTCGTGCCGGACAACGCCGGCAACCTGAGCGCGACGCTGCTCGTCGCTTCCGACGGCGAGAACCCGGCCGAGATCGCGCTCAGCGGCGTCGGCGCGGCCCGCACGGATGGCGGCGGCGATGGGGGAGGCGGTGGCAACGGCGGCGGAGGAGGTGGTGGAGGCGGCAACCTGTCCTCGCCCTTCGTCACCGACCAGGGCATCCTGGACTTCCGCGCCATCGTCGTCCGTACCGGCGGGCGTAGCGAGCCGCTGGTGATCCGCATCACCAACCAGTCGAACGCGACGGCGACCCTCAGCGGCGCCAGCACGACAGGCGGCTTCATCGTGCAGGCGGCTTCCGCCGGCGATGCCTGCGCCAGCATGCCGTGGACGCTGGCGCCCGGCGCGTCCTGCACGCTGGCCGTGCAGTTCGCCCCCAGCACCGGCGGCGAGGCCACCGGCACGCTGCGCATCGTGGCGGCCGACACCAGCGTGCTGGAGGTGCCCCTGCAGGCCGAGGCGCATACCGAGGTGACGAACGTGGGGGCCGGCGCCGGCTCCTTCGAGGCCCTGGCGGGCCTGGGCCTGATCGTGCTGTTGCTGGCCTGGACGGGCCGGCCTTCGAAGGTGAAAAGAGGGAACGAGCGATGAAGAACGACCGTCGGGGCACACGCCTGCTGGCCGCCGTGGCATGGGCCTTGTGCAGCGTCCTGAGCCTGCCCGCACTGGCGCTGGAGCCGGGCCAGCGGGCGCCCGAGATCAACGCCACCGCGGCCGGCGGCCAGCCCCTGCGCCTGGGCTCGCTCAAGGGCCAGGTCGTGCTGCTGGACTTCTGGGCCTCCTGGTGCGGGCCCTGCAAGAAATCCTTTCCCTGGATGAACGAGATGCAGGCCAAGTACGGCCCGGCGGGGCTGCGCATCGTGGCCATCAACCTCGACGAACAACGCGAGGCCGCCGACCGCTTCCTCGCCCAGGTGCCGGCCAAGTTCACCGTCGGCTTCGACACCCAGGGCGCAACCCCGGGCCTGTTTGGCGTCAAGGGCATGCCGAGCTCGGTGCTGATAGGCGCGAACGGCTTCATCGACAGCGTGCATGCGGGCTTCCGCGACGAAGACGCCGCCGCGCTGGAGAAGCGCATCGTGCAGGCGCTGGAGGCCCGGCGATGAGCCGTTGCCTGCTCACCTTGTTGGTCGTGTCGTCATCGCTGGCCGGTTGTGCGCTGCCCGGGCCGTTCAAGGGTTGGGACACCACCTTGTCGGCGTGGGCGCCGTCCGGCCCCAAGCCGTGGGAGAAGGGCACCCTCGCCAAGCCGGAGATGACGATGGGCGGCGACGCGCTGGACCAGCGTTTCAGCCAGCACGTCTACCAGAGCAAGGAAGCGGCTGCCGGAGGCGGCGGCGTGGGGGGAGGCGGCTGTGGCTGCAACTGATCTCGCGCGCCCGCTGGGCTGGCTCGCGGCGGCCGCCCTGGCGGTGCCCGGAGTGATGCCCCGCCCGGCGGCAGCCGAGGAAGCGCCCGACAAGGGGCTGGTCGCGCTGAAATACCTGCACTACGAAGACAGCCAGTCGGTGCAGACGCAGTACCCGTTCTACTCGGGCAACGAGCCGTCGACCTTCAAGCGCATCCGGGTCGACTCGCCTTCGGCGCTGCTGAGCGTGCCGCTCGGCCGCCGTTGGCTCGTCGACGCCTCGGCCGTGGTCGACGAGGTGTCCGGGGCAAGCCCGCGCTATTACAGCGACATCAGCGGCGCGAGCCGCATGAGCGACCGCCGCGTGGCCGGCGACCTCAAGGTCACTCACTTCGAGGAACGTTCCGCCCTGGCGGTGGGCGTGGCGCATTCGGGCGAGAACGACTACGTCTCCAACGCGCTGTCGGTCGAGGGCCGCTGGTCGACCGAGGACAACAACACCACGCTCACCACCGCGCTCGGCCTGAGCAGCGACACCATCGAGCCGACCGACGGCGGCGTGCTCGGCGTCGAGCAGGAGCACAAGCGCAGCATCGAGCTGTTGATGGGGCTGACCCGCGCGGTTTCGCGCAATGACCTGGTGCAGATGACGCTGACGATGAGCTTCGGCCGCGGCTACTTCAGCGACCCGTACAAGCAATTTGACAACCGGCCTCGCAGCCGCAACAGCGGCATCTACCAACTGCGCTGGAACCACCACGTGCCGTACTGGGGCGCCACGCTGCGCACCGGCTACCGCTACTACTACGACACCTTCGGCATAGGCGCGCACACACTGGAGGCGCAGTGGGTGCAGCCGCTGGCCGAAGGCTTCAAGCTCACGCCGCTGCTGCGCTACTACACCCAGTCGTCCGCTTCGTTCTATCACGACCCGGTGACCGACATCGAGGTCTATCCCGGCCTGCCGTCCGAGGCGAAGTACAGCACCGACGACCAGCGGCTGTCGGCCTTCGGCGCCATCACGGCCGGCCTGAAGGCGGAGTACAGCTGGGGCCCCTGGACGGCCGACGCCAAGGTGGAGCGCTATGAGCAGCGCTCGCAGTGGCGGCTGGGTGGACAGGGTTCGCTCGGCATAGACCCCTTTCACGCCACCATCGTCCAGGTGGGCGTGTCCTACAGCTTTTGAGAGCCACCATGATGAATCGCCTGCCTGCCTGGCCCTGGATCCCTGCGGGGCTGGTCACCACCGTCCTGCTCGCCGGCTGCGGCGGCGGCGGGGGCGATCGGCTGGACTGGAACACCGGTGCGGTCGACGGCTCGACCATAGGCTCGACCGACACCTCCGGAGGCGGGGACACGGGCGGCGGGGGTGATACCGGCGGAGGTGGGGACACCGGTGGTGGCGGCACGGGTGGAGGTGATACCGGAGGCGGCGACACCGGTGGTGGAGGTGCCGGCGGAGGCGACACCGGCGGTGGTGGCGATACAGGTGGCGGTGGCGACACCGGTGGCGGCGCCTCCTGCACATCGCTGGCCCTGTGCGACGACTTCGAGTCCGGCGTGGCCGACAGCCCGCCGGACACTGCGCGCTGGAGCGTCGGCGGCCCGAACTGCTTCTCCGGCTCGGGCCGCGCCGTCATCGACGCCACCCAGGCGCACAGCGGCACGCACTCGGTGCGGATCAACCCGGGCAGCGACTACTGCGGCCACGCCTTCATCCAGAATTCGGCCATCAGCCAACTCGGCAACGTACGCTACGGACGCTTCTACATCCGGCTCGAAAACGCCCTGGGCGACGCCCACGTCACCTTCGCCTCCATGCGCGACGCCAACGACTCCAACGACTCGCAGAGCCAGGAACTGCGCATCGGCGGCCAGAGCGGGATCCTGATGTGGAACCGCTCCAAGGACGACGCGACGCTGCCCTCGCTGAGCCCGAACGGCATCTCGATGAGCCAGGCCCTGAAGGCGCAGACCTGGACCTGCATCGAGTTCCGCATCGACCAGTCGGCCGGCACCCTCCAGACCTGGGTCGACGGCCAGGCGCCCGCCGGCCTTCAGGAGGACGGCATGGCCACCAACGACGTCGACCAGAGCTGGATCAACCAGTACCCGTCCTGGCGGCCGGCGCTGAGCGACCTGAAGCTGGGCTGGGAGGCCTATGGCGGCACCACCAACACCGTCTGGATCGATGACGTGGCGCTCGGCAGCGAACGCATCGGGTGCAGCGTGCCATGAGCCACGTTGGCGGGGGAGCTCAGGCCGAGGTCCGGGTGGACTTCCGCGCCATGGGCAGCCCCTGCCGCATCCTCGTCCAGCCCGGCACGGCGTCCAACGCCAAGGCCATCGACGCGGCCATCGCGGAGGTGCAGCGCATCGAACGCAAGTACTCGCGCTACCTCGAAGACAGCGTCGTGTCGGGGATCAACCGCGCCGCGGGTTCAGCCCGCCCGCTCGAGCTCGACACCGAGACCTGCGACCTGATCGACTTCGCCGTGAGCGCCTACGCCGCCAGCGATGGCGCGTTCGACCTCACGACCGGCGTGCTGCGCCGGGTCTGGGACTTCCGCACCGGCCGCCTGCCGGCCATGGAAGCGCTCGCCGAGCTGATGCCGCTCGTCGGCTGGTCGCGGGTCAGTTGGGAGCGGCCCGCGTTGCGCCTGCCTCGCCCCGGCATGGAGCTGGATTTCGGGGGCATCGGCAAGGAGTACGCCGTCGACCGAGCAGCCACGCTGCTGGCCGAAGCGGGGGTAGGTGCCGCGCTGGTCAATCTCGGCGGGGACCTGCGCGCCGTGGGCCGCCGTGAAGACGGCCAGCCCTGGCACTTCGGCATCGCCCATCCCCGGCTCGACGAGGCCGTCGTGGCCAGCCTCCCGCTACGCGAGGGCGCCCTGGCCACGAGCGGAGACTACGAGCGCTTCTTCGAGCTCGAGGGCCGGCGCTACTGCCACATCCTGGACCCGCGCAGCGGCTGGCCGGTGCAAGGCTGGCAATCGATCAGCGTGGTGGCGCCCGCCTGCCTGGCGGCCGGCACGATCGCCACCATCGCGATGCTGATGGGCGAGCGGGCCCTGCCCTTCCTGCGCAGCCAGGGCCTGCCCTTCCTGGCGATCGATGCACAGGGCCGGATCACGGACGAAAGCGGGCCGGGAGCCTAGTTCTTCGGCTTCAGCGGGCGGCCGGAGTACGGGCTGAAGCGGTAGTCGCCAGGAAACTCGTCGCCCGTCTCCGTGTCGAGGGCCGGCGGCAGCAGGCTGCCCAGCGGCAGGCGCCAAGCCATCTTCTCGCCGTTCAGGCTCACCGTCAGCCGGCCCTGGCTCGTGGCCAGGTCGTTGCTTTGGGCGACCACGTCCTTCGGGACCTTGAAGGCGATCGGCTCGACCGCCTCGCCCAGGGCGCCCAGCATGTTCTTGAACAGCGGCTTGATCATGTCGCACAGGTTCTTGAGGTCGCCGCGGAGGTCCTTGTCGGCGACGGGTGCGATTTCGCTGCCGTTGCCGATCTTCAGGCGAGTCGAGGCCAGCAGGTCGGCCCGGCTGCGGGGCGTGATCGACCCCATGGCACCCAGCTCGGCGTCGGCCGCCAGGATCAGCACCCACCCGTCGAGCATCGTCATGATCTGCTTGCGTTGCGTCGCCGCCGCGCCCCCCGGCATGGTGGCCATGAAGAATTCGGGCGGCAGCCAGAAGGCCAGCTTCATGTTGGAGTCGACGGACCTCTGCTGGTTGAGGTCCTTGATCAGGGCGTCGGCGTTCGGGGCCAAGGCCAGGGCGCCGTGCGAGGCACAGGCCAGGAGCAGCGCGGCGAAGGCGCGGCGGATGTAGTTCATGCGGTTCTCCCTCTCGGTTTCGGTCTGGATCCAATGAAATCAAACAGGTGGCCGGGCGCCGGTGGCCGGCACCGCCCAGCAGGCCACGCGCTGGCTCCCGCGCGGCTCGAGCTCCGGGTCCATCTCGGCGCAGCGCTCGAAGGCCAGCGGGCAGCGGGTGCGGAAGGGGCAGCCGCTGGGCCGGTCGATGGGCGAGGGCAGTTCGCCCTTCAGGATGATGCGTTCGCGGCGTGCCGAGACATCCACCGTCGGCGTGGCCGACAGCAGCGCCCTCGTGTAGGGATGCAGGGGGTGGTCGAACAAGGCGTCGCGCGGACCTTGCTCCACGCATCGGCCGAGGTACATCACCATCACTTCGTCGGCCACGTGGCGCACCACGCCGAGATCGTGCGAGATGAACACGTAGGCCACGTTCATCGCCTGCTGCAGGTCGTCGAGCAGGTTGAGCACCTGGGCACGGATGGACACGTCCAGCGCCGACACCGGCTCGTCGAGCACCAGCACGCGCGGCTTGAGCATCAGGGCCCGAGCAATGGCGACGCGCTGGCGCTGGCCGCCCGAGAACATGTGCGGGTAGCGACCGAAGTGCTCCTCGCGCAGCCCGACCTGGCGCAGCATGGCGCGCGCCTGCGATTCGCGCTCACCCGCATCGTGGACGCCATTGACCAGCAGCGGCTCCATCAGAGCGTTGCCCACGGTCTGGCGCGGGTTCAGCGAGCCGTACGGGTTCTGGAAGACGATCTGGATCTGGCGGCGCAGTTGCCGGCGCAGGCCGCCGTCGGCATGCGCCACATCCTTGCCGTCGATCAGCAGCTCGCCCGAAGTGGGCGGCTCGATCATGGTCAGCAGCCGGGCGAGCGTGGACTTGCCGCAGCCCGATTCGCCGACCACCGCCAGCGTGTGGCCGGCCCGGACCGAGAAACTGACGCCGGCCAGGGCCTGCACGACGGCCGGCGGCTGGAACAGGCCGCGCGTGACCGGGTACTCGCGGCGCAGGTCGCGCGCCCGGAGCACCGGCTCGGTGTCCGTTTCCGTCGCGCGGCTCGGGTTCTCCATCACGGCGTCCGTCATGCTGCGCTGGCCTCCGGCAGCAGGGGCAGCGGCTGCCCGTCGACCAGCGGGAAGTGGCAAAGCGCACGCCCGAGGGCATCGCTCGCGGGCGGCGGCGCCTTGGCGTGGCACAGGGCCTGGACGTGTGGGCAGCGGGGTGCGAAGAGGCAGCCCGCGGGGCGGTCGAACTGGCCCGGCACCAGGCCTTCGATGGCGGTCAGCCGCTCGCCTTGGCGTGCCCTTTCGGGCAGGGCCGCGAGCAGCGCCGCCGTGTAGGGATGGTGGGGTTGCAGGAAGAGCGTGTCGGCAGGCTGGGTCTCCACCGGCCGGCCGGCGTACTGCACCAGCACGCGGTCGGCGCATTCGGCGACCACGCCGAGGTCGTGCGTGATGAGCACCAGCGCCATGCCGGTGTCGCGCCTGAGGGCCTGCAGCAGGTCCAGGATCTGGGCCTGGATGGTCACGTCCAGCGCGGTGGTGGGCTCGTCGGCGATCAGCAGCCGCGGCCCGCAGGCCAGGGCCATGGCGATCATCACCCGCTGGCTCATGCCGCCTGACAGCTGGTGCGGGAAGGCGCGCGCGCGGCGCACCGGGTCGGGGATGCCGACCTGCTCGATCAGCTCGATCACGCGCTTCTTGCGCGCCTCGCGGTCGAGCCCGGTGTGCTCGGCCAGCGCTTCGGCGATCTGCCAGCCGACGGTGAAGCAGGGGTTGAGCGAGCTCATGGGCTCCTGGAACACCATCGCCACGTCGCGGCCCACGAGGGTGCGGCGCTGCCGGGGCGTCATGGCGAGCAGGTCCTGGCCGGCGAAGTGCATGCGCTCGGCGCTGACGGTGGCCGTCCAGGGCAGCAGCCCCATGATGGCCAGCATCGCCACCGACTTGCCGGAGCCGGATTCGCCGACGATCGCCAGCACCTCGTTGGGCGCGACCTGCAGGTCGACGCCGTCGACCGCACGGAACGCACCGCCCCGGGTCGCGAAGCTGACCGTCAGCCCTTTGATGTCGAGCAGGGGTTGGTTCGGATTCATGCTGGCATCGCGGCGCTTCGCGGGAGCGGCCCTTCATCCAGGGCGTGCGCGGATCCGGCTTTGCCGGTCCGCCAGGCGCGAGCCCCAGGGGACCGAAGGGCACCTTGGTGGCCCCGGAGGCGGCGACCGGAAGGCAGCGTGGGGGTCATGTCTTCCTCATCTTGGGATCGAGGGCATCGCGCAGGCCGTCGCCGGCCAGGTTGATCGACACCACGGTGATCAGGATGGCCAGGCCGGGCAAGGTGACCAGCCACGGGTCGGAGCGGATGAACTCGCGGGCGTCGGCCAGCATCGTCCCCCACTCGGCGATCGGAGGCTGGGCGCCGAGGCCGAGGAAGCCGAGTGCGGCCGCCTCGAGGATGGCATCCGACACGCCCAGCGCGGCCTGCACGATCAGCGGCGCCAGGCAGTTCGGGAGCACCGTGTGGAACATCAGCCGCCACCCGCTGACGCCCGAGACCCGGGCCGCGGTGACGTAATCCTTCTTGAGCTCCGCCAGGGCCGAGGCGCGCAGGAGGCGCACGTAACGCGGCAGGTAGACGATGGTCACCGCGACGATGGTGTTGGTCAGGCTGGGCCCCAGCACGGCGACCACCAGGATGGCCAGCACCAGGCTGGGCACCGCCATGATGAGGTCCATGACGCGAGTGATCACCACGTCCACCACCTGCCCCAGCGAGGCGCAGGCCAGCCCCAGCAGGACCCCGATCACGAAGGACACGCCCATCACCGACAGGCCGATGAACAGCGACACGCGGGCGCCGTGGATCAGGCGCGAAAGCATGTCGCGGCCCAGGCTGTCGGTGCCCAGCAGGAAGCGGCTCGAGCCGCCCTCGGCCCAGGCCGGCGCGGCGCGGATGGCATCGCGGAACTGCTCGGTGGGCGAGTAGGGGGCGATCCAGTCGGCGCCCAGGGCGAGCAGCACCACGATCGCCACGACGATGAGTCCGGCGACCGCACCCTTGTTCTCGCTGAACGCGTACCAGAACGAGCGCCAGGGGGACGGTGGTGCCGGCGAGGCGGCCGGCGGGTTGACGACGACCGAAGCTTCAGCCATGACGGATCCTCGGGTTGATCAGGCCGTAGGTCAGGTCGACCACGAGGTTGACGCCGATGACGACGGTGGAGACCAGCATCACCCCGCCCTGCAGCGCGGGATAGTCGCGCCGCGAGATGGACTCGATCAGCCACTTGCCGATGCCGGGCCAGGAGAAGATGGTCTCGGTGAGCACCGCGCCGGCCATCAGCGCGCCCACCTGCAGGCCTATCACGGTGGCCACCGGGATCAGCGCGTTGCGCAAGGCATGCAGCCCCACCACCCGCCACACCGGCAGGCCCTTGGCGCGGGCGGTGCGCACGTAGTCTTCGCCCAGCACCTCGAGCATGGCCGAGCGCGTCATGCGGGCAATCACCGCGAGCGGGATGGTGCCCAGCACGATGCCGGGCAGCACCAGGTGGTGCAGTGCGTCCTTCACCGCGCCGGCCTGGCCCGAGAGCCAGGCGTCTATCACCATGAAGCCGGTGACCGGCTCGAAGTAATACTTGATGAGGTCGATCCGGCCGGACACCGGCGTGAGGCCCCAGCGCTCGCCGACGAACATGATGAGCAGCAGGCCCCACCAGAAGATGGGCATCGAGTACCCGGTGACCGACAGGCCCATCAGCGTCTGGTCGTACAGGCTGCCTCGCTTGGCCGCCGCGATCGTGCCGGCGGGCAGGCCGATCAGCGCGGCGAAGAGCATGGCGAACAGGCTCAGCTCCAGGGTGGCCGGGAACAGCGCGGCGAACTCGGTCAACACCTTCTGGTTGGTGGCCAGCGAGGTTCCGAAGTCACCGTGCAGCAGTTGCCACACGTAGTCGAGGAACTGCTTCCACACCGGCAGGTCCAGCCCCAGCTCGTGGCGGAACTGCGCGAGCCGCTCGGGGCTGATGCCACGCTCGCCCACCCGCACCTCCACCGGATCCCCCGGCACCAGCCGGATCGCCACGAAGGTGACGAACATCAGGGCGAAGAAGGTCGGTATGGTCAGTGCCAGCCGGCGCCAGAGGAACTTGAGCATGAATGATCAAGCGGCCCGAAGGCCGCTCTTCAAGGAGGTGCGTGGACCGGTCACCACACGTCGGAGCGGGTGAGCAGGAACCAGTTCCCGCGATTGAGCTGGTAGACGCTGACCGAGCCGTAGCGCTGCTCGCCGTCTTCGGCGAAACGCATGCTGCTGGTCACCGGCGCCAGCGCGTCGACCGTCTTCAGCGCCGGCACCAGCTTGTCGCCGCTGGCCGACTTGGCCTGCTTCAGCGCCGCGCTGAGCACCCACACGGCGTCGTAGGCGTAGTGCGCCGCGTAGATCGGCTCGTGCTTGTACTGGGCGCGGAACTTCTCGAGGAAGGTCTTGCCGCCGTTGAACTCGGCGGCGCCGATGATGGGGGAGGTGGCGTAGATGGTGCCCACCGCGGGGTTGACCTTCAGCATGCCTTCTGTCTTCATCGTGTCGCTGCCGATGATCTGCATGTTCCTCATGCCCGCGGCCACCAACTGGTCGGCCAGGGCCACCACCTGGAAGTCGGCCAGGGTGGTGACGAACACGTCGACCTTCTTTTCAGCCATCTGGGCGACCAGGGCCTTGAAGTCGGTCGTCTTGTCGTCCAGCGAGGTGCGGATCGCGATGGTCTTTCCCTTGAGCTGCGCGGCGGCCGTGTCTGCCAGGCCCTTGCCATAGGGCGTGCTGTCGTCGACCACCGCGTAGGTATGCTCACCCGGCAGGCTGTTGGCGAGCGAGCCCATGGCCTTGGACTGCAGGTCGTCGTTGGCCACCAGACGAAACGTGGTCGGCAGGCCGAGCTTGGTGTACTTCGGGTTGGTCGAGATGGCCAGCTGCGGCACCATCTTCTCGGCGTACAGCGGGGCGGCAGCGATGCTGACGCCCGAATTGAGGTGCCCGATCACCGCGAAGACGCCGGCGTCGATCAGCGTCTTCGCGGCGGCCTTGCCCGTTTCGGCGTCGGCCTTGTCGTCGGCGGTGACGAGCTCCAGCTTGACGACCTTGCCGTCGATCTTCAGGCCTTCCTTGTTGATATCGTCGATGGCCATCCTGGTGCCATCGACCATGTCCTGTCCGAGCTCCTTCAAGGGGCCGGACAGCGGCTGGGCCACGCCGATCTTCACCGTGTCTGGAACGCCGGGCTGGCAACCGGTCAGGGCGGCCAGGCCCACCAGGACCAGCAGTCCCAGGGCGACACGGGTATGGGCAAACATCGTCATTCAGGATCCCTCTATCGTTGCTACTTCAAATCCACACCCTTGAATTCATGGGTGTTGAACGGGCTTTGCTTGTAGCCCGTCACTTCCTTGCGCATGACCTCATAGACCACCGAGTGCGCGATCTTGAAGTCAGGCTGCTCTTCATGCTCGATGGCCTGCATCTCCTCGTACAACTTGGCGCGGGCCTTGTTGTCGGTGAGCGTGCGGGCCTTCTCGAGCTTTTCATCGAAACTCTTGTTGCACCACTTGGACAGGTTCTGGCCGCCGGGCCGGGCGGCGTCGCAGCTGTGGAGGAAGAAGAAGTTGTCGGGGTCGCCGTTGTCGCCGTTCCAGCCGAGCATGCCGGTCAGGTGCTCGCCCTGCTGCAGGCGCTTGCGGTACTCGCCCCACTCGTAGGTGACGAGCTTGGCGTTGACACCGATCTTCGCCAGGTCGGCCTGCATCATCTCGGCCATGCGCTTGGCGTTCGGGTTGTACGGACGCTGCACCGGCATGTACCAGAGGTCGACGTCCAGCGGCGTCTTGACGCCGGCCTTGGCCAGCAGCTCCTTCGCCTTGGCCGGATCGTGCGGCCAGTCCTGCACCTTGTCGTTGTAGCCCCACAGCGTGGGCGGCATCAGGTTCTTGGCGGGCGTGCCGGCGCCGAGGTAGACGTCCTTCAGGATGGCGGTCTTGTCGATGGCCATGGTGAAGGCCTGGCGCACTTCCTTCTTGTCGAACGGCGGCTTCAGGGTGTTGAAGGCCCAGTAGGCGATGTTCAGCCCGGGCAGGTTGGTCACCTTCAGCGCCGGGTCCTTCTGCATCTCGGGCAGGTCGGCCGGGCGCGGGTAGCCGGTGAGGTGGCACTCGCCGGTCTTGAGCTTGGAGTAGCGCGCGGTCGCGTCGGGCGTGATGGCGTAGACCAGGTCGTCGACCATCGCCTTCTCGGCGCCCCAGTAGGCCTTGTTGGCCTTGTAGCGGATGACGGCGTCCTTCTGGTACATGACGAAGCTGAAAGGGCCGGTGCCGACCGGCACCTGGTCGAACTGCTCCTTCTTGTTGGCCTTGGCCAGGGCGTCGGCGTACTCGGCCGAGCCGATGGCCGCGAAGTCCATCGCCAGGTTCGGCAGCATCGTGACGTTGGGCTTCTTGAAGGTCATCTTCACCGTCAGGGGGTCGACCTTCTCGATCGAGACCAGGTCATCCTTCAGCCCCATGTCGGCGAAGTAGTCGTACTTGCCGCCAGAAACCTTGGCATACGGATGATCGGGCTTCCACTGGCGTTCGAACGAGAAAAGGACGTCATCGGCGTTGAAATCCCTGGTCGGCGTGAAACCCGGCACGCTGTGGAACTTCACTCCCTTGCGCAGCTTGAAGGTGTAGACCTTGCCGTCTTCGGAGATGACCCAGCTCTCGGCCAGGCCGGGTTCCGTCTGCGTGCTGCCGCGCACGAAGTGCAGCAGGCGGTCGTAGACCGGCCGCGCGGCATCGAAGCTGGTGCCGGTGGTGTTCAGTGCCGGCGTGAAGTTCTCGGGCGATCCTTCGGAGCAGTAGACGAGGGTCTTGGCGTGCACGCCGGCGGCGGCCAGCAGCGTGCAGGCCGCCAGGCCCAGCGTGTTGATCAGGGGAACGAGGCGGTGAGCGCTCATGGGTGTGAATCTCCTGCAGACGGTTGTGCCGCACATGGAAATCGTGGAGGGGTGCCCCCGTGGGGGAAGTCCGGCATTCTGGCGCGGAACCGAACGCAAACCCCGTGCCCGGGCCTCGGGTTTTTCCTGTAGTACACAAGGGGCGCCGAGCCGGCCGATGGCGCGGTCACCATGCGCCCGGCCCGCATCTGCCGAGGACTCCGAATGCTCGGGAAGCTCTTGTTCGTCACGCTGTTGGCTGCGGGTGCGGCCGGCGGTGAGCTGGGGGCCGATGCCGCGCAGGGCGCCGCGTCGGCACCGACCGGCCCGGTGCTGAAGGTCGCGTTCGTCTACGTGAGCCCGGTGGGGCAGGCGGGCTGGACCTACCAGCACGACGTGGGCCGGGCAGACCTGGAGACCTTCCTCGGCCCGCGCGTGAAGACAACGGTCGTCGAGTCCGTGCCCGAAGGCGCCGACGCGGAACGCGTCATGCGCGACCTGGCGTCCCAGGGCCACCAGCTCATCTTCGCCACGAGCTTCGGCTACCAGGAGCCGGCGCTGCGCGTGGCGGCTGAATTTCCCGACGTGAAGTTCGCGGTCGCCGGCGGCTACAAGAGGGCCCCCAACGTGGCCACCTACAGCGCGCGCCACTACGAAGGCCGCTACCTGGCCGGCATGCTCGCCGGCTACCACAGCATCAAGGGCGTCGCGGGCTACGTGGCGGGCTTTCCGGTGCCCGAAGTGGTGCAGGGCATCAACGCCTTCACGCTCGGCATGCGCTCGGTCAACCCCAAGGCCCAGGTCAAGGTCATCTGGCTCGACACCTGGTTCGATCCGGCGCGCGAACGCGAAGCCGCGCTCACCCTCGTTCGACAAGGGGCCGATGTGCTGACCAACCATACCGCCTCCACCGCAGTGGCGCAGCTGGCCGAAGAGCAGAAGGTCGACCTGCTGGCCTACCAGAGCGACATGCGCGCGGTGGCGCCGCACGCCCAGCTGGGCGCGGTTACTCAGCACTGGGGGCCCTACTACGTGCGCACGAGCAAGGCGCTGATCGACGGCCGCTGGCAGCCGCTGCCGCACATGGGAGGCCTGAAGGACGCGATGGTGGGCATGGATGCGCTGGCCTCTCGCCTCAAGCCCGAGGCCCGGCGGGCCGGCCTGCAGAAGGAAGACGAGATCCGCTCGGGGCGGTTCCGGATCTTCTCGGGGCGGCTGGTGGACAACACCGGGCGCGAGCGCCAGCCTGAAGGCGCGACGATGAGCGACGAGCAGATCGCGAAGATGGACTGGCTGGCTCAGGGCGTGGTGGGCAGCCTGCCGGCGGCGCGTTGAGCCGACCTACCAGTCCGCCGGCTCCGCGAACAGCGGATTGGTCAGGGCGGCCAGGTGGTGGTCGCGCCAGGCGCCATCGATGAAGAGGTAGTCGCGCGCCAGGCCCTCGACGCGAAAGCCGAGCCGCGCGAGCACCGCGCCGCTGCGCTTGTTCTCCGGCCGGTAGGCGGCCTGGATGCGGTGCAGGTTCACGCGGGTCGAGAACATCTCGTCGATCGCGGCCGACAGGGCCTCGTGCATCAAGCCCTGGCCCTGGCAGGGCTCGTCCAGTGCATAGCCGAGCACGCAACTGTGGAAGGCACCCCGCACCACCTGGCTGAAGTGCACCGAGCCGACCACGCGCGTGGGCTCTTCCAGGGGCGAGAGCCAGTACCTGAAGCCGGCCCCTTCGGCAAAGGCCTTCAGGCCGAGCCGGATGCGATCGGCCTGCGCGGCGACGGTATAGAAGCTCTCGGCGGTCGGCGGATCCCAGGGCGAGAAATGGCGCCGGTTGCGGCGCTGGAAGTCGGCCACCGCTTCCGCCAGGCCCTCGTCACCCGCGGCCAGCAGCAGGCGCTCGGTGACGATCTCGCGGCGGGCAGGGGTGAGATCCATGGCCGCAAGGGTAATGCAAGGAGCCGCGCCCGGCGATGGGCTCAGCGAGGGTTCAGATGCCCCAGAGGCAGCGCCGCGCCGGCCTTCACCTCGCCCAGGGAGAAGCTGGTGTGCAGGTCCTTCACGTTGGGCAGCTTGAACAGCGTGTCCATCGTCCAGCGGGAATAGGCGTCGAGGTCGGTCACCAGCACCTGCAGCTCGAAGGTGCCTGCCCCCGAGATGTAGTGGCACGAGATGACCTCGGGCAGCTTGCGGATCGCGGCCTCCAGCGCCTGCGTGGCGGCGGCGTTGTCGCGCTCGGTGTCCACGCGGACGAAGGCCAGCACGCCCAGGCCGATCTTGCGGCGGTCGATCTCGGCGCGGTAGCCGGTGATCACGCCCAGCTCCTCCAGCCGGCGCACGCGGCGCCAGGTGGGCGCGGCCGAAAGGCCGATGGCCGCCGCGAGGTCGGCATTGGACTGGCGGGCGTCGCGCTGCAGCGCGTCGAGGATGGCGACGTCGTAGCGGTCGAGGGTGATGCCGGCCGCGGTGGAGAGCGCCGGTGCCGCGGCGGGCTCGGCCTTACTGGTTTTCCCGGATTTTGGAGACTTCGGCAATGTTTATCCCGACTTGGCCGTTATAGAGAAAGATTGTTTCCCAAACCACCGCGACGAGGCAATCGAAAGAAAGCACCTGTCGGGCGTCTGCTCCTACACTTTGCGCATTCACCCACCTCTTCGCCGGGCGCGCGGCCACGAGCCGCCAGCGCCTTCGCGCGTACCCTCCCCGAAGCCACGGCCGACCCCCAAGGAGCCCTCGCCCATGAACGCCCCGCTGTCCGAATCGATCCGAAAAGCCCTCGAATCGGTCTCGCTCGACGACAAGTACGCGTTGCCGACCGGCCGTGCCTTCATGAGCGGCGTGCAGGCCCTGGTGCGCCTGCCGATGCTGCAGCGCACCCGTGATGCGCGCGTCGGGCTGAACACTGCCGGCTTCATCAGCGGCTACCGGGGCTCGCCGCTCGGCGGCTACGACCAGGCGCTGTGGGGCGCCAAGAAGCACCTCGCGGCCAACCACATCGTCTTCCAGCCCGGCGTGAACGAGGAGCTGGGCGCCACGGCGGTCTGGGGCACGCAGCAGCTCGACCTGTTCAAGGAAAAGGCCAAGTACGACGGCGTCTTCGGCATCTGGTACGGCAAGGGCCCGGGCGTGGACCGTTCCATCGACGTGTTCAAGCACGCCAACATGGCCGGCACCTCGAAGCATGGCGGCGTGATCGCCATCGCCGGCGACGACCACGTCTCGAAGAGCTCCACCGCCCCGCACCAGAGCGACCACGTCTTCAAGGCCTGCGGCTTCCCGACCTTCTTCCCCAGCAGCGTGCAGGAAATCCTCGACATGGGGCTGCACGCGATCGCGATGAGCCGCTTCTCGGGCCTGTGGAGCGGCATGAAGACCATCCAGGAGGTGGTCGAGTCGGCGTCGAGCGTCGATGTCTCGCCGGACCGGGTGAACATCCTGCTGCCCGAGGACTTCGCCATGCCCCCGGGCGGCCTGCACATCCGCTGGCCGGATCCGCCGCTGGAGCAGGAAGCGCGGATGATGGATTTCAAGTGGTACGCGGCGCTGGCCTACGTGCGGGCCAACAAGCTCAACCACAACGTGATCGAGGGCCCGAACGACCGCTTCGGCATCATCGCCAGCGGCAAGGCCTTCAACGACACGCGCCAAGCGCTGGCGGACCTGGGCCTGGACGAAGCCACCTGCCGCGCGCTCGGCATCCGCCTGCACAAGGTCAACGTGGTGTGGCCGCTGGAGGCCACCATCACCCGCGACTTCGCGACCGGCCTGCAGGAGATCCTCGTCGTCGAGGAGAAGCGCCAGGTCATCGAGTACCAGATCAAGGAGCAGCTCTACGGCTGGCGCTCCGACGTGCGGCCCAACGTGCTGGGCAAGTTCGACGAGCAGGAGGGCGACCACTCCGGTGGCGAATGGTCGATGCCCAACCCGAGCGAGCACTGGCTGCTGCGCCCCAAGGCCGACCTCACGCCGGCCATCATCGCCAAGGCCATCGCGCGCCGGCTGAAGAAGCTGGGCGTGCCGGCGGACATCGCAGCGCGCATGGACGAGCGCATCGCCGTCATCGCTGCCAAGGAGCAGTCGCTCGCCGCTCTGGAGGTGAAGACCGGCGACCGCACGCCGTGGTTCTGCTCCGGCTGCCCGCACAACACGTCGACCCGCGTACCTGAAGGCTCGCGTGCCGTGGCCGGCATCGGCTGCCACTACATGGTCAACTGGATGCCGGGCCGCCGCACCGAGACCTTCACGCAGATGGGCGGCGAGGGCGTGCCCTGGGTCGGCCAGGCGCCGTTCACGAACGAGCAGCACATCTTCTCGAACCTGGGCGACGGCACCTACTTCCACAGCGGCATCCTGGCCATCCGCCAGTCGATCGCCTCGGGCGTGAACATCACCTACAAGGTGCTCTACAACGACGCGGTCGCGATGACCGGCGGCCAGCAGGTGGGCGAGCGTCCCGAGGGCCACTCGGTGCTGCAGATCATGAACAGCCTGGTCAGCGAAGGCGTGGCGAAGCTGGTGATCGTCACCGACGAGCCGGCCAAATACGACAACGCGCAGCTGGCACCCGGCGTCACAGTGCACCACCGCGACGAGCTGGACAGCATCCAGCGCCAGTTCCGGGAGTTGAAGGGCACCACCGCCATCATCTACGACCAGACCTGCGCCACCGAGAAGCGCCGCCGCCGCAAGCGCGGCAAGATGGCCGAGAGCGACAAGCGCGTCGTCATCAACGAGCTGGTGTGCGAAGGCTGCGGTGACTGCTCGGTGCAGAGCAACTGCGTATCGGTCGAGCCGCTGGAGACCGAATTCGGCCGCAAGCGCCAGATCAACCAGAACTCCTGCAACAAGGACCTGTCCTGCGTGAAGGGCTTCTGCCCGAGCTTCGTCACCGTCGAGGGCGGCGCGCTGAAGAAGCCGAAGAAGGGCAGCGGCCCGAGCCTGGCCAACCTGCCGGCCATCCCCGACCCGGTGCTGCCGGCCTGCGATTCGGCCTGGGGCATCGTGGTGGCAGGCGTAGGGGGCACCGGCGTCATCACCATTGGCCAGCTGCTGGGCATGGCCTCGCACCTCGAGGGCAAGGGCATCGTCACGCAGGACGCGGCCGGCCTGGCGCAAAAGGGCGGGGCGACCTGGAGCCATGTGCAGATCGCAGAGACGCCCGAGGCCATCCACACCACCAAGGTCGACACCGCCAAGGCCGACCTCATCATCGGCTGCGATGCCATCGTCGCGGCGAGCAAGACGACGCTCGGTGCCATGCACCCCGAGCGCACCTTCGTCGCTCTGAACAACCATTCGACGCCGACCGCCAGCTTCGTCACCGACACCGAGTGGACGTTTCCGGCGGGCCAGTGCGAGCAGGCCATCGCGGCCGCCGTCGGCAAGGAGCACTTCGCGAGTTTCGATGCCGAGGAGGCGGCCACGCACTTGCTGGGCGACTCGATCTACACCAACCCGCTGATGCTCGGCTTCGCCTGGCAGCACGGCCGCATCCCCCTGGGCCGCGAGTCGCTGATGCGCGCGATGGAGCTCAACGGCGTGCAGATCGAGAACAACAAGGCCGCCTTCGAATGGGGTCGTCGCTGCGCGAACGACCTGGCCTCGGTGAAGGCGCTGTTCAAGGCCGCGGCGGTGATCCAGTTCGTCAAGCGGCCTTCGCTCGACGAGGTGGTCGCCAAGCGAGTCGAGTTCCTCACCGGCTACCAGGACGCCGGCTACGCCGCCGGCTACCGGGCCTTCGTCGAGAAGGTGCGCGCGGCCGAAGCCAAGCTGGGCACCGGCACCCGCCTGTCCGAGGCGGTGGCCCGGTACCTGTTCAAGCTCATGGCCTACAAGGACGAGTACGAAGTCGCCCGCCTGCACACCGACCCGGCCTTCATCGCCAAGGTCAACGCGCAGTTCGAAGGCGATTTCAAGCTGGTGCATCACCTGGCGCCGCCGCTGTTCGCCTCGAAGAACGAACGGGGCGAGCTGGTCAAGAAGCCCTTCGGCGCCTGGATCCGCCCGGCCTTCGGCCTGCTGGCGAAGTTGAAGGGTCTGCGTGGCACGGCCTTCGATGTCTTCGGCTACACCGAAGAGCGGCGCACCGAGCGCGCGCTGATCGGCGAGTACCGCGCGGCCATCGAGGAAGTGCTCGCCGGCCTGTCGGCCGACAAGCTCCCCCTGGCCGTCGAGATCGCCCGCCTGCCGGAGGACATCCGCGGCTACGGCCACGTGAAGGAGCGTCACCTGAAAGCCGCCCGCGCGAAGTGGGCCGAGCTCATGGGCCGCTGGCGCGCGCCGGCGGTGGCCAGGGCGGCCTGACCGTCCGGCGACGAGCACAAGGGGCCCGACGGGCCCCTTTCTACAATCCGCTGCGATGGCCACTCGCACCCAGGAACTCGTCGGCGCCACGATGTCGGAGCACGACGGCGTACGCTACCTCCACCTCGATTCGCCCTGGGTCCAGGGCGCCATGCGCCTGGCCAAGCCTCAGGCGCTGGAGCTCGAATACATCCAGCGCATGATGGCCTGGATGCTGTGGCGGCCCGAAGCCGAAGTGGCCGAGGGGCACGCGGTGCAGCTCGGGCTCGGCGCGGGCGCGATCACGCGCTTCTGCCACAAGGTGCTGCGCATGAAGACGACGGTGGTGGAGATCAACTCGACCGTCATAGGCGCCAACCGCCTGTGGTTCCGCCTGCCGCCGGACGACGCGCGGCTGACGGTCGTCGAAGGGGACGCCGGCGACTGGGTGGCCGATCCGTCGCACGCCGGCGTCGCCCAGGTTCTGAATGTCGATCTTTATGACCACGAGGCCGCCGCGCCGGTGCTGGATGACGAGGCCTTCTACGCGGGTTGCCGCGATGTGCTGGACGCGCACGGCGGCGTGATGACCGTCAACCTCTTCGGCCGCGACGCGAGCTACAGCGCCAGCAGCGAGCGCATCGCTGCGATCTTCGGCCGCGACCAGGTCTGGAGCCTGCGGCCCACCCGCGAGGGCAACACCGTGATCGTCGCGGCGAGGGATGTAAAGATCCCGGGCCGGGATGAACTCACCGCACGCGCCGCTAACATCGAAGATCGCTATGGCCTGCCGGCCCGCAAGTGGCTGCGCATGGTGCGCCCACTGTCACCGCCCGCAGACTGACCATGAGCTCCGCGTCCACCGATTCGCCTGCCGGCACCGCCCCCCGACACGTGCCACCCAAGGGGCGCCTCGACATGCGGCAGCTGCTCAAGTGGCTGCGTGACGACGGCCTGCTCAAGCCGGTCGACGCCGACATGCTGTCCCGCCGCTTCGGCCAGGCCGGCTCCAGCCTTCATCCGCTGCTGCGCCTGGGCGGCGCGGGCTTGAAGGACGAGCGCGATGGCAGCGCGCTCGATACCGAGGTCCTGACACGCTGGCTGGCCGGCCGCTTCGGCCTGCCGTTCCAGCGCATAGACCCGCTGCGCGTCGATGCGAGCAAGGTGGCCGACGTGATGTCGCTGGCCTATGCCGAGACGCGCCGCGCGCTGCCGCTGCATTTCGGCGCCACCGAGATCACCGTGGCCACCTGCGAGCCCTTCGACGTGGCCTGGCTGCCCGACATCGAGGCCCACACCCGCAGGACCATCAAGCTGGTCCTCGCCACGCCCGACGACGTCGCCCGCTTCACGGCGGAGTTCTACGCTCTGGCCGCCAACGTGCGGGTCGCGCGCAAGACGGGCGAGCTGGCCGGCGCGAGCGTCAATTTCGAGCAGCTGGTCGACCTCGGCAAGGTCAAGGACAACGCGCTGGACGCCAACGACCAGGGCGTGGTGCAGATCGTCGACTGGCTGTGGCAGTACGCCTTCGAGCAGCGCGCGAGCGACATCCACCTCGAGCCGCGGCGCGACACCGGCGTGATCCGCTTCCGAATCGACGGCGTGCTGCACCTGGTACACCAAGTCCCTGCACCGGTGCTCTCGGCGATGACGGCGCGCATCAAGCTGCTCGGCCGCATGGACGTGGTGGAGCGTCGCCGCCCGCAGGATGGCCGCATCAAGACGCGACGGCCCGACAACGCGCCCGGCGGCGGCGGCGAGGTCGAGATGCGCCTGTCGACCCTGCCCACCGCCTTCGGCGAGAAGGTGGTGATGCGCATCTTCGACCCGGGCACGGTGGACAAGCCGTTCGAGTCGCTCGGCTTCTCGGCGGACGAGGCGCGGCGATGGAACGAGCTGATCGAGCATCCGCACGGCATCATCCTCGTCACGGGCCCGACGGGGTCGGGCAAGACGACGACGCTGTACTCCACGCTGAAGAAGCTGGCCACCGAGGAGGTCAACGTCTGCACGGTCGAGGACCCGATCGAGATGGTCGAGCCGGCGTTCAACCAGACGCAGGTGCAGCCGGCGCTCGACCTGGGATTCGCCGACGGCCTGCGCGCGCTGATGCGGCAGGATCCGGACATCATCATGGTCGGCGAGATCCGCGACCTCGAGACCGCCGAGATGGCGATCCAGGCCTCGCTCACCGGCCACCTGGTCTTCTCCACCGTCCACACCAACGATGCACCGGCGTCGATCACCCGCCTGATCGACCTGGGCGTGCCGCCCTACCTCATCACCGCCACGGTGATCGGCGTGCTGGCCCAGCGCCTGACGCGCACGCTGTGCCCCAGCTGCAAGCAGCCCGACCCGACGGTCACGGTGGAGGCGTTGCAGTCGCTCGCCGCGCCGTGGCGCCTGGCCGGCGCCATCCGCCCGCACAAGGCGGTCGGCTGCCCGGCCTGCCGCGGCACCGGCTACCGCGGCCGCGCCGCGCTCTACGAGCTGATGATGATGAGCGAACCCGCGCGCGCGGCCGTCCACCCGCATCTGGACGGCGCCAGGCTGCGCCGGCAGGCCGTGACGGAGGGCATGCAGCCCCTGCGCGTGGCAGGGCTGGCCAAGGTGGCGCAGGGCGTCACCACGCTGGAGGAGGTGCTTCGCTGCACCCCGCGCTGGGAAAGTGAGGCCCCCACGCCCCCGCCGGGGGGCGCCTTGCAGGCCGCGCCGGGTCAGTGACCCGGCCCTTCGCCAGGCGTGAACAGTCCACCGGACTGTTCACGTCCGGGCGAAGCCCCCCAGGGGGCTCGCGCAGCGGACCGGGGGAGTAGGACCCCCACGCCCCCTTCCGGGGGCTGCCCCCCAAGGGGGCTCGCGCAGCGGACCGGCAAAGCCGGATCCGCGCACGCCCTTGAAAAGGTCGTCACGTTGATCGAGCGGGGTTTACCCTGGATCGTCTTCTGTCGCTCGGGTGAGGGGCGAGGGGCGTGGAGCGGTTGGCCTTACGTGTATTCCACAGCGCGGCGGCAGGGGCCCCTCCCTAGAATTCGCCGCAATTGCTTGGAATCCACTGAGGAGACAACCCCGTGAGAATCAAGAGCCAGAAGGACTTCTGGTCCGGGCTGATGTTCATCATCGTAGGCGGCTCGTTCGCCATCGGTGCGCTGAACTACAGCTTCGGCAGTTCGGCCCGGCCGGGACCGGCGTACTTCCCCTTCGGCCTGGGTGTGCTGCTGGCCATCCTGGGCGGGATGATCCTGTTCGAGGCGCTGACCATAGAGACCGAGGACGGCGAGCCCATCGGCGCCTTCGCCTGGAAGCCGCTGTTCATCATCCTGGGGGCGGTGATCCTGTTCGGCTTCATGCTGCCGCGCATCGGCATGGTGATCTCGCTGCCGATACTGGTCCTGATCTCGGCCTACGCCAGCGACGAGCACACCTGGGTCGGCACCATCGTCAACGCGACCATCCTCACGGTGATGTCGTGGCTGGTCTTCGTCGTGGGCCTGAAGCTCACCATCCCCCTGTGGCCGGCCTTCATGGGCTGACCCGAGCAGCAGGTACAACGACATGGATCTGATCCAAAACCTCGGGCTGGGCTTCCAGACCGCCTTCACGCTCACCAACCTGCTCTACGCCTTCGGCGGCGCCGTCCTCGGCACCCTGATCGGCGTGCTGCCGGGCCTGGGCCCCGTCGCGACGATCGCGATGCTGCTGCCGTCGATCTACGCACTGGACGCGACGCCGGCGCTGATCATGCTGGCCGGCATCTACTACGGGGCCCAGTACGGCGGCTCGACCACCGCCATCCTGATCAACGTGCCCGGCGAGTCGAGCTCGGTGGTCACCGCGATCGACGGCTACCAGATGGCCCGCAAGGGCCGCGCCGGTTCGGCCCTGGCGGCCGCCGGCCTGGGCTCGTTCTTCGCGGGTTGCGTCGGCACGGTCATCATCGCGGCCTTCGCGCCGCCGCTGACCGAGCTGGCCTTCAAGTTCGGCCCGGCCGAGTACTTCTCGCTGATGACGCTGGGCCTGATCGGCGCGGTGGTGCTGGCCTCGGGCTCGCTGATCAAGGCCATCGCCATGATCCTGCTGGGCCTGCTGCTCGGGCAGATCAACACCGACGTGATCTCGGGCGTGCCGCGCTACAGCTTCGACATCGCCGAGCTGACCGACGGCATCGGCTTCGTGACGATCGCCATGGGCGTGTTCGGTTTCGGCGAGATCATCGCCAACCTCGGCCAGCCGGCCGAGCACCGCGAGGTCTTCACCAAGGACGTGAAGGGGCTGTGGCCGACGAAGCAGGATTTCATGGACGCCTGGCCGGCCGTGCTGCGCGGCACCACGCTGGGCTCGCTGCTCGGCGTGCTGCCCGGTGGCGGTGCGCTGCTGGCCTCGTTCGCCGCCTACACGGTCGAGAAGAAGGTCAAGGGCCGTCCCGGCGAAGAGGTCTTCGGCAAAGGCAACATCCGCGGCGTGGCCGGTCCCGAAGCGGCCAACAACGCCGGTGCGCAGACCTCGTTCATCCCGATGCTGACGCTGGGCATCCCGCCCAACGCGGTGATGGCGCTGATGGTCGGCGCGATGACGATCAAGGGCATCCAGCCCGGCCCGCAGGTGATGACCAGCAACCCGGAGCTGTTCTGGGGCCTGATCGCCTCGATGTGGATCGGCAACCTGATGCTGGTGATCCTGAACCTGCCGCTGATCGGCATCTGGATCAAGCTGCTGACCGTGCCCTACCGCCACCTGTTCCCGGCCATCCTGGTGTTCTGCTGCATCGGCCTGTACACGCTGAACAACAACAACTTCGACGTCTACATGGCGGCGCTGTTCGGCCTGATCGGCTACTGCTTCTACAAGCTGGGCTGCGAGCCGGCGCCCCTGTTGCTGGGCTTCATCCTGGGCCCGATGATGGAAGAGAACCTGCGCCGGGCGCTGCTGCTGTCCCGCGGCGACTGGCTGACCTTCCTGCAGCGACCGCTGTCCGCCGGCCTGCTGCTGGCGGCCGCGGCGATGATCGTCGTCGTGATGCTGCCCTCGATCAAGAGCAAGCGCCAGGAGGCGTTCCAGGACGACTGAAGGCCCCCACGGCCCCTTGCCAGGGGGCCTGCCCCCCGAGGGGGCGCGCGCAGCGGACCGGGGGAATAAGGCCCCCACGGCCCCTTGCCAGGGGCCTGCCCCCCGAGGGGGCGCGCGCAGCGGACCGGCGAAGCCGGATCCGCGCACGCCCTGGATAGGACGGCCCGCTCCGGCGGGCCTTTTTGCTGGAAAACGTGACGGACAAGCCACCCATCGAAGACGAGGATCCGGCGCACAGCACTTCGGCACTGGCGCCGTTCTCGACGCCGGTGTTCCGCATGCTGTGGCTGGCCTGGCTGGCGGCCAACGTCACGATGTGGATGAACGACGTGGCGGCGGCCTGGCTGATGACCACGCTGACCACCAGCCCGGTGCTGGTGGCGCTGGTGCAGACGGCCTCCACGCTGCCCGTGTTCCTGCTCGGCTTGCCGAGCGGTGCGCTGGCCGACATCCTCGATCGCCGGCGGTACTTTGCCGGCACGCAGCTGTGGGTCGCGCTCAACGCGGTCGTGCTGGCGGTGCTGTCGCTGGCCGATGCGCTCAACGCGCCGCTGCTGCTGGCGCTCACGTTCACCAACGGCATCGGCCTGGCGCTGCGCTGGCCGGTCTTCGCGGCCATCGTGCCCGAGATCGTGCCGCGCCACCACATGACGCAGGCCCTGGCGCTCAACGGCGTGGCGATGAATCTTTCGCGCATCGTCGGGCCGGTGGTCGCGGGCGCCATCCTGGCCGCCACCTCGAGTGCCTGGGTCTTCGTGCTGAACGCGGTGCTCGCCTTCACCGCCTTCATGATCGTCCTGCGCTGGAAGTCGCAGCACAAGGAAAGCGCCCTTCCCGGTGAGCGTTTCGTCGGCGCCATGCGGGTCGGCTGGCAGCACGTCATGCAGTCTCCGCGCATCAGGGCGGTGCTGCTGAGGGTGTTCCTGTTCTTCCTGCAGTCGACCGCGCTGATGGCGCTGTTGCCGCTGATCGCGCGCGGCCTGCATGGGGGAGGGCCGGCCGCCTTCACGGTGATGCTGGCCTGCCTCGGTGGCGGGGCGATCACCGCGGCCTTGCTGTTCCCGCGCTGGCGCGTCCGCTTCGACCGCGACCAGTTCGTCCGCTACGGCACGCTGGTGCATGCGGTCGCCTCTCTGGTGGTCATCTTCTCGCCCGAGTTCTGGCTGGCCCTGCCGGCCATGGTGCTCGCCGGCATGGCCTGGATCTCCACCGCCAACACGCTGACCATCTCGGCCCAGCTCGCGCTGCCCAACTGGGTGCGGGCGAGAGGCATGTCGATCTACCAGATGGCGCTGATGGGCGGCTCGGCGGCCGGCTCCCTCGTGTGGGGCCAGGTGGCCGGCCTGAGCAGCGTGAAGACCGCGGTGATAGCGGCTGCGATCTTCGGCCCGCTCGTGCTGCTGGTCACCCGCAAGGTCTCGGTCGAGGGCGGCGACGATGAGGACATGACGCCCGCCCGGCCGGGCAAGGTGCCCGATGTGGCGGTCGAGGTGGCGCCCGACGACGGCCCGGTGATGGTGACGGTGGAGTACTTCATCGACACGGCGCGGGCCGGCGAGTTCGCGCTGGTGATGCAGCTCACCCGACGGGCCCGCCTGCGCCAGGGTTGCCTGAGCTGGGCCTTGTTGCGCGATACCTCGGTCCCCGGGCGTTACGTCGAATATTTCGTCGACGAGAACTGGGTCGAGCACCAGAGGCGGCTGGAGCGCTTCACGGCGGCCGACGCCGGCCTGCGCGAGCAGCGTTTGGCCTTCCACCTGGGTCATGCGCCGCCCAAGGTGACCCGGCTGGTGGCCGAACGGCTGGTGGAATGACCCCTGAGGCGCGCCGTCCCCGCGAGGGGCAACGCAGCCTCCATGGATCGCGAACCCAGGGACTTCGCCCTGGTGGCAGACTGCCGGATCCGTCTGGAGGCGCCCCGAATGAGACACGACTTCCACTGGTCCGCCGGCTACCCGTCGCAACGCTCGCCGGTCTTCGCGCGCAACATCGTCGCCACCTCGCACCCGCTGGCCGCCCAGGCCGGTCTGCGCATGCTGCAAAAGGGCGGCAACGCGGTCGATGCGGCGGTCGCCGCAGCGGCGGTGATGACACTGGTGGAGCCGTGCAGCAACGGCCTCGGGTCCGACGCCTTCGCCATCGTGTGGGACGGGCAGCGACTCCAGGGCCTCAACGCCTCCGGCCGTGCGCCGGCCGCGTGGACGCCGTCCTGGTTCCGCGAGCGCCACGGCGCCACGGCGAAGACGCCGCCGGCGCGCGGATGGGATGCCGTCACCGTGCCTGGCGCGGTGTCTGCCTGGGTGGCGCTGGCCGGGCGCTACGGCAGGCTGCCCTTGACGGAGCTGCTGGCGCCGGCGATCGAGACCGCGGAGCGCGGCTACGCCGTGCCGGTGATCGTGCAGCAGAAGTGGACCCTGGCCTCGCGCGTGCACGAGCTCGTCACGCAGCCCGGGTTCGCCGGCACCTTCCTGTCGCGGGGCCGCGCGCCCGAGGTGGGTGAGCTCTTCAGGTTGCCCGCCGCGGCCCGTACCCTGAAGTTGATCGCCGAGACGAAAGGCGAGGCTTTCTACCGGGGCGAGGTCGCCGCCGCCATCGCGGCCCATGCCCGGGCCCATGGCGGCGCGATGACCGAGTCGGACCTGGCGGCCCACGCGCCCGAGTGGGTCGACACCATCGAGCTCGACTACCGCCACGGGTACAGGCTGCACGAAATCCCGCCGAACGGGCAGGGCATCGCGGCGCTGATCGCGCTGGGCATCCTGCGCCACTTCGACATCGGAAGCCTCGACCCGGATGGCGTCGAGAGCCAGCACCTGCAGATCGAGGCGATGAAGCTCGCCTTTGCGGACGTCTACCGCTACGTCGGCGAGCCGGCCAGCATGACCGTGAAGCCCGAAGAGCTGCTGGACGACACCTACCTCGCCGAACGCGCGCGGCTCGTCGACCCGAAGCGGGCACAGGATTTCAAGGCCGGCAACCCGGTCAAGGGCGGCACCATCTACCTCACCGCGGCCGACGAGAGCGGCATGATGGTCAGCTTCATCCAGAGCAACTACATGGGCTTCGGCTCCGGCGTGGTGGTGCCCGACTACGGCATCAGCCTGCAGAACCGCGGCCATGGCTTCACGCTGGATGAATCGCACCCGAACGCGGTGGCACCGGGCAAGCGCCCCTTCCACACCATCATCCCGGCCTTCCTCATGCGAGATGGCGAGCCGCAAATGAGCTTCGGCGTGATGGGCGGCAACATGCAGCCGCAGGGTCACTTGCAGACGCTGGTGCGCATGCTCGACTACCACCAGCACCCCCAGGCCGCGTGCGATGCGCCGCGCTGGCGCTTCAATGACGGGCTTTCGCTCAACGCCGAATCCGCCATGCGGCCCGACACCGTGGCCGGCCTGCAGGCCCTGGGCCACCGCATCGAGCAGCTGGACGACAGCTACATGGACTATGGCGCGGGCCAGTTCATCTGGCGGCTCGGGGACGACCCGGCGGTCGAGGGCTACGTGGCGGCCAGCGACCCTCGGCGCGACGGCGCCGCCGTGGGGTACTGATCTTGCGGGTCTCGGACTTCCGGCCGGGCTGGCGCACCGACTTCATCCTGCATCGGTTCGGCGCGGAAGTGATCGAAAAGGAGGACTGCGTCGTCGTGCGCAGCCCCGGCAACGAAGGCTTCTACTGGGGCAACTGCCTGATGGTGGCCGAGACCCCGGCCGACGCCGACCTGGCGCACTGGCTGCGCCGGTTCGAGCAGGAGGTCGCCGCGGGCAGGCCGGGCGTCCGCCACGTGGCCATCGGCTTCAACAGCGCGCCCCCGGCGCCGGGCCTGCTGCCATCGTGGCATGCCGATGGCTTCGAGTTGATGGAGACGGCGACGATGCGGCTGCGGCCCGGCATGTTGCGCATGCCGCAGGCCCCGCGTGCGGCGGCGCCGTTGGCCCTGCGGCCCATCGACTGGTCGCACGAGGTCGAGGCCTTCGTGGACCTGCAGAGCGCCGATTCGCAGGGGCACGAGCCGCAGGGCTACCGCCGCTTCCGCCGCGAGCAGATGCGCCGCTTCGAGACGATCGTCGCGCAGGGCGTGGGAACCTGGTTCGGCCTGTGGTGCGGTGACACGCTGGTGGCCGACTGCGGCCTGCTGCGCGAGGGCACGCTGGGCCGCTTCCAGAATGTGCTGGTCCACCCTGATTGGCGCAGGCGCGGGCTGTGCCGGGCGATGGTCGGCGGCGTCTGCGAATGGGGCTTCGGCCCGTGGGGCCTGGAGGAGCTGCTGATGTGCGCCGATCCGCAGGACGTGGCGATCGGCATCTACGAGTCGCTGGGTTTCGAGGCCTTCGATCGCGAGTGGGGGCTGCAGCGCCATCCACCCGAGGATGCCGGAGCTCGGCGCAGCGTGCGTCTGCACAAGGACGGCGGATGACGATCCACGCCATCCCTTCGCGCCGCTTCGGCGCCCGCGAGGCGGCGAACCGTCTCAGCGGCCTGGCCCTGGCGCTCGCGGGATCCATCGCGTTCTCAGGCAAGGCCATCATCGTCAAGCTGGCCTATCGCCATGGCGTCGATGCGGTGACGCTGATCATGTACCGCATGCTCTTCGCGCTGCCGATGTTCGCGCTGATGGCCTGGTGGGCCGGGCGCGGCAAGACGGCGTTGACGCGTCGCGATCTCCTGTTCTTGCTGGGCCTGGGCTTCTCGGGCTACTACCTGGCCAGCCTGCTGGATTTCATGGGCCTCGCGCTGGTCACCGCCAGCCTCGAGCGCCTCATCCTCTACCTCAACCCGACCCTGGTGCTGATCTTGTCGGTACTCTTCCTCGGCAAGAAGGTTCACTGGAAGCAGGCCTTGTCGCTGGCGGTGAGCTACGCCGGCGTGGTCCTCGTCTTCGGGCAGGAGCTGAGCGCACAAGGCGCCGACGCGGCCCTGGGCGCGGCGCTGGTCTTCGGCAGCGCCCTCAGCTACGCCATCTACCTGGTCATGAGCGGGCAGTGGGTGCAGCGCCTGGGCTCCATGCGCCTCGCGGGCTGGGCGGGGAGCATCGCGTGCGTGTTCTGCATCGGCCACTTCCTCTTCATGATCCCGATCGAGTCGGCGCGCGTGGCCGAGCCGGTGCTGTGGCTCTCGGTGCTCAATGCCACGGCGTGCACCGTGGCGCCGGTGTGGATGGTGATGATGGCCATAGAGCGCATCGGCCCGGCGCTCACCTCGCAGGCCGGCATGGTGGGGCCGATGAGCACCATCACGATGGGCGTGATCTTCCTCGGCGAGCCTTTCACTCCCGTGCTGGTGGCGGGCACCGTGCTCGTGCTCGCGGGCGTGTGGGTGCTGGCCCGGATGAAGTGAGCGAAGTGTTGAAAGGATTTTTCCGATGTTGATCCATGGCAGCTGCCATTGCGGCAACCTCTCCTTCAGGCTCGACTGGTCGCCCGAGCCGGCCGAGATCCCGGCGCGGGCCTGCACCTGCAGCTTCTGCACCCGACACGGCGGCGTGTGGACTTCGTGCCCGACCGGTGCTCTGCGCGTCTCGGTGCGCGAGCCGGCGCTGGTCTCGCGCTACCGTTTCGGCACCGAGACGGCCGACTTCCACGTGTGTGCGCGCTGCGGCGTGCCGCCGGTGGTCACCAGCGAGATCGAGGGCCGCACCTACGCGGTCGTCAACGTCAACACCTTCGAAGACCTGCCGGCCGGGCTGCTGCGCCAGGGGACGGCCAGTTTCGACGGCGAGGACGAATCCAGCCGCCTGGCGCGGCGGCAGAAGCACTGGATAGGCGACGTGGAATTCGAGGAGTCACTCTGATGGACCTGGGACTGCAAGGCAAGTGGGCGCTCGTCTGCGCGGCGAGCAAGGGGCTGGGCAAGGGCTGCGCGCAGGCGCTGGTGGCCGAGGGCGTGAACGTGGTCATCACGGCGCGTGGGCTGGAGGCGCTGCACGAGACGGCAGCGGAGCTGCGCCGCCTCGCACCGGGCGTCGAGGTGCGCCCGGTCGCGGGCGACATCACGACCGAGGAAGGCCGCGCCGCGGCGCTGGAGGCCGCGCCGCAGGTCGACATCCTCGTCAACAACGCCGGCGGGCCGCCACCGGGCGACTTCCGCGACTGGGGCCGCGAGGAGTGGATAGCCGCACTCGACGCGAACATGCTCGCCCCCATCGCGCTGATGAAAGCCACTGTCGATGCCATGGCGCAGCGCGGCTTCGGCCGCGTGGTGAACATCACCTCGGGCGCGGTGAAGGCGCCCATCGACACGCTGGGCCTGTCCAACGGTGCGCGCAGCGGGCTCACCGGCTTCGTCGCCGGCCTGGCGCGCCAGCCTCGCCTGGCCAGCCGCAACGTGACCGTCAACAACCTGCTGCCCGGCCCTTTCGCGACCGATCGCCTGCGCAAGAACACCCAGGCCGCCGCCGAGCGCCAGGGCCGGCCGATGGAATCGGTCTGGGACCAGCGCCGGCTGGCCGTCCCCGCGCAGCGCTACGGCACGCCAGAGGAGTTCGGCGCGGCGTGCGCGTTCCTTTGCAGCGTCCACGCCGGCTTCATCACCGGCCAGAACTGGCTGCTGGACGGCGGCTCCTACCCCGGCACGTTCTGAGCGTCCGGCCCGCCTCCACGGGGATTCGAGCAGCCCGGCGGAGCGCGGATCTACGCAAGAGTCGGGTTGGAGCGGCGCAGGTCGTCGACCGACGCCTGCGACATCCAAAGGACCGTGTTCAGGTGGCTCTCGATGCGCTCCACGATGGTCTTGCGCGGGCCCTGGCGCCAAGCGTTCGAGCCGTAGAAGGCCGCCTGCGTGGCCTCGAGGTCGGCCAGGTCGGCATAGGCGCGGATGAGGAAGTAGGTGTCCGGCTCGTGCGCCGAAGGGCCGTAGGCCACCACGTCCATTGCCGGCCTGAGCATCGGCATCACGGTCGACTCGACCGCCTCGTGGAAAGCGGCGGCCTCACCGGCCTTGAGCTTGTACGAGCGGATCTCCACCAGTCGCTGCGCCATCTCGGCCCCTCGTTCAGAACGACGAGCCGGGAGTCTGCAGGAAGGCGATCTCTTCCGCGCTGCTGGTGCGACCGAGCACCGCATTGCGATGCGGGAAACGGCCGAAGCGGCGGATGACTTCGCGGTGGCGCTCGGCGAAGTCGACGTAGGAGTCGAAGGTGCCGCGCTCGGTGGGGCTGACCTCGTCGCGCAGCGAGCGCACCAGCGAGACGCAGCGGTCCTGGTCCACCAGCGATTCGGAGTGCTCGAGCGGCATGGTCGCGAACAGGCGCTGGATGGGCAGCAGGCCTTCGAACGCGCCGATGGCAAAGCCCTCCACGGCCAGTCGCCTGGCGATGGGGTCGAGGGCGAAGGCTTGTGGCGTGCCGCGATGGATGTTGCGGCTGAACTGGTCGGCCAGCAGGATCAGCGCCAGCCGGCCCGCCGGGTCGCTGGCCCAGAGGTCCAGCGAGCCGGCGGCCACCTCGGGCAGCAGCGGGCCGAAGCGCTCGCGCATCAGCGCGTCGACCGCGGGCTGCTTGCTCCACCACAGCCGTGCGCAATCGGCGTTGTTGGCGGCATCAGCCGGGTCGTCGCCGAACCAGAAGCGCAGGATGCTGTCCGGCGTCTCGGCCGGCGTCGGGCTCACTGGCCGCCCTTCGCGTTCGCGGCCACCTTGTGGAAGAAGTCGTAGACGCCCGTCTCGCTCATCTCGCGGGCGTTGGCGAGTTCGCCGCCGCGCGTCGCATAGAGCAGCTGCTGCCGGGGCGAGAGCACCGAGGCGGCCGGGATGCCCTTCTTGATGGGATTTCCGAAGCGCTCGGCGATGTCGAGGTGGCGATCGAAGTTGCCGACATCGACCTTGACGACGACGAACTCCTTGCCGATGAGCTCGGCGTTCGCCGGGGCCTTCAGTGCGGCATCCAGGGCCCGGCAGTCTTTGCACCAGTTCGCGCCGAAGATCACCAGCACGGGCCGCTGTGTCCTGGCGGCGGTGTCCAGCGCCCGCTGGACGTCGGCCTTGGCGTCCGCGGCCTCGTCATAGGGGCCGGTGGCAGCGTGGGTCGTCATGGCCAGGGTCGCGGCGGCCAGGGCCAGCATCAGGCGGCGGGTCGGCATGGGGTCGGTTCCTCGTGCGATTGAAATGGGAGCGGGGGCCATGGTGGCGAGGGCTCAGCGCGAGCGCCGCGCGGACAGCCAAATCCCGCCCACGATGAGGGCAAATGCCGCGCCGTGGTACCAGCGCGGCGCCTCGCCCAGCAGGGCGGTGGAAAGCACGCCGGCGAACACCGGCGTCAGGTTGCCGAAGAAGGCGGCGACCGCAGGGCCCACGGTCGACACGCCCAAGCCCCAGCAGCGGTACGCCACCAGCGAAGGGCCGATGGCCACGTACAGCAGGATGGCCGGGATCCAGGGGGTCCAGTGCCAGCGGGCATCCTCGGCCACCAGGGCCTCGACACCCGCCGCGGCGCCGCTCCAGGCCAGGCCGAAGGCGATCTGGACGAGCAGGAAGCCGGCCCAGTCCCAATCGGGCCGCTGCGGCGTGCGCATGTGGGCCGGGGGCCGCGCCAGCAGCCAGCTGTACAACGCCCAGGAGACGATGGCGATCAGCATCAGCAGGTCGCCGGTGACGAACTCCAGGTCGGCCACCCGGGCCGGGTCGCCGCGCGTCACCACCAGCACCACGCCGGCCAGCGACAGGGCGGCGCCGCCCATCTCGCGGCCGCTCGGATGCTCGCGGTGCAGCAGCACGCCGAAGCCCAGCATCCAGGCCGGCATGCTGGCGGCGATGAGGGTCACGTTCAGTGGCGTCGAGCTGTGCAGCGCCAGGTACTGCAACGCGTTGTAGCTGCCCATGCCGAGCAGGCCCAGCAGCGCCAGGTGAGGCCAGCGCTCGGCCAGCGTAGCGCGATCCGCCAGCGCCCGGCGGCCGAGCGGCCACAGCAGGACGAAGGCGAGCGCCCAGCGCACGAAGTTCAGCGCGATGGGCGGCACCATGCCCACCGCCAGCCGGCCGACCACCGCGTTGCCCGCCCACAGCAGCGGCGGCAGCGTCAGCAGAAACGCCAGGCGAGGCGTGAGCACATGGGGTTTCATCGTCGCGGGTGGGGCAGGGCAAAGGGTGGCACGATAGCCCACGGGCGCGAATCCGCGCCGAACCCCCACAAGACACGAGGAGTCCTGCCATGCCGCAGTCCAGTCGCGCCGTCCAGATCGCCGCCTTCGGCGGACCCGAGCAGATGCAGCTCGTCGACCTGCCTGTAGGCGAGCCCGGCCCGGGCGAGATCCGCATCCGGCACGAGGCGATCGGGCTGAACTTCATCGACATCTACCAGCGCACCGGCCTGTACCCGAACGCGCTGCCGCTGTCGCTGGGCATGGAAGGCTCGGGCGTCATCGAGGCGGTGGGGGAAGGCGTGTCGCACCTGGCGGTGGGCGACCGCGCGGCCTACGCCAGCGGCCCGCCCGGCAGCTACTGCGAGCGCCGCCTGATGCCGGCGAAGTGCGTGGTCCGGCTGCCGGAGGGCATCGACTTCGCCACCGGCGCCGCGATGATGCTCAAGGGCCTGACCGCGCAGTACCTGCTGCGCCAGACCTTGCCGGCCGGCGGCCTGCAGGCCGGCGACCACGTGCTGTTCCATGCCGCGGCCGGCGGCGTGGGCCTCATCGCCTGCCAGTGGGCGCGCGCGCTCGGCCTGCAGCTCATCGGCACCGCGGGCAGCGACGAGAAATGCGCCATGGCGCGCGAGCACGGCGCGGCCCACGTCATCAACTACCGGCGCGAGGACTTCGTCGCCAGGGTCAAGGAGATCACGAGCGGCGCCGGCGTGAAGGTCGTCTACGACTCCGTCGGTGCGGACACCTTCGTCAAGTCGCTGGATTGCCTGCGGCCCTTCGGCCTGCTGGCCAACTTCGGCAACGCCTCGGGCAAGGCGCCGCCGCTGGACATCGGCGTGCTCGCGTCCAAGGGTTCGCTGTACGTGACCCGCCCCACGCTGTTCACCCACATCGCCACGCGCGAGCGGACGCAAGCCATGGCCGACGAGCTGTTCGAGGTGGTCCTGTCGGGGGCCGTCAAGATCCCCATCGACCAGCGCTATCCGCTGGCCGAGGTGGCACGCGCGCACCGCGAGCTCGAGGCGCGGCAGACCACCGGGTGCAGCGTGCTCCTGCCGTGAATCGCGCGGCTACCGGGCCGAGGCCTGCCACTGCGCCACGTCGGCGCCGTGCGCGGCCAGGAAGGCCTGCAGGCGCGCGAAGCGGCGGCGGGTCTGGTGGTCGAAGATCCACGCGACGACCGGCTCGAACAGCCAGCGCAGGCCCGGTGGCCCGGCTTCGAAGGTGTAGGTGTAGAAGAGCAGCGAGCGGCCTTCGCCGTCGGGATCGTGCCGCATCGATGCCGCCCAGCGCCGGAAGGGAAACGAGCGCCCCAGCATGGCCGCCGCGGCCAGCCGGGGCCGGTCGTAGCTGACGAAGCGAGTGCGCATCGACAAGGCCCGCAGGCCGCCGGCGCCCGCGTTCTCGGTCACCGCGCCCACGTAAGGGCAGGGCGCGCCGCCCACGACGGTGGTCGAGCGCACCAGCGAGTCCCAGCGCAAGCGCCAGTGGTGATGGTGGAAGGCATCGAAGACCTGTTCCTCGGGCGCCGGCATGGGGAAGACGAATCGTCGATGCGCCATCAGGCCGCTGCCTCCTCGATCACCTCGGTCTGCATGCCCCAGCGTTCGAACTCCGGCGCGAAAGCGTCCAGCGGCAGCAGGCCCACCGCGGTGTGGGCGCCCGGCGCAGGGCCCCGGCCGGCGGCCAGCCGGCGCGCCAGCAGGATGGCGGCCATGCAGGGGATCTCGGGGCCATGGTCGTGGTCGGCGGCAATGTGCCACGCGCGGTGCGCGGGCGCACCGGCGGCATCGACGCCTGCCAGGCGCAGCACCATGCCGCCGAGCGGGCTCCCGAAGCGGTCCAGCCACGGCGCCCAGCGGGTCAGCAGCGGCGCCAGCCGCTCCGGCCGGCGCACCAGTCCGGCGGCCCGCAGCCCGGCCAGCGCCGCGAAGGCCCTCTGCGCCGCGCCGACCTCCAGCGCCGCACGGAAGTGCACGCGCCGCCGCACGCGATAGCGCGCAGGAAAGATTTCCAGGTCGGGGATGTCGCACAGGGCCCCCAGCCGCGGCGCGAGCCGCGCGAAGTGCACCGGCGCCGGCCGCGCCCAGCCGCGATGCGCCTGCCAGCGGCCGCCCGACCAGACCTCGATCGGCGCCCCGCAATAGCCCAGCACCGCTGCCATCGTCGCTTCGCCGCGCGGGGCGGTCTGCGCCGGCGCGATGCAGCAATCGATGCTGTCGATGTGCTGCCAGCCGGCGCCCAGCTGCTCGACCACAGCGGAGGACAAGGCCGGCACCGTGCTCGCCCCGCTGACCGCGACCCTCCCGGCCCGGCGGAAGTCCTCGTCCAGCGCGGCCGGAAAGTCACAGACGAAGCGCCGGCCATCCGCCAGGTCCACATAGTGCGCCCCGGCCGCCGCCGCGGCCCGCGCGACCCCGTAGCCTTGCTGCTGGAACGGCCCCGCGGTGTGCACCACCAGCCCTATGCCCCGCTCGCGCAACCCCTGCTCGAAGTCCGCCCGCGAAGCATCGACCGCCCATCCCCGGGCCCCCCCGCCGACCGTTTCCGCCATCTCCCCCGCCCGCCGTCCGTCACGCCCTCCGATGGACAGCTCCATGGCCGCTTCCCCCGCCAGCGCCCGCACGATCCGCGCCCCGAAATTCCCGTACCCCCCCAACACCAGTACCTTCACCGCCCGCCTCCCATTGCGCGCCATCATAGAGACCGCACACTCGCTCAGTCCCCGCGTTAGCAGTCCTCCAGGCGCGCTTCAGCGCCGCCTCCTACCAGGGCGTGCGCGGATCCGGCTTTGCCGGTCCGCTGCGCGAGCCCCCTTCTATGGGGAAGCGTTTGTCAAGCTTCTCCGTCACGGCGGGTGCGCTGTAGGGGACGTCGTTGGGGTTCCCCTTCCCGCTGGCGGGAAGGGGCGGAGG
>NZ_JBPZHD010000014.1:0-227813 GCF_051857595.1 Ideonella flava
TTGCGTCGCGTTCATTGCCGACCTCCTTCACGCTAGATGGAAGACCACGGAACGCCCGTTTTAGACCAACGGGCATACCGATGCAGGCGGTCCTCCCCCATAGCATCTCGGGGGGCAGGCCCCTGGCAAGGGGCCGTGGGGGCCCTATTTCAATGATTCGATGAGATCGATGTAGCCCTGCATGGCTTCATCGGCCGACTGGCCCTTGATCTCGTTCCAGGCGTCCCACTTGGCGCGTCCGACCATGTCGGTGAAGCCGGGGCGCTTGCCTTCCACGTCGCCGGCCGTGGCCTGCTTGTACAGGGCGTAGATCTTGAGCAGCGTCATGTTGTCGGGCTTTTCCGGCAACTGTTTGCTGTCAGCGACGGCGGTCTCGAATCGGGCCTTGAGGTCTGCCATGGCGCACACTCCGCTGGGTAAAGTCTGATTGACGGGCGGCATGTTACCCAGCATCGTCAACGCCCGACAAAGCCTGAATCTAGAGGGAGCCACCCACATGCCCGACCTCGCTTCCGTCACGTCCGAGCGCATGTCGAGGGTCGACACCGCCTGGCTGCGGATGGACACCGATGCCAACCTGATGATGATCATCGGGGTGTGGCTGGTCGAGCCGTCGATGACACTCGATGACCTGCGCCGCCGGGTCGAAGGCAGCCTGCTGCTGTACGACCGCTTCCGCCAGAAGGTGGTCGAGGACGCCATGGGTGCCAACTGGGTGGAGGACGGCAGTTTCGACATCACGGACCACGTCGTCGCCGAGGAGCTCGACGTGCCGCCGGGCCAGGCTCCGCTGGAGGCGCTGAAGGCCCGCGTTGGCGAGCTGGCCGCCACCCCGCTCGATGCCGGCCGTCCGCTGTGGGAGCTGCGCCTGGTCGAGACCATGGAGGCGGGTCGCAGCGCCATCATCACCCGGGTCCACCACTGCATCGGCGATGGCATCGCGCTGATCTCGGTGATGCTGTCGATCACCGACGGAGGCAAGCCGCCGCCGGCGCGCAAGCCCCGCTCCAATGGCGAAGACACGGAGACCGACTGGTTCACCGAGTCGCTGCTCAAGCCTGTCACGGACCTGACCATCAAGGCCATCGGCCTGACGGGCGAGGGCATGGCGAAGTCGGTTGAGCTGATGGCCAACCCGGTGCAGCCCCTGGCCGGTGGCATGGACGTGGCTCGCGTCGGCTACCAGGTGCTCAGCGATGCCGCGGCCATGGCGCTGATGGCCGACGATTCGCCCACGCGTCTCAAGGGCCGCGCGACGCCCGGCAAGCGCGTCGCGTGGGGCGAGCCGCTGCCGCTGGCCGAGGTCAAGGTGGTGGCCCAGGCCTTCGGCGCGTCCATCAACGACGTCCTGCTGACGTGCGTGGCCGGTGCCATCGGCGATTACCTCCGCGCCCACGGGGACGATCCCGAAGGCAAGGAGATCCGCGCCATGGTGCCGGTGAACCTGCGCCCGCTGGACCAGGCCTGGAAGCTCGGCAACCGCTTCGGCCTCGTGCCGCTGGTGCTGCCGGTAGGCATCGCCAACCCGATCGAGCGCCTGGGCGCGGTGCGCGCGCGCATGAATGAACTGAAGGGCGGCTACCAGCCGGTGATGGCTTTCGCGATGCTGGCGGTGGCCGGCCTGCTGATCAAGCCCATGCAGTCGGCCCTGCTGAACCTGTTCGCCAAGAAGGCCACGGCCGTGATGACGAACGTGCCCGGTCCGCCCGAGCCGTTGAAGTTCTGCGGGCGCACCGTCAAGCAGGTGATGTTCTGGGTGCCGCAAAGCGGCGACATCGGCGTGGGCGTGAGCATCCTGAGCTACGCCGGCGGGGTGCAGTTCGGCCTCATCACCGACAGCCTGCTGTGCCCCGACCCGGACGACATCGTCCGGCGCTTCCAGCCCGAGTTCGAGCAGTTGCTGTACCTCGCGCTCATGCTGCCCTGGGACGCCTGAAAGATCCGGTCGGGGAGGCCGCGACACCATGGAAACCGTCTCCGTGCTGATCGTGGAGGACGACGAGCGCTTCCGCGCCGCCTTTGCCGCCGTGATAGGCGCGGCGCCCGACTTGCGCCTGGTCGGCACCGCGGCCGACCTTCCACAGGGGCTGCTGCTGCTGCGCGAGCTCAAGCCCGACGTGGTGCTGGTCGACCTGGGCCTGCCCAGCGGCAGCGGCATAGAGCTGATCCGCTACGCCCACGTCCACCAGCCGGCCACCGACGTGATGGTGGTCAGCGTCTTCGGCGACGAGCCGCACGTGATGGCCTCGCTGGAGGCGGGCGCCACCGGCTACCTGCTGAAGGACACCCATCCGGCGGACCTGGCCGAGCAGATCCGGACCTTGCACGCCGGCGGCAGCCCCATCAGCCCGGTGATCGCCCGCCAGCTGCTGCTGCGACTGGCCCCCGAGCCGGCGCCTTCGCCGGACGCTGACGCGCTGCTGTCGCCGCAGGAGCGGCAGGTGCTGACCTATTCCGCCAAGGGTTTCAGCTTCGAGGAGATCGCCCGCATGCTGGGTGTTTCTCGCCACACCGTGATGACCTACGTGAAACGCAGCTACCGCAAGCTGCAGGTGCACTCGAAGACCGAGGCCATCTACGAGGCCCGAAAGCTCGGGTTGGTGCGTGACTGACCTGGGCGTCGATGGCCGGCCTGCGGGATCCCCCGGCGGGCGGGCCGAGCGGGCCAGGCAACTGCGGGCGAGGGCGGGCTGGGCCCTGGTCGTGCTGGCCGTCCTGGCCGCCGCCCTGGGCCTGCTGGCCCGGTCCAGCCTGTCCCTGGATCGCCAGGCCAGTGCAGCGCACTACTACGACAAGGCGCTGCTGCATTCGCGGCCCTTCAACCCCAGCCTGCTGCAAGAGGACGGCCGGCCCCGGCCACAGGTCGACGCGCCGGAGCCCGACGATGCCGCGGCCTGGCATGGCGTCGCCCTGCCACTGCACGAGGCTCCGCGGCCGGATCTGCCCGCCATGGCCGCGCCGCTGCCGCTGAAGGTGTGGTGGTACCGAGTCGACTACGTCGTGCCGCCCGGCGTCGAAGGCGCGCTGGCGCTGTACGTGCCCCGCATCACCGGCGGAGCGGTGCAGGTGATAGAGCACGACGGCTCGCAGTGGAAGCTGAAATGGGACGGCTCCGAACGCTGGCGCGAGCAGTGGAACCGGCCCGTGTTCGTCGACCTGGGGGCGGCGCCGCCTGCGGGCGCCACCTTGCGCCTCGCCGTGGGCCTGGTGCGTTACGACACGGGCCAGCACCGCGTCTCGCGCATCGCTGTCGGCCCGCGCGAGATCCTCGCGAGCAGGGACAGCTGGCGCCGCGCGTTGCAGCTGACCGTGCCCGAGGTGGGTTCGCTCACCTTCCTCGCGCTGGGCCTGTTCGCGCTGCTGTACTGGCTGCGACGAAGGCACGAGCAGGCCTACCTGCTGTTCTTCTTCAGCTCGGTGGTGTGGACCCTGCGCAGCCTGCACTACGTCATCGACATGCCGGCGGATCCGGTGGCCTACCGCTGGTTCTGGTGGGCCACCAACGCCTCGCTGTCGTGGGTGATGATGCTGATCTACCTGTTCGCCTTCCGCTTCGACGCGCGCAGCTACCCGCGGGTCGAGCGGGCGCTGGTCGTGTTCGTGGTGGCGATGTCGCTGCTGACCATGCCGGTGCCGGGTTCGTTGCTGTCTTCGCTGGTGCAGCAGCACTTGGTCAACGCGATCGTGGCCCTGGTCGTCACCGGTTGGCTGACGGTGGTGGCCTGGCGCGGCGGCGCGATCGAGTTCCGCGTCATCGTGGCCGTGCTTTGGTTGTCCGAGCTGCTGGGGGCGCACGACCTGCTGTTGATCGCGGGATTGGTGTCGGTCGAATCCGTCTACGTGCTGCCGTTCGCCATCGTGCTGGTGCTGCTGTCTTTTCTCTTTGCCGTGCAGCAACGCTACGCGGCGGCGATGGAGCAGGTCGAGAGGGTCAACGCCGGGCTGGAGGAGCGACTCGCCGCGCGCGAGGCGGAGTTGCGCGTCAAGCACGAGCGCCTGCGCGAGGTGGAGCGGGACCAGGCCCTGCTGATCGAGCGACAGCGCCTGATGCGCGACATGCACGACGGCCTCGGCTCGACGCTGATGTCATCGCTGGTGCTGGCCGAGCAGGGCATGCTGCAGCAGGATGCCCTGGCCGCCCTGCTGCGCGAGTGCGTCGACGACCTCAGGCTGGTGATCGATTCGCTGGAGCCCATCGAGCACGACCTGGTCACGTTGCTGGCCTCGTTGCGACACCGCCTCGGGCGCCGGCTCGAGGCCGCCGGGCTCGCCATGCGCTGGGAGGTCGACGATCTGCCGCCGTTGCCCTGGCTGAACCCGCCCGATGCGTTGCAGATCCTGCGCATCTTCCAGGAGGTGCTGACGAACGTGCTCAAGCACGCCGGCGCCCGCACGGTGCGCATCGCCACCGGCCACGACGCCGAGCAGGTGCAGGTGCTGATCGAGGACGACGGGCGGGGCTTCCAGGCCGCTGCGGCCGAGAGCGGACGCGGGCTGCGTCACCTCGTGCAACGCGCTGCCCGGCTGGGCGGGCGGCTGACGATCGACAGCTCGCCGGGACGGGGCACGTGCGTCCGGCTTGACCTGCCTTTACAACGCGGCGAAAGGCCCTGAGGGACAATGCGCGTTGCCCCATGCTGAAGCAACGCACCCTCAAATCCATCACCCGCGCCGTCGGCGTCGGGTTGCACAGCGGCCAGAAGGTCGAGCTCACCCTGCGCCCGGCGGCGCCGAACACCGGCATCGTCTTCCGCCGCGTCGACTTGCCCGCGCCGGTCGACATCCCGGTGCGCTTCGATTCGGTGAGCGAAACCCGCATGGCCTCCACCATCTCGCCCGGCGGCCAGCCCGGCGGCCCCAAGGTGCAGACCATCGAGCATTTGATGTCGGCCTGCGCGGGCCTGGGGCTGGACAACCTGTACGTCGACATCACGGCCGATGAAGTGCCCATCCTCGACGGCTCGTCGGCCAGCTTCGTCTTCCTGCTGCAAAGCGCCGGCATCGAACTGCAGAACGCACCCAAGCGCTTCCTCAAGGTCAAGAAGACGGTGGAGGTGCGCGAGGGCGAGGGTGAAAGGCTGCTGTGGGCGCGGCTGGAGCCCTACCACGGCTTCAAGCTGACCTTCCAGATCGACTTCAACCACCCGGCGGTCGATGCCACCGGGCAGGAGGTCACCTTCGACATGGGTTCTGGCCGCTACAAGCAGGAGATCGCCCGCGCCCGCACCTTCGGCTTCACCCGCGACGTCGAGGCCATGCGATCACGCGGCCTGACGCTGGGCGGCAGCATGGACAACGCGATCGTGATCGACGACTACCGCGTGCTCAACAGCGACGGCCTGCGCTACGACGACGAGATCGCCAAGCACAAGATCCTCGATGCGATCGGCGACCTCTACATCGCGGGCGCCCCATTGCTCGCCGCCTACACCTCTTATCGCGGCGGCCACGCGCTGAACAACAAGCTGCTGCGCCAGTTGCTGGCCGACGGCAGCGCCTACGAGTACGTGAGCTTCGAGGACGAGGCGACCGCGCCGGCGGGCTTCGCCGAGCTGGCGCCGGCGTGGTGATCCAGCCCCCTGCGTCGCCTGCGGCGCCGATCCCCCCGAGGGGGAGCGATCGCCTTGGGGCGGCCCTGCGGCGATCCCTCACGCCGTCGGCTCGATCGCAAACCTGACCAGATGATGATCTTCCGCCTGCTTTTCGGCCTGCTGCTGCTGGCCGGCCTGATGTGTCTGGCCACCTACGTCGCCACCCGCAATCCGGTCTGGCGCCGGCGCGGGCTGGTGATCGTCAAATGGACCGTACTGGCGGGGATCGGTGCGCTGGCGGTGCTGGTGCTGGAACGGCTCGCGCTGCTACTGTAGTGCGCAGGCCGTCGAGGTAGGCCTTCACGGCGGCCTCGCCGCACCCGACCAGATCGAAGCCGCCGGGCTGCAGCGTCCAGTGGTGCATCAGGCCGTCCACGAGCGCGTACAGGCCCAGCGCGGCGGTGCCGAGCGACAGGCCATCGCGCAACAAGCCGGCGCTCTCGGCGCGGGAGAGCACTTCGGACAGCTCCTGCTGGAACTCGGTGATGCCCTCGATGTATCGCGCCTGCACCGCGGCGAGCTCGTCGGTGTATTCGGTCTGGTGCATGGCGATTCGGAAGGCGCGTTGCACCTGTTCGTTCTCCGCCAGGGCCCGTAGCGGCCGCATGGCCTTGGCCGCAAGCTGGGCCAGGGGATCGCCGCAGCCGGCCTCGTCACAGCCATCGGCTGCCTCGCAGGGCAGGCAGGCCCGCTCCATCATCGCGTTGAACAAGGCCGCCTTGTCGGCGAAGTGCCAGTAGATGGCGCCGCGTGTCACGCCGGCCGCGGTGGCCACGTCCTGCAGGCGCGTGTGGGCCACGCCCCGGGCCAGGAACTCGCGTTCCGCGGCGTCGAGGATCTGGTGGCGGGTGGCCTCCGCTTCGGCTTTGGTACGGCGGACCATGTCAGGCAGGCGCAGTCATTGGGTGAGAAGTGATCCGGATGGTAGGGCCGCCGGGACTTATAAAAACCCCAAGCGGGCAGCGGTGCACTGATCCACGGCAAATTTCCCGCCGCTGGGTCGATCGACCACCGCGGCGACTACTCGAATGCCGCCCTGCTGACACGACGTTGGCAGCAGGGGTGTGGCAACATACATACGCGATTGTATGTATACTTCGCCGCCTTCACAGCTCCGCGGGCTTTGCATCAGGCCCGACTGAGCGCGGCCTTCCCCTGTCACCAGGCCCCCAGCGCCGCCCGACCTTGTTGTCGAAGGTCGCCGTCCTTGTTCGTCGCCCCAGGATCTCCATGAACCCTGTCGCCATGCCTGTTCCTCTTTCTGCGCTGCGGCGCTCGCTGGGCCTGGCGGCCCTGTCCCTCCTGTCGGCGGCCGCGCTCGTGGCTTGCGGCCGAGGCGGCGCCAACGCGCCAGGCGGTCCTGGCGGCGGCATGCCGCCTGCGCAGGTGGGCGTGGTGACCGTGCAACCGTCGACCGTGACGATCGCTACCGAACTGCCGGGCCGGCTGGAGGCCTGGCGCATCGCGCAGGTGCGGGCCCGCGTGACTGGCGTGGTGAAGAAGCGCCTGTTCGAAGAGGGCAGCCTCGTCAAGGCCGGCCAAAGCCTGTTCCAGGTCGATGATTCAGCCTACCGCGCCGCGCTGGACAGCGCCGTCGCCACCCAGGCCAAGGCCGAGGCGGGGCTGGCCCAGGCCCAGGCCCTGCTGGAGCGCAACCGGCCGCTGGCCGAGGCGCGCGCGATCAGCCAGCAGGATTGGGTCGCGACCCAGGCGGCACAGAAGCAGGCGGTGGCCGACGTGGCCGCCGCCAAAGCGGCCGTCGCGCAGGCCCGGCTGAACGTGGAGTACGCCAAGGTCGAGGCACCCATTGCCGGCCGGATCGGCCGCGCGCAGGTCACCGAGGGCGCCCTGGTCAGCCAGGCCGAGGCGACGCTGCTGGCCACCGTCCAGCAGACCGACAAGCTCTACGTCAACATCACCCAGTCGGCGACCGAGGCCCTGCGCCTGAAGCGCGCCTTCGAGACCGGCAAGCTGCAGTCCGCCACCGGCGCCCGGGCCCGCCTCGTGATGGAGGACGGCACCGAATACGCGCAGCCTGCCAGGCTGCTCTTCTCCGACCTGAGCGTCGACCCGACGAGCGGGCAGGTGACGGTCCGTGCCGAGGTGCCCAACCCCAAGGGCGATCTGCTGCCCGGGCTGTACGTGAAGGTCAAGGTCGACCAGGCCCAGACGAGCGGCGCGATCCTGCTGCCGCAGCAGGCCGTCACCCGCGGCGCCAGCGGCGACACGGTGATGGTGGTCGGAGCCGACAACCAGGTGGCGCCGCGGCCGGTGCAGCTGGGCGGCACGCAGGGCAGCCAGTGGGTCGTGCTGAACGGTCTGAAGGCCGGCGAACAGGTGGTGGTCGACGGCTTCCAGAAGATCCGCCCGAAGGCGCCGGTGCAGCCGGTGCCGTGGACACCACCGGCCAGCGCAGCCGCCAGCGTGCCGGCTGGCGCCGCACCGGCGGCGTCGGGCGCGGCGGCCAGCCTCGGCGGCCAGCCGCTGAAGCCGGGAGTCGCCACGCCATGAACTCCCGCTTCTTCATCGACCGGCCCATCTTCGCGTGGGTCATCGCGCTGTTCATCGTCGTCATCGGGGCGGCGGCGATCACGCGCCTGCCGGTGGCGCAGTACCCCAGCGTCGCGCCACCGGCCATCGTCATCACCACCGCCTACCCGGGCGCTTCGGCCAAGGTGCTCGAGGACTCGGTGCTCTCCGTCATCGAGCAGGAGCTCAACGGCGCGCCGGGCCTGATCTACATGGAATCCAGCGCCGATGCCACCGGCGCCGGCACGATCACCGTCACCTTCGAGCCGGGCACGGATGTCTCGATCGCCCAGATCGAGGTGCAGAACCGCCTCTCGCGCGCCGCGCCGAGGCTGCCGGCGGTCGTCACGCAGCAGGGCGTGCGCATCGACAAGGCGCGCTCGAACTTCCTCCTGTTCGTGATGCTGTCGTCCAAGAACCCGGCCTACGACCCGGTGGCGCTGGGCGACTACGCGGCACGCAACATCGTGCCCGAGCTGCTGCGCGTGCCGGGCGTCGGCCAGGCCGTGCTGTTCGGTACCGAGCGCGCCATGCGGGTATGGGTGGACCCGGCCAAGCTGGTGGGCTACGGCCTGTCGACGGCCGACGTCAACAGCGCCATCCGCGCGCAGAACCTGCAGGTCTCGGCCGGCACCATCGGCGGCCTGCCGGCGGCGCAGGGCCAGACGATGTACGCCACCATCAACGTGAACGGCCAGCTGGGCACGGTGGAGCAGTTCGGCAACATCCTGCTGCGCACCAACACCGATGGTTCTTCGGTGCGCCTGAAGGACGTTGCGCGGCTCGAGCTCGGGGGCCAGGCGTATGTCAGCTCGGCGCGCCTGAATGGCGTGACCGCCAACGGCATCGGCGTGCAGCTCGCGCCCGCCGGCAACGCGCTGGCCACGGCCGATGCGATCAAGAAGCGCATGGGCGAGCTGCAGCAGTACATGCCCGAGGGCGTGGGCTACGACGTCCCCTACGACAGCTCCAAGTTCGTCCGCATCTCGATCGAGGAGGTCGTCAAGACGCTGGTCGAGGCGATCGCGCTGGTGTTCGTGGTGATGCTGGTGTTCCTGCAGAACATCCGCTACACGCTGATCCCGACCATCGTGGTGCCGGTGGCGCTGACCGGCACCTTCGCGGTCATGCTCGCGCTCGGCTTCTCGATCAACGTGCTGACGTTGTTCGGCATGGTGCTGGCCATCGGCATCCTGGTCGACGACGCGATCGTGGTCGTCGAGAACGTCGAGCGGATCATGTCCGAGGAGGGCCTGTCGCCCCGCGAGGCCACCAAGAAGGCGATGGGCCAGATCACGGGTGCCATCGTCGGCATCACGGTGGTGCTGGTGTCGGTGTTCGTGCCGATGGCGTTCTTCAGCGGCTCGGTGGGCAACATCTACCGCCAGTTCTCGCTGTCGATGGCGTCCTCGATGCTGTTCTCGGCCTTCATGGCGCTTTCGCTCACGCCCGCGCTGTGCGCCACGCTGCTCAAGCCCGTGCCGGCGGATCACCACGAAAAGAAGGGCTTCTTCGGCTGGTTCAACCGCGGCTTCAAGCGCACAGCCAAGGGCTACGAATCGGTGGTCGCGCGCATCCTGCCGCGGGCCGCGTGGTTCCTCGCGCTTTACGCGGCGATCATCGGCGCGGTCGTGCTGATGTACAACCGCCTGCCGACCTCCTTCCTGCCCAACGAGGACCAGGGCTACCTGATCGTCAACGTGCAGCTGCCGCCGGGCGCCTCGCAGACCCGCACCGAGGCGGTGATGCAGCAGGTCGAGAGCTTCTTCCTCAAGCAGCCCGAAGTCGACAAGGTCGTTGGCGTGCTCGGCTTCTCGTTCAGCGGCTCCGGCCAGAACGCCGGCCTGGCCTTCGTGCCGCTCAAGCCCTGGGACGAGCGCAAGGGCAAGGAGCACAGCGCGCAGACGCTGGCGGGCAAGGCCTTCGGCGCGCTGATGGGCATCCGCGATGCCTTCATCTTCCCGCTCTCGCCGCCGCCCATCCCCGAGCTCGGCACCGCGACCGGCTTCAACTTCCGCCTGCAGGATCGCGGAGGCAATGGCCACGCGGCGCTGGTGGCCGCGCGCAACCAGCTGCTGGGCATGGCTTCGCAGAGCAAGCTGCTGCAGGGCGTTCGACCCGACGGGCTGGAGGACGCACCCCAGCTGCAGCTCGACGTCGACCGTGAACGGGCGGCAGCGCTGGGCGTGGGCTTCGATGCCATCGGCTCGGTGCTGGCCACTTCGCTCGGCTCGACCTACGTCAACGACTTCCCGAACGCCGGCCGCCTGCAGCGGGTGATCGTGCAGGCCGAGGCCGCGGCGCGCATGCAGCCGGAGGACATCCTCAAGCTGTACGTGCCCAACGGCAAGGGCCAGCAGGTGCCGTTCTCGGCCTTCGCCACCACGCGATGGGTCGAGGGGCCGCTGCAGACCGTGCGCTACAACGGCTATCCGGCGATGAAGCTCGCCGGCGACGCGGCGCCCGGCATCTCCACCGGCGAGGCCATGGCCGAGATGGAGAAGCTCGCGTCCCAGCTGCCGCCCGGCTTCGGCTACGAGTGGACCGGCCAGTCGAGAGAGGAAAAGATCTCGGGCGCCCAGGCCACCATCCTGCTGGCTTTCTCGATGCTCGCGGTGTTCCTGTGCCTGTCGGCGCTTTACGAGAGCTGGAGCATCCCGGTGGCGGTGCTGATGGTCGTGCCGCTGGGCGTGGTCGGCTCGCTGGCCGGCGTGTGGCTGCGTGACATGCCGAACGACGTCTACTTCAAGGTCGGGCTGATCACCATCATCGGCCTGTCGGCGAAGAACGCGATCCTGATCATCGAGTTCGCCAAGGACCTGCAGGCCGAGGGCAAGAGCCTGCTGCTGGCGACGCTGGAGGCCTGCCACCTGCGCTTCCGGCCGATCCTGATGACCTCGTTCGCCTTCATCCTGGGCGTGCTGCCGCTGGCCACCGCGACCGGCGCGGGCTCGGCCAGCCAGCGGGCCATCGGCACCGGGGTGATGGGCGGCATGCTGACCGCCACGGCCCTGGCGGTGCTGCTGGTGCCGGTGTTCTTCGTCGTCATCCGGCGCCTGTTCCCGGGTGGCCACGAGACACACCATGCGACGGCCATCTCCTCGGGCGCGCTGTCGGCCGACGAGGAAGAGCTGAAGAAGAAGCTGGAGGGCCACTGATGAGCCGCCTTGCCTTGAACACCCGTGCCCTGGCGGCGGGCCCGCTGCTGTCCGTGGCGCTGCTGGCCGGCTGCATGAACCTGGCCCCCGACTACCAGCGCCCGGCGCTGCCGGTGCCGGCCCAGCTGCCGGCCGGTGCGGCGGCCAGTGACGCTGCCTTGCCGGGCGTCAACGAGCTGCTGCGCGACGAGCGCCTGCGAACGCTCGTCACCCAGGCCCTGCAGAACAACCGCGACCTGCGCGTCGCGCTGCTCAACGTGGAGCGTGCCCGCGCGGCCTTGCGCCTGACCGATGCGGACCGCTGGCCCACCGTGCAGGCGGCCTTCGCGGCCAACCGCGCGCCCAGCGTCGTGAGCGGCGAAGAGACCACCACCCTGCAGGCCGGCCTGCAGGTCAGCAGCTACGAGGTCGACCTGTTCGGCCGCGTGCGCAGCCTGAGCGATGCGGCGTCGGCCAACGTCCTGGCCACCGAGGCCGCCGCGCGGGCCGCCCGCCTGGCGCTGGTCACGCAGGTGGCTGCGACCTGGTTCACCTTGGCGGCCGACCAGGAACAGCTGGCCCTGGCGAAACAGACGCTGGCCAGCCGCGAGCAGACGCTGAAGCTCACGGAGCTGCGGGTGCAGGTCGGCGCGGCGTCCGACATCGAGCTCCACGGCACCCGCGGCCTGCTGGCGCAGTCGCGCGCCAGCGTGGCCCAGTTCGAGCGCCAGTCGGCCCAGGATGCCAATGCCTTGGCGCTGCTGGTGGGCGAGCCGCAAGGCCAGGGCGCTGCGGCGCAGGGGCAGCGCTTCCATCCGGCCGGCTCTCTCGATCCCGAGGCGCTGGCCGGGGTGCCGGCCGGGGCGTCGTCCGACCTGTTGCTGCGGCGCCCGGACGTGATCCAGGCCGAGCAGGCGCTGATCGGGGCCAACGCCAACATCGGCGCGGCCCGGGCGGCGTTCTTCCCGCGCATTCTGCTCAGCGGCAGCGCGGGCGTGGTGAGCGACACCTTGTCAGGCCTGGTCAACTCCGGCACCTTCGCCTGGACGCTTGGCGCCAACGCGGCGATGGCCATCTTCGACGCCGGCCGCAACCAGGCGAATCTCGAAAGCGCGAAGCTCGGTCGCGACATCGCGGTCGCCCAGTACGAGAAGGCGATCCAGACCGCGTTCCGCGAGGCGGCCGACGCGCTGGTTGCCCAGGCCACCTGGCGGGACCAGGCCGTGGCGCAGCAGCAACTGCAGGCCGGCGAACGCGAGCGTTTGCGCCTGACGCGCTTGCGCTACGAGTCGGGCGCCGCCAATCTCATCGAGTTGCTGGACAGCGAGCGTTCGCTGGCCGCTGCCGACCAGGCCCTGGTCCTGGCGCGGCTGGGCGAACTGCTCAACCGCCTGGCCCTGTACAAGGCGCTCGGCGGGGAGGAACGCGCCCTGCCGTGAGACGGTGACCGGCGCGAAAAAGAAGGAAGACATGCATGAAACCCGGCACGCGTTGCGAAACGTCCCGCAGTTGGAGGCCCGACCGGCCTGAGCGGTCGGCCCGGCCGAGCCTCGGCTGGGAGGCCTCGAGCGCCGGTCGTGCTCTGGCCCTGCTGCTGCTCGGGCTCACGGTCTGGCGCGCCTGGACGGTGGTGCATGTCGGTGCCGGCCTGCACGTGGACGAGGCGCAGTACTGGGCCTGGTCGCAGGCGCTCGATTGGGGCTACTACTCCAAGCCGCCGATGATCGCCGGGATCATCGCCCTGTCGACCGCCCTGCTGGGGGACGGCCTGCTGGGCGTGAAGGCGCTGGCCATGCTGTGCTATCCGCTGACGGCCTGGGTCCTGTACCGCTGGGTGGGCGAGGTGGCCGCCGACGTGGCCGCCGAGCCGGACGCCCGCGCGGAGCGCGCCGGGTGGCTGGCCGCGCTGCTGTTCATCGCCTCGCCCGTGGCGGGCCTGCTGGGCCTGGCGGCGACGACCGACGCGCCGCTGCTGCTGATGTGGTCCCTGGCCGCGCGTTCGCTTTGGCGGGCCTGGCGCGACGGCCGCCGGATCGACTGGCTGATGCTGGGGCTGTGGGGTGGGCTGGGCCTGATGTCCAAGTACACGATGGCGGCCTTCGCCATCTCGGCGCTTGGCGTGCTGTTGACCGTGCCTCGCAGGCGCTCCGGCGGCCTCGGCCTGCCGCGCGGCCTGGCGCTGTCGGCGCTGGTGGCCTTCCTCTGCATCCTGCCCAACCTGGCGTGGAACGCGGCCCACGGCTGGCCCACGCTGCGCCACACGGCCGAGATCACCGTCGGGGCCCAATCGGAGCCCTTGCTGCAGACCGTGGGCGGCTATCTCGGTGGGCTGCTGCTGCTGGTCGGTCCGGTCGTCGTGCCCTGGATGCTGCTGTGGGCCTGGCGCGCACGCGGCGACGCCCCCTTGACGGCGAACTCCCACGAAGACGATGGCCAGCCCACCCGGCGAGAAGCCGCGTGGATGGCCGCCTGGCTGGCCGGTCCGCTGGCCGCCATCGGAGCCGCGCAGGCGCTGCATGCCCAGGCCGAGCTGAACTGGGCGGCGCCGGTGCTGATCGGCACGATCCTCGGCCTGGTGCTGTGGCTGCGGCCCGAGCGCCGGGCACGCCACCTGGGCGGCTGGTATGCCGCGCTGGCAGCCCAGGCGGTCTTGATCGGCGCCTTGACCCTGGCCGGCGACCTCGCCCACTGGCTGCACCACCCTCTGCCGCGGCAGCTGGATGTCTGGGCCCGCATGCGCGGCTGGGACCAGGCCTTCGACCTGCTGAAGCCGGCGGTGCGCGAGCACTGGGCCAAGACCGGCGTGAACGGTGCTGACCTGGCGGCGCCGCTGGTCCTCGGCGAAGACCGCGCGGTGCTGGCCAACGGTGCCTATGCCTGGCGCGAGCTGGCGCCACAGTGGACGGCCTGGCGCGCCCCCGGCGAGCTGCCGCACGACCACTTCCAGCTCAGCGTGCCGCTGCGGCCCTCTGCGCAACCGCAGCCCATCCTGATCGTCGGTGCCGGTCGGCCGGAGGCCTCGCTGCTGGCCGCGCTGGCGCGCCCGCCGCGGCGCGTGGCGGTGGCCGACGTCGAGCAGACGCCCGGCCGGCGCCTTCACCTCGAGTTGTGGGAGGCCGAACTGGCGCCGCAATCGCCGGACATGGCGCAGGCCGAGCGCCCGCCGGCGGCCACCCGGGTGCGCTGAGCAGCCAAGCTCAGAACAGCGTGGCGAGAAACGCCAGGGTGCGCCCGTGCGCCAGGGCGGCGCTGGCGGGGTGATAGCCGGCTCGCGCCCAGCAGTTGAATCCGTGGCCCGCGCCGGGGTAGACGTGGACCTCGGCGTCCGTGTCGGCCATCGCCTGTCGCACCGCTTCGACGGCCGTGGGCGGGATGTGCGCGTCCAGCTCGCCGTAGTGGAACTGGACCGGGCAGCGAATCTGCTCGGCCAGGGCCAGCTGATCCTGGATGCCGCCGCCGTAGTAGGCCACTGCCGCGTCGATGCCGAGCGACGCCGCCGCATTGAACGCCAGCCGCCCGCCCAGGCAGTAGCCCAGTGCGCCCGTGCGGCCGCTGTGTTCCGGGCGGGCCCGCAGCGTGGACAGCGAGGCCTTCAGATCGCGCCAGGTCTGCTCCGGCGCCAGCGCGTTTTTCAAGGCATTGGCCCGCTCGCGGTCGGCCCCTTCGTAGCCGAGTGCGATGCGGTGGCCCTGGCGCCAGAACAGGTCTGGCGCGAGCACGACGAAACCGTCGAGCGCGTACTGATCCGCCACGCCCCGGATGTGCTCGTTGATGCCGAAGATCTCCTGCAGCAGCAGCAGGCCCGGGCCTCGTCCGGCAGGCGGCCGGGCCAGGTAGGCATCGAAGCGCCCGTCGGGGCCGTCGACGTCTATCCACTGCGAGGTCACTGGCGAGTGCGACATGGTGCTGTCCCTTCCCGAAAAGCCCGGCCGCGGGCCGGTCAGTACGTCCGGCCCTTGCGGAACTGCGCATGGGTGCGGCGGTTCAGCGAGGTGACCTGCGCCATCGCCGCGAACGATCCGCCCGCGTGCGCGTGGGTGATCGCCAGCCCCAGCGCATCGGCCGCGTCCTTGCCGGGCAGGCCGGGCAGGTTGAGCAGGCGCATCACCATCTCCTGGATCTGGGACTTGGCGGCATGCCCGTGGCCGACGACCGACTTCTTCATCTGCAGGGCGGTGTATTCGGCCACCGGCAGGCCGGCGGTGACCAGCGCCGTGAGCGCCGCGCCGCGCGCCTGGCCCAGCAGCAGCGTGCTCTGCGGGTTGACGTTGACGAACACGATCTCGACCGAGGCGTCGCTGGGCTGGTAGCGCTCGGCCACCTCGCGCACGCCATCGAAGATGATCTTCAAGCGCGATGGCAGGTCGCCCTGGACGACGCCCGCGCCGGTGGTGCGGATGGTGCCGCTGGCCACGTAGTGCAGCCGGCTGCCTTCGCGCTCGATGACGCCGAAGCCGGTGCATTGAAGCCCCGGGTCGATGCCGAGGACCCGAGTCATAGCTTGAAGTACCACCGCACCGAATGGAAGAACACCGGGGCTGCGAAGGCCAGAGGCGCGACGCGGTCCAGCAGGCCGACCGCGCCCGTCACGGCGGCCTGGTTGCCCCAGTAGGCCACGCCCACGTCCTTCTTCAGCGCCTTCATCACGAACTCGCCCAGCGTGCCTGCGCCGCCGGCCAGCAGGCCCATGGCCAGGGCCTGCGCGATCTTGAAAGGCGTGATCCAGAAGAGCAGGGCGCCAGCGACGCCGGCGGCGGTCGCGCTCAGGGCCCAGGCCCGAGCCGAGAACGAGCGGCTGATCTGGCGCGCCAGCGGACGGTGCCGCAGCCAGCGGCTCGCCGTCTCCTGCACGACCTGTGCGACGACCGCGACGATGACGAGGAAGAACACGAGGAAGGCGCCGCGCCCGCTCGGCTCGCCGGGAAAGCTCAGCAGCAGCAGCGCCGGCGCGTGGGACAGACCGTAGACGCAGACCATGATCCCCCACTGGATGCTGGCGTTGCGCTCCAGGAAACGCTCCGGGTCGCCGGCCAGCGCGCCCAGCACGGGGATGGCGAAGAAGACGTAGACGGGGATGAAGACGCTGAAGAGGTCGAAGTTCCGGTTGCCCACGAGCACGTACTGCAGGGGCAGCACGATGAAGAAGGCGGCGATGAGGCTGCGGTGGTCCGCCCGCCGGGTCGGGCTGAGCGTGATGAACTCGCGCAGGGCCAGGAAGGAGACGATGCCGAACAGCAGCGTCGCACCCACCGGCCCCGAGACCCAGGCCAGCCAGAACAGGACCGCTCCTACCCACATGGCGCGCAGGTCTCGCTGGAAGCGATCGTGGCGACGCACCCATTCGGGCGGGCGATCCTGCAGGTTCAGCAGCAGGTCGCCCACGCTGACGGCCAGCAGCACGCCGAAGACGATCACGAAAAGCAGCGCGACCTGCTGCTCCGCATCGAGGTGGCGCAAGGTGTTCAGCATGGCGCGCCCATGTTCACAGCACCAATGGCCGCAGTGCGACCACCGCGGCGCGCGCCCGTTCCAGGAAGCTGCGCTTGTCCTCTTCCGGCCCGAGCGAGAGCGGCGCACCGAAGGTCACGGTGCACAGGATGGGCACCGGCACGACCTCGCCCTTGGGCATCACCCGCTGCACGTTGTCTATCCAGGCCGGCACCAGCTGCACCTGCGGGAACTGGCGGGCGAGGTGGAATAGGCCGCTTTTGAATGCTTGCGGCTCGCCACCGTGGCTGCGCGTGCCTTCGGGAAAGATCACCAGCGAGTCACCGGCCGCCAGGGCCTGCACCAGGGGCTCCAGCGGGTCGTCGTTCTCATCCGTGCGTTGCCGGTTCACGTAGACCGCGTTGAAGACTTCGCGCGTCAGCCAGTGCTTGAAGGGGGAGGCGGTCCAATAGTCCCGCGCGGCGATCGGCCGGGTGTGGGCCCGAAGCTCGCCGGGCAGGGCGGCCCAGATCAGCACCCAATCGAGGTGGCTTTGGTGGTTGGCGAAGTAGATCCGCTGCAGGGCTTCCGGCGGGCAGCCCTTCCAGTGGCCTTGGGCACCGGTGATCAGGCGCGCGATGAAGGCCAGCAGGCGACCCACGAGATCGGCTCGCGTCATGGCCGGGCATGTTAGCTGCTTTGCCTCGGCACCAGCCGCCCCAGCGGCCGCTGTACTTGCACTACGTCCATGGGTGGCGTACGAGGTAGGCTGGCGCCGATTTCTTGCCGAATGGCTGTAGTTTTGCTACCTTACGATGTTCCGGGGCGGTTGGAAATCGCCTTGCAGTCTTCTGATGACCGTGACTCCGTGACTTCGACCTATCCCCGCCTGGTGGCCGACATCGGTGGCAGCAATGCCCGTTTCGGCTGGATCGACGGCCCGGGTGCCTCGCCCGCGCATGTGCGCAAGCTGGCCGTGCCCGACTACCCCACCCCGGCCGATGCGGCGCAAACCTACCTGGAAGGCTTGAGAGAGGCACTTGGCAGCGGCTACTGTCCCCCGCGTTACGCCGCGATCGCCGTCGCGACGGCCGTCGTCGGAGACCAGGTGGCCTTCACCAACAGTCATTGGAGCTTCTCGCGCCAGGCGCTGCGGGAGGCGCTCTCGCTGCAGGGCCTTCAGGTGCTCAACGACTTCGAGGCGCTGGCGCTGTCCCTGCCCCGCCTGGCGCCCGGGCAACTGAGGGCGCACGGCGCGACGCCGGTCCCGCAGGGTGCCATGGCGGTGATCGGTCCGGGGACGGGCTTGGGCGTCGCCGGGGTGGTGCAGACAGCGCATGGCTGGGTGGCGCTGCCCGGCGAGGGTGGCCACAGCACGCTCGCTCCAGGCGACGACTTCGAATCCGAGCTGCTTCAGGTGGTGCGTGCCGAGTACGGTCACGTATCGGCCGAGCGGTTGCTGTCCGGCATCGGACTGCCCGTCCTTCACCGGGCCGTCGTCCAGGTGCTGGGAAGCGCGGTGGAAAAGCCCTGGACCGCCGAGCGCATCCTGGAGCAAGGCCTGGCCGGACAGGACGAAGCCAGCCGACGCTGCCTGGACACCTTCTGTTCGCTGCTGGGCAGCTTTGCCGGCAGCGTGGCGCTGATCTTCGGCGCGCGCGGTGGCGTGTACATCGGTGGCGGCATCGTGCCCCGCATGGAAGAGCACTTCTTCGCCTCCCGCTTCCGCGAACGCTTCGAAGCCAAGGGGCGTCTGCGCGGCTATCTGGAGGCCATTCCGACGGCCTTGATCACCGACACGCTGGTCGCCCTGACCGGCTCCGCCGCCGCAATCGACCAGCAGGTCGGCTGAAGCCCGGCTGGTCTTTCGGCACGCCCCAACCTGAGCGGTTAGCCCCCACAGTTAGGGGGTTAGGGCCCGCCGCCTCGGCGAGCGTGTCAGGTATTGACTGTCGACGGCGTCTGTACGAGGGCGCGGGGCCATTCCCGTGCCGGGCGCAGGCCCGATCCACTTCACAGGGAGCTGAACATGAAACTCATCCGAACCCTCACGGCCGCGGCCGCCATCGCCGCCCCGGTGTTCGCCCACGCGGGCCTGGCGGCGGGCCAGTACGACGTCGGTGGCCTGCAGCAGATCTGCCTCGTCGGCGATGGCACCTGGTACAGCACGACCTATTCGGCCTGGGGCGGCCACTATGTCGTGAAGGGCGCGAAGACCTACATCTTCGGCAACTTCTGGAGCGGTGCCGGCAACGACTCGATCGTCGTCTTCGGCAACAACCGCGGTCCGTGGACCGAGTGGACCGACGACCTGTCGTACCAGAACGTGCTGCAGAACCAGCTGGTCACGTTCGTGAAGTACGCCTGTGACGCGCCCGCGCTGATGGAGACCGGCGGCAGGCGGCCGCAAGACAACTAACAGCACCGGGGAGGGGCGAAGGGCCCGGGTGCGCCCGGGTGCTTTTCCGCACGCTGGGCTCAGGCCGCCGGGCGATGACTCGCGCGCGCCGCGCGCGCATGCGGAACCCAGCCCAGCATGGCCCAGCGGCGCCACATCAGCAGCCCGCGGATCCACTCGTCCGCCGTGTAGGCCAGCCACAGGCCCGGCAGGCCCCAGCCCAGCTTGGCGCCCAGCAGCCAGCTGCCGCCGGCCAGGACGACGACCATCGACGCGGTGCCGGCCATCACCGGATAGCGCGCATCGCCGGCGGCGCGCAAGGCGTTGACGAGCACCAGGTTGAAGGTGCGGCCGGGCTCCAGCAGCACGGTGATCCACAACAAGGTCGTGCCGGCCGCGATGATCTCCGGGTCGTGGGTGAAGGCGCCCAGCAGCCATGGAGAGGCGGCCGCGACCGTCGCGGCTACCACCACGCTGATGACGAGTCCGCGCGCCAGCGCCCGCTTGACCAGGCGGTGCGCGTCGTGCAGCGCGCCGGCGCCGATCAGGTGGCCGACGAGGATTTCGGCTGCCAGCCCCGTGGCCAGGCCGAACAGCAGCACGACCGACATCAGCTGCGAGGTGTAGGCCTGCGTGGCCAGGGCCTGCGCCCCCAGGCCCGAGGCCACCGCCACGCTGACCATGAACGACAGCCGCCAGGCGATGTTCTCGCCCGCGCCGGGCAGGCCGATGTGCAGCACGGCCGCCAGCTCCGCGCGCGGCGAATGCCACCAATCGCGCCACCGGGGCACCAGCCCCAGTCGCAGGTTCCACAGCCACAGGTGCAGGCCCACGCCGAGTGCGCGGCTGGCCAGCAGCGCCAGCGCGAATCCGGGTAGGCCAAGGGCCGGCATCAGCAGCAGGGCGAGCACGAGGTGCGTCGCGTGCATCGCGATGATCACGGCCAGGGTGTCGCGGGTGCGCAGGTGGGCGCGCATCACGCTAGCCATGGCCGCGTTCCAGGCGTCGCCCAGCATGGCCGGTGCGAGCGTCATCAGAAAGGGCACGGCCAGGGGCTCGACCTCTGCCGGCGCGTTCATCAGCCGCATCAGGGGTACCGCGCCCAGAAGGGCGACCAGCGCGGTGCCGCCTCCGATCCAAGTGCTCGCCCCGAGAGCTGCACGCGCGACACGGTCGGCCGCTTCGCGCTGCCCACCCCCCAGGCGCTGCGTGACCACCACGCCTATCCCCGCGCCGATGATGCGAAAGACGATGAACAGCGTCGCCGCCAGCTGGTTGCTCAGCGAAAACGCGGCGCCGGCGGCATCGGACACGCGGGCGGCGAGGGCGGTGCCGACGAGGCCGACACCTATGCCGAGCAGCAGCTCGACGAAGAGCGGCCAGGCAATGGAAAACAGGCGTGGTCGGGGAGGTACTGCTGGCGTCACGACCGGCATCATCGCCCGGCCGGCAGCGGCCGGCGGCAGGGCACTGGCCGCTTCGGCCGCAATCGGCCATCTTTCACGCGGGCGCCGCGCGGCGTGCCGCCTTACGGCAACAGGAACGCCGCTGCCGCGACGGCCGTCGGCCCCAGCGCGCCGAGCATCAAACCCATGGCACCTATCGAGTGGTCGGCGAAGCCACGCCGCAGCAAGGCCACGCCAGCAGGGTTGGGTGCATTGGCAATGACCGTCAGCCCACCGCCCGCGACGGCGCCGGCCACCAGCAGGTACTTGCTCGGGTCGCTGATTCCGGCGATCTGCGAGCCCAGGTAGGTCAGCGCCGCGTTGTCGGCGACGGCGGTCAGGCCGAGCGCGCCGAAGAACAGCGCCAGGGGCTGCAGGCCTTCGACCAGGGGCTGCAGCCACCAGCGCTGCAGGCCGCCCAGGACGACCAGGCCGGCGAGGAAGAAGCCCACCAGCAGCGCCTCCTTGACCAGCAGCGGATCCTGGTGGCGCTCGTAGGCCTGCGCGAAGCCGAGGAAGAGCAGGAACAGCGCCAGGAAGGCAACGGGGTGGTGGGCCAGCAGCACGACGCCGGCCAGCAGCACCAGGTGCGTGGCCACGATGGGCCACGGGACGCGCCCGGCGCCGGCGTCCTCCGCCACGGCTTCATCCGCTTCGCCCAGATGGCGGCGCAGCGCCCACGTCGCGGCCGTGGCGTTGACGAGCACGGCGAGTGCCGCCTTCCAGCCGAAGGTCGCGAGCATGAAGCCGCTGTCCCATTGCCAGGCCGAGGCCACCATCAGCACCGGCGGGGCCGCATAGGAGGTCAGGGTGCCTCCGATGGACACGTTGACGAAGAGCACGCCGAGGGCGAAGTACTTCACCCCCTCCGGCAGGCCCGGGCGGAACACGACGGGGGCGAGCATCAGGGCGGCGATGGTCATGGCCGCCGGTTCGGTGACGAGCGAGCCGCACAGGGGGACGGCCGCGAGGCCCAGCCAGGCCGTGGCCAGCGGGCGAGGCAGCGGCAGCCGTCGCGCCAGGGCGTCGAGGGCGTCCCTCACGGCCATCAGGACCGGTCGCGAGCCGGCGACCACCATGACGACGAAGACGAACAGCGGCTCGGTGTAGTTGCGCGATTCGGCATAGGCCAGCGCTTCGTCGCCGCCCGCCACCAGGGCCAGCCCGAACACCAGCACCATGGCCCAGAAGCCGAACACCACCTCGACTTCGCCGAGCAGGTGGAACAGGCCCGCGTGCCGCGGGTAGCGGTGGGACAGTCGCTCGAACTGGCGCGCCGCGAAGGTGTGCAGGAGAGCGACGGCGAAGAGCGCGGCGGCGAGGAGGTCGACGGTGGGGTGTTGGAGCATCGGCTACGCGTGACTAGGCCCGCGAGGCGGCCCGACCTTCACGCGTACCTGCAGCGCCTTCGCAGGCTGCCGCACCCGGGCGCGAGTCTAGCGTGTGTCCTTGGGGCCCCTGGATGTGAATTCTTCCCGCAGCTGGGGAGGTCTCCTCCCCCGCACAGGGGATGCACGCACGAAGGCGCAAGGCGTCTGATCGAGCCCATGGACCGCATGGCCCGTGCCCCTGAAGGAGGCTCGAACATGAACCCGCAAGCATTCGCGATCTTCGTCCCCGACCGCCGCCACTACGAGCTGCGCTTCCAGTCGCTGTTCGACACCGGCCGGGCCTACTGCTTCGAGTGCGACGCCGCCGGCCACGTCGACCTGGACGCGCTGTCGGCCCGCGCGAGGCTGAACTACCTGTACGCCCGCACGGCGATAGGCCGCGAGTTCGGCTGTCCCGAAGTGCGGCGACGAGCGCGGCCGCACTGAGCACGCGCCCCGCCGTGGTCGTCGTGCAGGCGGTTCGATAATGCTCGCTCCGCCTCTGCCCGACCGCCCATGGCCTCGTTCGACAGCCCCCGGCTGATTGCCGACATCGGCGGCAACCACGCCCGCTTCGCGCTGGAGGTGGCGTCGGGCGAATTCACGCAGGTCGCCTCGCTGCGCTGCGCCGACCACCCGGATTTCCACGCCACCGTCGCGGCCTACCTGGCCACCTTGCCGGCCGGCACCACGCTCCAGCACGCTGCGGTTGCCATCGCCAACCCGGTCGAGGGCGACCAGGTGCGCATGACCAACTACCACTGGCAGTTCTCCATCGAGCAGATGCGCCAGCGGCTCGGGCTCGAGACCCTGGTGGTGCTGAACGACTTCACCGCGCTCGCGATGGCGCTGCCACGCCTGGAGCCGCATGAGCTGCACCAGGTGGGTGGCGGCACCGCGCGCAAGCAGAACGTGATGGGCCTGCTGGGCTCGGGCAGCGGCCTCGGGGTGTCGGGCGTGATCCCGGCCGGCGACGGCTGGATCTCGCTGGGCTCCGAAGGCGGCCACACCAGCTTCTCCCCGCGCGACGAGCGCGAGATCGCCATCTTGCGCCATGCGTGGAAGCAGTACGACCACGTCTCTTTCGAACGTCTGCTCTCGGGTCCCGGACTGGAGCTGATGCACCGCGCGCTGGCCGAGCACGCCGGCATGAAGGCCGAGCCCCTGGCGGCGCCGGAGATCACGCAGCGCGGGCTGGAGGGCAGCGACCCTGTCTGCATGGACACCCTGGAGGTGTTCTGCGCGATGCTGGGCACCGCGGCCGCGAACCTGGCCGTCACGCTGGGCGCCCTGGGCGGGATTTACATCGGCGGCGCGATCGTGCCGCGGCTGGGCGAGTACTTCGAGCGTTCGCCGTTCCGCGCCCGCTTCGAGGACAAGGGGCGCTTCTCGCGCTACCTGGCGGACATCCCGACCTTCGTCATCACGGCCGAGCAGGCCACCTTCGCCGGCGCCTCGGCCATCCTCGAAGCGCAGCTGCGCACGATGAGCGACGCGCCGGCCTCGGCCATGCTCGCGCAGATCCGCCGCGCGAGGGGCGAGCTCACGCCCGCCGAGTTGCGCGTGGCCGACCACGTGCTGGCCCATCCGCGCTCGGTGCTGAACGACCCGATCGCCGAGATCGCCAAGGCGGCGCAGGTGAGCCAGCCCACGGTGATCCGCTTCTGCCGCTCGCTGGGCTGCGAGGGCCTGTCGGATTTCAAGCTGCGCCTGGCCTCCAGCCTGACCGGCACCGTGCCCATCACCCACACCCAGGTGACGACCGACGACTCGATGCTGGAGCTCGGCAGCAAGGTGCTGGGCAACACGGCTTCGGCCATCCTGCAGGTGCGCAGCCAGCTCAACCGCGAGATGATCAACCGCGCCATCGAACTGCTGCTGCAGGCCCAGCGCATCGACTTCTACGCCCTCGGCCACTATGGCGTGGTGGCGCAGGACGCGCAGTTCAAGTTCTTGCGCTTCGGCGTGCCCAGCATGGCCTACACCGACCCCCGGCTGCAGATGCTGGCGGCGGGCGTGCTCAAGGCGAGCGACGTCGTGGTGGTCATCAGCGCCAGTGGCCGCCTGCCCGAGCTGCTGGAGGTGGTGGATCGCGCCAAGGGTCGCGGCGCCGCGGTGATCGCCATCACGGCCAGCCAGAGCCCGCTTTCGCGTCGCGCCGACGTGGCCCTGATCGTCGACTACCCCGAGGACGTGACCACGCACCTGCCGATGGTCAGCCGCATCCTTCACCTGCTGGTGATCGACATCCTCGCGGTGGGCGTGGCCATGCGGCGGCAGGTCGACGAACAGCCCTTGCCCGAAGGTTCGGGAGAAGGTGAAGTCGAGGAGGCGCAGGCCGATCCCGCGCGGACTTCAACGGCTGGCGCGAGCACGGCCTCGCCCCTGTCCCGCCTGACCTCCCACAGCCGCTGACGGCGCTGGCGGACGGACCCGGGCTCGCGCCGGGCGCCGGGCTGGCACAACGCTTGCGTTCCTGGCTTGCATACAAGTTTGGTATGGAGAGCCTGCACGCCAATGGGGCGGATCGCACCTCCAGCAAGCACAACGGCACCATCCATGGCACAGCCCGAGGGCATCCGCCACAGTCCGGACGAGATCGCGGCCCGCATCGTCGATGCGATCCTGGCCGGCCGCCTGCTGCCGGGCCAACGCCTGGGCGAGCAGTCACTGGCCGATCTGTTCGGCGTCAGCCGCACGCTGGTGCGCGAGGCTCTCGCGCGGCTGTCGGCGCGCGGCATGGTGGAGGTCAATTCGCGCCGCGGATGGTTCGTGGTCCAACCTTCGGCGGAAGAGGCGAGGGAGGCCTTCGAGGCACGCATCGCCATCGAGACCGGCCTGGTGCAGAACCTGGTGGGTCCGCCGTCGCGTGCCAGCATCACCCGGCTCAAGCGCCACGTGAAGGCCGAGCGCGAAGCCATCCGCGCCGGCGACGCGGGCCAGCGCAGCTACCTGCTCGGCGACTTCCACGTCTGCCTCGCCGAGTGCGCCGGCAATGCGCTGCTGGCGGAGATCCTGCGTGACCTGACGGCGCGCACCACGCTCATCGCCACGCTGTTCCAGTCGACCCACGACGCCTCGCGCTCCTGCGACGACCACGCCCGCATCGTCCAGGCGCTGGAGGCCGGCGACATCCCGCTGGCCACGCGACTGGTGCGCGAGCACATCGCCGTGGTCGTGCAGCACCTGGGCTCGCCCAGCCCGGCCCACGACGCGCTGGCGCAGCTGCGCTCGGCGTTGGCGTCGCCGCGCCCGGCCGCGCCCAGCGAGCCGGCGAGCCGGCCGCGCCGTCTCTTCACCGAACTGGTGGCTCCCGCCGCTGCCCGCCCCCAGGCCTCGACCCGCGCCCCCCGCCGGCGCTCCTTGGAGAAATGACCATGCCGATCCGCCGCTTCTTCCTCGCACGCAGCTTCGCCGTCGCCCTCGCTTCTGTCGCCATCGGCCCGCAGGCCTTTGCCCAGGACGCGCTCGACGCGGTGATGGCGAAGAAGCAGATCACCATCGCCATCCCGACCGACTTCCCGCCCTACGGCTTCGTCGGCGTCGACTTGAAGCCGCAGGGGCTGGACATCGACATGGCCAACCTCATCGCCGCCAAGCTCGGCGTGAAGGCCGAGCTGGTGCCGGTGACCAGCGCCAATCGCATCGCCTACCTGCAGACGCGCAAGGCCGACCTGGTGATCTCGACCCTGGGCAAGAACCCCGAGCGCGAGAAGGTGATCGACTTCAGCGCCGCCTACTCGCCCTTCTACCAGGCGGTGTTCGCCGCCAAGGGCGTGGCGGTGAAGACGGCGGCTGACCTGGCCGGCAAGACGGTGGGCGTCACGCGCGGCGCCATCGAGGACATCGAGCTCGGCAAGATCGCGCCGCCGAGCGCCGACATCAAGCGCTTCGAGGACAACAACGCCACCATCTCGGCCTTCGCCTCGGGCCAGGTGCAGGTGGTGGCGACCGGCGCCTCGGTCGCGGCCACCTTGATGCAGCGTCAGCCCCAGCTGGGGACCGAGCTGAAGTTCGTGCTGAAGGACTCGCCCAACTTCATCGGCGTGGCCAAGGGCCAGGACAAGCTGCGCGCCAGGGTCAACGAGGTCATCGCCGCGGCCAAGGCGGCCGGCGAGCTCGAGAAGCTGTCGCAGAAGTGGCTGGGCCGTCCGTCGGGCGACCTGCCGAACTGACCGCCGATCTCGATGATCGCGCTCGACTTCTCCGCCGTCCTGCAGGACTGGCCGCTGCTGCTGCGCGGCGCGGCCTTCACGCTCGGGCTGACCGCGGTGGCCACGCTGCTGGGCCTGGCCGTCGGCGTGGCTTGCGCCTGGGCTCGCGCGTGGGGCCCGGCCGCCTTGCGCTGGCTCGTCGGGGCGTACGTGGAGATGATCCGCAACACGCCCTTCATCGTGCAGCTGTTCTTCATCTTCTTCGGGCTGCCGAGCCTGGGCGTGCGCCTGTCGCCTGAGGTGGCTTCGATCCTCGCGATGGTCGTGAACCTGGGCGCCTACGCCGCCGAGATCGTTCGCGCGGGCATCGAGAGCACGCCGCGCGGCCAGCTGGAGGCGGCACGCAGCCTCGCGCTGACCGAGTTGCAGGTCTTCTTGCGCGTGGTGCTGCCGCCTTCGCTGGCGCGCGTGTGGCCGGCGATGGTGAGCCAGATCGTCATCGTGATGCTGGGCTCGGCGGTGTGCGGCCAGATCGCGGCGCAGGAGCTGAGCTACCAGGCCAACCTGATCCAGAGCCGCAACTTCCGCGCGTTCGAGGCCTTCATCGTCGCCACGGCGATGTACCTCGCGCTGTCGCTGGGAGTGCGTCACCTGCTGTACTGGGCCGGGCCGCGCTGGCTCTTCGGCCGCATGCCGCGTGGCGGGCATTGACATGGTCGACTTCACGCTCTGGGACATCTTCCGCAACCTGCTGCTGGCCGCCCGCTGGACGGTGCTGCTGTCGCTGGTCGCCTTCGCCGGCGGCGGCCTGGTCGGACTCGGCCTGCTGCTGGCCCGCCTGGCGCGCTGGCGCGGCGCAGAAGTGCTCACACGCGGGTACGCGCAGTTGCTGCAAGGCACACCCTTGCTGATGCAACTCTTCCTGGCCTACTTCGGGCTGGGCCTGCTGGGCATCGACGTTCCGGCCTGGCTGGCCGCCGCCGTCGCGCTCACGCTCTACACGAGCGCCTACCTGAGCGAGATCTGGCACGGCTGCGTCAGCGCGATCCCCCGCGGCCAGTGGGAGGCGGCCGACAGCCTGGCGCTGAGCTTCGGCGAGAAGCTGCGCCACGTCATCGGGCCGCAGGCCGTGCGCATCGCCATCCCGCCGACGGTGGGCTTCCTGGTCCAGGTGATCAAGGGCACGGCCCTGGCCTCGGTGATCGGCTTCATCGAGTTGACCAAGGCCGGCACCATGATCACCAACGCCACCTTCCAACCCTTCAGCACCTATGCCTGCGTGGCCCTGACGTATTTCGCGCTGTGCTGGCCGATCTCGGCCTGGAGCCGGCGCCTGGAAAGAAAGCTCCGCCGTGGACAACAACACTGACCCCATCGTCGACATCACCGGCCTGCGCAAGCGCTACGGCACGAACGAGGTGCTCAAGGGCATAGACCTGAAGGTCAGGCGCGGCGAGGTGATCTGCGTCATCGGCAAGAGCGGCTCGGGCAAGAGCACGCTCCTGCGCTGCATCAACGGCCTGGAGGATTTCCAGGAGGGCAGCCTGCAGGTCGACGGCCAGCCCCTGCGCCACGGCGATGCCAAGGCCATGCGCGCGCTGCGCCAGCACGTGGGCATGATCTTCCAGAGCTTCAACCTCTTTCCGCACCTGAGCGTGGGCCGCAACGTGATGCTGGCGCCTCAGCTGGTCAAGAAGCGCGATGGGTTGGCGGCCGAGGCTGATGCGCGGCGTCTGCTCGAGCGCGTCAGCCTGGCCGACAAGTTCGAGGCCTGGCCCGACCAGCTTTCAGGCGGGCAGCAGCAGCGGGTGGCGATCGCCCGCGCCCTGGCGATGGAGCCCAGCGTGATGCTGTGCGACGAGATCACCTCGGCGCTGGACCCGGAGCTGGTCGGCGAGGTGCTCAAGGTCATCGAGTCGCTCGCCGACGAGGGCATGACGCTGCTGATGGTCACGCACGAGATGAACTTCGCCCGCAAGGTCAGCGACCGCGTCGTCTTCATGCACGCCGGTCGCATCCACGAGATGGGGGCACCGGAGCAGCTTTTCGGTGCGCCGCAGACGCCCGAACTGAAGCAGTTCCTCGCAGCCTTGCATTGAGCCCCTCGCGGGGCAGGGCCCCGGCAGGGCCGTGGAAGATTCAATGCCTGAAGTGACGCGTGCCGGTGAGCACCATGGCGATGCCGCGCTCGTCGGCGGCGGCGATGACCTCTTCGTCCCGCATCGAGCCGCCCGGGTGGATGACGCAGCTCGCGCCCGCATCCACCACCACGTCCAGGCCGTCGCGGAAGGGGAAGAAGGCGTCGCTGGCCACGGCGGTGTCCTGCAGGCTCAGGCCCGCGTGGCCGGCCTTGATGCTGGCGATGCGGGCCGAGTCGAGGCGGCTCATCTGGCCGGCGCCCACGCCCATGGTCATGCCGTCCTTGCAGAAGACGATCGCGTTGCTCTTGACGAAGCGGGCCACCGTCCAGGCGAAGCGCAGGTCGGCCAGCTGCTGCGGCGTGGGCTGGCGTTGCGTGACGACCTTGAGTTCACCGACGATGTCGATGTTGTCCGCCGATTGCAGCAGCATGCCGCCGCCCACGCGCTTGAAATCGAGCGGGTTCGAGGTCTTGGAGATCGGTACCTCGAGCACCCGAACGTTGGTCTTGCTGGCGTAGGCCGCGCGGGCGGCCGGCGTGACGACTGGTGCGATCGCCACCTCGACGAAATGCTTGCGGCTGTTGATGGCCTCGACGACGTCGGCCTCCAACGGGCGGTTGAAGGCGATGATGCCGCCGAAGGCCGAGGTGGGGTCGGTCTTGAAAGCCTTCTCGTAGGCCTCGAGCAGCGTCGCACCGACGGCGACGCCGCAGGGGTTGGCGTGCTTGACGATCACGCAGGCCGGCTGGTCGAAAGCCTTCACGCACTCCCAGGCGGCGTCGGCGTCAGCGATGTTGTTGAAGCTGAGCTCCTTGCCCTGGATCTGCGTCCACTGCGCCAGCGTGCCTTCGGCGGGCCGGGCCTCGCGGTAGAACGCGGCGGACTGGTGCGGGTTCTCGCCGTAGCGCATGCCCTGCACCTTGTGCAGCTGCAGGTTGAAGACCTGCGGATATTCGGCCCTGGCCGGCACCTCGGCGGTCTTGTCCTGTGCACCCGGCTCGAGCGCCGTGAGGTAGTTGGTGATCATGCCGTCGTAGGCGGCGGTGTGGGCGAACACCTTCTTGGCCAGCATGAACTTGGTGGCCTTCTCGAGGCCGCCTGATTGCAGCTCGGACAGCACCTGCGGGTAGTCCGCGGGGTCGATCACCACGCCCACGTCCTGCCAGTTCTTGGCCGCCGCGCGCAGCATGGCCGGCCCGCCGATGTCGATGTTCTCGATCGCGTCTTCCAGCGTGCAGTCGGCCTTGGCAGTGGCCTGCGCGAAGGGATAGAGGTTGATGATGAGCAGGTCGATGGTGCCTATGCCGTGCTCCTTCAGCGCTGCCATGTGTGCCGGCACGTCACGCCGCGCCAGCAGGCCGCCGTGCACGCGCGGGTGCAGCGTCTTCACGCGGCCGTCGAGCATCTCCGGGAAGCCGGTGATCTCGGACACCTCGGTCACCGGCAGGGCGCTTTCGGCGAGCAGCTTCGCGGTGCCGCCCGTCGACAGCAGCTTGATCCCTTGCGCGTGCAGCGCGCGGGCGAAGTCGACGATGCCGGTCTTGTCGGAGACCGAGAGCAGGGCGGTGAGTTCAGACATGGTGACGTGTGTTGAAGTGGCAATGTTCGGCGGGCCGCGCGTAGCGTAGGCCCCTTGTCAGGGCGTGCGCGGATCCGGCTTGCCGGTCCGCTGCGCGAGCCCCACGGGGGGGGCAGCCCCCGGAAGGGGGCGTGGGGGCCCAATCCACGCGTGGGGACTAAATCAGTTTGTGTTCGACGAGCTTGCGGCGCAGCGTGTTGCGGTTGATGCCGAGCCACTCGGCGGCCTTGCTCTGGTTGCCGTCGGCCTGCCGCAGGACGACGTCGAGCAGCGGCTTTTCCACGGTCAGCATGACCATGTCGTGCAGCGAATGCGGCTCTTCGCCGTCCAGGTCCTTGAAGTACTGGTTCAGGGTGTCCCTGACGCAGTCCTCGATGTTCTTCTTGCTCATTTGTGAATGAAAAGCCCGCCGGCGGCGGGCCTGTGGTGTCGAAGGCGCCGCATCAGGCGAGCAGGGCAATGCGGTCCTGGTTGGCCGCCACCGGCCGGTCCACGGGCAGGCGCTCGTGGTGATCGGCCAGGTGGTCGAAGAAGGTCGTCACCGCGCGCAGTTGCGCCGCGGCGTCGTCCAGGGTGTTCATGACGGCGCGGAAGGCCTCGCCGCCGGGCAGGGCACGCACGGCCCAGCCGATGTGCTTGCGGGCGCTGCGCACGCCGCTTTCCTCGCCGTACAGCGTGTAGTGGTCGGCCAGGTGATCGGTGAGCCAGCCTTGCACTTCGCGCGTGGCCGGCAGCTCGCGGTGGACGCCGTGCTGCAGGTAGTGGGCGATGTCGTCGAAGATCCAGGGCCGGCCCTGGGCGGCGCGGCCGATCATCACCGCGTCGGCGCCCGTGGCGCGCAGCACCTCTTCGGCACGCTCGGGCGAATCGACGTCGCCATTGGCGATGACCGGGATCCTCAGCGCACGCTTGATCGCGGCCACGGTCTCGTGCTCGGCCTGGCCGCCGTAGCCTTGCTCGCGCGTGCGGCCGTGCACGGTCACCAGCGCGATGCCGGCGTCCTCGGCCGCCCGCGCCAGCGACAGGGCGTTGCGCTCGGCGGCGCACCAGCCGGTGCGCATCTTCAGCGTCACCGGGACGCCGTGGGGCAGGCAGGCCTCCACGACCGCCTCGATGATGGCCAGCGCGCCGGCTTCGTCGCGCATCAGCGCCGAGCCGGCCCACTTGTTGCACACCTTCTTGGCCGGGCAACCCATGTTGATGTCGATGATCTGCGCGCCGCGATCGATGTTGTAGGCCGCGGCCTCGGCCATCATCGCCGCGTCGGTGCCGGCGATCTGCACGGCGATCGGGCCCGGCTCCCCCGCGTGATTGGCACGGCGCGAGGTCTTCAGCGACTGCCACAGGTCCTTGCGCGAGGTCACCATCTCGCTGACCGCGTAGCCGGCGCCCAGCCGTTTGCACAGCTGGCGGAACGGGCGATCGGTGACCCCGGCCATAGGCGCGACGACGAGGTTGTTCGACAGCTCGTGGGGGCCGATGCGCAGCGGGCGAAGCAGGGGCGGGGACGACATGGGCTGCTCAAAAAGGAGGCAGGATTCTACCGGGCCGGACGCCCTCTCCACTGCCCCACGAATACGTGCAGGCCGCTGCGCGGCGCTCAGGATTTGGCCGTCTGCTTGCGCCACAGCTGCAGCGCCCGCTCCACGAAGCCGGTCATCATGGCTTTGTCGCGGCTGAGCTTGTACAGCGCCCGGGCGATGCGCCCGCGCATCTCGGGCGTGTTGCACGCAGATCGGTGCGAGATCGTGAGGTACAGGTTCTCGCGCGCGACCGGGTCGCCCAGCATCTTCACGTCGGCGATGTTCCGCCGCGCGAGGAACGCCTGGCCGGGACTGTCCTCGTAGACGAGGTAGTCGGCCCGGCTGTTCTGGACGATCTGGATCGCCTGCTCCAGGCTGGCGACCTGGTTGATGTGCAGCTTGTCCTTCGCGTAGCGGTCGAACTCCTCGCCGAAGCTGTTGTTGATCACCGTCACGCCCTGCAGGCCGACCAGGTCGGACCAGCGACGGAACTTCAGCGCGTTGTTGTTGCCGCGCGTCCAGATCACGGAACGGGTCTCGTGGAACGCGGGATGGAAGTAGTCCATGTACTCGGTGCGCGGCAGCGTGAAGAAGGCGCCGGCGATCAGGTCCAGGTGGCCCAGGCGGGTCTCTTCCTGCACCCGGCCCCAGGGCCCGCTGTACTGCACGTCGATGGGCACGCCGATCTCCTTCGACAGCCATTGCATCAGCTCCGCATTGGCGCCGATCAGCCGGCCCTCGTTGTCGGGATCTCGCCACAGGTAGGGCGGGTACTCGGGGTTCCCCGAGGCGACGAGCTGTGCGCAGCCCTGCGCAGCCGCGCGCGCCCCGGCCAGGCCCAGCGCCAGCGACACCGCGATGGCGAGCGGCCAGGGCAGGCGGGCGGGCCGAAGGTTCAGCGCGGGGGCATGCGGCATGGCGACTCCATCAGGATGCGTCGGGCCGATGTGCCCGCCGTGGGTTCGAAACAACCACCGGGGCTTTCATAATGCGCCGCGATGGAAGAAGCGATGGTGTCATGGATCAACGCACTGATGGCCGCCCTCGCGCTGCCTCAGGTCGGGCTCCCGGCAGTCTTCATCATCGCGGTCGTGTCGGCCACCCTGTTGCCGCTCGGATCGGAGTTCGCGGTGATCGCCCTGGTGTCGCTCGATGCCGATCTGTTCTGGCCGGCGGTCCTGGTGGCGACCGTCGGCAACACCCTCGGCGGCGCCATCACCTGGTGGATGGGCTTCGGCGCCGAGCGGGCCTACGAGCGCATCCGCCACCGCCGGCCGCACGAGGCCAGGGCGCTGCAGTGGCTGGAGCGCTTCGGCGCCAGGGGCTGCCTGCTGAGCTGGCTGCCGGTGGTCGGAGACCCGCTGTGCGCGGTGGCCGGCTGGCTGAAGCTGCCCTTCTGGCCCTGCGTGGGTTACATGGCGGTGGGCAAGTTCGCCCGCTACCTCACCATGACGGCGGCACTCATGTGGTGGTTCCCCGCGCACTTGAACGCGTAGCCCCTGCGGCGTACATCCCCCATGAGAGGGAGGATGCCCGCCCCGGTATCGGCCCGGAACGCCTCCACAATCGGGCACGACCCATTCCAACCGCCGCCTGCCCGGGTGGCGCGCAGCAGTACCCATGCCAGCCTCCGCCCCGCAATACGACGCGCTGACCCGGCGCTTTCTCCGCATCCACCGGTTCGGGCACCTGCAACAGATGGCCCATTGGGATCAGGCGGCCAACATGCCGCCGCGGGGCAACGAGGCGCGCTCGCAGGCGCTGGCCGAGATGGCGGCCCTGCTGCACCGTCTGCGCACGGATCCCGCGCTGGGCGGCGAGCTCGAAGCCGCGCTGGGCGAACCGCTCGATGATTCGCAGGTGGCCAACCTTCGCGAGATGCGCCGGGTCTGGCTGGCCAACACCGCATTGCCCGAAGCCCTGGTCGAGCGCCGCACGCTGGCGGCCTCGCGCTGCGAACACGCCTGGCGCAGCCAGCGCCCGGCCAACGACTGGACCGGCTTCCTGCCCAACTTGAAGGAGGTGGTGGCCGCCACGCGGGAGTGCGCGCTGCGCCTGGCCGATCGCTCGGGGCTGTCCCCGTATGACGCCTTGATGGACCAGTACGAGCCGGGCATGACGACGGCCAAGGTGCGCGCGGTCTTCGATCCGCTGCGCGAGTGGTTGCCCGGCCTCATCCGCCGCGTGGTGGACAAGCAGTCGCGCGAGGTGGTCCTGCAGCCGCACGGCCCCTTCGACCTGGCGGCCCAGCGGCGCCTGTGCGAGAAGGTGATGCAGCTGCTGCAGTTCGATTTCACGGCCGGGCGACTGGATGTCAGCGCGCACCCTTTCTCGGGCGGCGTGCCGGAGGACGTCCGCCTGACGACCCGCTTTCGCGAGGACGACTTCCTGCAGAGTCTCATGGGCACGGTGCACGAAACCGGCCACGGCCGCTACGAGCAGAACCTGCCGCGCCCGCTGCTCGGCCAGCCGGTGGCAGAGGCCCGCTCCATGGCCATCCACGAAAGCCAGAGCCTGTCCTTCGAGATGCAGCTCGGCGGGCATCCCGGCTTCGCCGCGCTGATGTCGCCACTGCTGGTGGAGGCCTTCGGCGACCAGGCCGCCTTCATGCCCACCAACCTCAACCACCTGCTGACGCGCGTGAAGCCCGGCTTCATCCGCGTCGATGCGGACGAGGTGACCTATCCCGCCCACGTGCTGTTGCGCTTCGACATCGAGCGGGCGCTGATGGAAGGCGAGATCGAGGCCGAGGACATCCCGGCCCTGTGGGATGCCGCGATGATGGACCTGCTGGGCGTGGACACGCGAGGCAACTACACCGACGGCCCGATGCAGGATGTGCATTGGGCGGAGGGCCTCATCGGCTACTTCCCTTGCTACACGCTGGGGGCGATGTACGCGGCCCAGTGGTTCGCGGCCATGCGGCGAACCATGCCGGATCTGGACCAGCGCCTGGGCGAGGGCGACCTGGCCGGGGTGTTCTCCTGGCTCGACCAGCACATCTGGCGACAGGGCAGCCGCTGGACCACTGACGAGCTGGCGATTCGCGCCAGCGGTGAGGCGTTGAACCCGGCGCACTTCCGGGCGCACCTGGAACGCCGCTATCTCGGGTAGGCCCGCCGATCGACCAGCGCGGGATCGAGCGCGCGAATGCGGGCCTCGAGCTGATCCAGCACCTGGTGGGTTCGTTCCGCCAGGTCGTTGCCCGAGCGGCGCAAGGCCAGCTTGGGCAGCAGACGCCGCTCGCGGAACAGCAGGTCGAGGTCCAGCGGCACGGCGTGTTCCGCGAAGATCGGCGCCAGTTCGGCACACCGCGCACGCAGCAGGCGACGCGTCTGCTGGTAGGCGTGCTCCGCGAGCTCGCGCCGTCTGGAATAACTGAAGGTGCCCGCGCGGTACAGCGCGGGGTCGTGATGGTCGGGCTCGAGCAGCAAGATGTCGCACTCGGGATGCGTCGCCGCATAGCCCCGCATGCCCAGCTCCAGCCGCGAATGGATGAGGGTGCGGAAGGTCTGGCTCATCACCGCGGGCAGGCCGGCCGCGGCCAGGTGCGGGATGCGGCCCTCGTGTGACGTGGGCCTGGGTCCGCGTCGATCCCCCTCGGCCGGCTCGGCCAGCCGCATCGAAGCATCGAAGGGCACCAGCGGGTTCAGGCAGATGAGCAGGTCCTGCCCTTGGTCGAGCAGCACCGAAGCGTGCATCGTCTTCTTCAGCGCGCCGTCGACGTAGTGGCGCCCGCCGATGGTCACCGGCGGGTACAGCCCCGGCAGCGCCGCACTGGCGATGACGGCGCGGGAGATCGGCGTGTCGTCCCAGCCTGGCAGGCCGAAAGGCGCAGCCTCGCCGGTGTCCAGGTCCGTGGCCACCACCACCAGTGGGCGACGCAGCCGGCGGAAGTCGTCGTGGCGGCCCGGCGCGGAGAACACCTGCTGCAGGTGCGCCTGCATCGCCTGGTTGTCGAACAGGCCGGTGGGCAGGGCGCCCCCGAGTTCGGCCAGTGCGTTGACGAGCGGCAGCTCGCCACCCAGCAGCTGCCAACCGAGGCGTCCCAGCAGCGAGGGGACGCGGCGCAGGCGCCGCCGGTACTCGCGCCACGCAGGCTGCGTGAACAGGCTCGGATCGATCAGGTCGTCTGTCCCGCCGCCATCGATGAAGGCCGCGCACATCTGTCGCGGCGTCATTCCGTTGGCGAGGCCCGCCGCGACGAAGGCGCCGGCCGAGACGCCGACGTAGGCGTTCAGGGCGGTGAAATCCAGACCCGGCAGCGCCTCTTCCAGCGCGCACAGCGCGCCTATCTCGTGCACTGCGCCGAGCGGCCCGCCGCCAGCAAGCGCCAGCGCGATCCGCGGGGCGGATCGCGCAGCGGCAGGCGGTGAGCGCGACGCCAAGGCTGCGGTCGGTCAGGCCGGGGGAGCGATCAGCCGGCGCTGGCTTCGGCCGACTTGGCCCCGGCCTTGCGAGCCGCGGCCTTGCGCGGCGCGGCGGCCTTCTTCGCGGGAGCGGCCTTCTTGGCCGCGGGCTTGGCGGCGCCATTGGTGCTCGCCTTGGCCGCACGGGGCGCCTTGGCCGGTGCTTCGACCTTGCCGCCCAGTTTGGCGACGGCGCTGGCCAGCGCGTCGACGCGGGCCGTCAGCGCGGCCACGTCCTTGGCGGTAGGCACGCCGAGCCTGCTCATCGCCTTGGCGGTGCGGGCCTCGAAGATCGATTCCAGCTTGTCCCAGGAGGCGCCCGCCTTGTTGGTCACTTCGCCGGCCATGGCGCTCATCTTGCCGGTCACTTCGCCGATGCGCTCTTCGGCCACGGCCTGGGTCTTGCGCTGCAGGCTGACGCCTTCCTTGACCAGCGACTCGAAGACCTTGGTGCCTTCCTCCTGGGCCTTGGCGAAGGCGCCCATGCCGGCCAGCCAGATCTGCTGGGCGGAGGCCTTGACGGCGCCGGCCAGCTGGCTGTCGAGCAGGCCCGCGGCGGAGCTGGACTTCTGTTCAGCCATCTTCTTCAGCTTCTTGACCATGTGGAACCTCTTTCCTCGTTCAGGGTTGGCGACGATGAAGTCAGTGTAGGCAGCGGTTTTCGAGGCGGCATCCTAAAGCGCTAGATGGACGTGCCTATCTCGGGTTAGCGCCGAAGGGCCGGCTCGCCGGCGGGCGCCACAATCGCCGCCAGCCCGTACATCCCCTGTTCAACATTCACGAGGAGGCTCCCATGCAGTACTTCGTCACCGGCGCCACCGGTTTCATCGGCAAGCGGCTCGTCAAGAAGCTGCTCGCGCGCCGTGGCTCGACCGTGTACTTCCTGGTCCGCCCGGGCAGCGAAGAAAAGATCGCTGGCCTGCTCGAGCACTGGGGTGTCGGCAAGAACCGCGCGATTGCAGTGAGCGGCGACCTGACCGAGAAGAAGCTCGGAGTCTCGTCCGACAACATCAAGCAGCTCAAGGGCCAGATCGACGCCGTCTACCACCTGGCCGCGGTGTACGACCTCTCGGCCGACGAGGAAAGCCAGGTCCGCGTGAACGTCGAAGGCACGCGCAACGTGGTCGAGTTCGCCAAGGCGATCGATGCAGGGCACCTGCACCACGTGAGTTCGATCGCCGCCGCGGGCCTGTACGAAGGCGTGTTCCGCGAGGACATGTTCGAAGAGGCCGAAGGGCTCGACCACCCGTACTTCATGACCAAGCACGAGTCCGAGAAGATCGTGCGCAAGGAGAGCAAGGTTCCCTGGACGGTGTACCGGCCCGCGATGGTGGTCGGCGACTCGCGCACCGGCGAGATGGACAAGATCGACGGCCCCTACTACTTCTTCAAGCTGATCCAGCGCATGCGGCAGCTGCTGCCGCCGTGGATGCCGGCCGTGGGCCTGGAGGGCGGCCGCGTCAACATCGTGCCGGTGGATTTCATCGTCGATGCGCTGGACCACATCAGTCACTCGAAGGCCGAGCTCAAGGGCCGGTGCTTCCACCTGGTGGATCCGGTGGGCTACCGCGTGGGCGACGTGCTGGACATCTTCTCCAAGGCCGCCCACGCGCCGAAGATGAATCTGTTCGTCAATGCGGCGCTGCTGGGCTTCATCCCCAAGAGCGTGAAGAAGGGGCTGATGGCGGTGGCGCCAGTTCGCCGGGTGCGCAACGCGATCATGAAGGACCTCGGCCTGCCCGAGGACATGCTCACCTTCGTCAACTACCCCACGCGCTTCGATTGCCGCGAAACGCTGGCGGCACTCAAGGGCTCGGGCATCGAGTGCCCCAAGCTCGACGACTACGCCTGGCGGCTGTGGGACTACTGGGAGCGCCACCTGGATCCCGACCTGCTGATCGACCGCTCATTGCGTGGGACGGTGGGCGGCAAGGTGGTGCTGGTCACCGGCGGGTCCTCGGGCATCGGCCTGGCGGCAGCCATCAAGTTCGCCGAGGCCGGCGCCATCACGCTCATCTGCGCTCGCGACGAGGTCAAGCTCAAGGAGGCCGAGGCCGAGATCCGCGCCAAGGCGGGCAAGGCGGCGCAGGTCCACACCTACTCGGCCGACATCGCCAACGAGCAGAGCTGCGGCGAGATGGTGGCCTGGATCCAGGAGACCTTCGGTGGCGTCGACTTCCTCATCAACAACGCGGGCCGCTCCATCCGCCGCGCCATCGAGAACAGCTACGACCGTTTCCACGACTACGAGCGGACGATGCAGCTGAACTACTTCGGCTGCCTGCGGGTGACGATGGGCCTGTTGCCCGGCATGGTGAAGAAGCGCCACGGGCACGTGGTGAACATCAGCTCGATCGGCGTGCTGACCAATGCGCCGCGCTTCTCGGCCTACGTGGCCAGCAAGGCCGCGCTGGATGCCTGGACGCGTTGCGCCGCCAGCGAATACGCGGACCAGGGCGTGACCTTCACCACCATCAACATGCCGCTGGTGCGCACGCCGATGATCGCGCCGACCAAGATCTACAACAACGTGCCGACGCTGTCGCCCGAGGAGGCGGCCGACATGATCGCCCAGGCCTGCGTCTACAAGCCGGTGCGCGTGGCCACGCGGCTGGGCATCACGGGCCAGGTGCTGCATGCGCTGCTGCCACGCGTGGCGCAGATCGCGATGAACACCAGCTTCCGCATGTTCCCGGACTCGGACGCCGCGCAGGGCGGCAAGGGCGGCAAGCAGCAGCTGTCACCCGAGGCGATCGCGATGCAGCAGATGATGCGCGGCATCCACTTCTAGACCGACGCCCATCCGAAGGCGTCTTGAGCCGCGGGGCCTGTGAAGGCTCCGCGGTTCAAGTCAGGTCGACGTCGGCGCGGAAGTGGCCGCCATCACGACCTCGGCCTCGGCTTGCCGAGCCGTGGTCAGCGCCTGCTCGGCGGCCTGCAGCAGCGTCAGCAGCTGGTCACCGTGCTGCGGGTAGACGGCCACGCCGACGCGGCAGCGCGGGCGCAGCACCTCGATGCCGGTGTTGACGGGCCCGGCCAGGGCAGCGGCGATCTTGCGTGCCACCATCTCCGCTTCACCCTCGTGGTGCAGGTCGATCAGCAGGGCAGCGAACTGGCCGTTGTCCAGTCGTACTGCGCTGTCGGTCTTGCGCAGTTCGAAGTGCAGGCGACCGGCCGTCGCCCGCAGCAGGTCGTCGCCGACGGTCTGGCCCTGGCTTTCGCACAGGGCGGCGAAGTTGTCGAGCTCGATCAGCAGCACGCCCAGTTGGGTGCCGGCCCGCGCGGCGCGCTGGATGGCCATCTCGGCACGGTCCTGCAGCACGGCGCGGCTGGGCAGGCCGGTCAGGCTGTCGTGGTGCGTCATCGGGACAGGCGCATCGGCACGGGCCGGGCCCGATTGCTCGACGGCAATCAGGCCGGTCACGACGCCGTTGGCGTCGCGCAGCGTGCCGAGTGACAGCGTGACGCTGCGGGCCTCGCCACCCTTGGTTCGCAGCAGCCAGCCGTATTCGTCGGCGAGGCCTCGCTGCAGGCGAGCGCTGAAGACACGGGCATCGGCCGGGATGCGAGTGCGCAGCTCGTTGCCGAGCATGGCGGCGCGGGCTTCGACCTCCTCGCGCGCCAGCAGGCTGCCGATGAGGGCCTGACCGCGCAGTTCAGCGCGCTCGTACCCGAGGGCCTCGGCGCCGGCGGGGTTGACCCACTGGATGCGGCCATCGAGGTCCAGGCCGAGGGCCAGCCGGGGGAACTGGTCGATGAGCAATCGCTGGGCCTCACCCAGCTCGAGCCAGGTGAGGGACTGGGGATCGATGACGGTGGGGCGGTTCATGAGTCAGTGTCCCATTCCGCCCCGTGGCCGGCAAGCTTGGCCGGAGTCCCGCAGGGGTCAGGCGCTGCCGGCCGCCTCCAGGCGACCGGTGACATGGCGGACCGCCGCCCTCAGGCGGCGCAGCGGCCGCAGTCAGTCCTTGCCGCGGAACAGGCGAGCAGGAGAGGCTGGAGACTTCCCGCTGCTGTTGCTGCCCCCCGAGCCGGCCGAACGCTGGGCCTGGCCGGACGAATGGCTGGGCGCATGGCCTGGCTTGTGCCCCGCCGTGTGGCTGGCCTGGTTGCCCGGCTTGTGGCCACCATGCACAGTGCCGCCTGCGCGGCCCTGCGGGGCGCTCGACTTGCTCGGCGCGGCACCTGCGTGCCGACCGTCGCGGCGCGGCTCGCCGCCACGGCCTTCGTGGGCCGCCGGCCGGTCACCGCGGCCGCCGCGATGACCGCCGCCGCCGCCGCCACCACCACCGCCGCGTCGCGTGCCGCCCACGCCTATCGTCATGCGGCCCAGCACGATGGGCTCGGCGCGCTCGCCCGCCGGGACATCGAAGCCGGCCACCGCCTCACGCGGGATCTGGCGCTTGATCAGCTTCTCGATGTCGCGCAGGAACAGGTCCTCGTCAGGGCAGACCAGCGAGATCGCCTCGCCCTGCGCGCCGGCGCGGCCGGTGCGGCCGATGCGGTGGACGTAGTCCTCCGGCACGTTGGGCAGCTCGTAGTTGACGACGTGCGGCAACTGGTCGATGTCGATGCCGCGGGCCGCGATGTCGGTGGCCACGAGCACCTGCAGGTCGCCGCTCTTGAACTCGGCCAGCGCCTTGGTACGTGCGCCCTGGCTCTTGTTGCCGTGGATGGCCATCGCACTGATCTCGGACTTGTTCAGGAACTCGGCCAGGCGGTTGGCGCCGTGCTTCATCCGCGTGAAGACCAGCACCTGGTGCCAATTGCCCTGGCGGATCAGGTGGGCGAGCAGGTCCTTCTTGCCGTCGCGGCCGACGGGGTGCACCTTCTGCGCGATGGTGTCCGCCGTGGCGTTGCGGCGCGCCACCTCGATCAGCGCCGGCTGGTTCAGCAGGCGATCGGCCAGGGCCTTGATCTCGTCGCTGAAGGTGGCGGAGAAGAGCAGGCTCTGCTTCTGCTGCGGCAGGATGGCGAGCACCTTCTTGATGTCATGGACGAAGCCCATGTCGAGCATGCGATCGGCTTCGTCGAGGACGAAGATCTGCACGTGCGAAAGGTCGAGCGTGCCTTGCTGGTGATGATCCAGCAGGCGGCCCGGCGTGGCGACGAGGATGTCGACGCCCTTGCGCAGGCGGTCGATCTGCGGCTGCATGCCGACGCCGCCGAACATCACCATCGATTGCAGCGGCAGGAACTTGCCGTAGGTGCGCACGCTTTCCTCGACCTGGGCGGCGAGTTCACGCGTCGGGGTGAGGATGAGGGCGCGGATGGCGATGCGGCCCTTGGCATCGCGCTTGACGCCTTGCGCCGCCAGGCGGTGCAGCAGGGGCAGGGTGAAGCCGGCGGTCTTGCCGGTGCCGGTCTGGGCGCCGGCCATCAGGTCGCCGCCGTTGAGCACGGCCGGGATGGCTTGCGACTGGATGGGGGTGGGGTGCGTATAGCCTTGTTCACGCACGGCGCGAACGATAGGTTCGGCCAAGCCGAGGGATTCGAAGGTCATCGAGGCTCATGGGAGCGTAGGCAGGCCCGCCGCCCGCGATCGCTGTCGGGGCACCAGCCAGGGGCCCGGCCGGGTAGGAAGGCGGCCATCCGCATGGCGGGACGGGCACCCTGTCAGGACTGACAAGCCGCCGCCGAGGCTGGACCTCGGCGGGGATGGGCGCATTGTAACCGGCGCCGCGGGCGGCGATCGCCGGAACAGCCCTGCAGGTCGCGGGCAATAGAAAAGGGGCCGGCGAGCCGGCCCCTTCGTCATGCCCTTAGGCGACGGCTCAGAAGCTGCTGGCGTCCAGGCGCCCGCCGGTGACCGTCTTGCCGTTCAGGGACGCGGTCGGGACGACCGTCGACAGGATCGCATCCTTGAGCTCCGACGCCTTGCGCACACCAGGGTGCGACGAGGCGTACAGCGCGATGGCGCCGGCCACGTGCGGCGTGGCCATCGACGTGCCGCTGTAGGCGGCGTAGCCGGTGCCCGTCTCGTTGGGAACGGTGGAGTAGACAGCCACCCCGGGCGCGCCCAGGTCGACCGACTCGACGCCATAGTTGGAGAAGCTGGCCAGTGCCCCGCCCGAGCCGATGGCCGCCACCGAGATGATGGACGGGCTGTCGTAGCTCGACGGGTAGTGCGGGTTGGTGTCGTTGTTGCCGCCGTTGTTGCCGGCCGCCGCCACGAACACGATGCCCGCCTTGCCGGCCAGCTCGATCGACTTCTTCAGGCCTTGCGAATACCCGCCGCCGCCCCAGGACGCGTTGATGGCGACCAGGTCGAGGTTGTGCCGGGTCTTCAGGTCGGTGACGTAGTCGATCGACTTGATCGCATTGGCCGTCGAGCCGGAGCGGTTGCCCAGGAACTTGACGTTGATGATGTTGAGCTTCCAGCACATGCCGGCCACGCCCTTGGTGTTGCCACCACGCGCGCCGATGGTGCCCGACACGTGAGTGCCATGGTCGTCGCCCGGGCCGTCGTAGGTGGTCTTGTCGTCGCGGGCGAAGTCCCAGCCGCGGGTGTCGTCGACGAAGCCGTTGCCGTCGTCGTCGATGCCGTTGTCGGGGATCTCGGCCGGGTTGACCCAGAAGTTGCGGCGCAGGTCGGGGTGCTTGTATTGCGCGCCCTCGTCGATGACCGCGACCATCGTCTTGCCGCAATCGGTGTGGCCCTTGTCCCAGGCCTCGGCGGCCTGGCTGCCGTACTGGTTCTGCTTCACCGGCGAGCTGTCGCCGTACATGCCCCAGAGCTGGCCGCTGGTGTAGTACGGATCGTCCGACACTTCGTCGGCGTAGTAGAGCCAGTTGGGCTCGGCGAAGTCGACGCCGGCGGCGGCGTGAAGCGTGCGGATCGCCTCGGTCAGGTTGGCGCCATCCGGCAGCTTGATGCGCTGCAGGTCGCCGCTGACGCGCTCGACGAAGCGCCCGCCGACCTGCGCCAGCGCCTGCGCGTGAGCAGCTTCGGCCACGCCCGGCTCGAACTGCACCAGCAACTCACCCTTGACGTAGTGGCGGTGCGGTTGCTGCAGTTCGGTCAGGACGAGGTCCGGGCGGCCACCGGCCACGGCGGTGCCGCAAAGCACGCCGAGGGCCAGCGCCGCCAGCACGCGCGGGAAACGACGGGAAGAACGAGGCATGGACAGGCTCCTGTTGGATTCGTGCGGCAAACAGCTGCCGTACTGGGGGAGCCTCGATGCTCGGGATGGGGATGAAAGCTGTCGACCCTTTGGCCTAGGGGAGTAGTTACGCGCCCCTGCGATGCTGCGCATCGGGCCACCACGAGGGGACGCCCGAGGAACGGCAAAGCGCTCTGGCCCCGACGTGATGAAAATTGACAAAGGGCCGGTCGCCCGGCCCTTCGTTCCAGAGAGCGTTCAGCGCGAGATCAGAACGTGCTGACGTTCAGACGTCCGTTGGACACGGTCTTGCCATTGCACGAGGTCGTGGCGGTGGTCGTGCCGAGGATGGCGGTCTTCAACTGAGCAGCCGTCAGGCCCGGATGATTCTTGGCGTACAGGGCGATGCCGCCCGTCACGTGGGGTGCTGCCATCGACGTGCCGTTGAGTGCCGCGTAGGAATTCGTCGGATAGGTGGAGTAGATCCCCGATCCCGGCGCGCAGAGGTCGACCGACGTCGGTCCCCAGTTCGAGTAGCTGGCCAGCGTGCCGTTGCTGTTCAGCGCGGCCACGGCAACGATGTTGGCGCTGGTGTAGCTGGCCGGATAGTGCGGGGTGATGTCGATGTTGCTGGAGCCGTTGCCCGCGGCGGCGACGAAGAGGATGTTCTTGTTGCCCGAATCATCGATGGCGTCTTTCAAGCCTTGCGAATAGCCGCCACCGCCCCAGGAGTTGTTCGTCGCCACCAGGTTCAGGTTGTGCCGGGTCTTCAGGTCGGTGATGTACTTGACCGCCAGGATGGCATCGGCCGTGCTGCCCGTCCCGTGGTCCAGGAACTTGGCATGGACCATCTTGACCTTCCAGCAGACGCCGGCCACGCCCGCGCCGTTGCCCCCCTTGCCACCGACCGTCCCCGACACGTGGGTGCCGTGGGAATCGAAGGTGCCGTCGTAGACAGACTTGTCGTCGTTGGCGAAGTCCCAGCCGTGGGTGTCGTCGACATAGCCGTTGCCATCGTCGTCGACACCGTTGCCGTCGATCTCGCTGGGATTGGTCCAGTGGTTGGCCTTCAGGTCCGGGTGGGTGTATTGCACCCCCTCGTCGATGATGCCGACCAGCACGCCCTTGCAGCTGAAGTGGCCCTTGTCCCACGCTTCGCCGGCCTGGCTGCCGTACTGGTTCTGCTGAAGCGGTGAGGTGTCGCCATACATGCCCCACAACTGGCCGCTGGTGTAGTAGGTGTCATCGGAGACTTTGGTGTGGCGCACGACCCAGTTCGGCTCGGCGAAGTCGACGGCGGCATGGCCATGCAGCGCGCGGATGGCGGCGGCGAGATCCGTGCCGGCGGGCAAGGTGACGCGATGAAGGTCTCCGTGCAGGTGCTGGGCGAGCTTGCCACCGACGCGATCGAGTGCGGTCTGGCGCAGCATGGCGGCGACACCGGGCTTGAACTGGACCAGCAGCTGATCCGCCAGGCGCTCGTGCTGCGCGTCTTGCAGTTGAGCCAGCACCAGGTCCGGCCGGCCGCCGGCCCAGCTGGCGCCCGACAGGACGACCAGGGCCGAAGCGATCAGCGTGTGCGAGAAACGGGGAGTGAAGCGGGGCATGAGGATTCCTCGATCTGCAAGAAGAAGGCAGAGGTCCGGTGCCGTGAGGGCAGCGGAGGCGAGGGGCCGGGGCGGCGGCAGGCCCGAAAGGAATCGCATGCTGTTGTACCGCCCGGGTGCTGTCGACCCTTCTTCCTAGGGAAGGGGCAACCCAGGCGGGTGGTCACTCATATCTCTTCGCGCTGCGACTTCGCAAGCGTGATTCGCCTGGCGAATGCCCCGAGATCGATCGATGCGGGACGGGTCTACAGGCCGAGCGCCTGGCACAGCTCTTCGAGGCCGGCTTCCGTCTGCCCGAAGACGCGCAGGCAGGCTTCGTCAGAAAGCGCCAGGCGGTTCCAGGCGAGGGGATGGATCGCGGGAACGCGCTCGGCGGGCAGCGCATTGATGTCCAGCGCGTGGACCATCGCGTCGGCCACGTGGACGATATCGACCAGCGGCGTGACCGGTCGCTCGGGGGGGGCATGGTGATGGCGGATGGCCTCGACGATGTCCGCGCCGAAGTGCCAGTGCTGCGCCACGATGGCGCCGAAGCCGGCGTGATCCGTGCCCCACAGGTGTTGTTCCAGGCCGAGAGCCGGCGCATCCTCGGCTGCTTGCCGGGACAGCAGTTCCTGCATCTTTCCGGGCGCCACGCAGGCCATGGCCAGTCGTCCCAGATCGTGCAGCAGGCCGGCGGTGAAGGCGGCATCGCGTTGTTGCTTGCGCTCGGCGGCCAGGTGGAAGGCGCAAAGGCCGGTGGCCACGCCATGGCGCCAATGGGAGAGCGCGTCGAAGGGGCAGCCGCCCGCCGGCTGCAGCGCGCCGCGCAGCGCCGCGGCGGTCAGGAGCATGTCAAGGTTGCGCAGGCCCAGCACGCTGACGGCGTCGCGAACCGTGCGCACGCGGCCGGCCAGGCCGTAGAGCGAGCTGTTGGCCAGCCTCAGCAGGTCCGCCGCGAGGGCGCTGTCGTGAGAGATCGCATCGGCCAGGGGTTCGAAGGCCACGTCTTCGCTGTCCAGCAACTGGCGCGCTTCGAGCACGGCCTGCGGCAGCGCCGGCAGGTTGCGCACCTGGCGGGCCAGTGCACTCAGCACGGTGGCTTCCCGGCCGCGCTGCGCCGATAGTCCTGGACGAGGCGCATCAGGGGGTGGATGCGGCGCTCCCGTGCGGCATCTCGAAACAGCCATTCGATGCGACCCGGCTCGCCAGGGCCGGGAGGCCGAGGCGTTTCGACGCGCAAGCCCGCCTCGGCGGTGCGCTGGGTCTTGTCGTTCATGAACCCGGCTCCTGGAGGGATGCCAGCGGCGTGATCAGCAGAAGCCGCCCACACGACGGACCGTCGCGCAGGACCCGGATCCGGCAGTGGTACGAGACGCCGTCGTTCTCGAAGGTGCGCCCGCAGTCTTCGGGCTCGGCCAGCAGCGGGGCAAGGGCCGGCGGCAGGGCCGACGAGGCGTCCTGGCCGAGCAATGGGGGGCGCGCTGGCCACAGCGCCTCGGCCTCCCGGTTGACGAAGGAGACGCAACCGAACTCGTCGACTCCCAGCAATGCCCCGGGAAGTTTGATCAGCATGTCGACGGCCCCGCCGAGGCCGGTCTCGACCAGCTGGGTCCGCTCGTGTTCGGTCGCCAGGGCTTCCGTCAGGCGTTCGTTCAGACCGGCCAGTTCCTCGTTGGCGTCGTGCAGCTGCCGGGACAGGCGGCGGTTCTCGTCGGCCATGGCCTTCTGGCGGAAGGCCTCGTCGATGTTGGCCCGCAGCAGCTGGTCCTCCCAGGGCTTGGTGAGGAACTTGTAGATGGCGCCTTCATTGATCGCCGCGGTGATGGATTCGAGCTCGGTGTAGCCCGACAGCACGATGCGCACGGTGTCGGGGTACAACTGCTTGGCACGGCGCAGGAACTCGACGCCCGTCATGTGCGGCATGCGCTGGTCCGACACGATCACGTCGACTTCGTTCCCGGCGAGCTGCAGCAGCCCCTCGGCCGCGCTGGTCGCGGTGAGTATGCGGTAGCCGTCGCGCCGCAACAGCCGGCGCAGCGACGCGAGGATGCTCTCCTCGTCATCGACGAGCAGCACCGTGCGCTGCCGGGGACCGCCGCGCTGCAGGCAGGGCGCATCGAAAACCGGCCGCGCATGCCAGAGCTCGGCGATGGCCTCGGCCTCGAGCGCAGGGCTGAAGCAATGGCCCTGCATCGCATCGCAGCCGCCCGACACGAGCAACGCGAGCTGGCCTTCGGTCTCGACGCCTTCGGCCAGCACCTTCATCTGCAGGCTGTGCGCCATGCGGATCACGGCGCGGGTGATCGAGACCTGGTTGGGAGCCGCCGTCACGTCGTCGACGTAGGAGCGGTCGATCTTGATCACATCGATCGGCAGCGCGCGCAGCAAGCTGAGGTTGGAATAGCCGGTGCCGAAGTCGTCGAGCGAAATCTGCACGCCGATCGCCCGCAGCGCATGCAGCTCGCGCGCGGCGCGGGCGGCGTCGAGCACCAGCATCGTCTCCGTCACCTCGATGCCCAGCAGTTGCGGCGGCGTGCCGGCGTCCAGCAGCGCCTCCTGCACCCGCCGTGCCAGGTCGCCCTGGGCCAGCTGGTGGGCCGAGACGTTGACGCTCACCCGCAGGTGACCCACGCCCGCGCGTCGCCAGGCCGCCGCCTGCTCGCAGGCGCGCCGCAGGACCCAGTCACCGATCTCGACGATCAGCTCATGCTGCTCGGCCACGGGGATGAACTCGGCGGGCCACACGGCTCCGAACTCGGGCGAATGCCAGCGCAGCAGCGCCTCCACGCCGTACATGGTGCCGTTGCGCAGGTCGACCTGGGGTTGGTAGTGCAGGCTCAGCTCGCCCCGGCGGACCGCGCCTGCCAGGGCCTGCGCCATGGCCTGCCGGCGGTCGCGATCGGCGACATGAAGCCCGGGGCCCGCACCCACGGTGTGCTCGACTTGCTCTGACACGGCCTTCCCTGACTGTGTTGTGTGATGAGGCGGCGCCGGCGGCTCTGCAGGCCGGTCTCGGGCGTCGGGTCTCGCTTCGAGTCTATGCCTTCGCCGCGGTCTGCCCAAGAGGCAAGGCCAAGTCCTCCGGATGCGGGGGTGGATCGGTGTCCTCGCCCACCAGCGGAATCCAGACGCGGAAGGTGCTGCCTTGCCCGGGCTCCGACCGCACCTTGATCATGCCCTGGTGCTTCTGCACGATCGAAAAGGACAGTGAAAGCCCCAGGCCCGTGCCTTTGCCCACGGGCTTCGTCGTGTAGAACGGCTCGAAGATGCGGCGCTGCACTTCGGCCGACATGCCGCAGCCGCTGTCGGACACCTCCACCCACACCCAGTGGCCGCAGTGGCCGGTGGACAGCGCTATGACGCCATGGCCTTCGATCGCATGCGCGGCGTTGACGATGAGGTTCATGAACACCTGGTTCAGCTGCGCGGCCAGGCAGCGCACCGGCGGCAGACGCCCGTAGTTCTTGCGCACGTCGGCCTTGTACTTCACTTCGTTGTAGACGACGTTGAGCGTCGACTCCAGGCCGGCGTTGAGGTCCGCCTCCTGCCAGTCGGCGTTGTCCACGCGGGAGAAATCCTTCAGGTCCTGCACGATGCGCTTGACGCGGGTCAGGCCGTCGGCGCTCTCGCGCAGCAGCACCGGCACGTCCTCGCGCAGGTACTCCAGGTCGCGTTCCTGCTTCAGGCGAGTCAGCTCCGCACGCACCCCTTCGGCCAGTCCGGGCTCCTCGGCTTCGTAGAAGGCGATCAGGCTGAGCAGGTCCTCGACGTAGTGCTTGAGCGAATTGAGGTTGGAGTTGACGAAGCCGACGGGGTTGTTGATCTCGTGCGCGACGCCGGCCGCCAACTGGCCGATGGAGGCCATCTTCTCGGCTTGCAGCAACTGGTTCTGCGCCTCTTCCAGCATGCGGTTGGTTTCCTTCATGCGCTCGTAGTTGGATTCGAGCGCCTCCTGCGCGCGGCGCACCTCGCTGCGGTCCTGCAGGATCCACCAGGCGCCCGAAGTGGGGTCGTGGGGGTTGGCCACGTAGGCGATCATCTGCACCCACAGCTGCTGGCCGTCTTCTCGCCGCAGCATCATCTCGTGCTGGAAGGCCCGGCCCTTGGCGAGCAGGGGATAGGCCAGGCGCCCCAGCTCGTCGTGGTCCTGGGAGGAGCAGAAGAAGTCGATGGTGCAGCGGCCGACGGCGCTGTCCCCGCCGGTCAGGAACATCGCCGCGAACTGCTTGTTGTGCCGCACCACCTTCTGGGAAGCCGAGTACAGGATGCCCACCGAGGCGTTCTCCATGAACGCCGCCAGGTCGCGATGGGTGGAGTTCAGCTCGGCGGTGCGGTCGCTGATCAGCAGTTCGAGCTGGTTGCGGTGGTGCATCAGCTCTTCCTCGGTCGCGCGGCGCCGGCTCACGTCCTGCAGCGTCTCTATCGCCCCCACCACCTCGCCCCGGGCGTTGCGCAACGGCGCGGCGGTGCAGAACAGCCAGCGCCCGCCGCCGAAGCTGGGGTAGTAATCCTCGGTCTCGAAGGCGCCCTCGACCAGCCGCGACGGCCGGACCTTGCCGGGATACAGGCGCTCGAGCGCCTGCAGGTCGGTGCCGTCGACGATCAGGTCGCACAGCAGCGGCCGCTCGGTCGGGTAGAACAGGGTGCCCTTCTGGGCCACGCCCTGCATGTCCCAGAAGTCGCGGCCGGTCATCTGCTCGCAGGCCCGGTTCCAGTGGGTGATGCGGTGTTCCTGGTCGATCACGAAGGTGGCCACCGGGTCGCTGTCGAGAATCTGGTTGAGGACCTGGCTCGTGTTGAGCAGGCTGGTCTGCACGTGGCGGATGTCGCTCAGGTCCTGGCAGGTGGACAGCACGGTCGGCTTGCCGTCGATCTCGATGCGGCGCGCGGTGAGCTCCACGAAGCGCTGGTCCCCCGATGCGGTGCGCAGCACCATCTCGCTGGCCGCGGGCTGCGGGTCCAGCAGCAGGCAGGCCTGGCCGTACATCGTCATCTGGTCGGACAGGTCGTCGCTCGCCAGTTCCCCCGGCAGCATCGTCAGCAGCGTCGCATCGTCATGGCCCACCAGGCGCGCCAGCGCCTCGTTGGCGCCGACGATGCGGCCGCCCTGGTGCAGGAAGGCCGGCAACGGCATCGCGCTCAGCATCGCCTGGCACATCGCCATCGCGGCGCTGGGCCCTCCAGGAGCATCCATAGGAAGGTCGCGTTTCACGGCGGTCGAGCCTTCAGGCCAGCGTGCCGGGCCAAAGGCCGGCGTCGTCCATCACGATCGAGCCATCCGGGCCCCACTCGACGCGGGTGATGCCGGGCTCCAGCCGCTCCAGGCGCTGCAGCTCGAGATCGGCGGCACTGAGCTGGCCGCGCTCGCACCGGGCCTCGTCGGCGAGCGATTCGTTCTCCAGCCGCAGGGCGCGGATCTCCAGGATCTGACCCAGCGCACTGACGAGCTCGAAGTCGTTCCAGGGCTTGGCGACGAAGCGGTCGATGCGGGCCTCGTTGATGGCGCCGATCAGGCCGTTCAGGTCGGTGTAGCCGGACAGGATCACCCGCGCGCCATCCGGCTGGATCTCGCGCAGGCGCTTGAGCACCTCCACGCCGTTCATCTCGGGCATGCGGTAGTCGCAGACGACCAGGTCGAAGACGTGCTCCGAGGCATGGGCCAGGGCGTCGCGCGCCGAGACGAAGGCCTCGACCTTGACGAAGGATTCCTGGCCGGAGACGACCAGAGGCGTGTGACGCAACAGCCGGGTGAGCGCGGCCAGCACGCCGGGCTCGTCGTCGATCAAGAGGATTCGATGCATGTCAGGGGCTCCCTTTTCGGTCCTCAGCGCGCGGGCTGAGGGTCTTTCTTCACGTACAGCGACAGCTTCACGCCCTCGCGCTGGGCGTACTCGCGCACCTGGCGCACCACGCGGGCGTCGAAGGCGTAACCGGCAGCCAGCAGCAGGGTGCCCTGGGCGCTGACCAGGTCGCGCGACAGGACCATGCCGGGCACGAGGTCCAGGGCCGGGATCTCTCGGTCCTGGGCGTGGTCGGGCAGCGGCGTCTTGAGCACCTCGAGGAAGGCGGCCACGACGCGCTCGTCGTAGCGGCTGCCGGCCCCGCGCCGGATGCTGGCGGCGGCGTCTTCAGGGCTGAAGCGGCGTTCGGCCAGGAAGCCGGCCACCAGGCTGTCGTAGTCGACGATCGGGGCCAGCACACGGGCGCCGAAGGGAATCTCTTCGCCCTCCAGGCCGTCCGGGAAGCCATTGCCATCGAGCCGCTCGTGCTGGGAGCGGATCAGCTTGGCAACCGGCAGCAGTTGCGCCAGCGGCATCAGCGCCGCTTCCGCGTTCAGCGTGTGCTTGCGATAGCGGGCCGACTCCTCGCTGCTCATGATCGAGATCGGCTTGCCCAGCATGCCGTCGGGCAGGCCCAGCTTGCCGATGCCGTGCAGCAGCCCGGCGACGTAGACGTCATGCCGCTGGCGCTCGTCCAGCCCGAGCTGCTCGCACACCCGCTGGGCCCAGTCGGAGACACGGCGCGACTGGCCGGAAAGGCTGGGATGCCGCAGGTCCATCAGGCCGGCAAAGATCCGCATCGACAGCATGAAGTTGGATTTCAGCTCGCTGTAGGCGAGCTCCAGCATGTCGTTGATCTGGGCGATCTCGGCGGTGCGCTGGCGCACCCGCTCCTCGAGCTTCGCGTTCAGGTCGCGCAGCTCCTCGTTCTGGCGGGCCGTCAGCTCGACGAGCTCGCGGTTGCGCAGCTCCAGGCCGCGCCGGGCCAGCGCCTCGCGCACGACCAGGATGATGTCGTTGTCGTCCCAGGGCTTGGCGATGTAGCGGTGGATCTGGCCGCCGTTGATGGCCGCGATGGTGGACGAGATGTCGGCGTAGCCGGTCAGGAGGATGCGCACCGCGTCGGGTTGCAGCTCACGCATCCTCTGCAGGAATTGCGCGCCGTCGATGCCGGGCATGCGCATGTCCGAGATGACCAGGTCGACGGATTCCTGGCGGGCCAGTTCCAGCCCGGCTTCGCCTCCCTCGGCGGTGAGGGTGCGCCAGCCCTGAGGCCGGAACAGGCGGCGCAGGGCGCTCAGGATCGAAGGCTCGTCGTCGACCAGCAGCACCGTCGCCGACGGCGCGCGCGCCGGCGCCGGGGCGGCCGCAGGTGCCGCGAGGACCTCGGTATCTGACATGTGTTGTTCTCCCTGTCGGGCAGCGCCGGGCACTGCCGCTCGTGCCCTGTTTCGGCACAAGCGAAGTCCTTATGAAGCCCGATGGCCGGGCAGGGCGAGAACTTCGTGACGAAAAGCAGGGCCGCGGCCTCGCGCGATAATCAAGGTTTCCCCCGGCGGCATCGCCCGCCCGGGCGGCACTGGAGCGGCCTGCGAACCGGCCCGCTCCGTCTCCCCTTGAGAAGCATCCAGCATGGCCCAGTACGTCTTCACCATGAACCGCGTCGGCAAGATCGTGCCGCCGAAGCGGCAGATCCTGAAGGACATCTCCCTGTCCTTCTTCCCCGGCGCCAAGATCGGTGTGCTGGGCCTGAACGGCTCGGGCAAGTCGACCTTGCTGAAGATCATGGCCGGCATCGACAAGGAGATCGAAGGCGAAGCCACGCCGATGCCGGGCATCAAGATCGGTTATCTGCCGCAGGAGCCGCAGATGAATCCGGACCAGACCGTGCGAGAGGCGGTCGAGGAGGGCATAGGCGGCGTGCTGGCGGCCAAGAAGCGGCTGGACGAGGTCTATGCCGAATACGCCGAGCCTGACGCCGATTTCGACAAGCTGGCCGCCGAGCAGGCCGAGCTCGAGGCCGTCATCGCCGCCGCCGGCAGCGAGAACACCGAGCACCAGCTCGACATCGCCGCCGATGCGCTGCGCCTGCCGCCGTGGGATGCGGTGATCGGCCAGCTCTCCGGTGGCGAGAAGCGCCGTGTCGCGCTGTGCCGCCTGCTGCTGTCCAAGCCCGACATGCTGCTGCTGGACGAGCCCACCAACCACCTGGACGCCGAGTCCGTCGAGTGGCTGGAGCAGTTCCTCAAGCGCTTTCCCGGCACCGTGGTGGCCATCACCCACGATCGCTACTTCCTCGACAACGCGGCCGAGTGGATCCTCGAGCTCGACCGCGGCCTGGGCTACCCCTGCAAGGGCAACTACACCGACTGGCTGGACGCGAAGGAAAAGCGCCTGGAGCTGGAGCAGAAGACCGAGGACGCCCGCACCAAGGCCATGAAGCAGGAGCTGGAGTGGGTGCGCAAGAACGCCAAGGGGCGCCAGGCCAAGAGCAAGGCCCGCCTGGCCCGCTTCGAGGAGCTGTCCGACGTCGACTACCAGAAGCGCAACGAGACCAACGAGATCTTCATCCCGGTGGCCGAGCGCCTGGGCAACGAGGTGCTCGAGTTCGTCAACGTCACCAAGAGCTTCGGCGACCGGGTGCTGATCGACAACCTGAGCTTCAAGGTGCCGGCCGGCGCCATCGTGGGCATCATCGGCCCCAACGGCGCGGGCAAGTCGACGCTGTTCCGCATGATCCAGGGCACCGAGAAGCCGGATTCGGGCGAGGTCAAGGTCGGCAAGACCGCCAAGCTGGCCTTCGTCGACCAGAGCCGCGCCAGCCTGGCCAATGACAAGACGGTCTGGCAGGACGTCTCGGGCGGCCTGGACAACATCATCGTCGGCAAGTTCGTGATGCCCAGCCGCGCCTACATCGGCCGCTTCAACTTCAAGGGCAACGACCAGCAGAAGCTCGTGGGCTCGCTGTCCGGCGGCGAGCGCGGCCGCCTGCACCTGGCCAAGACCCTGGCCCAGGGCGGCAACGTGCTGATGCTCGACGAACCGTCGAACGACCTCGACGTCGAAACCCTGCGCGCGCTGGAAGAAGCCCTGCTCGAGTTCGCCGGCAGTGCCATGGTCATCAGCCATGACCGCTGGTTCCTCGACCGCATCTGCACCCATATCCTGGCCGTCGAAGACGAGTCCCAGTGGTACTTCTTCGAAGGCAATTACCAGGAGTACGAGCAGGACAAGAAGCGGCGCCTGGGTGAAGAGGGCGCCCGCCCGCACCGCATGCGCTTCAAAGCCTTGAAGTGAGGTTTCCGGCGGAGCGCGCCTAGCGCCGCTCCAATTCATGGGCGTGCGCGGATCCGGCTTTGCCGGTCCGCTGCGCGAGCCCCCTCGGGGGGCAGCCCCCGGAAGGGGGCGTGGGGGTACCAAATGTCTATGGATGTGGTCGACTATGAGATCAAGGGCTCGGAGATGCAGTTCGTGGAGGTCGAGCTCGACCCCGGCGAAGCGGCGGTGGGCGAGGCCGGCAGCCTGTTCTTCATGGACAGCGCCATCGGCATGGACACCATCTTCGGCGACGGTTCTTCCCAGGGCGGCGGCTTCTTCGGCAAGCTGCTGGGCGCGGGCAAGCGGCTGATCACCGGCGAGTCGCTCTTCACGACGGTCTACACCAACCAGGGCTCGGGCAAGCAGCGCGTGGCCTTCGCCGCGCCGTATCCGGGCAAGATCATCCCGATGGAGCTGCGCCAGCTCGGCGGCACGCTGATCTGCCAGAAGGATGCCTTCCTGTGCGCCGCGCGCGGCGTGTCGATCGGCCTGCACTTCCAGCAAAAGCTGTCGGTGGGCTTCTTCGGCGGCGAGGGCTTCATCATGCAGAAGCTCGAGGGCGACGGCCTGGCCTTCGTCCACGCCGGCGGCACCGTGGTGCGCCGTGAGCTGGCCCCTGGCCAGACGCTGATGGTGGACACCGGCTGCGTCGTGGCCTACACGCCCAACGTGAACTTCGAGATCCAGTACGTCGGCAAGATCAAGACGGCGCTGTTCGGCGGCGAGGGCCTGTTCTTCGCCAAGATGACCGGCCCGGGCACGATCTGGCTGCAGAGCCTGCCGTTCTCGCGCCTGGCCAGCCGCGTGTTCGCGGCCGCGCCGCAGACGGGCGGCTCTCGCGAAGAGGGTTCGGTGCTCGGCGGCTTCGCTGCCGGCGGCTTGCTGGGTACGGTGCTGGGTGGCGACGACGACTGAGATCCGTCTTCGCCGGTGGTCATGCGGGCTGCTGCTGGCCGCGGCGGCCGCGGCTCCCGCCGCATCGGCGGCGACCGTCGCGCTGGACGAGCTGACTTCGCCGGAACTGCGTGCACGCATCGCCGGTGGCGCCACGACCGTGCTGCTGCCCATCGGCGCCACCGAGCAGAGCGGCCCGCACCTGGCATTGGGCAAGCACAACCAGCGCGCGCAGGTGCTGGCCACGCAGATCGCCGAGCGACTCGGCCAGGCGGTGGTTGCGCCGGTTCTGGCCTATGTGCCCGAAGGCAGCATCGAGCCGCCGGCGGCGCACATGCGCTACAGCGGGACGATCTCCATTCCGGAGTCGGTGTTCGAGGCGCTTCTCGTCTCGGCCGCGCAGAGCCTGTGCCACCACGGATTCCGCGATGTGGTGCTGCTGGGCGACCACGGCGGTTACCAGGCGAGCCTGGAGCGCGTGGCGGCGAAGCTCGAGCGTGAGCGCAAGCGCTCGCCCTGGCCCGCCTGCCGCACGTACGCGCTGACCGAGTACTACCGCGTCACGCAGACCGCGTTTGTGCAGTTTCTCGAGTCCAAGGGTTACGCCAAGGACGAGATCGGCACCCACGCCGGCCTGGCCGACACCGCCTTGACGCTGGCCACCGCGCCCGCGCTGGTTCGGCAGGATCTGCTCGGCCGTGCCCTCACGCCGGCCGAACGCGCGGGCGTGCAAGGCGATCCCAGGCGGGCCACGCTTGCGATGGGGCAAGCCGGCCTCGCGCTCATCGTGGACACTACGGTCCAGGCGATTCGCCACCGGGTCGAACAGGCGCGATAGCCGCCGCGTCAGCCAATTGCCCCAGGCACGCTTCTTCTGCCCATTCCTGACTCCTTTTCCTTGTTGGACGGTTCGATGACGATCAAGCGCAGGTTCACGCGCGCGCTGCTGCCCGCCGCGGCGGCGTTGTTGGGGTTAGGTGGCCTGCTGGCCCACCATGCGGGCGGCGCGGCGGCCCAGACGGCGGCCTCGGCGCCCGCCACCGCGGTGCAGACCGTGCCCGGCATGCCGCCGGTGCCGGATGTACGCAATCTCTACAGCGAGACGGCGGCCGGCAAGATGAAGCCCGAGGTCGCGGGGGACCCCGAGCGCATCTACGTGCCCAACCTGCGCTCGGACGATGTCTACGTGATCGACCCGCGCGAGATGAAGGTGGTCGAGAAGTTCAAGGTTGGCGTCAGCCCGCAGCACATCGTGCCGTCGTGGGATTTGCGCACGCTCTGGGTGACCAACAACGCCGAGGGCCGCACCGACGGCAGCCTGACCCCGATCGACGCGCGCACCGGCAAGCCCGGCAAGGCGGTGCCCGTCGATGATCCGTACAACATGTACGCCACGCCCGACGGCAAGTCGGCGATCGTGGTGGCCGAGGCGCGCAAGCGGCTCGACTTCCGTGATCCGCAGACCATGGCGATGCAATACTCGATCGATGTGCCCGGCTGTCCCGGCGTCAACCACGCCGACTTCTCCATCGATGGTCGCTACGCCATCTTCACCTGCGAGTTCAGCGGCACCCTGGTGAAGATCGACCTCGCCAAACGCGAGGTGATGGGCTACCTGAAGCTGCAGATGCCGACCACCCGCTTCAAGGAGACGCCCACCGCGCCGCGAACGGCGCCGGGCAAGGTCTGGGAGCCCGGCCCCACAGAGCTGTGTACCGCGAGCAAGGGCATGCCGCAGGACATCCGGATCTCGCCCGACGGCAAGCGCTTCTACATCGCCGACATGCACGCCGACGGTGTCCACATCATCGACGGCGACGCCTTCAAGCAGACCGGCTTCATCCCGACCAGCCTCGGCGCACACGGCCTGTACCCGAGCCGTGACGGCAAGCGCCTGTACGTCGCGAACCGCGGTTCGCACAAGATCCACGGCCCCAAGCGCGGCGATGGCGGCGTGACGGTGATCGACTTCGCCACCGACCAGGTGGTCGCCCGCTGGGCGGTGCCCGGCGGCGGCAGCCCCGACATGGGCAACGTCAGCGCCGACGGCCGCTGGCTGTGGCTGGCCGGGCGCTACGACGACGTCGTCTACCGCTTCGACACCACCAACGGGGAAGTCGCCCAGGTCAAGGTGGGTGCCGAGCCGCACGGCCTGACCGTCTGGCCGCTGCCGGGCCGCTACTCCCTCGGCCACACCGGCAACTTGCGCTAGGCGCAAGTTGCCCTTCGGGGAATGTTGGGCTCCCCGAGCCCCCTCCGAGAAGGGGCTCCAGTCAGTTCGACAGCACCTCCCAGCCCTCCTCCGGGAGGAGGACTCCAGCCAGTTGTCCAAGGGCAGGAGTTAGGCGCATGGGTCATGGTGCTGGAGCCGGGCGGTATGCTCGGCGGATGAAACTGCTGCTGGATTCGTTCTGGCGCGCATTGGCCTACCTGCTGATGCCGCGCGTGATCGGCCTGTCGCTGCTGCCGCTGCTGATTGCCGGCAGCCTGACGCTGGGATGGGCCTGGTTCTTCTGGGACGACTCCTATGCCGCCGTGCGGCAGGCCCTGGAGAACTGGGGCCTGGTCGATGCGGGGCTGAAGTGGGTGGAAGGCATGATGGGCGCGAACTTCCGCGCGATGATCGTCGTGCTGATCCTCATTGCGCTGGTCGCCCCGTTGGTCATCGTGGCCTCGCTGCTGTTGGTGGCGGTGCTGATGACGCCGGCGATCGTGAGCCTCGTGGCGGAAAGGCGCTTCCCCTCGCTGGAGCGCAAGCGCGGCGCGGCCTTCTGGCAGAGCACGCTGTGGTCCATCGGCGCCACGTTGCTGGCCCTGCTGGCAATCTTCGCCACCCTGCCGCTGTGGCTCATCCCGGGCGCCGTGCTCATCGTGCCGCCGCTGATCTGGGGCTGGCTCACTGCACGCGTGATGAGCTTCGACGTGCTGGCCGACCACGCCAGCCGCGAGGAGCGCCGGGCACTGCTGGCCGAGCATCGCTTCCAGCTGCTGCTGCTGGGCGTCGTCACAGGTTTCCTCGGGGCCGCGCCGACGCTGATCTGGGCCGTCAGCGCCCTGGCCCTGGTGCTGGCGCCGCTGATGGTGGCGGCCACGGTGTGGCTCTACACGCTGGTGTTCGCCTTCTCGGCGCTGTGGTTCGCGCATTACCTGCTGGCCGCGCTGGCCGACCTGCGTGCCACGGCCAGCGCCGCGGTGGTGACGCCGACACCGGACCCGCCCGCGCCGGCCCCGGAGCCGATGCCCGACCTGCGGGGGCCGCTCTGATGAGCTTCGGATTGATCATCATCGGCGACGAGATCCTCTCCGGCCGCCGGCAGGACAAGCACCTGCCCAAGGTGATCGAGCTGCTCGCGGCACGCGGCCACTCGCTCGCCTGGGCCCGGTACATCGGCGACGACCGGCCGCTCATCACCGCGGCGCTGCGCGAAGCCTTCGCCGGTGCGGACGTCGTCTTCTCCTGTGGCGGCATAGGCGCCACGCCGGACGACCACACGCGCCAGTGTGCTGCCGCGGCCAGCGGACGCCCGCTGGCACTGCATCCGCAAGCCCGGCTGCTGATCGAGGAGCGCATGCGCGACGTGGCGGCCGAGCAGGGCGCGAGCTACGAGCCGGATCGGCCGGACAACGTGCACCGGCTGAACATGGGCGTGTTCCCCGAGGGCGCCGAGCTCATCCCCAATCCCTACAACAAGATCCCCGGCTTCAGCCTCGGCGACGTTCACTTCGTGCCCGGCTTTCCGGTCATGGCCCACCCGATGATCGAGTGGCTGCTGGACACGCGTTATGCCGGGCTGCAGCCGCAGCCCCATGCTGAGCGCGCGCTGTTCGTCAAGGGCAGCATGGAAGCGACGCTGACGCCGCTGATGGAGGCCCTCGAGGCGGGCTACCCTCATGTGCGGGTCTTCAGCCTGCCGAGCGTCGACCATCCCCAGCGCGGCCGTCACATCGAGCTCGGCGTGAAGGGCGAGCCGGGGGAAGTCGAGCAGGCCTTTGCGGCGTTGCAGGCCGGGCTGAATGCGCTGCCTGGCGTTCAGTTCAGCACCGAATAAGTGCGCGGTCATTGATCTGTTTTGGTGCGATACAAAGCCCCATGATGGTGCATACCGAGGTCCTCCGGACCGATCGACTTCGGCTTCGCTGGTTCGAACCGGCGGCCGAGTCCGACCAGCGGTTCGTGATCGAGCTGGTCAATGATCCCGACTGGATCGCCCATATCGGGCAAAGAAACGTGAGCACTTGCGAACAGGCAGAGGCTTATCTGCGCGAAGGTCCGAGAGGGATGTGCGAGCGGTTGGGCTTCGGGCTGTACCTGGTCGAGCGCCTGTCGGACGGCGCCCCGGTGGGCATGTGCGGCCTCATCAAGCGCGACACGCTGCCCGATGTCGACATCGGCTACGCCTTCGTCCCGGCGGCACGGGGCCAGGGGTTCGCTCGGGAGGCTGCCCGTGCGGTCCTGGCGTGGGGGCATCAGCAGCTGGGACTGGCCCGTATCGTGGCCATCGTCACTCCCGCCAACACGCCCTCGATCGTCCTGCTGGAGCAGCTCGGTTTTGCCGACGAGGGCCACGTGCGGCTGCCGCCGGGGGACGAGGAGCTGCGCCTGCTGGCCTGGTCCGCCTCCGCTTGACGCAGCTCAGCCTGCGGCGCGAATGCCCCCCGTGAGGGCGTCGCCGCACACCAAATCTGGGCATGGATTCTGCTAGATTACGCGCGCCGTGGTCGCCACGGGGCGCTCACCGGCCAGGCTGGCGCGCGTCCCGTTGGCGGCATCGACCTTGCGATCCCGTTCCACACAATCATCCCGCCAGGAGCCTTTTTGATGGCCAAGACCGTCGCCGATGTGATGCAGATGGTGAAGGACAACGAAGTCAAGTTCGTCGACTTCCGCTTCACAGACACCCGTGGCAAAGAACAGCACGTCACCGTCCCGGTGTCTCATTTCGATGAAGACAAGTTCAGCGGCGGTCACGCATTCGATGGTTCATCGATTGCCGGCTGGAAGGGCATCGAAGCGTCCGACATGCTGCTCATGCCGGACCCTAACACCGCCAACGTCGACCCGTTCTTCGAAGAGCCCACGCTCATCCTGACCTGCGACGTCATCGAGCCGGGCGACGGCAAGCCCTACGAGCGCGACCCGCGTTCGCTGGCCAAGCGCGCCGAGGCCTACATGAAGAGCTCCGGCCTGGGCGATGCCGCCTTCTTCGGCCCTGAGCCCGAATTCTTCGTCTTCGACAGCGTGCGCTGGGACGTGTCCATGGGCGGCGCGTTCTACAAGATCGATTCCGAGGAAGCGGCCTGGAACAGCGGCAAGGAATACGAGCACGGCAACACCGGCTACCGTCCCACCGTCAAGGGCGGCTACTTCCCGGTCCCCCCGATCGACTCCATGCAGGACATGCGCTCCGAGATGTGCCTGCTGCTCGAGCAGATGGGCATCCCGGTCGAGGTGCACCACCACGAGGTGGCCAACGCCGGCCAGATGGAGATCGGCACCAAGTTCTCGACCCTGGTCGAGCGCGCCGACTGGCTGCAGCTGCAGAAGTACATCATCGTGAACGTCGCCCATGCCTACGGCAAGACGGCGACCTTCATGCCCAAGCCCATCGTCGGCGACAACGGCTCGGGCATGCACGTGCACCAGTCGGTCTGGAAGGACGGCAAGAACCTGTTCGCCGGTGACGGCTACGCCGGCCTGAGCGAGTTCGCGCTGTACTACATCGGCGGCATCATCAAGCACGCCCGCGCCCTGAACGCCATCACCAACCCCGGTACCAACAGCTACAAGCGCCTGGTGCCCGGCTTCGAAGCCCCGGTCAAGCTGGCCTACAGCTCGCGCAACCGCTCGGCCTCGATCCGCATCCCCTACGTCGCCAACCCGAAGGGCCGCCGCATCGAGGCTCGCTTCCCGGATCCTTCCGCCAACCCGTACCTGGCCTTCTCGGCGATGCTGATGGCCGGCCTGGACGGCGTGGAAAACAAGATCCACCCGGGCGAGGCTGCCACCAAGGACCTGTACCACCTGCCGCCGGAAGAAGACGCGAAGATCCCGACCGTCTGCCACAGCCTGGACCAGGCGCTGGACTACCTGGACAAGGACCGCGCCTTCCTGACCAAGGGCGGCGTGTTCACCGACGCGTACCTGGACGCCTACATCGAGCTGAAGATGCAGGAAGTCACACGCTTCCGCATGACGACCCACCCGGTCGAGTTCGACATGTACTACTCGCTCTGATCCCGGCTCGCGCCGGCGGCTGGACGGGCGCCCAGGGGCCCGGACGGCGCGGCAGAGCAGGATCCAGACAAGAGGGGCGGCTTCGGCCGCCCTTTTTTCTCGCCCCTGCCGTCGGCGCGTCGGACGGCCCGGGCGTTGTGGCGGGGTTTGGCCTCACAATCCCGCCGATGACGTTTGCGGCTTTCCTTCCCCGTGTCCTGGCTGTCTGTGCCCTGTGCCTGTCGGCGGCGGGCGCGTGGGCCCAGGGCTCGGTGTACTACGTCTGCCCCGGCAACGTCTTCACCAACACCATCACCCAGAAAGAAGCCGACGCCCGTGGCTGCAAGGCCAGGGAGGCGCAGCAGCCCACCACCATCTCCGGGCCCAAGCCCCGGCCGGTGGCCAGCCAGGGCTCCGCGCCCAAGGGCGCCGACCGGGTCGATGCGGCCGATCAGAAGGCCCGCGACAGCGACGCCCGCCGCATCCTCGAAGAGGAGCTGCGCCGGGCCGAGGAGCGGCTCGATGCGCTCAAGCGCGAGTTCAACAACGGCGAGCCCGAACGCCGCGGTGATGAGAACCGCAACGCCCAGCGCTACCTCGACCGCGTGGCCGAGATGAGGGCCGCGATCACGCGCCAGGAGGCCGACATCGCGGCCATCAAGCGCGAGCTCGCCAAGCTCCCCGCGTGATGAGCAAGGGCGCGTCGCGGCCCGACAGCACAGGCCTCGACGCGCTCGACCTGCTGGCCACCATGGTCGCGGTGGTGCGGCCCGACGGCGAATGCCTGTTCGTCAATGCCCAGCTCGAATCGGTCATCGGCGTGTCGCGCCGAACGCTGACCAGGCGCCACATGCACGAGTGGCTGCGCGAGCCGGCCTCGCTGCTCGAGGCCATTGCCGCGGTGGCGCGCAACGAGTTCTCCACGCGCCGCTTCGAAGGCGCGCTGCGCCGCGCGGCCGTCGGCCATGACCAGCTGCCGCTGCCGGTCCACATCATCGTCAGCCAGACCGAGCGCATGGGAGGCGCCCTCCTGGTCGAGATGATCGAGATCGAGCAGCAGACGAGGCAGGAGCGGGAGGAGCGGGTGCTCGGCCAGGCCGAGGTCACCAAGGAGCTGATCCGCAACCTGGCCCACGAGATCAAGAACCCGCTCGGCGGCATCCGCGGCGCGGCGCAGTTGCTGGCGATGGAGGTGCCATCGCCCGACCTGACCGAGTACACGCAGGTCATCATCCACGAGGCCGACCGCCTGCAGACCCTGGTCGATCGCCTGCTCGCCCCGCACCGCAAGCCGCACGTGGTGGGCGACGTCAACATCCACGAGCTGTGCGAGCGGGTGCGTTCGCTGATGCTGGTGGAGTACCCGCGCGGCCTGCGGGTCCAGCGCGACTACGACGCCTCCATCCCCGAGTTCCGCGGCGACCGCGAGCAGCTCATCCAGGCCGTGCTCAACATCGTGCAGAACGCGGCTCAGGCGCTGTCCGAGCGGATAGAGCAGGGCGACGCGGTCATCACCTTGCGCACGCGAATCGCCCGGCAGGTGACCATCGGCAAGCAGCGCTTCCGACTGGCATTGGAATTGCATATCCAGGACAACGGACCGGGCGTCCCCGAGCATTTGCGCGAACGCATCTTCTACCCGCTGGTGTCAGGGCGGGATGGTGGCTCAGGGCTCGGGCTCACACTGGCGCAGACCTTCGTGCAACAGCATCAGGGCACGATCGAATGCGACAGCGAGCCGGGACGCACGGTCTTCAAGATCGTCATTCCGTTGCCCTGAAGCCCATGTGCCCCAGGGGCGCCGCGAGCGGCACCCGCCCCTTTGAAGGAGCGAGTCGGCTCACGGCGGCCCTTCACTGACTCAAGTAATGAAACCCATCTGGATCGTTGACGACGACCAATCGATTCGCTTCGTGCTCGAGAAGGCGCTGGCGCGCGAGCAGTTGCCGGTGCGCAGCTTCGCCAACCCGCGCGACGTTCTCGCCGCACTCGTCGACGACGAGCCGCAGGTGCTGGTCAGCGACATCCGCATGCCCGGTGGATCGGGCCTGGAGCTGCTGGCCCAGGTGAAGGAGAGGCTGCCCGGCCTGCCCGTCATCATCATGACCGCCTACTCGGACCTGGACAGCGCCGTGTCGGCCTTCCAGGGCGGCGCCTTCGAATACCTGCCCAAGCCCTTCGACCTGACCAAGGCGGTGGAGCTGATCCGCCGCGCGGTGGACGAGAGCCTGCGCGAGGAGGTCAAGGACGACAGGCACCTGCCGGCGCCCGAGATCCTCGGCCAGGCCCCGGCCATGCAGGATGTCTTCCGCGCCATCGGCCGGCTGTCGCAGAGCAACGTGACGGTGCTGATCACCGGCGAGTCCGGTACGGGCAAGGAACTGGTGGCCCACGCGCTGCATCGGCACAGCCCGCGCGGCGACACCGGCACCAACGGCCCCTTCATCGCGATCAACACCGCGGCCATCCCGAAGGACCTGCTGGAAAGCGAGCTCTTCGGCCACGAGCGAGGCGCCTTCACTGGCGCACAGACCATGCGCCGCGGTCGCTTCGAGCAGGCCGACGGCGGCACGCTGTTCCTCGACGAGATCGGCGACATGCCCTTCGACCTGCAGACGAGGCTGCTGCGCGTGCTGTCGGACGGCCAGTTCTACCGCGTCGGCGGCCACCAGCCGCTGAAGGCCAACGTGCGCGTCATCGCGGCGACCCACCAGAACCTGGAAGAGCGCGTGCGCCAGGGCGTGTTCCGCGAGGACTTGTTCCACCGCCTGAACGTCATCCGCCTGCGCCTGCCGCCCTTGCGCGAGCGCGCCGACGACATCCCCGCCCTGGCCCGGTTCTTCCTGCAGAAGAGCGCCAAGGAGCTGGGCGTCGAGCCCAAGCGCATCAGCGACGAGGCGCTGACGCAACTCAAGTCCTGCGAATTCCCGGGCAACGTGCGCCAGCTCGAGAACGTCTGCCACTGGTTGACGGTGATGGCGCCGGCGCAGCTGATCGAGCCGAAGGACCTGCCGGCCGAACTGACCGGTCGCCCCGCCTCGGCCACGGGTGCGGCGGCGGAGCGTGCAGCGCCGGCACCGTTTCCACTGGCGGAGTCTTCACGGCCCGTCTCGGAAGCGCCCGAGCTGCCCTCCGTGGCGGCGGCCGACCACCCGGTCGCTTCGGATTCGCGCTGGCTGGGGGATCTCGAGGTCGAGGCGCGGCGTCGACTGGAGGCTGGCCAGCCCGACGTGTGGGACAGCCTCACGCGCGAGTTCGAGGCCCGCATGATCCGGACCGCGCTGGCCATCACGCGGGGCCGCCGCATCGAGGCGGCGCAGAAGCTCGGCATAGGTCGCAACACCATCACGCGCAAGATCCAGGAGCTGGGTCTGGACGACTGAGAGGGTTCGTCGGCAGGCTTGGGCTGCTGACGGACCCGCGCATGCATGGCCCCGGCGCTCGCCGGCCATGTGATCGCGATGTGGCCGCCGCGGCCGCGCGAAGCGCTTCAGGACAGTTCGACCACCACCGGCGCGTGATCGCTGGGCCGCTCGGCCTTGCGGGGCAGCTTGTCGATGCTGCAGGCGGTGACGCGGCCCTTGAGCGCCTCGCTGACGAGGATGTGGTCTATGCGCAGGCCCTGGTTCTTGCGGAAGGCGAGGTTGCGGTAGTCCCACCAGCTCCAGCACTTGGGCGGCTGGTCGAACAGGCGGAAGGCGTCGTGCAGACCCAGGCCGAGCAGGCCGCGGAAGTGCTCGCGTTCCTCGTCGGTGCAGTGGATCTGCCCGGCCCACAGCACCGGGTCGTGCACGTCGCGGTCTTCGGGGGCGATGTTGAAATCGCCCATCAGCACCAGCTGCGGATGCTCGGCGAGCTCGGCACGCAGCCAGTCGCGCAGGGCGCTCAGCCAGCCCATCTTGTAGCTGAACTTCTCGCTGCCGGGGGCCTGGCCGTTGGGGAAGTAGCCGCCGACGATGCGCAACTCGCCCAGGGTGCCGGCGATGACCCGCGCCTGGTCGTCGCCGTGGTTGGGGATGTTCTTCACCACCTTGTCGGCCAGGGTGCCGCGGGACAGCAGCGCCACGCCGTTGTAGGTCTTCTGCCCGTGGAAGACCACGTGGTAGCCGGCCGCCTGGATCTCGGCGGCGGGAAACTTGTCGTCGGTCAGCTTGGTTTCCTGCAGGACGATGGCATCGACCGGGTTCTCGGCCAGCCATTGCAGGAGTTGCGGCAGCCGTACGGCCAGCGAGTTGACGTTCCAGGTGGCGAGCTTCAAGGGTCTTCCAGGTGATTGATACGAAAGCGCGGCCCCGGTGGGCCGCCCTGTGATCCTACGCCGCGCAGGGTGACCGCCCGGGGGGTGCCCGGCCGCCCGGCTGCGCTGCTCAGCGGCGCTCTTCGATGCCCCGATCGGCGCCTGGTTCGGCAGGCGCCGATCGGGTGCTGTCGGCCAGGCAGATGCGCATGCGTCCCTCGGACTTGGCGCGGTACATCGCCTGGTCGGCCGCCGCGATAAGTTCGATGTCGGTGGCGCCGTCCCTGGGGAAGCGGCTGGCGCCGATGCTCGCGCCGCAGGCGAGGTCGCGCTCGGCGTGAGGCACGGGCTGCGACAGCACCTCCAGCACCTTGTGCGCGACGGCGGCGATGGCGTCTTCGTCGGCCGGGCCCTCGATCAGCACGATGAACTCGTCGCCGCCGATGCGCGCCACCGTGTCCGCCTCGCGCACCACGTGCTTCAGGCGCTGGGCGAGCGTGCGCAGCACGTGGTCGCCCGCGGCGTGGCCGAGTTCGTCGTTGATGGTCTTGAAGTTGTCGAGGTCGATGTAGAGCAGCGCGAGCTCGGTGCCGGAGCGGCGCGCGTGGGCCATCGCATGCTCCAGCCGGTCGAGGAAGAAGCGGCGGTTGTGCAGGCCGGTCAGGCTGTCGTGGCTGGCCAGGCGGTCGAGCTCGCCCTGCTTCTGCTCGAGCTTGGCGAACTGGGCGCGGATCTGGTCCTGCATGTCGCCGATGCTGCGCGCCAGCAGTCCGATCTCGTCGGATCGATCGCTGGGCAGGCGGGCGCCCGGCCGGCCTTCGGGGAAGCGCCGCACCGCATCGACCATCTGGTGCAGCGGCCGCGTGAGCGCCCTCGCGAGCAGCGCGGCCAGCAGCACCGCCAGCGCACTGAAGGCGACGACGATTCGCACGCTCACGCGGCCCAGGTCGTCGCTGTCCTTGAGCACGACGGCCAGCGGCTGCGCCAGGCCGAGGATGAACTCGTCCTCGTGCCGCAGCTCGCTCATCGGCTGGCGCACGAAGGCGGCCACCACCGGCGCGCCGCCGGCCGGCGTGGCCGTGGTGACGAGCTCCTGGCGCCTGTCCTGGCTGTCGCGGATCATCGCGGCCGCGGCGGGGAAGGTGTCGGTCAGCCGCGCCACCTGGCCGCGGTCGAAGGCGAAAGCCTGGCTCGGATCGGGGTGGATCAGGAAGTCGCCGGCCGAATTCGTCAGGTACAGCTGCAGGCCGGCGGGCAGGTCGCCCGCGAGCTGGGCGAACAGGCCGTTCAGGTCGACGTTGATGACCACCACGCCGCGCGCCCGGCCGTCGGGGTCGTGCACGGGCGCAGCAACCTGCAGCGCCGGCTTGCCCAGCCCGGCATGCGCGCCCACCTCGTGGTTGATCGCCGGGGCCGAAACGTAGACCGTGCCCGGCGGCAGGCGCAGCGTCTCGAACACGTAGGGGTAGTGGCCTTTTTCCTGCAGATCGTCGCCGCGCACGCGCACCAGGCCGTTCTCGTCGCGGTCGATCCGGATGCGCTCCAGGCCATGGTCGGTGACGTCGATCAGGCGCATCTGGAAGTACTCCGGATGCGTGTCCAGCATGCGCTCGAACAGCAGCGCGACGTTGGTCTCGCTGCGCTCCTGCAGCTGCGGGTCGACCCGGGCCAGCAGGCGCGCGGCCTGCGGGTGCTCGGCCAGCAGCCTGACGTCCCGTGCCGTGCCATTGAGCCCGACCGCGAGTTGGCGCACCAGCACGCGCGTGGCGGTGAGGAGCCTTTCCTCCGCACCGTCGACCAGCATCTCGCGGCTGGCCGAATAACCGTAGTAGCCCGTCAGGCCGGCCGCCAGCACGCCCACCGCCGCCAGGGCGAGCCCGAGCCGCCAGGCGATGCCGGTCTTCATCGAGGCCCCTCGCGGCCGCGACCAGAACGCCATGAGCCGATGCTCATGGCGCCAGCACCTTCGACGCGCGGTCGCCAGAACGCACGCGCGCCCAGAGCGTCTCGCGCCGGTTGGCGTCTTCCACCGGTTCGAGCCAGATCAGCCGCACGTCAGGCTGGCTCGCGGCAGACGCCGTGGTGGTGCTGGCCAGGCCCTGGTGCTCGACGAGGAGCTTGCTCGCCTGGTCGCCGAGCAGTTCGTCTATCCATGCATGGGCCAGGGCCGGGTCGCGCGCGCCGCGCGTGATCGCCCAGCAGTCGAGCCAGGCGAGCGCGCCCTCGCGCGGGATGGCGTAGCCGGCGTCTATGCCCTGGCTCTTGAGCAGATGGAGCTGCTGGGTGCCGTAGTTGGCGTACATCAGCGCGGCGCCGTGCCGGCGGAACAGGCTGATCGACTCCTCGGGCTGGTTGTAGAAGCCCAGCACGTTGCGCCGCAGGTCGATCAGGGCCTCGACGGTGCGCGGCCACAGGGCCTGGTCGATGCGGAAGGGCGATGCGGCGCCGAGCTTCTGCGCGGCGAGCGAGAAGTTGTGCGTTCCGCCGCCGTAGACGATCACCTTGCCCTGGTACCGCGGATCCCACAACGCGCCGATCGAGGTCGGCGGGACGCTGATCTGGCGCCGGTCGTAGATCAGGCCCATCTCCGAATAGGTGAAGGGGATCGCGTACGTCCGGGCGCCAGCGGCCTGCTTGTGAACGAGCCCGGGGATGGCCTCGCGCAGGCGAAAGCGCGGCTGCTGGTGCTCGGTGTTGGGGATCTTCTCGGGTGCCAGCGGTTGCACCAGGCCGGCCTGGATGTAGCGCTGCAGCTCGGCGGTGTTCACCGCGAAGACGTCGAAATCCTGGCCGCCGTGGGCGTTGAGTCGCTGCCACATGGACTCGTCGGTGTCTATCACCGTCAGCTCGACGCGGGCGCCGGTGCGGGCCTCGAAGCTGCGCACGACCTGCGGCTCGGCGTAGCCCGGCCAGGCCAGCACGCGCAGCACCGCAGGGCCGGCCGCGGCCGTGCCCGTCGCGGCGGACAGCACCGCGGCCGCGACCAGCCACTGCAGCATCACCACCATCCGGCCCACGCGCACCCCCTGTTGCCGCTTGATCTTAGGGCTGGGTCGTGCGGCAGGCCATGAAATAGCTCACACGTGGAACCAGGCCAGCACGCCCACGAGCACGCCGGCGCCGCCCAGGCCCAGGGTGGCCCACTCGAGCCAGCGGCGCTTGGTCAGCAGGGCGATGGCCGCCATGGCGATGGAGATCTGCAGCGCGGTGGTCGCCTGGGCCCAGCGGTGGTGCTGGTGCATCTGCGCCTCGCTGGCCTCGTCCCTCTCCTTCGACTCGGCGTCCAGCCGCTCGGCTTCTTTCTTGATGTCGTTCTTCTCGGTCTCGTAGCGGTCGACCTTGGCCTGGTAGGCGTTGCGCTTGTCCTCGGGCGCCAGGTCGCGCGCGAACTCGGCCAGCGACTGCTTGGTGCTCTTGGACTGGTAGTAGGCCCACTGGTTGGCCGCCTCGGTCTTCTTGATCGCCGCCTCGTTCTTCAGCAGGCCGGCATTGGCCTGGGTGGCCCCGCCCTGGTAGGCGAAGAGCGCGCCGACGGTGGCCAGGATGGCGGTAATGACGGCCAGCTGGCCGGCCATGCCGTCGGGGTCGTGCTGGGCGGCGTGCTCCAGCTCGTGGTCGTGCGGGCCGTGCACGTGGAAGCCATGCTCGGACATGTGTTCAGCTCCTGGGCGCCGCGCGCCGGTAGGTGACGAAGGAAAAGTCGAAATCGTTGGGCGGCGCGGCGCGGTGCCGCTCGCGTGCGATCTCTGCGAATGCGCTTCTGTCGAAGGCGGGGAAGTGCGCATCGCCCTCGAAATCGCGCTCGACCTCGGTCAGCAGCAACTCGTCCGCCAGCGGCAGGGCCTGGCGGTAGATCTGCTCGCCGCCGATCACGAAGACGCGCGGGGCGCCGCCCGCCCGTGCCAGCGCGAGCGCCGTGTCGAGGTCGGCCACGACCTCCGCGCCCGGCGCTTCGTAGCCGGCCTGGCGGCTCAGCACGAGGTTGCGCCGGCCCGGCAGCGGGCGGAAGCGCTCGGGCAGCGACTGCCAGGTCTTGCGGCCCATGATGACCGGCGCGCCCATGGTGGCGGCGCGGAAGTGCTTCAGGTCCTCGGGCAGCTGCCACAGCAGCCGGTTGTCGCGGCCGATCACGCCGTTGCGGGCCACCCCCGCGATGAGGGTCAGGTCCATCGGTGCGGTGCGGAAGGGCAGGGGATGTTCATGCGCGGTCTGTCGGTCTGGCCGCGACGCAGGCGGCCGGCGGGAGACGCGAATTATCCCCAGGACGGGTGAACGGACGCTAGGCGGCGGCCATCGCCGAGCGCCGGCGCGCCCCCATCACCATCATCGCGCCGGCGACGGCGAAGGCCGCGGCCAGCATCGGCACCGGCGAAGCGTCCTCGCCGCTGACCAGCAGCGACGCGATCAGGGGCCCGAAGGCGCTGCCCAGCAGCTGCGCAGCCGGCACCAGCATGGCCAGGCGGCCGCTGGGGTCGACGCGGAAGGCCACGGCGATCTGGAAGGGGAAGAGGAAGAGCCAGGCGAAGCCGAAGGCGGCACACGCCAGGCCGAAGGCGAGCTCCCCGCCGGCCTGTGAGCCGAGAGCGAAGACGGCCAGAAGCACTGAGCCCACCGCGAGCACAGGCAGCACGGGCAGGCGCCGCACGGCGGCCGTCGAGGCCAGGCCGCCCAGCACCTGCATCACGAGCACGCCCGAGATCAGCGTCTGCGCCGCGCGCGCGTCCAGGCCGGCGGCCTTGCCCAGCGGCTCCAGGTAGGCCCAGAAGGCCCCGATGGCGGCCAGTTGCAGGAACACCATCGCCAGCGGCAGCACGGTGACGGCGGACCAGCGGAAGCCCGACGCTGCCGGGGCCGCCAGCGCCTGCAGCCGCGCGGGCTGGATGAAAGCCAGCGGCAGCGTCAGCAGGGTGAGCACGGCCAGCGCGGCGAAGCCGGCTCGCCATCCGCCGTGGGGCAGCACGGCATTGGCCAGGGCCGCTCCCACCAGGGCTTGCGCCAGCGTCTGCGTGACGAAGAAGACGCCGCCCAGGCGGGCGGGATCACCAGTGCGGACGATGACGCCGGTCGCGCCCCACACCAGCACGCCTTCGGCCAGCCCGGCCGCGGCGCGCACGGCCAGCATCTGGCCGTCGCCCCGGGCCCACAGGGTGGCCACGTCGAGCGCCACCGACAAGAGCGCCGACGCCAGGGCGATCCGCCTCAGGTGCGACCAGGGCAGCAGCGCGTCCCCCAGCAGGATGCCCAGCCCGAGCCCGACGATCTCGCCCATCGCCACCAGGCCTACGCCCTCCAGGCTCACGACCTGGCGCTCGACCAGCTCGCCCAGCAGGATGGGCTGCAGGCCGATCATCAGCACGGCCAGGGTGCCGATGGCCAGCGCCGCGGCGATGTGGCGGCGGGTCAGGGGTGCGGTGGCGTCGAGGGACATGCGTGCATCCTGTCAGTGCGTCTGCGAGGTCAGTAGCCCCTGCTTTCCTCCGGCAGCAAGCCCTGGGCCAGGCGCGCGGCGGCGCGGCCCTGGTCCTTCCGCAACCGCCCGTTGGCGATGTGGCGAACCCACCAGGGCAAGGGCTTCACCGGCCCGCCCGCGGCGGCGGCCAGCACGTAGGCCTTGGCGCACTTCTCGAACAGCTCGGCGTTCAGCGCGAGGCGGGAGCCGGTGGTGCCGAGGCACACCGTCACGCCGTCGACCAGCAAGGCGTTGCCGCCCGCTCGCAGTGAGGTGACGAAGGACTCTGTGCTGCGGACAGCCGGGCCCATGCGGCCCAGGTGGCGCGCCTGCTCGTCGAAGACCTCGGGCATGCGGCCGCCGAAATCCGCCAGGCAGGCCCCGAAGACGCCGCCGCCCACGGCGATGGCGCCCACGTCGGGCCGGGCCGCGTAGAGGGCCGTGTGCAGCGGCACATCCGCCAAGCGGCGGGGCGCTTCGTCCGCCGCGGCGCCGAACCACAGCTCGCCGCTGCCCGGGATGCGCAGCGACACGCCGGCGCCCGCGCCACGCAGCAATTGCCGCGCCGCGAGCCGGTCGCGGATCTCGATCCACAGCGCGCGCAGGGTGGTGTCGATGCCCATGTTTCAGACCAGCTTGAACACATCGTCGAAACGGTTCAGCGCGTCGTCTATCACCTCGTCGGTGTCTGCCAGGCTGGTGTAGATGCGGCTGCCGGCCAGCGTGACGAGGCCGTGCGCTGTGTAGGCAGCGCCCATCTCCTCCATCATGTGCTTGCGGCGCTTGGCCTCGTCCTTGGCGCGCAGCAGTTTCCACAGGCTGCTGGTGTCCAGCAGCAGCACGCCGGAGGTCTGCAGGTGCACGATGGAGCCGACGTTGTAGGTGACGTAGGGCAGGCCGCGGCGCTCGATGATCTCGGCCAGGCCGCGGCACAGGCGGTCGCCGGCACGGCCGGCCACGCCGGCGGCGTCAAGCCGCTCGGCCTCCAGCAATGCGTGGTAGCCGGCCACGCAGGACAGCGGATTCGCCGACAGCGTGCCGCCCACGAAGGCGCGCCGAGCCGTGGTGCCAATGCCTCCGACGAGCAGCATCATCACGTCCTTGCGGCCGCCAATGGCGCCGGCCATCGGGTAGCCGCCGGTCAGGCACTTGCCCAGCACGGTGAGATCCGGCATGACGCCGAAATAGGCCTGGGCGCCGCCCATGCCCAGCCGGAAACCGGTGACCACCTCGTCGAAGACCAGCAGCGCGCCGAACTCGTCGCACAGCGCCCGCACCTGGGCGTTGTAGTCGCGGTGCACGGGCCGGGTGCCACTCTCCGGGCCTATCGGCTCCAGCAGCACGGCCGCCGTCCCGCCGCGAAGGCGGTTGAGTTGCAGCTTGCGACGCAGGGCCTCCAGGTCGTTCGGGAGGCACTCCTGGGTGTGGGCGGTGGCGCCGCGGGGGATGCCCACCGCCTCCATCCGGCCGGTGTTGGGCAGGCGCATGCCGTAGACCAGCTGGTCGCTCCAGCCGTGGTAGGCCCCGCCTATCTTGATGATCCACTTCTTCTTGGTGTAGGCCCGCGCCAGGCGCACGGCGCCCATCACGGCCTCGGTGCCCGAGCCGAGCAGGCGCACCATCTCGACGGCCGGCATCGACCGGCACACGAGTTCGGCCAGCTTGACTTCGTACTCGTGCAGCAGGCCGGTGACCGGGCCGCATTCGTCGAGCACCTGGTTCACCCTCTGCCGCACGGCCGGGTGGTTGGAGCCCAGCAGCGTCGGGCCGCCGGCCTGCAGGAAGTCGATGTAGCGGTTGCCGTCGACGTCCGTCATGTGGGCGCCGTGGGCATCGGCAATGGCCAGCGGGAAGGGGTGGTTGAAGGCCAGGTTGTGCTGCACGCCGCCGGGGATGACGGCCTGGGCGCGCTCGGCCAGCCGCCTGGAGCCCTGGCAGCGCTCGTCGAAATAGCGCATCACCTGCGCCATCCCCGCGGGGCGGATGGGGCGCATGGGCTGCTTCACCAGCGCGTCGAGCCGGCGGTAGAGGTCATCGACATCGGGCCAGGCCGAGATGGCGGGGCGCGCCGCCGTGGCGGTGTGGATGGGGGCGAGATCGCTCATGGTGTTCAGGGGTGGGTGGCTGCGGCAGCCGGCGCTGCCAGGGCGTCGGCCACGCGGGCCAGCGCGGCCTTCAGGGCCGGCGCGCGAAGCGCTTGACCCCTCATCAGGCCGAGCAGGTGCTGGCGGGCCAAGGTCTCCAGGGCCTCGACGGCTTGCACGGCCGCTTCGGTGCTGGTGCCGCAGCACAGCACGCCGTGGTTGAGCATCAGGTAGGCATTGAGCTCGGGCCGCAGGGCGCGGCCGAGCTTGGCGGACAGCCAGCCCGTGCCCGAAGGCGCATAAGCGACGATCGGGACCGTGGGCCCCAGCGTGCTCCGCAGCGCCTCGTCACCGACCTTCAACGAGCGGCCCAGCAAGGCACATGCACTGGCCACCGGCTGGTGCGTGTGGACGCTGCACTGGACGTCGGGCCTGGCACGGAGCACGCGGGCATGCAGGCCCGATTCGACGGAGGGCGTGCGCTCGCCTTCGACGCGGGCTAGGTCGGCCAGGCGCAGCACGCACACGTCGGCCGGTGTCATCGCGAGGTAGTCGGTCGCCGAGGGCGTGACGGCGAAGTGCCGCTCGTCGATGCGCAGGGCGATGTTGCCGCCGGTGCCGGCGAGATAGCCACGCCGCGAGAGCGCCAGGCACAGCTCGACCACGGCATGGCGGGCGTCGGCGACTGTCATGAAGATCTCCCATCGTGCGCATTCAATCGGCGGTACAGCGGCCGCAGCCGGGCATGCACTTCCTTGAAGGTGGCGAACTGGTCGTCGTGAAGGCGCCGCAGTGAGCGCGAGGGCTCGAAGATGCGGCGCTCGCGGCGAACAGCCCTGAGCTCGTCGAAGGTCGTCGCGCCCATGCCCACCGCGGCAATGAGCGCCGCACCGATGGCGTTGGCCTGGATGGGCTGGCTGGCCTGGCGGATGGGGCGGCCGGTGACGTCCGCGATGATCTGGCACCAGACATCCGACTGGGCGCCGCCGCCGACCGCGGCGATCGGGCCATCGCCGGGCCGGCCCAGCAGGCGCGAGAAGGGCTCCATCATCCAGCGCGTGTTCAGCGCCACCCCCTCGAGGAAGGCGCGGAAGACGTCCTCGCGGGTGTGCTCCAGCGACAGGTTGAGCAGGCCGGCGCGCAGGTGCGGGTCGTCCACGGGCGTGCGCTCGCCGAGCAGCCAGGGGGTGTAGATCAGGCCGCGGGCGCCGGGCGGTACGCGGGCGGCGATCTGGTTGAGCACCTCGTAGACGGCGGGCTGCTCCTCGTCGCTCGCCAGCTCGTCGGGGTGGTAGAGGATGCGGTCGCGCAGGAAGGACAGGTTGGCGCCCGCGGTCGACTGCAGCGCGATGGCGAGATAGCGCCCCGTCACCGCGCAGGGGATGGCGGCGATCTTGTGCCGCACATCCGTCTTCATGAACGGCACGTGGGCGCCCAGCCAGGAGGAGGTGCCGAGGTAGAGGTGGGGATCGAAGTCGCCCACTGTGGCGCCGACCGCGACCGCAGAGGTATCGACCGCTCCCGCGACGACGACGGTCAGCGCGCTCAGCCCCAGGCTGTCGGCCACGCCCGGCAGTAGCGGCCCCAGCACGTCGGTCGACTTGACGATGTCGGGCAGCTTCTCGCGGTCGATGCCCAGCAGGGCCAGCAGCCGCTCGTCGTAGCGCGGATTCGAGGCGTCGCGGTTGTCGGTGACCCAGGTCGTGAGGATGGAATCCTGGGTCGTGCAGAACCGGCCGGTCAGGCGCAGGTTCATGTAGTCGAGCACGTTGAGGAAACGGTGGGTGCGCTCGTAGCGCAGCGGCTCCTCGTCTCGCAGGTAGGCAATGTGCCCGGCCGAATCCTTCCCCGAAAGCGAGGGCGCGCCACCGGTCAGCCGGATCCAGCGCCACAGCTTGAGCGGGCCATAACCCTCGATTTGCACGACACGCCCGCGCACGCGCCGGCGGATGGCGCGTGCGCCGCGCGCATCGAGCCAGGTCAAGGCACGGCCCAGGGGCTCGCCGGCGCGGTCGACGCAGACGGTTCCTTCGGTCTGTGCCGAGCAGCACACGGCGACGACGTGGCGCCGCCGCGAGGCCTCGGCACCCAGGATGCGGCCGGCGGCGGCCAGGAAGGCGGCCCACCAGGCCCTCGGCTCCTGCTCGGCCAGGGCGCCCTGCACGTGCAGCTCCACCGGCTCGAAGGCCCAGTCGCGCACGGTGCCGCCCAGCGTCACCAGGGCGCACTTGCAGCCCGAGGTCCCGAGGTCGACGGCGAGCACGAGGCGCTCGTCGGGCGGTCGAGGTGGCGGAGCAGAGGTCATTCGAAGAAAAGATAGTGATGACTATATTAACGCCATCGCGGCCGCTGTCGGTGGCCGGTGGCCCTAGGGCAATCCCGCGGAAGGCGGTTCAGACGCGACCGGCGAATGCGCGCCGGATCGCCACCGCGGCCGCCAGGCGGCTGCCATCGGCCTGGGCGAGTGCGTCGCGGGCACGCAGCTGGCTGCGCTCGGCATCGAGCACGGTGTCCACGCTGGCCTGGCCGGCCTCGAACAGGCGCCGCGCGCGCAGGGCCGCCGACGAGGCGCTGTCGGCGGCCTGCTGCAAGTCCGCCGCGCTGGCGGTGGCCGTCGCGTACTGCAGCAGCACCACCTTCGCCTCGACCATCGCCGACAGCATCGACCTCTCGTAGGCCTGCAGCGCTTCGTCGGCCTGCGCATCGCGGGCCGCGATGTTGGCGCGGATGCGCCCGCCGTCGAGCAGCGGCAGGGTCAAGGACACGCCGTAGCCGATGACGACCGTCGAGCCGGTGCTGCCGCCCTCGATGGCCAGGCGTTCGTCGCGGCCCGACCAGTCGAACTGGATGCGTGGATAGACGTCGCGCCGGGCCATGCCCAGGCGCAGCAGCGCGGCCTGCGCAGCACTGGCCTGCTGCTGCACGTCTGGACGGCGTGCGAGCAGGTCCGCGTCGAGGGCGTCTGGCGGAGGTGCGGGCTGGCAGGCATCCTCCGGCGTCTCGATGACCTCGGGCAGCTCGTCTCGTCCGATCAGCAAGGCCAGCTGCTTCAACCGCACCTGGCGCGCGCCGGCCAACTGAAGCGCAGCGGCCTGTTCGCTTCGCCACTCGGCCTGCAGCCGGTCAAGATCCAGGCGCGTGAGCTGCCCGGCGTCGAAGCGCCTGCGTGCGGCACCGAGCGCCTGGTCCAGCGAGGCGACGATTCCGCGGGCGAGCGCCTCGCGCCGGGCCAGCGTCGCGGCTTCGAAGTAGGCCGTGGCCACTTCTGCGGCGAGGCCGATCTCCAGGGCCTGACGTGCCCGTTCAGTGGACTGCGCATCGGCTTCGGCAGCGTCGCCAGCGGCAGCGAGGCGGCCGAACAGATCGGGCTCCCAGCTGGCGCGCAAGCCCGCGGCCAGCACCCGTGCCTTGGGATCGGCGGCGGAGTCCCGGCCGCCCCCGGCGCTGGCGGCCAGGCCGAGCTGAGGCAGGCGATCCGCCTGGGCGCCATCGGCCAAGGCACGAGCCTGCTTCACGCGCGCGGCGGCGATACGCAAGTCATGGTTGTCGCGCAGGGCCGTGGCGATCAGGTGGTCCAGCGCCGGGCAGCCGAAGTCTTGCCACCACGGGCCCTCCCCGCCCGGCAGCGCCGCCGGAGTGGCCTGCGCAGCGATGGACGGCGGCCTGGGCTCCGGGATCGCGGCACAAGCCGTCGTCAGCAAGGCAGCGGCGGCGAGGGCAAGGGCAGGGTACGCGACGAAGGGGGAAGCTCTCTCGGAGGCGAAAAGCATGTTGGGGAACTCATTGACGTGTCGGTCGAATCAACTGTACTATACGTACAGTATAGTTTCCACCGAGAAGGAGATCCCGAGATGGCCAGCAACCCAGCCCGTGGCAGTGGGCGTGAGCGATTGCTCGAAGCCGCGGCCGCGATCGTTTCCGAGCAAGGCGTGCACGAACTGACGCTGGAGGCCGTGGCCGCCGCGGCCGGCGTCACCAAGGGAGGCCTGATCTATCACTTCAAGACCAAGGACGAGCTGCTCGGCGCGCTGGTCGAGACCATGATGGCCCAGGTCGAAGAGCGCAATCGCGCCCATGCGGCCGCCCGCGGCGCCACCACGGGCGCCCTGCTGCAAGCCTTCATCGACGAAACCTTCGACATGCCGCCGGCCGAGAAGCAGCTGATGACCAACCTGCTGGCGGCCGCTGCGGCCTACCCGCATCACATGGCGCCGGCCCAGCGGCTTTTCGATCGCCTCTATGGCGAGTTCGCTGGCGCCGGCCCCAAGGCCGGCCTGGCGCTGGTCATCGCGGCCGCCCTGGACGGCATCTCGCTGCTCGAACTGATGAACCTGCACCAGTTCAGCGAAAGCCAGCGCAAGGCCATGCGCCGTGCGCTGCAGGACCTCGCGCAGACCTTGAACTAAGCCCCCGCCACCATGTTCCCAGACCGCCTTTCGGCGGCGCTCGCAGGCGCCGCCGTGATCTCGTTCGCCCTCTCGATGGCTGCGTGCTCGGCCGATGCGCCGCCGACCGCGACCGCACCACGCCCCGTGAAAGTGGAAGCCGCCGGAGAGGGCGCGGCCGCCACGCCCGAAACCTTCATCGGCACCGCCCGGGCCCGGCAGCGCGCCGAGCTCGGCTTCGAGGCCGGCGGCCGCCTGGCCGCGTTGATGGTCGATGTCGGCGACCGCGTCCGCGCCGGCCAGGTGCTCGCCCGGCTGGAAAGCGCACCGGCCCGCTGGCGGCAGGACAAGGCGCTGGCCGACCGCGCCGCGGCCACGGCTGCGCTGGCCGAGCGTGAGACCCAGCTTCGCCAGCACGAGGCGCTGGCGAAGGACGGGATCATCTCGTCCACCGCGCTCGAATCGGTTCGTACCCAGCAGCAACTGGCGGCCAGCCAGCTGCAGGGGGCCGACGCGGTCCTCGCGCTCGCCCAGCGCGAGCTGGCACTGGCCAGCATCACCGCGCCCTTCGATGGCGAGATCGTCGCCCGGGCTGCGCAGGCTCATGCGGATGTCGCACCCGGCCAGGTGATCCTGCAGCTCGAATCGCCGGCCTCGCTGGAGGTGATCGTGATGCTGCCCGAGGCGGTGGCCGCCCGCCTCGCGCCGGGCCAGCTTGCAGCCGCGACCGTCTCGCCGCCGGCCGGCGATGGCAGGCCCCTGCCGCTGCGCCTGGCGCGCCTGTCGCCGCGCAGCGAGAACGGCTCGCTGATGCAGGCGGTGTTCGAGGTCACGGCCCGTGGCGCCGCCCTGCACAGCGGCAGCGTCGTGGCGGTGGAGTTGCCGCAACCCGCCGTGGCGCAGCTTTCCCTGCCCGCGGCCGCCGTGTTGCCCGGCAGGCAACGCAGCGCCGGAAGCGTCATGGTGCTGGACGTTGCCAAAGGCCGCGTCGAGAAGCGTCAGGTCACGCTGGGCGGCAGTGTGCTGCCCGGGGGGCGAGTGCCCGTCACCAAGGGGCTGACACAGGGCGAACTGGTGGTGGTCGCCGGCGCGGCCTTTCTCACCGATGGCGAGGCGGCCGTGCGACTGCCGCAGCAGACCCTGCTGAGCGAGGCCCGCTGATGAGGCTCACCGAATCCGCCCTGGGCGCCAGCCGCCTGACGCTTTTCGCGGCGCTGCTCGTGCTCGTGGCCGGTGTCTTTGCCTTCCTGCGATTCCCCTCGCAGGAAGAGCCCTCGACGACCATCCGCGACGCGATGATCTTCGTCTCCAACGCCGGCCTGCCGGTCGAGCGCATGGAGCAGCTGGTGGCCCGCCCGCTGGAGGAGAAGCTTCGCGAGCTGCCCGAGCTCAAGCACGTCGCGAGCACCGTGCGCACCGGCACGGTCATCGTCCAGGTCACCATCGACGAAAGCCAGCAGGAGCTGGCGCCCGTCTGGCAGAAGGTGCGCGCCAAGCTGGCCGAGGTGACGCCGCTGTTCCCCAGCGGCACGCTGCCGCCGCAGGTCAACGACGACTTCGGTCGCGTGGCCGTGGCCTCCATCGCCGTCACCGCACCCGGCTTTCGCATGAGCGAGATGCGCCAGCCGCTCAAGCGCCTGCGCGACCAGCTCTATGCGCTGCCCGGCGTGCAGAGCGTGAGCTTCCACGGCTTGCAGGACGAGCGGGTCTACATCGAGTTCGACCGTGCGCGGCTGGCCGGACTGGGCCTGGGTGCGCCGGCCGTGCTGCAGCAGTTGCAACAGCAGAACGTCGTGCTCTCGGGCGGCCAGGTGGTGCTGGCCGGCCTGAACAGCGCGCTCGTGACCTCGGGCGAGATCGCCTCCCTGCAGGCGCTGCGAGAGTTCGTGCTCAGCGTGCCCGACACCGCCGGACGGCCCGCGGCGATGGTGCGCCTGGGCGACATCGCGCAGGTGCGCGCCATGCCGGCAGACCCGCCGGAGACGGCCGCCATCTACCAGGGCGAGCCGGCGGTGGTGCTGGGCGTGGCGATGCGCGAGGGCCAGAACGTGCAGGCCTTCGGGCGCGCGCTGAAGGCCCGCGTGAGCGAGCTGCAGCAGGCCCTGCCGGCCGGCTTCTCGCTCGACTACGTGACCTTCCAGGCCGACGTGGTTCAGCACGAGATGGGCAAGATGAACCGCGTGATGCTCGAGACCATCGGCATCGTGATGACGGTGGTGGTGCTCTTCCTCGGCTGGCGTGCGGGCGTGATCGTGGGCAGCATCGTGCCGCTGACCATCCTGGGCACGCTGATCGCGATGAAGGCGCTGCACATCGAGCTGCACAGCGTGTCCATGGCGGCCATCATCATCGCCCTCGGGCTGCTGGTGGACAACGGCATCGTCATCGCCGAGGACATCGAGCGCCGGCTGGCCGCCGGCGAGGAGCGCCGCCAGGCCTGCATCCAGGCCGGCCGCAGCCTCGCCGTCCCGCTGCTCACCTCGTCGCTCGTGATCGTGTTCGCCTTCTCGCCGTTCTTCTTCGGCAACACCTCGATCAACGAGTACCTGCGGCCGCTGGTGATCGTGCTCGCCTTGGCGCTGCTCGGCTCGTGGCTTCTGTGCCTGACCGTCACGCCGCTGCTGTGCTTTCACTTCCTGAGGGCACCGGTGCACGCCGCGGCCGAGGGCCATGGCGAGCCGGACAGGGAGTCCGCCTTCTACCGCGGATACCGCCGGCTGATCCACTGGGTGCTGGACCACAAGCCGGCCTTCCTCGGCGCGATGGCGCTGCTGCTGGCCGGCGCTCTGTGGCTGCTGTCCACCGTGCCGGCCGGCTTCCTGCCCCAATCCGACCGCCCGCAGTTCCAGATCTCGATCGAGCTGCTGCCGGGCAGCGATGCGCGGGCCACGCTGGCCAAGGTTCAGGCGATCAGCCGCTGGCTCGGCGACAAGAAGGCCAACCCCGAAGTCACGACCAGCATTGGCTACGTCGCCGATGGCGGGCCGCGCATCATCCTGGGGCTGAACCCGCCCCTGCCGGCCTCGCACATCGGGTACTTCACGGTGGGCGTGGCCTCGCGCGAAGACCTCGATCCGGTGATCGAACGCACCCGCGCCTGGCTGGCCACCGCGAATCCCGAAATCCGCGCCGAGGCCAAGCGCTTCTCGCTGGGCGCCAGTGACTCCGGCACCCTGGCGTATCGCCTCAGCGGCCCGGACGACGGCGAGCTCAAGCGGCTGGGCGAGCAGCTCCAGGCCGAGCTGCGCCGCGTGCCCGGCGTCGTGGGTGTGCGCGACGACTGGGACCAGCGCGTGCCGCGCCTGGACGTGCAGATCGACCAGCGCCGAGCGCGCCGCCTGGGCGTGACGAGCGAGGACGTGGCGACCTCGCTCGGCGCGCGATTCACCGGCATCGACGTCTCGGTGCTGCGCGACGGCGACACCCTGGTGCCGGTGATCCTGCGCGGCTCCGAGGCCGAGCGTCAACGCCCCGAGGACCTGGCCAACACGCTCGTCTACCCGTCGAGCTCAGCGGCGCCGGTGCCCTTGTCGGCGGTGGCCGAGGTTTCTCTCTCCTCCGAGCCTTCCGTGATCCGCCGGCGCGACCTCAGCCGCACGCTGACCGTGCAGGCCCGTAGCGAGCAGCTCACCGCCCAGCAGGTGGTGGACCGGCTCGCGCCCGCGGTCTCGGCGCTGGCGCTGCCCGCGGGCTACCGCATCGAGCTGGGCGCCGAGATCGAGGAGGCGGCCGAAGCCAATGCCGCGCTCGGCCAGTACCTGCCGCACGCGATGGTCGCCATGCTGGTGCTCTTCGTCTGGCAGTTCGGCTCCTTCCGCAAGTTGGCGCTCATCCTCTGCATCATTCCCTTTGCCCTGATCGGCGTGGCGCCGGCGCTCAAGCTTTCGGGTGAACCGCTGGGCTTCATGGCGAACTTCGGCCTGCTCTCGCTGGCCGGGATCATCGTCAACAACGCGGTGCTGCTGCTCGAGCGCATCGAAGCCGAGCTGCACGCCGGGCGCAGCCGCCGTGAGGCGGTGGTGACGTCTGCCGTGCAGCGCCTGCGTCCCATCGTGATGACCAAGCTGACCTGCGTGGCCGGGCTGGTGCCCTTGCTGCTGTTCGGCGGCGCGCTGTGGTCCGGCATGGCCATCACCATCATCGGCGGCCTGGCCCTGGGCACGCTGGTCACCCTCGGCCTGGTGCCGGTCCTCTACGAACTCCTCTTCCGGCGATCCGTTCTCCCCTCATGACCAAGACAAAGAACTCGCGCCTTCTCTGGCTGGCCCTTTCGACGCTGTGGCCCGCGGCCCACGCCTGGGCTGAAGATGCCGCACGCTTCACGGGCGATGTCGGTGCCGGCGTCGTGCACAGCACGTCCGCCGTGCGTGGTGCGGCTTCGCAGACCACCGCGATCCCCTACCTGAACTTCGAAGCCGGCCGGGCCTTCGGCCGCATCGACACCTTCGGCGTCCGCGCCGTTCCCTTCGCCGCAGGGGATGTGGAGTTCGTCGCCCAGGTCCGCGGCGACGGCTACAAAGTGGCCGGCCTCGACGAGCGGGACGACCCGATCCCGATCGGCGTGGGCACGCTGCAGATCACGCCCTTCGGTGCCTTCGGGGTGCATGCGCTGAACGACCTGGGCCACTCGCACGGCTGGCTGCTGCAGCTTCGCTACCTGGCGCGCTTCACCCTCGGCCCGGTGACGGTCTATCCCGAGCTCGGAGTGGAAGCGCAGTCCAGGCGCTACGCCGGCTACTACGCCGGCACCACGGCCGCCGACGCCGCGCTGCTGGGCCGCCGCTACCAGCCCGGCGCGGCGGTGAACCCCTACGTGGGCCTGCTGGTCGAGGCCGGCCTGTGTGGACACTGGTACCTTGACGCCTACCTGCGCCACACCAGCCTGGACCGCGAGATCACGCGCAGCCCGCTGATCGACCGATCACGCAGCCAGTCGGCCCTGGTGGCGCTGGCCTATCGCTTCTGAAGATCCTGATGCCTGTTTCCCTCCTGAAGCGCTCCGCCACGGCATGGCTGGCCTGCGCCGCGCTGGCCCTGCTCGCCGGCTGCTCGACGACGCGCCCTTGGCAGAACCTGCCCGACACCCGCGGCGAGCAGCCCTCGCCGGCGGTGCCCGAGGCGCTGCGCCGCGCCGAGTCGGCCCGCTCCATCGTCGCGGCGGTGACGCTGTCGGGCGGCGGGGCGCGTGCAGCGGCCTTCGGCCTGGGCGTGCTGCGCGAGCTGAAGGGCACGCGCTTCGAGTGGGATGGCCGCCAGACCACGCTGCTGGACGAGGTGAGCCTCGTCAGCGGCGTGTCCGGCGGCAGCGTGCTCGCCGCCCACTTCGCGGCCTTCGGCGACGAGACGCTGGATCGCTTCGAGCACGACTTCCTGCTCGACGATTTCGAGTTCGGCCTCGTGGGCACCGCCCTGTCGCCCCGCAAGCTCTACCAGCTCGGTTCGCCCTGGTACGGCCGCAGCAACGTCCTGGCCGAACGGCTGGATGTGCTCTACCGCGGCCGCACCTTCGGCGACCTGCGCAACCGGCGCGGCGGCCCGGACCTGCTGGTCACGGCGACCGACCTGACCACCGGCTCCGCCTTCGAGTTCAGCCCCGAACAGTTCGCCCTCATCTGCTCGGACCTGGACAGCGTGCCGCTGTCTTTCGCCGTCGCCGCCTCCTCGGCCGTGCCCATCCTGCTGACGCCGGTGACCTTGCGCAACCACGCCGGCCAGTGCCCGCGCCCGCGCGAGGTCGACCATGCCGCAGCGCCGTCCGACAACTTCCGCGCCCGGCTGTTCCAGAACAGCGCCCGCAGCTACCTCGACGCGAGCGAGCGGCCCTATCTGCACCTGGTCGATGGCGGCCTGGCGGACAACCTCGGCGTGCGCGGCCTGCTCGACCGGATGCTCGTCGGCGGCTCTATCGACCAGCCGTTTCGCGACGTGCCCCCCGGCACCATCCGGCGGCTGGTGCTGGTCGCGGTGAACTCCGAGCGCGACATGGCCGAGCGCATAGACAAGACCGACCGCGTGCCCTCCACGGCCCAGGTGATGGATGCGCTGATCTTCGGCGCCGGCTCGCGCGGCACGCAGGAGACGCTGGCCATCCTGAACGACGACATCCGCCGGTGGGCCGAGCAGCTGCGCAAGCAGCGCGGCGCGGCGGGCAGCCCCTTCGCGGCCGATGCGGAGATCCATGTCATCAGCGTGAGCCTGCGTGACGTGCCGGACGAGGAGGAGCGGCAGCTGATGCTGCAGGTGCCCACGGCCTTCACCATCACGCCGGCCGACGAGCGCCGGCTGCAGGAGGCCGGGCGCGCGGCGCTGCGCGCGTCGGCCGAGTACCAGCGGCTGAAGGCCAGCCTGAAGGTGGCCGATTGAGGGCCGTTGACGGTGACGTTCAGGCCTGCGTCGCGACCATCACCGAATAGGCCTTGAACACGGCGGTGGCCGGGCTGCCGACCTTCAGGCCCAGCGCTTCGACCCCTTCGTTCGTGACGGTCGCCGTGATCACCGAGCCGCCCGGCAGCGTGACGACGACCATCGACGAGACAGCGCCCGTCTCGATGCGCGAGACCGTGCCCGCCAGCTGATTGCGCGCCGACAGCTGCCAGCCGGCGAAGTCGGTCACCAGCACGATGGCCGAGGCCTTGACCAGCGCCAGCGCTTCCTTGCCCTTCTTGAGCTTGAGCCGCCTGGCCGCCGCGGCGGTCATGGTGGCCGTGATCTCGTCGCCCGACTTCAGCGCGATCGTGACCTCGGCCGAGACCGGGCCGATGTCGACCGCGCCGACGATCCCGGCGAACTGGTTGCGGGCGGTGGTCTTCATCGACATCCTTCTGAGCAGCCCGTGCAGGGCCGGGTGGCGGGCCAGCTTCTCCTCCTGCGTGCGCAGGAAGGCCTGGTGCTCCGATTCGAGTTGACGCCAGGCCTGCAGCAGGCCCAGCGCGGCGGGCGTGAGGCGGGTGCCGCCGCCGCCGGCGCCGCCGGTGGCGGTTTCCAGCAGGGTCTCGTGGGCCAGGTTGCAGGCCGTCTCCAGCAGCAGCCAGGCGCCCTTGTAGCTGAAGCCCGCGGCGCGGGCGGCGCGGTTGATCGAGCCGGTGTCGTGCACCGCCTGCAGCAGCGCAAAGAAGCGGGCGTCGAGCCGGCCGGCCAGGCGCAACTCGCCGCTGAGGAGGGCGCCGTCGTGCCGGTTGGCCGTCATTCCAGCAGCGCCACCGTCTTGACCAGGGCCCACACCGGCAGGCCGGGCGCGAGCGACAGCGCGTGGGCGGAGCGGCGGGTCAGCCGCGCGACCACGGGCGCGGTGCTCGAGCCCTCGCCGACGCGCACGCGCACCAGCGCGAGGGCCGGGTGTTCGTCATCGGCGATGGCCTCGATGACGCCGCGCAACTGGTTGCCGATGCTGGTCGCGGCCTGCGGCTGGCGGGCCAGGCTCACATCGCGCGCCAGCAAGCGCACCCGCACGCGCTGGCCGAGCGCGCGCCCCGGGTCTCGGGCCCAGAGCGAGAACGCGCCGGTCGCGACGTCCAGCCGCGCGAGTTGCCACGCCGTGTCGCGCTCGGCCACCGTCGCATCGAGCACGACGCCCGCCGCGTCGCCCAACGGCAGGCTGAGGTCCAGCCGCGCGAGCATCTCGGCCACCGGCCCCTGCGCGCTGACGCGGCCGGCATCCATCAGCACGACGTGGTCGGCCAGGCGGGCCACTTCGTCCAGCGCATGGCTGACGTAGACGATGGGGATGGCGAGCTCCTCGTGCAGGCGATCGAGGTAGGGCAGCACCTCGGCCCTTCGCCGGGCGTCCAGCGCGGCCAGCGGTTCGTCCATCAGCAGCAGGCGGGGGCTGGTGGCCAGGGCCCGCGCGATGGCCACGCGCTGGCGCTCGCCGCCCGACAAGGTGACGGGCCGGCGGCCCAGCAGGGGCGCTATGCCCAGCAGCTCGATCACCTGCGGCAGCGGGATGCGTCGCTCGGCGACGGGCACGCGCTTCTGGCCGTAGTCGAGGTTGCGCTGCACGTCGAGGTGGGGGAAGAGGGCGGACTCCTGGATCACGTAGCCGATGGGGCGCCGGTGCGGGGGCACGAAGGTCGATCCGTCCTGCCAGGCCTCGCCTTCGACCACGACCCGGCCCTCGGCACGCTCCAGTCCGGCCAGCGCGCGCAGCACCGTGGTCTTGCCGCAGCCCGAGGGGCCGAACAGCGCGCTGACGCCGCGCGCCGGCAAGCTGAGCGACACGTCGAGCGTGAAGTCGCGGCGCGGCAGTCGCAGCTCGGCGGCGATCATCGGCCGGCCTCCTGTCCGCGGTGCGCGGCGGGCCGGTTCAACGCATAGAGCGTGACCAGCACCACCAACGCGAAGGCCACCATGAAGGCGGCCAGGCGATGGGCGTCGGCGTACTCCGAGGCTTCGACGTGGTCGTACAGCGCGACCGAGAGCACGCGTGTCGCCCCGGGGATGTTGCCGCCGATCATCAGCACCACGCCGAACTCGCCCACGGTGTGCGCGAAGCCGAGCACGCTGGCGGTGACGAGGCCGGGCCGCGCGAGCGGCAGGGCGACGCTGAAGAAGCGGTCCCACGGCCCGGCGCGCAGCGTGGACGCAGCCTCGAGCAAGTGCTCGGGCACCGCCTCGAAGGCCTGCTGCAGCGGCTGCACGACGAAGGGCATGGAGTAAAGCACCGAGGCCATCACCAGCCCGCCGAAGGTGAAGGGCAGGCGGCCCATGCCCAGTGCTTCCGTGATCCTGCCCACCGGCCCCTGAGGGCCCATCAGCACCAGCAGGTAGAAGCCGATCACCGTGGGCGGCAGCACCAGCGGCAGCGCGACGAGGGCCGAGCCCAGGGGCTTGAAGCGCGAGCGGCTGCGCGCCAGGGCCCAGGCGATGGGCGTGCCGATGACCAGCAGCAGCAAGGTGCTGACGCCGGCCAGTTCGGCAGTGATTCGCACCGCCTGCCAGTCGTTGGCGTTCACTTGAGTCCGTACCCGTAGCTCTGGATGGTGGCCTTCGCCGCCTCGCTTTTGAGGTAGGCCAGCAGCGCGGCGGCGGCGGGGTTCTTCTCGCCGGCCTTCAGCAGCACCGCGTCCTGCCGGATCTCACCGTACAGCGAGGGCGGCACCAACCAGTACGAGCCCTTCACCCCCTGCCCCGGCGAGGCCACCTGCGACCAGGCGACGAAGCCCAGTTCGGCATTACCGGTGGCGACGAACTGATAGGCCTGGGCGATGCTTTCGGCGGTGACCAGCTTGGGAGCGACGGCGCCGGCCAGTTGGCGCGCCTTCAGCACCTCCATCGCCGCGGCGCCGTACGGGGCCGTCTTGGGGTTGGCGATGGCGAGGTGCGCGAAGCCCCCCTTGCCCAGCACCGCGCCCTGGTCGTCGACGAGGCCCGGCTGGGTGCTCCACAGCGCCAGCTTGCCGATGGCGTAGGTGAAGTCGCTGCCGGCCACGGCGCGGCCCTCGGCGATCAGCTTCCTGGGCGTCTCGTCGTCCGCCGCGAGCAGCACCTCGAACGGCGCCCCCGCCGCGATCTGCGCGTAGAACTTGCCGGTGGCTCCGGACGAGACCTTGAGCGTGTGGCCGGTGGCGGCGGTGAAGGCCTCGCCGATGCGTGCCATCGGCCCGGCAAAGTTGGCCGCTACCGCGGCCTGGACCTCGCCCGCCGACACGGGGACGGAGATGGCGGCCGTCAAGGCCAGCGAGAAGAGGGCGAACTGACGCGCCATGAAGCCTCCTGGGCGGTCGACGGCAAAGGCCTCGACTGTACGACAGGAGTTATGTAGCGCCGTACACAACGTACGGCTGAGATCGGTTGAAAGGGCCAGCTGCTCGGGCCGACGCCTGGCCAGGTTCCAGGTCGGGTCACGCACAAGGCTCGATTTCCGGTCCGCGCCAACACCTGTTGACGTGCATCAACCCGGCCACTTCACGACAAGCGCACCTTGGCCTGCTGCGCCAGCACTTTGCGAAAGATCGACATGCCATCTCGCTTTCTTGTCTTGGGTCTTCTGGCCGGTCTGGCGCTTTCTTCCCAGGCACAGGTCCAGACCGACTGGGTCAACCAGCCTGGGGGGGTATCCGTGGCGCTCAATGCGATGGGCGAGGTCTACACCGCGCGGTGGGACTACGCCCCGGGAGGCGACATCTTCCTGGTCAAGCGCAGTGCCGCAGGCGAGTTGCTGTGGGAAGCCTCGTCGAACAACAACGACGCCAACAGGCACGAGGTGGCCACCTGGGTGGGCACTGACAGCCGGGGCGACATCCTGGTGTCGGGCACCGTGCGTTCGGGCTACAGCAATCCCGTGGACGTGCATGGCCTGCTGCTGAAATTCAGCCCGCAGGGCAAGCTGATCTGGCGACGCGATATCGGCGGCGCATTCGACGGGTCGTCCACCCGCAAGCTTCTGCTGGACGAGTCGGACAATGTTTTCGTGCTCGGGCTGGGCGCAGGGGCCAACGGCCTGGTCACGCAGGTCCGCAAGGTCGCCCCTGATGGAACTGATCTCTGGACCTATTCGGACAGTGCCGGCATCGGCATGCCGATGAATCTCAAATGGACGCCGGACCACGCCTTGCTGATCATCGCGCGCAGTCGGTTCGGCATCCTCAACGGCTACGCCAAGCTCGATGCCCAGGGCGGCTTGCTTTGGAGCCAGGCTGGCTTTTCCAGCACGCCCCAGGGTGACGCCGCCGGCGACACGGCAGGCAACAGCTACCTCGTGAACGACGGGACGGAGTTGCGCAAGCTGTCCCCCAGCGGGGCCACGCTATGGACGCGCCAGCACGCCATGACAGCCCTGCGAGTCGAGGTAGGCAGCGACGACAAACCGGTGCTCAGCGGATTTCCGGTCGGTGGCGGTGCGGGGGCCGCCTTCATGAAGTACAGCGACGCAGGCAAAGTCCTGTGGGATCAACCGGATGGAGACGGCACCGGTGTGAACTCGCTGATGCATGCCCAGATGCTGCTGGATCGGGGCAACAACGCCTATCTGGCAGCAAGCACCCTGTTCGAGATGGCGGTCACCAAGGTGCGTGCGGATGGCAGCCGCGCCTGGGTGGCCTTGGCGCCCGGCTCGTCGGCGGTCGGCCTGGCCCTGGGTGAGGACTTGAGCGTGCACGCGGTGGGCGGGCAAACGGCGAAATTCCGGCAACTGCTGGCCGACCTGTCGCTGACGCTGATGGATACCCCTGACCCGGCGCATGTTGGCGTGCCCATGACCGTCACATTGAACGCACTCAACAAGGGTCCCATCCAGGCGCAGGGAATCGGGCTGAGATACACGCTGCCGGCGACGGCCGAGCTGGCCGGCGTGCAGTCGTCGCAGGGGGAGTGCGTCGCGCAAGAGGGTGTCGTGCAGTGCGCATTGGGGGCCCTGGCCTCGGCAGGCCAGGCGCAAGTGATCGTGTCCCTGGTCCCACAAGTGCGCGGCACGCTCAAGCACGTGGCCCTTGTCGTGGCCGACACGGAAGACGCCGTGATCGCCAACAACAAGGCCACGGGCAAGACCCGCGTCAAGCCATGAGCAAGCTCGAACCGCAGCCCGCATGCTCACGCCGAATTGAACCCGGGCCTTGGCCGCGAAATCGCGGGAGGGAAAGATGCATTGGGATCCTGGGCGAGTCCGAAGCAGCCGGTTCACCGAGCCGATGGCGAGCCCAGTTCATGCTGGCGCCATCCACGCCAGCCCTGCAGCAACCACCCCCGTCACCACCAGGCTCATGGCCCAGACCGACTCCAGGTTGAGCCACCCTCGGCTGAGAAACCCCAGCCCCAGCCAACGGTAGACGGCCCACGCCAGCGCCAGCCCGCAGCCGATCATCACCGCCGTGTGGACGAGGGCGACCAGCAGGGCGATGGTCAAGCTGGCTCCGATCGCCAGGTGGCCTCCGTGTTGCGATACCTCGCCCGCACACAAGCCGAGAGCGATGGGCACCAGCATCAGCCCGGCGCCGTGGGCCGTGGCCATGAGGAACGACCACCATGCCAGGCGTGACGGCGGCACGCGCGCCAGGAAGCGCGGATGACGTGGCCGGGCCAGGCGCAGCACGCCAAACCCGAGAACGAGCAACGCCGCGACCATGCGCACCGCACGGCTCCACTCCACGTACCAGGCCAGCAGCGTGAAGGGCAGCAGCACGACCGCCATCGCGAGCAGGTGGCCGACGCCCAGCGGGACCACGGTGGCAAACACCGCGGCGTCGCGGCGTGCGGCCAGGCCGTTGGCCACCGCCAGCGGCCAGCCCATTCCCGGGTTCAGGCCGTGATAGATGCCGAAGCCGACCACTCCCCACCAAGCAGCGGCTTCGGCGCTGAGCATGCTGCTATGCGGACGGATAGCAGAACGAATCGGTCGAGCAGTCGCCGCCTTCGAGGCGGATCTGGTGCGCGCCGAATTCAGGGCCGAATTCCACGCCGAATTCACGGTCCAGCTCGATGCCGCCGTTGGCGCCGACATTGCACATCACCTGCACGCCCGGTACGCCCCCCGGATAGAACTGCGTGTCCCAGCGGCTGTACAGGCCATTGGTGAAATACACGCGCTTGCCGTCGCGGCTGATCTCGGTCATCTGCGGGCCGCCGGGGAACGGCCGGCCGGAGGGGAGCTTGTCGTGGCGCGCAATGCCGCCGACGCGGACGCTGCCCGTGAGCTTGGGCGCCATCGGGTCGGTGACGTCGTATTGCCTCAGCTCGCCGGTGCCCCAGCAGGCCACGTAGAGGAAGCGGTCGTCGAGTGAAAGGTCGATGTCGCTGATCAGCGGCGGCGCGGCGCCGAAGCCCTGCAGCAGCGGGGGCAGCACCGACTTGTCGGCCGGCTCCGCGGGGATGGTCGCCGTCTTCTTCGCGTGGAACTTGCCGCCTTCGCGCCACCAGGTCCACACCGAGCCTTCGAGGTTGGTGGTGTCGACCACGACGCCGAGGAAGCCGTACTCGCGCGTCGGGTCGTGCGCGGGCCGGATCTCCAGCGCCATCTGGTGGTTGGCCCCGAGGTCTATGGTCTGCAGGTGCTTGCGCCCGCGCAGGTCCCAGAAATGCAGCTGGTGGCCGTATTTGTTGGACAGCAGGTCCTCGGCCACCAGGCCGTTCTCGAACTGCGGCGGCCGGCCCCACTCGCTGGACACCATGTAGTCGCGCGGCAGGTTCCACCAGAAGTCGTAGTGCAGCTGCTGCGGGCCGCGGTCGATTTCCCACTTGCCGAGGATCTCGAAGCTCTCGCAATCCATCAGGAACACACCCGCCGGGCCCTGCGTGCCGTCGGCACCGCCGCCGCCGAGCGTGCTGATGTAGATGCCCTCGGGCCCGCAGTGCGTGGTGTGCGGCCGGGAGTAGCCGGTCTTGCGCATCACCTCCTCCGGCTCGATCACCTTGGCCAGCGTTGGCTTGCGCGGATCGGGCTGCGTGTCCACCACGTAGATGCGCGAGGACCGGATGCCCGGGATGATGAGGTAGCGCCGCTTCAGGAACGCGTGCCCGGACATCGGGGACAGCGCGGAGGAGCAGGCGTTCCAGCCGAAGTGGTGGAACTCGTCGCCCTTGTAGGGCATGTCGAGCCGGTGCAGGACCTGGCTGTAGGTGGGCGAGCCCGGGTCGACATCCACCACGGCCAGGGCGTCGGGGCGGGATCCGTCGGGCGACAGCAGCGCCGTGTACGCGATGCGCTCGCGCGGGGCCTCCATGGCCAACCGGGGCGAGGGGTGGAAGGTGGGGTCGGGCCTCAGGGTCTCGAGCATGGCTGCCTCCTTTGACGAGGCGCCAAGCATCCTCCGGCCGCCGGCCCTGTCAACTATCCCTGCAGGGCTCGTGGTTGCACGGCCGACCAGAGCCGGCAGCCCCCCGCCGGCGGCTACTTCGCGATCGGCGCCGGGATGCCCGGATGCGGGTCGTAGCCCTCGATGGCGAAGTCTTCGAAGCGGTAGTCGAAGATGCTCGCGGGCTTGCGCTTGATGACCAGCGTGGGCGCCGGGCGGGGCTCGCGTGTCAGCTGCAGGCGCGCCTGCTCCAGGTGGTTCGAGTACAGGTGCAGGTCGCCGAACGAGTGCACGATCCCCCCGGGCTCTAGGTCGCACTGCTGCGCCACCATGTGGGTGAGGAAGGCGACCGAGGCCGCGTTGAACGGCACGCCGAGGAAGCAGTCGGCCGAGCGCTGGGTCAGCATGCAGCTCAGGCGGCCCTCGGCCACGTAGAACTGGTACATGACATGGCAGGGCGGCAGCGCCATGCGGCCTTCGGCCGCGTTCACTTCGGGCGCCTTGGTCTCGTCCGGAAGGTCGGCCACGTTCCAGGCGTTGATGATGTGGCGGCGACTGTCGGGCTTGCGGCGGATGCCTTCGACAAGCGCATGGACCTGGTCGTGCTCGCGACCGTCCGCTCCCTTCCAGCGGCGCCACTGGGCACCGTAGACGGGGCCCAGCTCGCCCTCGGGCGTCGCCCATTCGTCCCAGATGGTGACGCCGTTTTCCTTCAGGTAGCGGATGTTGGTGTCGCCGCGCAAGAACCACAGCAGCTCGTGCAGGATGGACTTGATGTGCAGCTTCTTGGTCGTCAGCAGCGGGAAGCCCTGCCGCAGATCGTGCCGGTACATCCGGCCGAAGACGGACAGGGTGCCGGTGCCGGTGCGGTCGCCCTTCGAGACGCCGTGGGCCAGGATGTCGGAAAGCAGGCCGAGGTACTGATGATCCATTTCACTTCGATTTTATGGGTGAAGAGTCGTCGACGGGCCGCCCCTAGACGACTGCTCCCCTCGGGGGACCGACGCCGAAGGCGGCGTAGGGGCCCATTCAGGCGGTGGCCTCTTCGAGGCCGAACTGCATGGCGGCCAGGCGCGCGTACAGGCCCTGGCGGGCGATCAGTTCGGCATGCGTGCCCTGGTCGACGACGCGTCCGGCCTCCAGCACGACGATGCGGTCCACGCGCTGGATGGTGGCGAGCCGGTGGGCGATGACTAGGGTGGTGCGGTTGGCCATCGCCGCTTCCAGCGCCGCCTGCACCATGCGCTCGCTCTCGGCATCCAGCGCGCTGGTGGCTTCGTCGAGCAGCAGCAGCGGCGGATTCTTGAGGATGGCGCGGGCGATGGAGATGCGCTGCCGCTGGCCGCCCGACAGGCGCACGCCGCGTTCGCCCAGGAAGCTCTGGTAGCCACCGGGCAGGGCGCTGATGAAGTCGTGGGCGAAGGCGGCCTTGGCGGCCGCGACGACCTCTTCGTCGCTCGCCTCGGGGCGGCCATATCGGATGTTCTCCATCGCGCTGGCCGAGAAGATCACGCTGTCCTGCGGCACGATGCCGATGCGGCTGCGCAGGGCCGCGAACGAGGTTTCGCGCACGTCGACGCCGTCCACTTTCAGGCGGCCGGCCTCGACGTCGTAGAAGCGCAGCAGGAGCTGGAAGACGGTGGTCTTGCCGGCGCCGCTGGGGCCGACGAGCGCGACCGTCTCGCCGGGCTTGACCTCCAGCGAGATGTCGGCCAGCGCGGCGGTCAGCGGCCGCGAGGGATAGTGGAAGCGCACGCCCTCGAGCTGCACATGCGAGCCCTGCCGCGTCGGCGGCAGCGGGCGGGCCGCGGCCGGCTCCTCGACCGGTGAGCGGGCCGCCAGCAATTCCATCAGGCGCTCGGTGGCGCCGGCGGCACGCAGCAGGTCACCGTAGACCTCGGACAGCACCGCCACCGAGCTGACCAGCACGATGACGTAGAGCACGGTCTGGCCCAGGTGGCCGGGGGTGATGTCGCCGTGCAGGACGGCCTGGGTGCCCTGGTACAGGCCCCACAGCAGGCCGCCGAAGGTCGAGGTGATGATGAACGCGACCAGCACCGAGCGGACGCGCGTGCGGCGCAGGGCGGTGTCGAAGGCGGCTTCGGTGGCGCGGTCGAAGCGCTCGGCCTCGCGCCGCTCCTGCGTGTAGGCCTGCACCACCGGGATCGCGTTCAGCACCTCGGCCGCGATGGCGCTGGAGTCGGCCACCCGGTCCTGGCTGGCCCGGCTCAGGGTGCGCACCCGGCGGCCGAAGTACAGCGCCGGCAGCACCACCAGCACCAGGATGCCCAGCACCTGCCCCATCACGTAGGGGTTGGTGACGACGAGCATGATCAGCGCGCCCAGGCCCATCACCGTGTTGCGCAGGCCCATGCTGAGGCTGGAGCCGACGACCGTCTGCACCAGCGTCGTGTCGGTGGTCAGCCGGCTCAGCACCTCGCCCGTCGCGGTGGTCTCGAAGAAGGCGGGGCTTTGCTGCACGACATGGGCGTAGACGGCGTTGCGCAGGTCGGCGGTGATGCGCTCGCCGAGCCACGTGACCATGTAGAAGCGGCCGGCCGAGAACAGGCCGAGCGCGGCGCCGACGGCGAACAGGGCACCGAAGTGCTCGCGCAGCGACATCAACCGGTCGCCCGGCTCCGCGGCGACGAGCCCTTGGTCGATCAGCGACTTCAGCGCCACGGGCAGCACCAGGGTCGCGACCGCGGCCAGGATCAGGAACAGCACGGCCAGGGCGATGCGGCCGAGGTAGGGGCGCAGGAAGGGCGTGAGCCCCGACAACGATTTGGGCGTGGCGCCTTTGGGGCGCTCGGTGAGGGCAGTGGCCATGGCGGGCAGTGTAGGCAAAGCGGTGTGACAGCCGTTCTCCGGGCATGACCCCATCAAAAGGCTGGCTATTCAATGAATGCGGCGACAATTATTGCCTATGCAATTAAAGTGGCGGCATGGATCAAGACGACACCCCCGCCACCCAGTTCTACGTTCCCGGCCAGTACCGGCCGGACCAGAGCGTGGGCTTTCTCATGAAGCGGGTGATGTCGTCCATCCTCGCCCAGGCGGATGAGCGACTCGCGGCCCTGGACCTGACCCACGCCCAGTGGCTGCCCTTGTTCAAGCTGGCCAGCAAGCATTGCGACACGATCGCCGCCCTGTCCCGCGACCTGGACCTGGACCCCGGCGCCATGACCCGCTCGCTCGATCGCCTGGAGGCCAAGGGCCTGGTGCGGCGCGAGCGCTCGACCGAGGACCGGCGCGTCATCCACCTGGTGCTGACCGAGGAAGGCAAGAAGGTGGCCCGCAAGGTGCCGCCGGTGATGGCCGAGGTGCTCAACAACCACCTGCGCGGCTTCAGCGAAGACGAATGGAAGCAATTGCTGGCGCTGCTGTCGCGCATGGTCGCCAACGGCGACGCCATGCGTGAACCCCCAGCGGCATGAAGGAGGCCGCGATGAAGAACTTTCTGATCAACCCTTTCGAGGGCCGCCTGCACTGGCCCGCGCTGTCTTTCGACCGCCTGCCCCGCCCCGGCGCCGCGGCGCTCACCGCCCTCGTCGCCCTGGCTTCGGCCGTGGTGTTGCTCGCCGGTTGCGCCAGCCCGGGCACGCCCTTGCAGAAGCTCGATGAGACCCCGCCCGCCGCGGTCGGCCTGAGCGATGCGGCCGCCACCGTCGCGCCGGCCCGCTGGTGGTCCACGCTGGGCGACGACCAGCTCGCCGCCTTGGTCGACAAGGCCTTGCGCGACCAGCCCAGCCTCGCGGCCGCGCGGGCGCGGGTGCAGCGCGCGCTGGCCCTGGCGCAGGTGACCGAGGCGGCCGACGGCCCGCAGGCCGACCTGAGCGCCAACGCCACGCGCCAGCGCTATCCGGAGCACGGCCTGTATCCGGCGCCCATCGCCGGCTCCATCCTCAACTCCGGCAGCGTGAACGCCGGCTTCAGCTGGAGCCCGGACTGGTACGGCCGCCAGGCCGCTTCGCTCGCGTCCTCGCTGGACCAGGCCCGCGCAGCGCAGGCCGATGCGGCACTGGCCGCGAACGCGCTGGCCGCGCAGGTCGCTCGCAGCTATGTCGGGCTCGCCCGGCTGGTGAGTCAGCGCGAGGTGGCCGCCCGCACGCTCGATCAGCGGCAGGAGATGAAGGAGCTGACCCGCCAGCGCGTCGCCGCCGGCCTGGATACCCGCGTCGAGGAGGTGCAGGCCGACAGTGCGCTGCCGGACACGCGCAACCAGATCGAGGCGTTGGATGAGCAGATCACGCTCGCCCGCCACCAGCTGGCCGCGTTGAGCGCGCAGGCGCCGAACGCGCTGGATTCGCTGAGCCCGTCGCTGGCGCAGATCAGCGTCCAGCGCCTTCCCGGCACGCTGGGCACCGACCTTCTGGGCCGCCGGCCCGACGTCGTGGCCGCGCGCTGGCGCGTCGAGGCTGCGACGCAGGACATCAAGGTCGCCCGCACGGCCTTCTATCCGGACATCAACCTCACCGCCTTCGTGGGCCTGAGCGCGATCGGGCTGGACCAGCTCTTCGAGGCCGGCAGCCGCCAGTACGGCTTCACGCCGGCACTGCACCTGCCGCTGTTCGACGGCGGCCGGCTGCGCGCCCAGTTGCATGGTCGCGAAGCGGAGCTGAACGCCGCCATCGCGCAATACAACGCCAACGTGCTGGACGCCGTGCGCGAGGCCAGCGACGCCATCGGCTCGCTGCAATCGCTGGAACGCCAGCGTCGTGAACAGGCCGAGGCGCTGGCGGGTGCGCAGACCGCGCACGACCTGGCCCTGCAGCGCTACCGCGCCGGCCTCGGCAGCTACCTGATCGTGCTGAACACCGAGAGCCAGTGGCTGGCCCAGCGCCGCGCCGCGGTCGACCTCCAGGCCCGTGAGCTGGATACCGGCATCGCCTTGGTCAAGGCCCTGGGCGGTGGCTGGCAAGGCGATGCCCCGGCCACGATCGCCGCCGCGCACTGAACACGCGAACCGAACGAGAAAGAAACACCATGACCGAAGCCGCTTCTCCCCCCGCCGCCAATCCCGCCGGCCGCCGTCGCGGCCTGACGATCATCGCCATCGCCGCCGCGCTTGCCGCCGCGGGCTGGGGCGGCTGGCACTGGTTTCACGGCCGCCATCGCCAGACCACCGACAACGCCTACGTGGCGGGCAACGTCGTGCAGATCACGCCCCAGGTCGGCGGCACGGTGATCGCCATCCTGGCCGACGACAACGACGCGGTGAAGGCCGGCCAGCCGCTGGTCAAGCTCGACACCGCCGATGCGCAGGTCGCACTCGACCAGGCCGAGGCCCAGCTGGCGCAGACGGTGCGCGAAGTGCGCGCCCTCTACAGCGGCAACGAGACGCTCAAGGCCCAGGTGGCCCTGCGCGAGGCCGACTTCGCCCGCGCCCAGGCCGACCTCGCCAAGGCACAGGACGACGTCAATCGCCGCGGTCCGCTGGTCGCGAGTGGTGCCGTCGGCAAGGAAGAGTTCCAACACGCCACTGCGCAGCTGGCCGCTGCCAAGAGCGCCGTCACCGCGGCCCAGTCGGCCACGCTCGCGGCCAAGGAGCAGTTGGCCACGGCCCGGGTGATGACCGAAGGCACTTCGGTCGAGCAGCACCCCAACGTGCAGCGGGCCGTGGCCCGGGTGCGCGAGGCGGCCCTGGCGCTCAAGCGCGACGAGCTGCCAGCGCCCATCGACGGCCACGTCGCCAAGCGCTCGGTTCAGCTCGGCCAGCGCGTGCAGGCCGGCGCCCCGCTGATGACGGTGGTCGACCTCGACAAGCTGTGGGTCGACGCCAACTTCAAGGAAGGCCAGTTGGCCGACCTGCGCATCGGCCAGCCGGCCGAGCTGGTGGCGGACGTCTACGGCACCAAGGTCAGCTACCACGGCAAGGTGGCCGGCCTGGGCGCCGGCACCGGCTCGGCCTTCTCGCTGCTGCCGGCGCAGAACGCCACCGGCAACTGGATCAAGATCGTGCAGCGGGTGCCGGTGCGCGTCGCGCTGGATCCTGCCGAGCTGGCAGCCCATCCGCTGCGGGTCGGCCTGTCGATGGAAGTCACCGTGGACACCGCCGACCGAAACGGCAAGACCCTGGCCGACGCACCCCGCGCCCAGGCGGTGGCGGCGACCGGCGTGTACTCCGCGATCGACCGCGAAGTGGACGAGCGCATCCGTCGCATCGTCCGCGGCAGCCTGTCCCTGCACTGATCGACACCATGAGCGACCAAGCCCTCGACAGGGAAGGGGCGCAAGCGCCCGCCGTGGCGCCGGCTACGGCGCCTGCCGCGCCCTACACCCCGCCGCCGCCGCTGACCGGCACCGCCCTCGTGCTGGGCACGATCTCGCTGTCGCTGGCGACCTTCATGAACGTGCTCGACTCGTCGATCGCCAACGTGTCGCTGCCGGCGATCGCGGGCGACCTGGGCGTGAGCCCGGGCCAGGGCACCTGGGTCATCACCAGTTTCGGCGTGGCCAACGCGATCTCGGTGCCGCTGACCGGCTGGCTCACCCAGCGCTTCGGCGCGGTGCGGCTGTTCATCACCAGCGTGCTGCTGTTCGTGCTGGCTTCCTGGCTGTGCGGCTTCGCGCCTTCGCTGGAGGCGCTGGTGGGCTTTCGCATCTTCCAGGGCCTGGTGGCCGGGCCGATGATCCCGCTTTCGCAGACGCTGCTGTTGTCCAGCTATCCACGCGCCAAGGCCGGCACCGCGCTGGCCCTGTGGGGGGTGACGACGCTCGTCGCTCCGGTGGTCGGGCCCTTGCTCGGCGGCTGGATCACCGACAACGTCGCCTGGCCCTGGATCTTCTACATCAACATCCCGGTGGGCCTGTTCGCCGCCGCCATCACCTGGGGGATCTATCGCCACCGCGAGACGCCGCGCCGCAAGCTGCCGATAGACACGATAGGCCTGGCGCTGCTGGTGACCTGGGTCGGCTCGCTGCAGCTGATGCTCGACAAGGGCAAGGAGCTGGACTGGTTCTCGTCGCCGACGATCGTCGTGCTGGCCGTCGTGGCGGTGCTGGCCTTCGCCGTCTTCCTCGTGTGGGAGACGACCGACGAGCACCCGGTGGTGGACCTGCGCCTGTTCGCCCGCCGCAACTTCGCCTTCGGCGCGCTCGCGCTGTCGGTGGCCTACGGCCTGTTCTTCGGCAACGTCGTGCTGATGCCCCTGTGGCTGCAGCAGTGGATGGGCTACACCGCGACCTCGGCCGGCATGGCGCTGGCGCCGGTGGGCGTGTTCGCCATCCTGCTGTCGCCGCTGGTGGGCCGCAAGGTGTCGGTGTGGGATCCGCGCCGCATGGCGAGCGGCGCCTTCGTCGTCTTCGCGCTGGTGCTGTGGATGCGCTCGCAGTTCACGACCCAGACCGACCTCGCCCACGTGCTGGTGCCCACCTTCATCCAGGGCGCGGCGATGGCCTTCTTCTTCATCCCGCTGACGACCCTGACGCTGAGCGGCATCGGGCCGGAGCGTGTGGCGGCGGCGGCGGGCCTGTCGAACTTCGTGCGCATCACCGCCGGTGCGATGGGCACCTCGATCTCCACCACGCTGTGGGATGACCGCGCGGCGCTGCACCACGCCCACCTCACCGAGCCGCTGACCAGTGGCCAGGGTGTGTTCGCGAACACGCTGGCGTCGCTGCAGGCGGCCGGCCTGTCGGCGGAACAGGCGATGGCGCAGGTCAACCGGATGATCGACCAGCAGGCCTACACCCGGGCGGCCGACGACATCTTCTTCGGCTCGGCGATGCTGTTCCTGGCGCTCATCGCGCTGATCTGGTTCACCAAGCGGCCGCCGAAGCTGGCGGGCGCCGGTGCCGCCGAGGCCGGCGGCGCGCACTAGCCGGAGCTATTCGTTGTTGTTCTTCGGCGGCTTGGGCGGCGGCAGCCGACCGCGCCGCGCCAGCGCCTCGCGCAGCAGGAACTCGACCTGCGCGTTGGCGCTGCGCAGCTCCTGCGCGGCGAGCCGCTCGATCTCGGCCCACAGCGCGGGGTCAATGCGCAGCGGGTAGCTCTTCTTGCCGGGACTGGCCATCCGGACGCGTGGGTCAGTTGTAAAGCGTGCCGGCGTTGAGGATGGGTTGCGTGTCCTTGTCCGAACACAGCACCACCAGCAGGTTGCTCACCATGGCGGCCTTGCGTTCGTCGTCGAGCACGACGATCTCGCGCTCCGACAGGCCCTGCAGCGCCGACTCGACCATGGTGACCGCGCCGGTGACGATCTTGCGGCGGGCGCTGATGATGGCCTCGGCCTGCTGGCGGCGCAGCATCACCTGGGCGATCTCCGGCGCATAGGCGAGGTGGGTCAGCTTGGCGCCCGTCACCTCAACGCCGGCCTCGCCGAAGCGCTCCTGCAACTCCGCCTTCAGCGCCTCGGCGACCTCGTCGAGGCTGCCGCGCAGGGTCGTCTCGTTGGCCTCCGGGTCCTCGCCCTGGTCGTAGGCATACAGCGAGGCAAGGTGGCGCAACGCGGCCTCGGCCTGGATGCGAACGTAGGCCTCGAAGTCGTCCACCTCGAACACCGCCTGGGCGGTGTCGCGCACCCGCCAGACCACTGCCGCGCCTATCTCCACCGGGTTGCCGCGGCGATCGTTCACCTTCAGCGTGGGCACGTTCAGGTTGCGCGCCCGCAGCGAAAGCTTGCGCTTGGCCAGGAAGGGGTTGGCCCAGCGCAGGCCCTCGGCACGATCGGTGCCGCGGTACTCGCCGAACAGCAGCAGGATGGCGCCCGTGTTGGGTTGAAGCATGTACAGGCCGCCCAGCACGAACAGCCCTGCGACCAGCAGCACGACAGCAGGCAGGACGCCACCGCGCAGCAGCAGAGCGCCGCCCGCCAACAGGCCGAGCAAGCCCGCGGCAAGCATCAGATAGCCATTGGCCGACCGGAAGGGCCGTTCCACCCGGGAAGGCTGCGACATGTCGTCTCCTGAAATCAAAGTGATATCACTTTAGAAGTAAAGCCGACTCGCCGTCAAGGCCGCCGTGAACTCCGCCGGCACCCCCACGTAATCGGGACTCAAGATTGCCCGGGGACGGCCGATTTGTGATCGAATCTCTCGAGTAGATCCGGCTCTGCCGGGCTACTTGAACCCCCGTGGGGGGCGGGCCGGAACATCGGCCCGGCCCTGGGGGCTCACTTGGAGCGAACCCTCGCAGGACCATGGCGGAAACGAGCGAACCGCGCCCCGCGCGCAACAACCACCCTGGCTGGATGCAGGCCCTCACCAGGCTGGCCAGCCGCGCCAGCCTCGGATCCGCCTGGGCCTTCCAGATCGGCGTGGCGGCGATCGTCGCCACGGCCGTGGCCGCCATGCTCGTCTGGCTGGACAGCACCTCCTGGCCGGTGGCGCTGGGTGCCGGGATCATCGCGCTGCTGCCGGCCCTGGTGGCCGGCGCCGCTGCCCTGCAGCTGGCCCGCGCGCTGGCACAGTCGTCGGTGCAACGCGAGCTGCTGATGGTCGATGACGAACTCACCGGCGTCTCCAACCGCCGCCAGTTCCTGCGGCTGACCGAACGCGAATGGTCGCGCTGCCGCCGCTACGGCGACGACGGCGCACTGCTGCTGATCGACGCGGACCACCTTCGCCGCATCAACGACAGCATGGGCCAGCGCTGCGGCGACGCCATCCTGCTGGAGGTGACCCGCCGAGTGAACGCCACGCTGCGCCAGTCCGACCTGCTGGCCCGTTTCGGCGGCGCCGAGCTCGCGGTCTTCCTGCCGCACACCGACCCGCTGGGCGCGCTGGACGTCGCCGAGCGGATTCGCCAGCAGGTGGCCTCGGCCCCCTTCCGCTGGGAGAGCGCCCACGTGGTCGCGACGGTGAGCGTCGGCGTGGCCCACGTCCACATGGGCCAGGCCTCCCTGGATGGCCTGGTGCAGGATGCCGAGTCGGCCCTGCAGGCGGCCAAGGAAGCCGGCCGCAACTGTGTGCGCGCCACGCCCATCCAGCCGCGGCGGAGCGCAGTCATCTCTTAGCCCCCACGGCCCTTGCCAGGGCCTGCCCCCCGAGGGGGCTCGCGCAGCGGACCGGCGAAGCCGGATCCGCGCACGCCCTGGTAGGGGGCGGCGCGGAGCGCGGCCCGTGAGAGCGGCGTGTGAGCGCCCCGTGAGCGAGCCCGTGAGTGAGCCCGTGAGTGAGCGCCTGAGCGCGCGTCAGGCGGGGAGGGCGTAGTTACGTTTTTCCATCAGGTCGATGCCGCAGCGCAGGTCGCGGGTCCAGGAGATGAAGTCCTTGACGGCGCGGCCGGCGAGGGGGGCGCCGTGCTGGGGGACGATCATGCGGATGGGCAGGGGATCGACCATGTCGGCCCACAGGCGCAGGACCTTGTTCGAGACCATGTAGCGGCGGTGGAAGCGCTCCATCGAGGGCAGCAGGGCCGCCAGGTCTTCGACCGGCTGCTTGGCCCGCTGGCCGCCGACCAGCGAGACGCCGAGGTCACCCGAGAACAGGATCTGGCTCGTCGCGTCGTAGAACTGGAAGTTGCCTTCGGCGTGGAGGAAGTGCGCCGGCAGGGCGATCAGCTCGCCACGGCCGATTCGGATGCGCGTGCCGGGGTCGGGAATGCCGACGATGCGACCGACGGTCTTGCCGGGCTTGCAGAAGTGCGGGATGAAGCGCTCCCAGACCTGCGAGACATAGACCTTCGCCTGGGTGGAGGTCATCCAGCGGTCGAGCGAGGCGATGATGTCCGGGTCGGCGTGCGAGGCCAGGATGGCCGTCAGGCGGTGCGGCGGGAAGTGCCGCGTCATGCCGAGGTACAGCTCGCTGAAGGCGAGGTTGCCGCCGGGGTCGATGATGGCGCCGGTGTCGCCGTCGACGATGAGGAACTGGTTGGACTGCACCGCCTCGTCGGCGTGGCCGTCGGTGCCGGGCACGTGGCCCAGGTCGGTGAACATCAGGCAACGATGGCCGTCGCGGTCGAAAAGGGTGACAGGCATCGAGGCACTGTAGGAGCCGCTGCCCGCTCGCCGGTTGATGACCGTCAAGCGGTGCCGGCGCCCAGGACGCTGCGCGCGTGAACGAGCGCACGCGCCGGGTCCTCGGCGGGCAGCACCTCGCGGTCCATGCCGCGCAGCCAGGTGAGCTGGCGCTTGGCCAGCTGGCGAGTGGCCGCGGTGCCGCGCTCGCTCACGGCGCTCGCCAGGGCATCGCCGGCCAGGCCGGCGTCCATCGCCTCCCAGACCTGGCGGTAGCCGACGCAGCGCATGCTGGGCAGACCGGGGTGCAGGTCGCCACGTGCGCGAAGGGCGTGCACCTCGTCGAGAAGGCCGCCCGAAAGCATCTGGGCGAAGCGTTCGCCGATGCGCGCGTGCAGCCAGGCGCGGTCGCTCGGCTCCAGCGAGAGAAGGCGGTGGCGAGGAGCAGCCGCGGGCCCGCTGTGGCGGGTGTGGAACTCGGTGAGCGGCCGGCCGGTGAGCTCGAACACCTCCAGCGCCCGCTGGATGCGCTGCGAATCGTTGGGCGCCAGCCGGGCGGCGGTGCTCGCGTCGACCAGCGCCAGCTGGGCGTGCATGGCGGGCCAGCCATGCTGCGCCGCTTCGGCGTCCAGCCGTGCCCGCACGGCCGGGTCCGCTGGGGGCAAGGCATCGATGCCGTCGACGAGGGCCTTGAAGTACAGCATGGTGCCGCCGACCAGCAGTGCGATCCGGCCGCGGGCGCGGATCTCGTCGATCAATCGCGCCGCGTCGGCGGCGAACTGGGCGGCCGAGTAGGCTTCGGCCGGATCGAGGATGTCGATGAGATGGTGAGGCACCGCCCCGCGTTCGGCCGCCGTGGGCTTGGCGGTGCCTATGTCCATGCCGCGGTAGACCAGGGCCGAGTCGACGCTGATGATCTCCAGCGGGAACTCGGCCGCCAGTGCCAGCGCGAGGCCGGTCTTGCCGGAAGCCGTCGGCCCGGCCAGGCCTATCCACTCCACTCGGTCGACGCTGGCTGGTGCACCCTCGGGCCTGCGGCCCGGTCCCTCCGAGAGGGGCTGAGCGCCTACGGGCGGCCGGGCGGCGCTCATTGGTGCACCCTCGGGCCTACGGCCCGGTCCCTCCGAGAGGGAATGAGCGCCTACGGGCGGCCGGGCGGCGCTCATTGGTGCACCCTCGGGCCTGCGGCCCGGTCCCTCCGAGAGGGAATGAGCGCCTACGGGCGGCCGGGCGGCGCTCATGCCGCAGCAGCTTCGAAGCGTTCGCCGTCCCGCTGCACCAGAGTCCAGGCGATGGCGGCAGTGACCAGCGAGAAGAAGCCCAGGCCGATCCCCAGCGGCAGCAGGGTGCCGTCGAGCGCGCGGCCCAGCCAGATGCCGACGGCAAAGGCCACCACCGCGAGGAGGAAGCCGGCGAGTGCGGACGCGAGGCCCGCCTGGCGCGGGAACGCGCCCACGGCGCCCGCCTGGCCGCAGGGCTGGTGGATGCCGTGGCCGAAGTTGTAGAGCCAGTGCGCCAGCAACACCCAGTGCAACTCGTGCCGGCCCGCGAGCCCGAGGGCGGCCATGCCGAGGCCCCCCGCCAACGTGAACAGCGCGCCCTGCCGGACCGCGCCAGCCAGGCCGCGGCGGGCCAGCAGCTGCCGGCACCAGAAGGTGGCTGCGAGGTAGGACAGAGAAGCCGAGGCCATGGCCAGGCCATAGCCCCAGGGCGTGAGGCCGAGCACCCCGATGTAGACGAAGGAGGAGCCCGCCAGCATCAGGAACAGTCCGCCATAGGTGGCACTGACCAACGCCGCCCAGGCGCGGAAAGCCGGGTGGCCCATCACGCCGAGCAGGCCGCGCGCCAGCAGGGCGGGGCGCAGGGCCTGCGGGTCGCGGGTGCGGCTGGTCTCGGGAACCTGCCAGGCCACGTAGCCGAACGTCAGCGCCGCGATGGCCGCCACGGCACCCAGCGGTGCGCGCCAGCCGGAGCTGGCGGCCAGCCAGCCGCCGATCAGCGGGGAGCTCAATGCGAGCACCCCGAGGCCGGACAAGGCCCAGGCCATCACGTGGGCGCCTTGCTGCGGCTCGTACAGGTCACGCACCATCGCGCGGGCGCAGACGACAGAGGCGGCGAGCCCCACGCCCTGCAAGGCCCGAAAGGCGATCAGCGCCTCGATGTGCGGCGCGGCCATGGCGCCCAGGCTGGCCAGCGTGTGCAATGCCAGGCCGCCGAGCAGCACCGGTCGGCGGCCGAAGCGATCCGACAAGGGCCCCATCAACAGCTGGCCGATGCCGAAGGCCAGCAGCACGAGCGACATGGTCAGCTGCGCCGCGCCCATCGTCGCGCCGAGTTCGGCTGTCAGGCGCGGCAGGGCGGGCAGGTACAGGTCGGTCGTCACCGGCTGCAGGCCCAGCAGCAGGGCCAGGGCCAGCGCCGCCAGGGCGGGAGACAGCAAAGGGTCGGCGGACGAGGACTGCATGGAGGCCGGCATGCGCCGAGCCTACCAGCGCCGCAGCAGGTGTCGGACGCGGTCTCCGACGGCGACGTGTGGGGTGGTCTCAGTCTCCGACGGGCCGCCCCCAGGAGACTGATCCCCTTGGGGGACCGACGCCGAAGGCGGCGTAGGGGCCGTAGTCTCCGACGGGCCGCCCCTAGGAGACTGATCCCCTTGGGGGACCGACGCCGAAGGCGGCGTAGGGGCCGTAGTCTCCGACGGGCCGTCCCTAGGAGACTGATCCCCTTGGGGGACCGACGCCGAAGGCGGCGTAGGGGTTGATAAATCAGTCCTCGAGTTCCGCCTTGGCCATCTCCACGTCCAGGCGCTCCATGGCGTCCATGGGCGTGCAGGCGGCCGCATCGGCATACAGCTTCTCGGCCTCGGCCATCTTCTTGTCGCCTTCGAGCATGACCAGGCCGTTGGCGTACTCCACCATCGCGATCGCACTGCCCGGATGGAGCTTGAGCGCCTCGCGGTACAGCTTCAGGCCGGTGCCGGCATCGGCGCCCTGGGTCTTGCCCAGCAGCTTGCCCACCTTGTCGATCACCTCGGCGTGGAAGGCCCCGAGCGCAATGTGCGCATCGGCATGCTTGGGCTGGAGCTTGATGGTGGCTTCCAGCGCCGTCTTGACCTTGCTGCCAAGGCCCTGCGCCAGGGCCTTGGCCACGCTGATGCCCTGGCTGTAGCGGCCCAGCGCGTAGGCCTGCCAGTAGTACGCGTTCGCGTTGTTCGGTTCGTCGGCCTGCTGGGCGGCGGCCCGCTCGGCGATCTCCATGAACATCGCCAGCTTGTTCTTCTCGCTCTTCTCCAGGTAGTTGGCGTAGATGGCCTGCGCCTTGTTGGCCACCGTGATGCCGGCCCCGCCCGCCTTCAGGCCGGCCTCGTGGGCCTTCTGGAACTCGCCCGCATGGAACAGCGCCCAGGCGGCCTGGACGGCGTCGTCCTTGGGCCAGGGCTCGGCGTCGCCGAGGTGCAGCCGTGACCATTGCTTCTTCAGGGTGGCCGCGTCGTAGCGGTAGCCGGCGGCGTCGTATGGGAAGGCGGTCCACTTGGCCATTCGTTGTCTCCTGGTGTGTTCGAGGTGTCGGTCAACTGGCGCGGTAGGGCGCGGCCAGGGTGTTCAGGTGCTCGCGCGCGTCCGGATCGAGGTAGGGCCCGAGCAGGCCCAGCACATGCCAGGCGCCGCGGGCCAGCGTGGTGGCGGCGTTGTCGGGCTCCAGCGCCTTGCGGGGCTCGCGCACGTATTCGTAGCTCAGCCAATAGGTGAGGACCACCACCATCGAAGTGGCCACCACCGCGGACTCCGGACGCCCCAGGCGCATCGCGCTGCCGCGCGTCAGGCCGGCCAGGACGGCCTCGACCGCGCGGGTCTTGTTCTTCAGCACGAACTGGAAGTGCGTCTCCAGCCGGCGGTTCTTGCTGAGCAGGTCGTTCAGGTCGCGGTAGAGGAAGCGGTAGTTCCAGATCAGCTCGAACAGCATGTGGAAGAACAGCCACGCGTCCTCCACGTTGCGCACGCCGTCCGCGGCATTGAGCAGCTCGTTCAGGGCCGACTCGTAGCGGCCGAACAGGGCGTTGATCAGCTCGTCCTTGGCCGGGTAGTGGTAGTAGAGGTTGCCGGGGCTGATGCCCAGCTCCGCCGAGATCAGCGTGGTCGACACGTTAGGCTCGCCGAACCGGTTGAACAGGTCGAGCGTGACTTCGAGGATGCGCTCGGCGGTGCGGCGGGGTTTCTTGGTCGGCATGGGCCGCGCCAATCTAGCATCCCCACGGGCACGCGGCCTTGGGGGGCCTACCTACAATCACGCGGCCAAGCGCCGGGCCGCTCGCTGGCGGCCGCGGCCCCCTTGGGGGGCGGCGGCCGCTTTGTGCGGCCGGGGGCGAAAGGATATTGATGCCAGCAGTTTCTTTCCAGGGCGTCGCGAAGACCTTCTTCGGGCCCCGCGGCACCTTGCGTGCGCTCGACGGGGTGAGCTTCGACATCGAGCGTGGTGAATTCTTCGGCCTGCTGGGCCCCAACGGCGCGGGCAAGACCACGCTGATCAGCATCCTGGCCGGTCTCGCGCGGGCCACCGAAGGGCGGGTCTCGGTGATGGGCCACGACGTGGTCGAAAGCTATGCAGACGCTCGCCGCTCGCTGGGCATCGTGCCGCAGGAGCTGGTCTTCGACCCCTTCTTCTCGGTGCGCGAGACGCTGCGCATCCAGAGCGGCTACTTCGGCGTGCGCCACAACGACGACTGGATCGACGAGCTGCTGGCGGGCCTGGGCCTGGCCGACAAGGCCGGTGCCAACATGCGGCAACTCTCGGGTGGCATGAAGCGGCGGGTGCTGGTGGCGCAGGCCCTGGTGCACCGCCCGCCGGTGATCGTGCTGGACGAACCGACCGCCGGGGTCGATGTCGAGCTGCGCCAGACGCTCTGGCAGTTCGTCGCCCGCCTCAACAAGCAGGGGCACACGGTGCTGCTGACGACCCACTACCTGGAAGAGGCGGAAGCCTTGTGCGGCCGCATCGCGATGCTCAAGCAGGGCCGCATCGTGGCCCTGGATCGGACCGCCAACCTGCTCGCTGCCACGGCCGGCAGCGTGCTGCGATTCAAGACCGATGACGCCTTGCCGCCAGACCTGGCCGCACGCGCCCGCGTCACCGGCCGAATCGCGCAGATCGCGGCGCACGATGCATCCGAGGTCGAGCAACTGCTCGCGCGCCTTCGAGCCGCCGCCGTGCGGGTGGAGGACCTCGAGATCGGCCGCGCCGACCTGGAGGACGTCTTCCTCGAGATCATGCAGGGCGCGGTCGCGGAGGAGGCGGCATGAGCGCAGTCCTGCCCGCAACGCAGGGCAGCCGGCCGCTTGCCGGCTCGCGCACCCTGTTCTACAAGGAGCTGCTGCGCTTCTGGAAGGTGGCCTTCCAGACCGTGGCGGCGCCGGTGCTCACGGCCGTGCTCTACCTGCTGATCTTCGGCCACGTGCTGGAGGACCACGTCAAGGTCTACGACCGCATCGGCTACACCAGCTTCCTCATCCCGGGCCTGGTGATGATGAGCGTGCTGCAGAACGCCTTCGCCAACACCTCGTCGAGCCTGATCCAGAGCAAGATCACCGGCAATCTGGTGTTCCTGCTGGTGACGCCTCTTTCGCCACTGGCCTGGTACGTGGCCTATGTGGGCGCTTCGGTGGTGCGTGGGCTGGCGGTAGGCACGGGCGTGCTGCTGGTCACGGTGTGGTTCGCACCGCCCGGCCTGGTGCAGCCGCTGTGGATCCTCGTCTTCGCGCTGCTCGGCGCCGCGCTGATGGGCTCGCTGGGTCTCATTGCCGGGCTGTGGGCGGAGAAGTTCGACCAGATGGCGGCCTTCCAGAACTTCATCGTGATGCCCATGACCTTCCTGGCGGGCGTCTTCTACTCGGTGCATTCGTTGCCGCCGTTCTGGCATGCGGTGAGCCGGCTCAACCCATTCTTCTACATGGTGGACGGATTCCGCCATGGCTTCTTTGGCGTGAGCGATGTGTCGCCGTGGCTGAGTCTGGGCGTGGTCGCCACCACCTTCGTCATGGTCGCGGCCGTCACGCTCAGATTGCTGCAGACCGGCTACAAGCTGCGCCATTGAATGCAGCCCCTCGACCGACGAGTACGTCGTTCGATCCCCCGAGGGGATGGCGGGCCGGCTAGGGAGCGGCCCGTCGCTCGGCCCGCGAAGTGCAGCCCCTCGACCGACGAGTACGTCGTTCGATCCCCCGAGGGGATGGCGGGCCGGCTAGGGAGCGGCCGGCGTTCAGGGATAATCCCGGAATCATGGCCGCCCCCACCCCCGCCCAGGTTCGCGATTACATCGCCGCAGGTCTGCCCTGCGAGCACCTCGAGGTGGAGGGCGACGGTCAGCATTTCTTCGCGACCATCGTCTCGAAGGAGTTCGACGGCCTGCCACGCATACGCCGGCACCAGCGCGTGTACGCGGCCCTCGGCGAGCGGATGCGCGAGGAGATCCACGCGCTGTCGATGAAGACGCTCACGCCGGCCGAATGGGCCGCCGCCGCGTCCGCCGCCGCCGGCCACCATTGACCTTCCGGCCCGCGGCGTGCCGTGGCGCGCCATGGGCCATCCCTGGCCCATGCCCCACACCCCATGGACAAACTCCTGATTCGCGGCGGCCGCCGCCTGGCCGGTGAACTCACCATCTCGGGCGCCAAGAACGCCGCGCTGCCGGAGCTCTGCGCCGCGCTGCTGACCGATGAGCCGGTGAGCCTGGACAACGTGCCCAAGCTGCAGGACGTGGCGACGGCGCTCAAGCTGCTGCGCCACATGGGCGCAGGCATCGACCGGCCCGAGGATGCCCCCGAGCGCATCACCATCGATGCGAGCGACATCACCAGTACCCAAGCGCCGTATGACCTGGTGAAGACCATGCGGGCTTCGATCCTCGTGCTGGGCCCCTTGCTGGCCCGCTTCGGCACTGCCACCGTTTCACTGCCCGGCGGCTGCGCCATCGGTTCGCGGCCGGTGGACCAGCACATCAAGGGCCTGCAGGCCATGGGCGCCGACATCGTGGTCGAGCATGGCTACATCCAGGCCCGCGGCAAGCTGCGCGGCGCGCGCATCACGACCGACATGGTCACCGTGACCGGCACCGAGAACCTGATGATGGCGGCGGCCCTGGCCGACGGCCGCACCGTGCTCGAGAACGCGGCGCAGGAGCCGGAGATATTCGACCTGGCCGAGTTGCTGATCGCCATGGGCGCGAAGATCCAGGGCCACGGCAGCCGCTGCATCGTGATCGACGGCGTCGAGCGCCTGCATGCGCCGAAGACGCCGCACCGCATCATTCCCGACCGCATCGAGACCGGCACCTTCCTGTGCGCCGTGGCGGCGGCCGGCGGTGACGTGACGCTGCGCCACGCCCATGCGCGCCACCTGGACGCCGTGATCGAGAAGTTGCGCGAGGCCGGCGTCACCATCACCAGCGGCGAAGGCTGGATCCGCGTTCAAGCCGACAAGCGGCCGCAGGCGGTGAGCTTTCGCACCAGCGAGTACCCGGCCTTCCCGACCGACATGCAGGCGCAGTTCATGGCGGTCAACTGCATCGCCGACGGCGCAGCCAAGATCAGCGAGACGATCTTCGAGAACCGCTTCATGCACGTGGACGAGCTGATCCGGCTGGGTGCCAGGATCGAGGTCGACGGCTATTCGGCGATGGTGACCGGGGTCGAGCGGCTTTCGGGTGCCACGGTGATGGCCACCGACCTGCGCGCCTCGGCCAGCCTGGTGATCGCCGGGCTCGTGGCCGAGGGGCAGACGACGGTGGACCGCATTTATCACCTGGACCGCGGCTACGACCGGATGGAGGCCAAGCTGCGCTCCATCGGCGCCGACATCGAGCGGGTGTCCTGATGATCACTCTCGCACTGTCCAAGGGCCGCATCTTCGAAGAGACCTTGCCGCTGCTGGCCGCTGCCGGCATCACGGTGAGCGAGGACCCCGAGAAAAGCCGCAAGTTGATCCTGTCCACCAACCGGCCCGACGTGCGTGTGGTGCTGGTGCGAGCCACGGATGTGCCGACCTACGTGCAATACGGCGGCGCAGACCTCGGCGTGGCCGGCAAGGACGTGCTGCTGGAGCATGGCGGCGAGGGCCTGTACCAGCCGCTGGATCTGAACATCGCCAAGTGCCGCATGAGCGTGGCGGTGCGCAACGACTTCGACTACGCCACGGCCGTGAAGCAGGGCTCGCGCATCAGCGTGGCCACCAAGTACACGACGGTCGCTCGCCAGCATTTCGCCGACAAGGGCGTGCACGTGGACCTGATCAAGCTCTACGGCTCGATGGAGTTGGCGCCGCTGACCGGCCTGGCCGACGCCATCGTCGACCTCGTTTCCACCGGCTCGACGCTCAAGGCCAACCACCTGGTCGAGGTCGAGCACATCATGGACATCTCGTCGCGCCTGGTCGTCAACCAGGCCGCGTTGAAGCTCAAGCGGGACAGGCTGCGCCCCTTGATCGACGCCTTCGCGAGCGCCATCCCCCAATAGAAACATCCGCCCGCCATGCTGAACCTGCGCCAGCTCGACACTACGCATTCCGATTTCGAGGCCGAGTTCGAGCGGCTCAGGCACTGGTCGGCCGAGACTGACGCGTCGATCGAGGAGCGTGTCGCTGCCATCCTGGCGGACGTGCGCGAGCGCGGCGACGCGGCGGTGCTGGAGTACACGGCCCGCTTCGATGGGGTGCAGGCGCAGACCGTGGGCCAGCTCGAGCTGACGCGAGACGAACTGAAAGCAGCCTTCGACGCCATCACGCCCGCCCAGCGCAGCGCGCTTGAAGCGGCGGCCGCGCGAGTGAAGGCCTACCACCAGCGCCAGCTCGATGCCTGCGGCCGCGGCTGGAGCTACCGCGACGAGGACGGCACGCTGCTGGGGCAGAAGGTCACGCCGCTGGACCGCGTCGGCATTTACGTGCCCGGCGGCAAGGCGGCCTATCCGTCGTCGGTGCTGATGAGTGCCGTGCCCGCCCACGTGGCGGGCGTCGGCGAGATCATCATGGTCGTTCCCACGCCTCGCGGCGAGAAGAACCCGCTCGTCCTGGCCGCGGCCTACGTGGCCGGAGTGACGCGGGCATTCACGGTCGGTGGCGCCCAGGCCGTCGCAGCCCTGGCCTACGGCACGGCCACCATTCCCGGCGTGGACAAGATCACTGGCCCGGGCAACGCCTACGTGGCGAGCGCCAAGCGGCGCGTGTTCGGCCAGGTCGGCATCGACATGATCGCGGGGCCCAGCGAGATCCTCGTCCTGGCCGACGGCACGACGCCGCCGGACTGGGTCGCCATGGACTTGTTCAGCCAGGCGGAGCACGACGAGCTGGCCCAGTCCATCCTGCTGTGCCCGGACGCGACCTACATCGCGAAGGTGCGCGAGGCGATCGAGCGCCTGCTGCCCGAGATGCCGCGACGCGACGTGATCCGTGCCTCGCTCGAAGGCCGCGGGGCGCTGGTCCTGACCCGGTCGATGGAAGAGGCCTGCGAGATCAGCAACCGCATCGCGCCCGAGCACCTGGAGGTCTCCTCTTCCGACCCCAATCGCTGGGAACCGCTGCTGCGCCACGCCGGCGCGATCTTCCTCGGCGCCTACACCAGCGAGAGCCTCGGCGACTATTGCGCCGGGCCGAACCACGTGCTGCCCACGTCCGGCACTGCGCGCTTCTCGTCGCCCCTGGGGGTCTACGACTTCCAGAAGCGCAGCAGCCTGATCGAGGTCACCGAAGTGGGTGCCAACAAGCTCGGTGTCATTGCTGCGGAGCTGGCCTACGGCGAAGGTCTGCACGCCCACGCCAGAGCGGCGGAAATGCGTCTCAAGCGTTGACACGAACTTCGTGCTGCACGAAAATCGTGTCACACGAACTTCGTGTAAGCCATGAAAAACGTCACCGTCACGATGGAAGACGCCGTCGCTGAATGGGCCCGGATGGAGGCCGCGCGGCGCAACACCAGCGTCTCGCGCCTGATCGGCGAAATGCTGGCCGAGAAGATGCGCCACGACGACGCGTACGAGCGCGCCATGAACGAGTGGCTGCAGCGGACCTCGTTCCACCAATCCGGCGGCGAGCCCTATCCGAAGCGCGACGAGACCCATGCCGAGCGACTCGACCGTTTTCGTTGACACCCCTGTCCTGCTGTACGCGGACGACCAGGCCGACGCAGGCAAGCACGAGCGCGCCCGCGCCTGGCTGACCGTCTTGTGGATGCGGCGCTGCGGACGCCTGTCGACCCAGGTCCTGAGCGAGTACTACGCGAACGCGACGCGCAAGCTGCGCCCGCCGATGCCGCAAGGCGACGCCCGGGCCGAGGTGCGCCGCTACCAGCACTGGAAGCCCTGGCAGGTCGATCACCAGACGGTGGAGACGGCGTGGGCCATAGAGGCGCGCTTCCAGGTGAACTGGTGGGACGCGCTGGTCGTGGCATCGGCGGCGCACCTGGGCTGCCGATACGTGCTGACAGAAGACCTGCAGCATGGCCAGCAGATCGACAGCGTGCAGATCCTCAACCCCTTCATCGTCGGGCCCGAAGTGCTCGACTCACCGGCCACTCCATGAGCACCCTCCCGCTTGCCGACCGCATGACCCGTTACCTGCGCGCGGATGTGCAGGGCATGCATGGCTATGCCGTCCAGCCCAGCGCCGGCCTCGTCAAGCTGGACACGATGGAGAACCCGTTTCGCCTGCCGCCCGAGCTGCGGCGGCAGCTGGGTGAGCGGCTGGCCGAGGTGGCACTGAACCGCTACCCGGCCGAGCGCGGCGACGTGCTGCGGCAGGCCCTGGCCGAGCACGCCAGGATGCCCGAGGGCTGCGCGCTCATGCTGGGCAACGGGTCCGACGAGTTGATCAGCCTGCTGGCGCTGGCCGCCGACATCCCGGGCAACACCATCCTCGCGCCACTGCCGGGCTTCGTGATGTACGAGCTTTCCGCCCGCCTGCAGGGGCTGAAGTTCGTGGGCGTGCCGACCACGCCGGATTTCGAACTCGATGCGCAGGCGATGCTCGCCTCCATCGAGGAGCACCAGCCGGCCCTGATCTACCTTGCCTACCCGAACAACCCCACCGCCAACCTGTGGGACGACGGCGTGATCGACGCCATCATCGAGGCCGCCCCGGGCCTGGTCGTGATGGACGAGGCCTACCAGCCCTTCGCGTCGCGCGATTCGCTCGAGCGGCTCAAGCGCCACGAGCATGTGCTGCTGATGCGCACCATGAGCAAGTTCGGCCTGGCGGGCGTGCGCATCGGCTACATGATGGGCCGGGCTGCGCTCATCCGAGAGCTGGACAAGCTGCGTCCGCCCTTCAACGTGAGCGTGCTCAATTGCGAGGCCGCCCTGTTCGCGCTCGAGCATGTCGACGAGTACGCGCGGCAGGCCGAGCTGATTCGCATCGAGCGGGCGAAGCTCTTCGAAGCGCTCGCCGCCATGCCGGGCGTGCAGCCGTTCCCCAGCGAGGCCAACATGATCCTGGCCCGGGTGCCCGATGCCAAGCGCGTCTTCGCGGCAATGAAGGCGCGCGGCGTGCTGATCAAGAACGTGTCCAACCTGCACCCGCTGCTTGCCGACTGCGTGCGCATCACGGTGGGCACGCCGGAGGAAAATCCCCAAACCGTGGCCGCCCTGCAGGGCGCACTGGCCGAGCTGAACGCATGAGTACGTCCGAAGCACGCATCGCCGAAATCCGGCGCGACACCAACGAAACCAAGATCCGGGTGCGCGTCAATCTGGACGGTACCGGCCAGGCGAAGCTCGCCACCGGCATAGGCTTCTTCGACCACATGCTCGACCAGATCGCCCGCCACGGGCTGGTCGATCTCGAGATCGAGGCCGAGGGCGACCTGCACATCGACGGGCATCACACCGTAGAGGATGTCGGCATCACCTTGGGCATGGCCGTTGCCCGCGCCGTCGGCGACAAGAAAGGGCTGACGCGCTACGGCCACGCCTATGTGCCGCTGGACGAGGCCTTGTCGCGGGTGGTGATCGACTTCTCCGGCCGTCCGGGCCTGGAGATGGCGGTCGACTTCAAGGCCGGCATGATCGGTACGTTCGACACCCAGCTCGCCTTCGAGTTCTTCCAGGGCTTTGCCAACCACGCCCTCGTGACGCTGCACATCGACAACCTCAAGGGTCACAACGCCCACCACCAGTGCGAGACGATCTTCAAGGCCTTCGGCCGCGCGCTGCGGATGGCCATGACGCTCGATCCGCGCTCGGCCGGCGTGATCCCCTCGACGAAAGGCTCGCTGTGACTCGCACCGTCGCAGTGGTCGACTACGGGATGGGCAACCTGCGCTCGGTCTCGCAGGCCGTGATGCACGTGGCCGAAGGAACGGGGGTGCAGGTGGTCGTCACCTCGAACCCCGAGGACGTGCGCGCCGCCGAACGCATCGTCCTGCCCGGCCAGGGGGCGATGCGCGATTGCATGCGCGAGCTGCACGACTCCGGGCTGAAGGAGGCGGTGCTCGAAGCCGCTGCCGCCAAGCCGCTGATGGGCGTGTGCGTGGGCATGCAGATGCTGCTCGACCACTCGGAGGAGCAGGACACGCCCGGCCTGGGCCTCATTCCGGGGCGCGTGAAGCGCTTCCGCCTGGAAGGGCAGCTTCAGCCGGACGGAAGCCGTTACAAGGTGCCCCAGATGGGCTGGAACGAGGTCCGCCAGGTGCGCCACGCGGGAGCGCCACACCCCATCTGGGCGGGCGTGCCCGACGAAGCATTCTTCTACTTCGTCCATAGCTACTACACCCAGCCGTCGGACGAGCGCCACAGCGCGGGCACCGTCGAGTACGGCTTGCGCTTTACCTGCGCGGTGGCGCGGGATAACATTTTTGCGACCCAGTTCCACCCCGAGAAGAGCGCCGCGCACGGCCTGGCCCTGTATCGCAACTTCCTGCACTGGAATCCGTGATCTGCCCCGCCGGCCGAAGTCGTGCTTTCTCCATCGCACCGACCGCCTTCTCCTCCCACCCGCCGCCACCCGCGCACAACTCATCCGTGCACGCCGAGCCATGCTGCTGATCCCCGCGATCGATCTCAAAGACGGCCATTGCGTTCGCCTCCAACAAGGCGACATGCAGGCTTCCACCACTTTCGGCGAAGACCCGGCCGCCATGGCCAGGCGCTGGCTCGAGGCGGGCGCGCGTCGCCTGCACCTGGTCGACCTGAACGGCGCCTTCGCCGGCAAGCCGGTCAACGAGCCGGCGATCAAGGCCATCCTGCAGGCGGTGGGCAGCGATATTCCCGTCCAGCTGGGCGGGGGCATCCGTGACCTCGACACCATCGAGCGCTACCTCGACGACGGCCTCAGCTACGTGATCATCGGCACCGCGGCGGTCAAGAACCCGGGGTTCCTGCGCGATGCCTGCACCGCCTTCGGCGGCCACATCATCGTCGGCCTCGATGCCAAGGACGGCAAGGTCGCCACCGACGGCTGGAGCAAGCTCACCGGCCACGAGGTGATCGACCTGGCCAAGAAGTTCGAGGACTACGGCGTCGAAGGCGTGATCTACACCGACATCGGGCGCGACGGAATGCTCACCGGCATCAACGTCGATGCCACGGTCAAGCTGGCGCAGTCGCTGACCATCCCGGTCTTCGCTTCCGGCGGTCTTTCCAACATCGCCGACATCGAGGCGCTGTGCGCCGTCGAAGCCGAGGGCATCGAGGGCGTGATCTGCGGCCGCTCGATCTACACCGGCGCGCTGGATTTCGCGGCCGCCCAGGCCCGGGCGGACGAGCTGGCCGAGGCAGGCTGAGCGCCCCCGGCCTCGCGGCCCCATCCTGCTGGCAGCTCGTGCAGCACGGCCTGGGCATCCAGCGAGCGGATCGGCACCTGGTGGTCCTGCGGGATGCGCTGCTGCGCCATCAGGGCCTGGTAGCGCAGGGCCGTCACCCGCAGGAAAGAGGCGAAGTTACCCACCCCGCCGCGCGCTTGGACCAGCTCGTCGTACAGCTTCTCGATCAGCTGCACCACGCCCATGCCGTCACGCGCGGCGATCTCGTCCAGCACCGACCAGAACAGGTTCTCCAGCCGGATGCTGGTGACTACGCCGTGCAGGCGCACCGAGCGGGTGCGGCTGTCGTAGCCGGCAGGGTCGGCGCTGATGAAGATCTCGCACATCGCGGTCCTCCCGTGGGAAGGCGAAAGCCCTCACTTTAGGCGCCGCCCCGGCGTCGCTCAAGCCTGGATGCGCGTGCCCAGCACCGAGAGGAACTGGCCGATCCACGCGGGGTGGGCCGGCCAGGCGGGCGCGGTCACGAGGTTGCGGTCGGTCACGGCCTGGTCCACGGCGATGCCGCAGTACTCGGCGCCGGCCAGTTCCACCTCCACCTGGCAGGCGGGATAGGCCGACACGCGCCGGCCCTTGATGAGGCCGGTGGCGGCCAGCAGCTGCGCGCCGTGACAGATGGCCGCGACCGGCTTGTCGGCCTGCAGGAAGTGGCGGGTGATCTCGACCACCCGGCTGTTCATGCGCAAGTACTCGGGGGCGCGCCCGCCGGGGACGACCAGCGCGTCATACGCCTCGGGCTTCACTTCGGCGAAGCTCGCATTCAGCGTGAAGCGGTGGCCCGGTTTCTCGCTGTAGGTCTGCGCGCCGTCGAAGTCGTGCACGGCGGTGTGGATCCAGTCCCCGGCCTTCTTGTCCGGGGCCACGGCGTGCACTGTGTGGCCGACGGCCAGCAGGGCCTGGAACGGCACCATGGTCTCGTAGTCCTCGCCGAAGTCGCCGCACAGCATCAGGATCTTCTTGGCCATCGCTTGCTCTCCTTGGAAATCGATCGCCCGGCGCGCCCGCACCAGGCTGGGGCCATTCTTGGGACAGCGGGCGGGAGCGTGGTAACAGCGGGCTGTGACCCTGCGGGCCCAGGCGGCGCTGCGACAATCGGCCCATGCTCGCCAAACGCATCATTCCCTGCCTTGACGTCACCGGCGGCCGGGTCGTCAAGGGTGTCAACTTCGTGGAGCTGCGCGACGCGGGCGACCCGGTCGAGATCGCGGCCCGCTACAACGAGCAGGGCGCCGACGAGCTCACCTTCCTCGACATCACGGCCACCAGCGACGGCCGCGACCTGATCCTGCACATCATCGAGGCAGTCGCCTCGCAGGTCTTCATCCCGCTCACGGTGGGTGGCGGCGTGCGCACGGTGGACGACGTGCGGCGGTTGCTCAACGCGGGCGCCGACAAGGTCAGCTTCAATTCGGCAGCGGTGGCGAACCCGCAGCTCATCCGCGATGCGTCCGACAAGTACGGAGCCCAGGCCATCGTCGTGGCCATCGATGCCAAGCGGCGCCAGGGCGACGACCTGGCGACGAAGGGTCCTGGCTGGGATGTCTACACCCACGGCGGCCGCCGCAACGTGGGACTGGATGCCGTCGAGTGGGCCCGCCGCATGGCGGAGCACGGGGCCGGCGAGATCCTGCTGACCAGCATGGACCGCGATGGCACCAAGTCGGGCTTCGACCTGGAACTCACACGCGCCGTGAGCGATGCGGTGCCGGTGCCCGTCATCGCCTCGGGCGGCGTCGGGGCGCTGGAGCACCTGGTCGAAGGCATCCAGGTCGGTGGCGCCGATGCGGTGCTGGCTGCCAGCATCTTCCACTACGGCGAGTTCACCGTCGGCCAGGCCAAGGCCATGCTGGCGCGCGCGGGCGTCCCGGTGCGCCAGTGACCAAGGTTCCAGGCGGGCCGCGCCACCAGGTGCGCATCGTCGGCGGCCAATGGCGGCGCAGCGTGCTGCCGGTGGCGGACAAGCCGGGCTTGCGGCCCACGCCGGACCGCGTGCGCGAAACCCTTTTCAACTGGCTGGGCCAGGACCTTTCGGGCTGGCGCGTGCTCGACGCCTTTGCCGGCTCAGGCGCGCTGGGTTTCGAAGCCGCCTCGCGCGGTGCGGCCGAGGTGCTGCTGGTGGAGCAGGACCCCGCGCTCGTGGGTCTGTTGAACGCCTCCCGCGAGCGGCTGAAGGCATCCGGCATGCGCATCCAGCGCGGCGACGGCCTGGGAGTGCTTCGAAGCTCGCCGGGCCGGTGGGACCTGGTCCTGCTGGATCCGCCCTTCGGCGCCGGGCTGGGGGCGCGTTCCCTGGCAGCCGCGGCGCAGGCCGTGTCGTCCGGCGGATGGGTGTATCTCGAGTCGGGCGAGGCCGCACCGGAGCCGCCCGAGGGGCTGCGCCTGCATCGCCAGGCCCGGGCCGGGGCGGTGCATTACGCGCTGTTCCAGGCCGCCGCCGATCCGGCCGAATCCGCCGTCTGACGCCTACACTGTCCCCGCCCCAGCGCGATGAGCGCCCCGCCAGGAGCCCGACGATGACCACCGCCCAACCGCTGACCGCCGTCTATCCGGGCACGTTCGATCCCATGACGCTCGGCCATGAAGACCTGATGCGCCGCGCGAGCCGGCTGTTCGACCGCCTGATCGTGGCCGTCGCCGCCGGCCACCACAAGCGGACGATGTTCACCGTCGAGGAGCGGCTGGACATCGCCAAGGAGCTGGCCGCGCCTTGCGGCAACGTCGAAGTCATCGCCTTTCGGGGCCTGCTGCGCGACTTCGTCGTCGACAACGGGGGCAAGGTGGTGGTGCGCGGCCTGCGGGCCGTGAGCGACTTCGAGTACGAGTTCCAGATGGCCGGCATGAACCGCCAGCTGATGCCCGAGGTCGAGACCCTGTTCCTGACGCCGAGCGACCAGTTCCAGTTCGTCAGCGGCACCTTCGTGCGCGAGATTGCCATGCTCGGGGGTGATGTCTCCAAGTTCGTGGCACCCTCGGTGCTCACGCGCCTGAAGGAGCGGGTCGCGCAAGCGCGCGAGTGACCCGCCCGGTGCCACCGAGAGACCGCCGCCATGGCCCTGACGATCACCGACCAGTGCATCAATTGCGACGTTTGCGAGCCCGAGTGCCCGAACGACGCGATTTCGATGGGGTCGGAGTACTACGTGATCGACCCTGACCGCTGCACCGAATGCGTGGGTCACTTCCCCGAGCCGCAGTGCGTGCAGGTCTGCCCGGTCGAATGCATCCCGCTCAATCCTGATCGCATCGAGACGCGCGATCAGCTGCAGCGCAAGTTCCATGCGCTCATGGCGGAGAAGCGCGGCGATCCTCCGCCACCGGCCGCGCCACCGGCTCAGGCCGGCTAAGTCTTCCTGGGAGCAGCCGGCGAGCTGTAGCGTGGCTCATCCGGGCGGCTCGGCTTCTTCCGCCTGGGTTTGTGGGTCGTCTTGTCCGGGGCGGCCGCCGGCGCGCTGGCGGCGGCCTGCGGCTGGCGGACGCCGATCACCACCGGCTCAGGTTGCGGCGCGGCCTTCTTCTCGCGCTCGCGTCGTTCGGCCGCCAGCACGCCGGCGTGGCGTTGTTCGGCACTGGCGGCGGCCTGTGCATCGCGTCGCTGGTCCTCGGTGCGCGCGTCGCTCGCATCGATGGCCTGGCCGCCTTCGCAAGGCAGCTGCTGATAGGTCTGCCCGCAGCGGTAAACCCCGCCGTCGGCGGCATGCGCCGCACCGAGCAGGGCGAACAACAGCAGCCCCGGGGCGATGGGGCGGTGGGCGATTCGCATGTCTTCTTGTCCTCCCTTGAATCGTCGTTTCAGCCGGCGTCTGCGGCCGGCGGCGGATCCGGTGGCCTGGGCGGCTTGGGCCGCGCCGGCTTGGCGTGCAACTTCATCATGGCGCGCTCCATCTCGCCTGCGAGCATGAGGTCGAGCACCTTGAGCGACTCCTCGATGTTGCGCTCGATTGCGTCGCGCTCGTCGGCCGGCGGTTTGCGCAGGACGTAGTTGACGACCTCGGCGCGGATGCCGGGGTGGCCTATGCCCAGGCGCAGGCGCCAGTAGTCCGCCGCACCGAGCTGGGCGTGGATGTCCTTCAGTCCGTTGTGACCGGCGGCGCTGCCGCCTTGCTTGAGCTTCATCTGGCCCGGTGGCAGGTCGAGTTCGTCGTGCACGACCAGGATCTCCGACGGGGCGATCTTGAAGAAGCGTGCCAGCGGGGCGACCGACTTGCCCGACAGGTTCATGTAGGTCATGGGCTCGAGCAGCCAGAGCGGCCCGCCCTGGTCCGGCGGCCGGTTCACGCGAGCGACGAGGCCGTGGTAGGCCCGGTCCGGCACCAGCGATGCCTTGAGCTGGCGCGCCGCGGCGTCGACCCACCAGAAGCCGGCGTTGTGGCGCGTTGCCTCGTATTCCACGCCCGGGTTGCCCAGGCCGACGATCATCCGAATCATCGATCGATTATCGAACGCCGCCCAGCGCCGCCCGCGCCCCGTCGATCACCGCCTGGCCTATCTGCTCCATCAAGCCGGTGTGGGCCGGCGTCACTGCCCGGCCGCCTGCCGCGGGAGGCGTCAGGCGAGGCTCGTCCAGGCTCAGCTTCCACTGGTGCCAGTACAGCGCCACGTCGATGGTGATGGCCGGCTTGAGCTGGACCAGCGCGCCGCTGGCGATGTCGGCGCGCACGAGCAGCTCGGGCACCACCGCCACGCCCCATCCCATGGTGGCCGCGCGCGCGCCGGCTTCGCTGCTGGGAACGAAGCGCTCTTTCAGGCGGGGCGCACGCACGCCGAAGGCCTTGGCCACCCACTGGGCCTGCATGTCGTCCTTTCGATTGAAGACGATGAAGGGCATGTGCGGGAAGTTCAGGGGCGTCAAGCCGTCCGGCATCGCGCGCTCGATGAAGACCGGGCTCGCGACGGCCACGTAGCGCATCAGGCCCAGCGCTTGGCAGGAGCAGCCGCGCAAGGCCTGCGAGACGGTGCTCACGCAACCCAGCACCTCGCCCTGGCGCAGCCAGTCGTGGGTGAAGTCCTGGTCGTCGACGATCAGCTCGAGCCCGTAGCCCTCGCGCTGGCCCGTGCGCACCAGCGCATCGAGCGCAGGCAGCACCCAGGTCGCCAGGCTGTCGGCATTGACGGCGATGGGCAGCCTTTCGTCCCGGCCCAGCGTGGTGCCCAGCTCGCGGGCGGCGTCGGCCCGCAGGGCCTGCATCTGGCGGGCGTATCGCAGCAGCACCTTGCCCGGCTCTGTCAGCCTCAAGGGCCTGGCGCGGACCACGAGCAAGTGCCCGGCGCTGGCCTCGAGCGAGCGCAGGCGCTGCGACACGGCGGACTGGGTGATGGACAGCAGCTGGGCGGCCCGTTCGAAGCTGCCCGCCTCGGCCAGGGCCGCCAGGCAGTCCAGCCCGGCAGGATCCAGGGCGTTCACGGCGCGGAGCTAATGAAATCCATCAGGTCTTCTAATGTAAGCGCTGAGATTCAGATGGAGCTTGGTGAGGACCCGGGGCGGTTCGAACATGGCCCTTCCCCTCAGAACCACACGGAGACCAACATGCGCGTCGGCGTACCCAAGGAAATCAAGAACCATGAATACCGGGTCGGCCTGACGCCGGCCAGCGTGCGCGAATTCTGCGAGCACGGTCACCAGGTGTTCGTGCAGAGCGGCGCCGGCGCGGCCATCGGTCTCGCCGACGAGCACTACGCCGCGGCCGGTGCGGTGATGCTGAAGGACGCGGCCGAGGTCTTCGCCAAGGCCGAAATGATCGTCAAGGTCAAGGAGCCACAGCCCAATGAGTGCGCGATGCTGCGCGAAGGGCAGATCCTCTACACCTACCTTCACCTTGCGCCGGATCCCGAGCAGACCGCTGCGCTGGTCAAGTCGGGTGCGATCTGCGTGGCGTACGAAACCATCACCGGCCCGGGCGGCGGTCTGCCGTTGCTGGCGCCGATGAGCGAGGTGGCGGGTCGCATGAGCATCCAGGCGGGTGCGGCGCACCTGGAAAAGAGCAAGGGCGGCATGGGCGTGCTGCTCGGCGGTGTGCCAGGCGTCGAACCGGGCCACGTGCTGATCCTCGGGGCCGGCGTGGTGGGAACGCACGCGATGCAGATGGCGATCGGCATGGGCGCCCGGGTGACGGTGCTGGACAAGAACGTGGATCGCCTGCGCCAGATCGACACGGTGTTCGGCAACCGCGTGAAGACGCTCTACTCCAACGCCCAGACGCTGGAAGAGAAGGTGCTGGAATCGGACCTGGTCATCGGCGGGGTGCTGGTGCCCGGTGCCTCCGCACCCAAGCTTGTGACGCGCTCGATGGTGCGCTGCATGAAGAAGGGCGCGGTGCTGGTCGACGTGGCCATCGACCAGGGCGGCTGCTTCGAGACCTCGCGCGCGACCACGCACGCGGAGCCGACCTACGTGATCGACGACGTCGTGCACTACTGCGTGGCCAACATGCCGGGCGCCGTCGCGCGCACGTCGACCTTTGCGCTCAACAACGCCACGCTGGCGCATGGCCTGGCGCTTGCCGACAAGGGCTGGAAGCAGGCCATGCTGGACAACCCGCACCTGAAGGCCGGCCTGAACGTCGCAGCCGGCAAGGTCACCTACGAGGCCGTGGCGCGGGACCTGCACTACGACTTCGTGCCCGCCGACAGCCTGCTGCGATAGGCCGTCGAGGCGGGCCTTTCAGGCAACGCGCTCAAGGCGCGGGAACGGTCCCCTGGATGCCGTACTGGCCCAGGCTGGCGTAGTCGCTGTAGCCCGTGTCCAGCGGGTTGCCCACCCCCACGCCGTCCACCACGAGGTAGTAGGTGCCGGCCGCGGGCAGGGTGGTTTCGATGGTCGCCGCCAGGACAGCCTTCGGCTTGGCCTTGGCGACCACGTTGCCCGAGCTGTCGAGCAGCTTGAGCGACACGTCGAGGTTGGCCGAGCGGGCATCGGGCAGGACGTCGATCGACACGGCGCCGGCGCCGGCGGTGAACGAGAAGTAGTCCTTGTCCTTGCGGCGCTCGATCACGCCGGCCCCCGAGACCTTCAGGTTCGGGCCGTCAGGCGAGGTCGTCAACGCCGTGGCGGAGCCCGCCGAGTTGCCGTGGTCGTCCGCCCGCAAGGGGCCGCCGTTGTTGCCGACCACCACGAAGTCGTCCTCGTGGTTGTTGGCGGTGGCGTACTCGCCCTTGCTCCACTGGACCGTGTTCTTGTAGTAGCCCACGCCCATGATGGGCGCCCAGCCGGTCTCGCCTTCGCCATGGCCGGGGTAGTAGCCGCCGCCCGAGTAGCCGTCGTGGCTCAGGCCCAGGTTGTGTCCGGCCTCGTGCGAGATGGCCTCGGCAACGTACTTCTCGTTGCCCGAGCCGAGCATGTCCCAGAAGACGAGCGCCGGCTTGTAGAAATCGCCGATCGAATCGAACACGCCGACATAGGCCACGCCACCGCACTCGCAGTTGTAGACGCCATTGTGGTTGGTGATCAGCACGGTGGTGCCGTAGACCTGGTCGGCCGCATCCTTGCGCGTGAGCTTGCTGCCGGCCGGCTTCTCGGTCGTGACGTCGATGTCGAAGGGCGCATAGTCCTCGGCGACGCGCTGCCAGATGTACTGGATGCGCTGAAGCTCTTCATCCGAGAAGTCGGTGTCGACGTGGCCATCGGAGTCGAAAGGCTGCGCGGTGATGGGGCCGCCGCCGTTGTTCCAGGCGGTGTTCTCTATCACCGCTCCGTTGAAGTCGAGGTAGATCGTTCGCTGTGCGCCGGGGCGGCTGTGCAGCAGGAAGGTCTGGTCCAGCGGCGCGGGCAACGGGCCGGGTGCGGCCTCGGGACCGACGCCGGGCGCCTTCGGCAAGGGCTGCTCCAGCGTGTCGACCGCGTAGATGCGCGCTCGGGGGTCGAGTCGCAAGTACGGGTCGCGCAGCAACATGGCGCGGAACTCCTGCGGGCTGCGCTTGTGGGCAGCTGCCGCTTCCGGCAGACGGGGGCCGAGCAGGTCGATGGCGTGCTGGCCGGACGCGCCACCCTCCGCCCTGGGCAGCTGTGGCGCGGCGGCGGCGGCTTGCGCCGCGCCAGTCAGCAGCATCAGGGCGGTGGCCGCCTGGGCCACACGGGTAATGGACAGTGGCATGGAAACGCTCCTCGAATGAAGAACAATGGGGAGCCCATGCTGGCCAGCGTGGCGCGGGCGGGCCATCCCTACGCTGGGAGGGCCGACAAACGACAAACCCCGCCGGAGCGGGGTTTGTTGATCGAACTTGAAGGTCCGGCAAGAGCTTACTTCTTGCCCTTGCCCTTCTTCTTGTCCTCGACCGGGGCGACGGGCGCGGCGACGACTTCCTCTTCGGGCTTCGGCTCGGTCACGGCGACCACCACCGGGTTCAAGGTGCCGTGCTTGACGGCCTTGATGCCGGCCGGCAGCTCGAGGTCGGAGGCATGCAGGCTCTTGCCCTTGACCAGGCCCGACAGGTCCACCGCGATGAATTCGGGCAGCTGGACGGCCAGGCACTCGATCTCGATCTCGGTCGCCACGTGGCTGACGAGGCACTTGTCGGTCTTGACGGCCACCGAGTTCTCTTCGCCGGAGTAGTGCAGCGGCACCTTCTTGCGCAGGCGGGTCGTCTCGTCGACGCGCTGGAAGTCCACGTGCAGGACTTGCTGCTTCCACGGGTGCATCTGGAAGTCGCGCAGCAGGACCTTCTGCTTGCTGCCGGCCAGGTCCATCTCGAGGATGGAGGAGTGGAAGGCTTCCTTCTTCAGCGCGAAATACAGCGCGTTGTGATCCAGCTCGATCATCGCGGGCTCACCAGCCCCGAAGACGATGCCCGGCACCTTGCCGGCAGTGCGCAGGCGGCGGCTCGCTCCGGTCCCCTGCTTGGTGCGCTCGTAAGCGACGAATTCCATGGTTACTCTCCAATGAGTCGGGGCGTCCGCGACCAGAATCGCCCCATTTGAAAGACGGCCCTCGCGGGCCGCCGGCGAAAAAGCCTTGCGGCTTCGGAAATCGTTGTTCTGCCGTGCAGGTCGGGAGTCGTCCACGGATCCCAGCCGGCCGGGCTAGAAATTGTTGTTCTGCTCCGCAAACATCGAGGTCACCGACTCGCCGTCGGAGATGCGGCGGATCGTCTCGGCGAACAGGAAGGCGACCGACAGCTGGCGGATCTTCGGACAGGCCTTGCCGGCGTCGGACAGCGGAATCGTGTTGGTGATCACGACCTCGTCCAGGTGCGAGGACTTGATGCGCTCGATGGCGGGGCCGGAGAAGACCGCGTGCGTGCAGTAGGCGTAGACGCTCTTGGCGCCGCGATCCTTCAGCACCTCGGCCGCCTTCACCAGCGTGCCGGCGGTGTCGATCATGTCGTCCATGATCACGCAGTTGCGGCCGTCGATGTCGCCGATGACGTGCATGACCTCGGACACGTTGGCCTTGGGGCGACGCTTGTCGATGATGGCCAGGTCGCAGCCGGCCTGCTTGGCCAGGGCGCGGGCGCGCACCACGCCGCCTACGTCGGGGCTGACCACCACGAGGTCGCGGTAGGCCTTGGCCTTCAGGTCGGTCAGCAGGACGGGCGAGGCGTAGATGTTGTCGACCGGGATGTCGAAGAAGCCCTGGATCTGGTCGGCGTGCAGGTCCATCGTCAGCACGCGCTCGACGCCCACGGTCTCCAGCAGGTTGGCCACGACCTTGGCGGAGATCGGCACGCGGGTGGAGCGCGGACGGCGATCCTGGCGGGCGTAGCCGAAGTAGGGGATCACGGCGGTGATGCGGCGCGCGCTGGCGCGCTTCAACGCATCGACCATGATCAGCAGCTCCATCAGGTTCTCGTTGGTCGGCGCGCAGGTCGACTGCACGACGAACACGTCACGGGCACGGACGTTCTGCTGGATCTCGACGGTGACCTCGCCGTCGGAGAAGCGGCCCACGGAGGCCTTGCCCAGCTCGGTGCCCAGGTGGGTGGCGATCTCCTGGGCCAGTGCCGGGTTGGCGTTGCCGGTGAACAGCACGGTGTTGAACAGCACGGGAGGACTCCGGTGGGCAGCAGCGAGCGGGGGTTGGGGTGAGGACTTCAGACGAAGACGGCGTGAAGATCACGCCGTCTTGAACGCGGAGGCATGAGCAGAAATTTGGCAGGGGAGGAAGGACTCGAACCCTCGCATGTCGGAATCAAAATCCGATGCCTTAACCAACTTGGCGACTCCCCTACACAGGACCTGGCCTGACGGCCCGACCCTAAAACCTTCAGCCCGGCCACCCGACCAGCGGGTGCGTATCCAGGCTCCGGCACATTCGCCCGACCCAGCCTTCGGGCCATTCGCCCTCGTGCATGGTCGCCACAGGTCGTTCGCCTGCGCCGGCTCTTGCAAATACTGCGCTGCCCGAGCCCGTCATCCGGCTGTTGCCGAAGCGGGCCTGCAGCCAACGCCCTGCCTGTGCCACCTCCGGGCACGTGGCCTCGGCGGCGCGCTGCAGGTCGTTGCGCCCTGAAAAGCCGGCGAGGGTTTGTCGACCGATTTGTCGACCCTCTGAGGCTTCGCTCAAAGCCAACGCGCTAGCGTCTGCAAGAAAGCCTGTGACTATAGCAGGGTCTGTGTCTCGTGTCAGCAGCGGACTCGAAAAGATCGCGGCCGTGGCGATCGAAGTCGCAGGTTTCAGCACCGCGTAGTGCTGAGGCGACAGCTCGATGGGGGCCAGCCTTTCGCCTATGCCCTCGACCCACGCGGTGCGGCCGCCGATGAAGAAGGGCACGTCGGCGCCCAGGCGCGCGCCCAGCTCCAGCAACCGTTCACGCGGCCAGTGCAGGCCCCACAGCCGGTTCAGACCCATCAGCACCGTCGCCGCGTCGGAGCTGCCGCCGCCCAGGCCGGCTCCCCAGGGCACCTGCTTGTCGATGGAGATGTCGGCCCCCAGCGCGCAACCGCTTTCCGCTTGAAGCGCGCGTGCGGCTTTCAGGCACAGATCATCCTGCGGCAGCGCAGGCCCGAGGTCGTGTCGCCGCAGCTGGCCGTCCTGCCGGCGCTCCAGGTGAAGGGTGTCGGCCCAGTCGATCAGGGTGAAGACGGACTGCAGCAGGTGGTAGCCGTCGGCGCGGCGGCCGACCACATGCAGGAACAGGTTGAGCTTGGCCGGCGCAGGCAGGTCGTACAGGGCGGCGAGCGGCATGGAGGTCAGGGGTTCCGGTCGAGCTTGGCACGCACGCTGACGCCCGGCGGATCCACCCGGGTGGCCTCGATGAGGGCGTCACCGCTCCAGTGCGCCAGGTTCACCCTCCAGCCGAGCTGGCTGAAGCCCTCGGGCTGGTCCTGGTGGGGTGCTCCCGCCCACGGCCTGCCTTGCAGCCAGTGCATCAGGGCGCCCAGCGGCAAGGGCTCGCCGAGCGTCTCGGCGGCCAGGGAGGCCAGGTCCGGAAACTCCCGCGTGCCTTGCGAATCCTGCAGGGACGCGCCGCCCGCGCCCCAGCGTGCCAGGGCCACCTGGGCGCCCAGCGGGCCCATCAGCTTCATCTGGCCGGCGCGCTCATCGCCGCTCAACTCGAACGCTGCACTGTGCGACTGGGCCGGTTGATCCGCGATCGCCGCCACCTTGACCAGCAGCCGGCCGCTCACGGGCGGCACGCCCCCGGCCGGTGGTGCCGTCGCGCAGCCGGCGATCCAGCACGACAACGATAGCGCCGCCACGGTCGCGGCGCGCCGCCAGACCGGCACCGTCACGGCTTGACCTTCAGCCGCGACAGCGTCTCCTGCAGGACGTCGTTGTCGGCTTCGCGCGTCTGCCCTTCACGCCAGACCTGCAGGGCTTCATCGCGCTGGCCCATGGTCCACAGGACCTCGCCCAGATGGGCCGCGACCTCGACGTGCGGCCGCGCCAGGTGCGACCGCCGCAGGAGCTTGAGCGCCTCGTCGTTGTGTCCGAGGCGGAACTGGACCCAGCCCAGGCTGTCGATGATGAAGGGGTCGTGCGGCGCCAGTGTCGCGGCCCGTTGCAGCAGGCTCAGGGCCTCGGCCAGGCGCACGTTGCGATCGGCGAGCGAGTAGCCCAGCGCGTTGTGCGCCTGCTGGTCGTCCGGCTTCAGCGCGATGATCCGGCGCAGCAGCGACTCCATGTCGTCGTGGCGATCCAGGCGGTCGGCCACCATGGCCAGTTCGTACATGACGACGGTGTCATCCGGGTCCTTGCGCAAGGCACCCACGAGCATCTCGTAGGACTCGGCGTACTGGCGCTGGTCTCGCAGCAACGCGGCCTCGGCCAGCAGTCGGGCACGTGCGTCGGGCTGGTCGCGTGCCTCGGCTTTGCGCAGCAGGGCGCGGGCCTGGTCCAGCTGGCCGCTGGCGGCCATCAGGCTGGCGCGTCGCGCCAGGGTGGAAAGATCGACCCGGGAAGGCTCGACCTTGTCGAGCCAGGCGAATGCCGCCTTGGTATTGCCACGCTGCTGCTCCGCCTCCGCCAACAATTGGTAGGCCAGATCGATCAGGACGCGCGGGTCGCGCTTTTCTTCGTCCGCTTCGCCTTCCTTGGCGGCGTCCCTGGCGGCGGCCATCGCCGATGGCGCCAGCTCCAGGAAGCGGCTCAGCGCGCGAACGGCTTCGTCAGGGACGTGCAGATCCACGCTGTAGGCACCCAGGCTGAGCCACGCCGCGGCCTGGTCTGGTTGCTGGGCCACGACCAGGCGCAGCTGGACGGCGGCCTCGCCGATGCGGTGCTGCTGGTCCAGCAGCCTGGCATAGGCCAGGCGCACGGGCGGCAGGGCATCCTGGCGGGCGAGATAGCCCTGGACGAGCACCTCGCCGGCAGTGCTCTTCGGCGCCAGCTCCAGCGCCAGCAGCACCGGGCCCGGCGCGGCCGGATCGTCGGCCAGCGCTCGGCGGGCATGGTTCAGCGCGGCATCGGTCTGGTCAGCGGCCAGCGCTATCCGGCCCAGGGCGACGTGAACGGCCGATCGGGTGCCCGGCGCGTTGGCGTAAGGCGAAAGGACCTGTTCGGCCAGCGTCAATGCGCGCTGCTTGTCGGTGATGGAGGCGAAGAAGCGGGGCAGGGCCGCGATGGCGGCCGGGCGTTCGACCGCCGGCTCCTTGTCGATGAAGGCGCGCAGCGGCTCGGTGAGTTCGCCGGGCCGGTTCAGGGCGACCAACAGGTGCAGGTAGGTGCTCAGCGCGGCGCCGGAGTCGGGCAGGGCGGCGCGCCAGAGCTTGGCCGCGGCCAGGGCCTTGTCGCCGGCCTTGGCCGCCAGGGCCAGCTCGATGGCGCGCTCGAACAAGCCTTCGTCCCGCGAACGCCGGGCGCTGGAAACCATGCGGCCGAAGGCATCGCCGAGTTCGCCGTTCTGGGCCTCCAGCTCCGCGGCCAGCACGTCGTAGAACAACGTGCTGTCCATGCCCGAATTGGCAGCGGGGCCGGACGCGGCTTCGGCAGGGGGCGTCGGCGGATCTTCGGCCCGCACGGTCTGCGCGGCGCCCAGGCAGGCCATCAGGGCGGCGAGCCATGTGAAGCGCAGGTAAAGAGGCCGGGGGCGCGGAAGCGAACGGGGCCCCACAGTGGGCCCGGCAGGACGAGCAAGCATCGAATCTCCGAGAGCGAGGTCGATTCTAGGATTTCGTCCCACCCGGATAATTCCCCGATGCCTGAATTGCCCGAGGTGGAAGTCACGCGCCGCAGCGTCGGCGGCATCGAAGGCGCGAGAGTGCTGGCCATGCGACTGGGCAAACCCTTGCGCTGGCCGCTAGGCGTGGAGCCTCAGTCCATCGAAGGCCTGCGGGTCGGCCCGATCGGCCGTCGCGGCAAATACCTGTGGCTGCCGCTGATGCCGGAGCCCGATTCGCTGAGCGACCGCTCGGTCGGAGGACTGCTCGTGCACCTGGGCATGTCCGGCTCGCTGGCGTTCGGAGAGCACCTCGGCGCGCCCGGCAAGCACGATCACGTGGAGCTGGTGACCGATCGCGGCCTGCTGCGCCTGACGGACCCGCGGCGCTTCGGTGCGGTGGTGTGGTCATCCGCGCTCGACGCCGAGCCCGCCGCCAGGCTGCTCGCCGGCCTGGGCCCCGAGCCCTTCGATCCAGCATGGACTTCCGAGGCGCTGCACGCTGCGCTGAAGACGCGCCGCACGGCGGTGAAGCTCGCCTTGCTGTCCGGCGAACTGGTGGTCGGCGCGGGCAACATCTACGCCAGCGATGCGCTGTGGGAGGCCGGCATAGACCCTCGCACCCCTTGCAGCCGCATCGGGCCGTTGCGCTCCACGCGCCTGCATGCGGCGATCCAGCGGGTGCTCGGCGAGGCGATAGCCGCCGGCGGCTCGACACTGCGCGACTACCGCAACGCGCACGGCGAGGTCGGCCAGTACCAGGGCCTGGCGCGGGTCTACGGCCGCGCCGGCGAGGCCTGCGCGCGCTGCGGTGGCCGGATCCGTCGCATCGTGCAAGGCCAGCGTGCGACATATTTCTGCATCGGCTGCCAGCGCCGCTGATCCATGGCCGGTTCCGCCAAACCGCTTTGCTAGGATTTCCCATGCTGCGTTGGTCGGGGGCGAAGCCGCTGCCGACGAACGCACATTTGCTTACAAGCGGCCCCTTCCTTGCAGTCCCTCCGAGCCGAACGCGAAACCATGCCCATCACACCCGCTGCCGTTCCGGCGGCCGAACGCCAGCTCGCGATGCAGCCCTTTCTCGTGCCCGGGCTGGATGCCCTGGCCGACTGGCGCCTCGGCCTCGAGCAGGACCTGGGCGCGCTGGAACGCTCCCTGGCCGCGAGCGACCTGCTGGATCCCGCCGCCGCCGGCGCCTCCAAGGCGCTGCGCCAGCGCCTGGCCAGCGACAAGCTGGTGATCGCCTTCGTGGCCGAGTTCTCGCGCGGCAAGAGCGAGCTGATCAACGCCATCTTCTTTGCCGACGCCGGCCGCCGCGTGCTGCCGGCCACGCCGGGCCGCACGACCATGTGCCCGGTCGAGTTGTCGTGGGACGAGCACGAGCTGCCCACGCTGGATCTGCTGCCCATCGAGACCCGCCGCGAGGCCGCTTCGCTGGCCGACTGGCGCGAGCAGCGAGAGAGCTGGAAGCGCTTGTCGCTCGACCCCGGCGACACGCAAGGCCTGGCCCGGTCGCTCAACGAAGTCACGACCACCAAGCTCGTCACGGTGGACGAGGCCCGGACGCTGGGCCTGTGGTCCGACAGCAATCCGCACGAGAACCCGCCTCGCCAGGCCGATGGCCGCGTCGAGGTCCCGGCGTGGCGCCACGCCATCATCAACTACCCGCACCCGCTGCTGCAGCGCGGCCTGGTGGTCGTCGACACCCCTGGCCTGAACGCCATCGGCGCCGAGCCCGAGTTGACGCTGGGCCTGCTGCCCAGCGCCCATGCTGCCCTGTTCGTGCTCGGCGCGGACACCGGCGTCACCCGCTCGGACCTCGACATCTGGACCGACCACCTCGGCGGCCAGGGCCTGGCCTGTTTCGTGGTGCTCAACAAGGTCGACACGCTGGCCGATCCGCTGGCCACGCCGGCCGAGCGCGAGCAGGCGGTCGAGCGACAGTGCAGGGAGACGGCGGCGACGCTGGGCATCACGCGCGAGCGGGTGTTCCCGGTGTCCGCGCGCCAGGCGCTGGCGGCGCGGCTGGCCGGCGACGAGGCCGGCCTGGCTGAAAGCCGGTTGCCCGCGCTGGAAGCGGCACTCAATGCGGACCTGCTGCCGCAGCGCCAGCACGTCCTGGCCAAGGCCGTGATCAGCGGCGTGCAATCGCTGATGGAACACGCCACGCGTCGGCTGCGCGACCAGCGCCGCACCAATGCCGAACAGATGCTGGAACTGCGCAGCCTGCGCGGCAAGAGCGGCGGACGGGTGGCGCAGATGCTCACGCGAGTGCAGGCCGACTCGTCCGAGTTCGAGCGCTGCGCCTCGCGCCTGTCGGCGCTGCGCGCGGTGCACATGCGGATGCTGCGCGAGGCCGTTCACGCCCTGTCGAGCGACCGCCTGCGCGAGGCCATCGCCAACCTGCAGGCCATGCTGGGCTCGAGCTGGTTCAACCTCCGCGCGCGCTCGGCCTTCGAGGCGTTGTGCAATGGCCTGCTGGACCAGGTCGACAAGGCGGCACACCAGTGCACCGAGATCGACCAGATGCTGCAGGCCTCGTTCAAGCAGCTCAACACCGAGTTCGGCTTCTCGCTCGCGCTGACGCCCGCGCCGGACCTGGTGCCGTTTCGCGAGGAGCTCAAGCTGATCGAACGCGGCTACAGCCGCTACTTCAGCGTCACCCGCACCATCCGCATGAACGCGCCGGCGTTCTCCGAGCAGTTCCAGCGCATGCTGATGAGCAAGCTGCGGGTGGTGTTCGAGAACGCTTCTGGCGAGGTCGAGGCCTGGAACCAGATGGCCTCGCAGCAGATCGACGGCCAGTTCCGTGACCGCCGGCGCGGCCTGAAGCGACGCCGCGAGGCCCTGGAGCGCATCCAGATGGCCACGGGCGAACTCGAACAGCGCCTGGCCGAGGTCGAGGGCCAGGACGCGCGGCTGATGCAGCTGCTGGAGCAGGCCTACGCGCGGGGGAACCTGTTGCGCCAGCGCGCCGAGCGCGGCCCGGTCGTTGCCGGGCCCTCGCCCGATGCGATCGACACGGTCACCGGCGACGAGGCCTTGCTCGCCCGCAGCGACAGCCTCGCCCTGCGGTGACCGACTCGGCCGGCCTGCTGGCCGGGCGCGTCGTCGCCTGGCAGCGGCAGCACGGCCGGCACGCCTTGCCCTGGCAAGGCACGCTCGATCCCTACCGCGTCTGGCTGTCGGAGATCATGCTGCAGCAGACCCAGGTCTCGACGGTCCTGGGCTACTACGAGCGATTTCTCGAACGCTTCCCGAGTGTCGACGCGCTGGCGGCGGCACCTGAGGACGAGGTGCTCGCGCTGTGGGCCGGGCTCGGCTACTACAGCCGTGCGCGAAACCTGCACCGGTGCGCTCGATCGGTGGTTGCCGAGCACGCAGGGCGCTTTCCCTCGAGTGCCGCCGTTCTCGCCACGCTGCCTGGCATTGGTCGCTCGACGGCGGCGGCCATCGCCGCCTTCTGTTTCGACGAGCGGGTGGCCATCCTCGACGGCAATGTCAAGCGGGTGCTGGGCCGCGCGATCGGCTTTGGCGAAGACCTCGCCGAGGCGCGTCACGAGCGGGCCCTGTGGGCGCAGGCCGAGGCCCTGTTGCCGCCGTCCGAGGACATGGTCGCCTACACCCAGGGCCTGATGGACCTGGGCGCAACCTTGTGCACCCAGCGCGCACCGCGATGCGCCGCCTGCCCGCTGGCCGAGGATTGCGTGGCGCGAAGCGAGGGCCGGCCTGAGGCCTATCCCGTCAAGACGCGCAAGCTCAAGCGAAGCGCTCGCGAGGTGGCACTGCTCTGGCTGGCGCAGGGCGACCGCGTCTGGCTGGTGCGGCGTCCGGCTCGCGGCGTCTGGGCCGGGCTGTGGTCGCTGCCGGAGTTCGACACCCGGGAGGAGGCGCGCGAGCAAGCCGCTACGTGGCCCGGCCAGACCACCGAGTGGCCCGGCGTCACCCATGTGCTGACCCACCTCGACCTGTACCTGAAGCCGGTGCGCCACGAGCTAAATGCGGGCTCGCCCTCGGAAGAAGAACTCGCCGCCCGCTGGCCGGAAGGGCGCTGGGTGGCGCGCGCCGATCTCGGCGCCTTCGGGCTGCCGGCGCCCATCGCGCGATTGCTGGCCGCGTCAGATCAGCTGTTTGCCGCGCAGGAACTCGTCGACGAGCGCGAGCCGCTGCAGCGGGTCCGCTAGCGCCATCAGCTGTTGCCGCGCATTCAGTGGCACCGGCAGGAGTTCGCACCAACGATTCGCGACCCAGCCGGCATCGTCGAAATGCCGCTCGGGCGGCAGGTCCGCCTGCGGCCGGTGGGCGAGTGCATCGTAGGCGCGATGCAGCGCGAGCACGGTCGCCTGGAAGCGCTCGTCCGGCAGGATCGCCGGGTCGGGTGGCAGCAGCGTGATGCCCTGCGCCAGCCACAGGCCGTCAGGGCCCTCGTGCGCCGCCTGCCAGCGAAAGCGCGCACCGCCGTCGCAGTGCACTTGCAGCAGGCCGGTGCCGATGGCGTCGACATCCGCCAGGTGGGCCAGCACGCCCACCGGCTCGAAGCGCGTGTCCGTCGTCGCCCCGCCGACCTGCCGCACTTCACCGCCCTGCAGGAGGCAGACCACGCCGAAGGGCCGCCTTTCGCGCAGGCAGCTGGCCACCAGGTCGAGGTATCGCGCCTCGAACACCTTCAACGACAGACGCCCGCCCGGAAACAGGACGGTGCGAAGCGGGAACAGCGCAAGCGGCTGTGCGCCGCCGGTTTCATTCATGCCCGCGCGTCCAGCTCGCGGTGCCGGCGCAGCGTGGCGACGCGCCCGGCAAAAAGCGCGGCGAGCTGCTCGACGAAGTAGACCGAGCGATGCTGGCCGCCGGTGCAGCCGATGGCGACCGTGAGATAGCTGCGCTGGTCGCTCTCGAAGGCCGGCAGCCAGCGCCGCACGAAGCCCTCGATCTGGCCCAGCATCTCGCCCACCTCGGGTTGCTGCTCGAGGTAGTCGGCCACTGGCTGGTCACGTCCTGTCAGGGGGCGAAGCTCGCGGATGTAGAAGGGGTTGGGCAGCACGCGCACATCGAAGACGAGGTCCGCATCCAGCGGCACGCCGTGCTTGAAGGCGAAGGATTCGAAGACGAGGGTCAGCCGGCTCGAGGTGGCTTGCACCAGGTCTCGCACCCACAGCCGCAGCTGGGCCGGGCGCAGCTGCGAGGTGTCGAGCACCGTGGAGCGCTCACGCAGATCGGCCAGCAAGGTGCGCTCGAGCTCGATGGCGTCGACCAGCGCTCGGTGCATCGCGCCTTCGTCGTTCTGCGTCGCGCTCAAGGGGTGAGGGCGGCGCGTCTCGGAGAAGCGCTTGACCAGGGCTTCGGTGCCGGCGTCGAGGAAAAGGCTGCGCACGTTGACGTCGGCGCTGCGCAGCTGATCCAGCACCGGCAGCAGGTGCGGCAGCGAGCCGGCGGTGCGAACGTCGACCGCGATGGCCATCCGGTCCACGCCGTGGCCGCTCTCGACGCGGATGAAATCCTGCAGCAGCTCGGGGGGGAGGTTGTCGACGCAGAAGAATCCGGCGTCTTCCAGGGCGTGCAGGGCGACCGACTTGCCGGAGCCCGAGATGCCGGTGACCAGCACGACGGCGCGGCGTGCCGGCGGGGGTGTCGCCTCGTCGGTCATGGTCCTGCCCTGGGGCCGGTGCAGGCGCGCAGCGCGCCCTGTGGCCCTCGGCAAGTTGGCGCCGGAAGGCGACAGTGCCCTGCGGCCGATCGGGCGGTGATCATGTCTTCACCGCCCGGTGGATGAGCTCCTGCGCGTGCGCGAGGCTGGTGCCCGAGGAGCGGTCGCCACCGAGCATGCGCGCCACTTCGCCCACCCGCGCCTCGCCGTGCACCGGCGCCACCTGGCTCAGCGTCTGGCCGGCATCGGTGGCCTTGGCGACGACGAAGTGGTGATCCGCGCAGGCGGCCACCTGCGGCAGGTGGGTGACGGCCAGCACCTGGGCGCTGCGGCCGAGCTGCTTCATCAGGCGGCCCACCGAGTCGGCCACCGTGCCGCCCACGCCGGAGTCGATCTCGTCGAAGATCAGGGTGGCGGGGCTGCTGCTGGCGCCGCCTTGCTGCCGGGCTTGCGCCGTGGTCACCGCGATGGCGAGCGCCAGCCGCGAGAGCTCGCCGCCCGAGGCCACCTTGCCGAGCGGCCGCGGGGCGCTGCCGGCATGACCGGCGACCAGGAACTCCACCGTCTCCAGCCCGTAGGACTGCGGCTCTTCGAGCGGCTGCAGCGCCACTTCAAAACGGCCGCCGGCCATGCCGAGCTGCTGCATCGCATCGGTGACCCGTTGGGCCAGCGGCTTGGCGGCCTTCTTGCGAGCAGCGCTTACCGACTTGGCCTCGGCCTGCCACGCCGCCAGCGCCTGTGCCACGCGCTGCTCGAGGCCCTCCAGGTCGGCGGCTTCGTCCAGCGCCTGCAGGGCTTCGCGCCATTCGGCCAGCAGCGCGGCCAGCTCTTCCGGCGGGCGGCGATAGCGCCGCGCGAGGCTCAACCAGGCGGACATGCGGTTGTCCAGCTCGCTCAGGCGCTCGGGATCGAGGTCGGTGCGCGAAAGGTAGGCGTTGAGCGTGTGGGCGGCGTCCTCGAGCTGGGCCTGCGCGCCCTGCAGCACCTCGAGGACCGGCGAGAGCCGGGGATCGAAGTCGGCCACGCCTTCCAGCGCGGACAGCGCGCGCGAGACGAGCCGCGAGGCACTGTCGCCGTCGTCGCCGGAGATGTCGCGTGCCGCCTGCCCGGCGCCATCGAGCAGGGCCTGGGCGTGGGCCAGGCGCTGGTGCTCGGCATTGAGCTCGGGCCATTCGTCCGCCCCGGGCGCCAGGCGATCGAGCTCGCCGATCTGCCATTGCAGGCGTTCGCGCTCGCTGGCGAGATCCCCCTGCCGGGTGCGTGCGGAGGCCAGCGCCTGCGAGGCGTCGCGCCAGGCTTCGAAGGCGACCGCCAAAGGCTTGGGGTCGATGCCGGCCTGCTCATCGAGCAGCGCGCGCACCGAGGCCGGGCGGGTCAGGCCCTGCCAGGCATGCTGGCCGTGGATGTCGATCAGGTGATCGGCGACCTCGCGCAGCTGGGCGACGGTGGCTGCGCTGCCGTTGATGAAGCCGCGGCTGCCGCCCTTGGCATCGACGATGCGCCGCAGCAGCAGCGTGTCTTCGCCGGAGTCGAAGCCGGCATCCTCCAGCCAGCTCGCCAGCGACGCGGGCGCGTCGAAGGCGGCGGTGATCTCGGCGCGCGCGGCGCCCTCTCGCACCACGTGGTTCTCGGCCCGGGCGCCGAGCGCCAGCTGCAGCGCATCGATGAGGATGGACTTGCCGGCGCCGGTTTCGCCGGTGAGGACCGAGAAGCCGGCGTCGAACTCGACGTCCAGCGCACGAACGATGACGAAATCCTTGAGGGTGAGGCTCTTCAGCATGGGAGGTGGGAGATCGGATTCAGACCACGCCTTCGTACCAGCGCAGCTTGCGGCGCAGCGTGGCGTAGTAGCTCCAGCCCAGCGGGTGCAGGAAGCGCACCGCCTGTGCGGAGCGGCGCACGCGGACCTGGTCGCCGTGCAGCAGGCTCGCGAGGCGGTGCATGTCGAAGTTGGCGCTGCAGTCGCGCCCGGCGACGATGGTGACCGACACGTCCTGCCCGTCGGGCAGCACGATGGGCCGGTTGGAAAGGGTGTGCGAGGCGATCGGCAGCATCACCCAGCCGGCGATGGCCGGATGCAGGATGGGCCCGCCGGCCGACAAGGCGTAGGCGGTGGACCCGGTGGGCGAAGCGATGATCAGGCCGTCGGCCCGGATGTTGGCGACGAACTCCGGTCCCACATCGATGCGCAGCTCGACCATGCTGGCGGTGTTGCCGCGGCTGACGACCACGTCGTTCAGTGCGAGGCCCTCGAAGATGATCTCGCCGTCGCGCCAGACCTCGCCTTCGATCATGGCGCGGCGCTCTTCCTCGAAGTCGCCCTGCACCATGGGGCCGAGCACCTCGGCCCAGTCGGCGGCGCGGATGTCGGTGATGAAGCCGAGCCGGCCCTGGTTGATGCCCACCATCGGCAGGTTGAACGCGGACAGCTCTCGCGCTATGCCCAGCATGGTGCCGTCGCCACCCACCACGATGGCGATGTCGCAGCGTGCGCCGAGCTCGGCCTGGGTGAAGGCGCCGTGCTCGGCCCAATCGGTGTTCAGCGCGGTTTCGCGTTCGAGCGAAACCTCCAGTCCGTGTCGGATGAGGAAATCGGCCAGTCCCTGCAGCATCGGCCGGATGCCCTGGGCCTGGTACTTCCCGATGAGGGCGGCGTGGCGGAAGCGGGTGGGCATGGCGGGCAAATTACACCACAGGGGCTTTTACGCAAATGCCTTGGCGGGGCCCGGTCCTTACAATGATTTCATGCTCGACGAGCGCTCCCGATCCCTGCTCAAAACCCTGGTGGAACGCTATATCGCGGATGGCCAGCCGGTGGGGTCGCGCACGCTTTCGAAGGCCTCGGGGCTGGAGCTGTCGCCGGCCACCATCCGAAACGTGATGGCCGACCTAGAAGACCTGGGCCTGATCGTCAGCCCCCACACCTCGGCCGGCCGCATCCCCACGGCGCGTGGCTACCGCCTGTTCGTCGACACCATGCTCACCACGCGGGCGTTCGATCTCGAGCATTCCTCGCCGGATTTCGCCGCCGCTCGCGAGCAACTGCACCCGGACCAGCCCCAGCGCGTGATCGCGCAGGCAGCCCAGCTGCTGTCGAACCTGTCGAGCTTCGTCGGCGTGGTCACCGCGCCCAAGAAGCCCAGCGTCTTTCGCCACATCGAGTTCCTCCGCCTGGGCGAGCGCCGGGTGCTCGTGATCCTGGTGGCGCCGGATGGCGATGTCCAGAACCGCGTCATCTTCACCGCCCACGATCCCACCCAGTCGGAACTGGTCGAGGCCAGCAACTACCTCAACGCGCACTACGCCGGCCTGACGATCGAGGAGGTCCGCGAGCGCCTGAAAGGCGAGATCGACGCGCTGCGCGGCGAGATCGCCGGCCTGATGCAGGCCGCGGTGCAGGTCGGCAGCGATGCGGCGGCCGAGACGCAGGACCAGGTCATCGTCAGCGGCGAGCGCAACCTGCTGGGCGTGCAGGATTTCGGCAACGACCTGGGTTCCCTGCGCAAGCTGTTCGACCTTTTCGAGCAGAAGACCCAGCTGATGCGCCTGCTGGACACGTCCAGCCGCGCCGAGGGCGTGCGCATCTTCATAGGCGGCGAGAGCCGGGTGGTCCCTTACGAAGAGTTGTCGGTCGTCTCGGCCCCCTACGAGGTGGACGGCCAGATCGTCGGCACCCTGGGCGTGATCGGCCCGACGCGCATGGCCTACGACCGCATGATCCAGATCGTCGACATCACCTCCAGGCTGGTCGGCAACGCCTTGTCCCAGCGTTGAGTCATCCGCCGCCTAGAATCGCGCTTTCCCCCGGGGGCCGTTAGCTCAGTTGGTCAGAGCAGAGGACTCATAATCCTTTGGTCGTTGGTTCAAGTCCAACACGGCCTACCAACGAAAACTGGATGAATGCGCGTGTGTCCAAGCGCGCAGCGCAGTGACCGCACAGGTCGCATTCCGATCGCTGTCTTGCACGCCCACCTGTTCCTCGGCCGACAGGCCCATGCCCATTTCACTTTCAAAAGCCATTCCATTCTTTCGGATGGCCAAGCCGGCGCATCGAAAAGGACAAGACATTCGAATGCCGATCGGAATCGCGGTGGATCGAATGCTTCTCGGTGAGAGCGTCGAATCGAATGCTCGACATTCAAGGTCACTTCGCTAGACTCCGCGAGTTGCAACTGCTTGATAGGACTCCCATGGCAAACAGCCTGGCTGCAATCAAAAAGCAAATCGCCGCACTCGAGAAGAAGGCGAATGCGCTCATCAAATCCGAAGCTTCGCAAGCGATTGCCAAAGTCAAGGAGATGATCGATCGATATGGATTCACCGCCGAGGATCTCGGATTCGGCGCGAAGCGCGGCAAGAAGGCCGGCGGTGCGCGTCCGGCTCGAAAGACCGGGAAGGCCGCGAAGACCGGCGGGGTGCCCATGTACCGTGATCCGGCTACGGGCAAGACCTGGACGGGTCGCGGCAAGCCGCCGGGATGGATCGCAGGCGCGGCCGACAGGACTGCCTTCCTGATCGATGCAGCAACGGGGTCATCGGTCAACGAAGACAAGCCGGCCAAGACGCCCCGCAAGCCGGCGTCCCGGGGGCGTGGCGGTGCCGCAGCCAAGAAGGCCGCGCGCAAGCCGGCCGGCCGCCCTGCCGCCCGGAAGTCTTCCCGGCGCAGTGCCGACAGTTCGGCTCCCGAGAAGGCGCCCGCAGCGACGAAAGGCTCCGCCACGAAGCGGGCCGCGGCGAAGAAGAGCGCCAAGGCCAAACGTGCTGCAGAGAGCGCCCGAGCGGCCGCAGCCGAAACGGCAGCCGGCGCGGATCAGTCGGCGGGCTGACCAGCGGCACAGGTCGCGCCCGCGCCTGGCGGCTGACTCCACCAATGGCCGGGCGCGATCCACCGCACTGAACGCAGCGTGGCGAGCAGAGTCTCAGCATGGGTCAGTTCGAGTTCGGGCATGCGAGGAGTCTGTCTGCCCCGCCTTCATCCCATGTCACGCCAGCCGGGCGCAGCCGCGCTCGCGGCGGCGTTGGTTCTCGGGCTGGTCGCTTGCGCCGGCGATGTCCCGAAGTCTTCGCCTGAACGCACGCCGGAAAGCATCCAGGCAGACATCCAGGCGTTGATACCCGCGCGGGTGGCACAGCGCGCGGCCTGGGCCGTCGATCTGCAATTGGTCTTCGCCGGCCTGAAGCTCCCCCCGACCACCGAGAACGTGTGCGCCGTCCTGGCCGTCACCGAGCAGGAATCGACCTTCAACGCCGATCCGCCAGTGCCCAACCTGGCCAAGGTCGCACGCGAAGAGCTCCTGCGCCGAGCCGGCGCCCTGGGGGTGCCTGAGCTGGCGGTGAACCTGGCGCTACAGCTGCGATCCCCCGATGGCCGTACCTACGACGAGCGGCTGCGGGAGGTGAAGACCGAGCGAGAGCTCAGCCTGATGTACGAGCAGTTCATCGACGAAGTGCCGCTCGGCCAGCGACTGTTCGCCAACTGGAATCCGGTGCGCACCGGCGGGCCCATGCAGGTCAGCATTGCGTTCGCCGAAGAACACGTGCGGTCCCATCCCTACCCATTTCCAGCCCTGGAGTCGGTCCGCCACGAAGTGTTCACGCGGCGCGGCGGCCTGTACTTCGGCACCGCCCACCTGCTCGGCTACGCGACCACGGCCTACGGCTCCGCCATGATCTACCGCTTCGCGGATTTCAATGCCGGTCGCTATGCCAGCCGCAACGCGGCATTCCAGCAGGCCCTCGCGGTGGCCAGCGGGCGATCGCTGGACCTCGATGGCGACCTGTTCGTCAGCGACGCCGAACCCAGCCAGACCGAGATGGCCGCGCGCAGCCTGGGTCCGGAGCTCGGCATCGATGAGCGCGCGATCCGCCGTGAACTCGAACGCAGCCACGGCGAGGACTTCGACCGCAGTCCGCTCGTGGCCAAGGTGTTCGCGCTGGCCGAAGCCCGCAGTGGTCGGGCCCAGCCCCGCGCGGTATTGCCGCACATCGTCCTGAAGAGTCCGAAGATCACGCGCCGGCTGACCACCGAGTGGTTCGCTCGCCGCGTGGACGAGCGATTCAGGCGTTGCCTCGGGGGCGGAGGTGCCTGAAGCGAGGCCGGGACGCGTGCCGGGCGCTGTCGAGCCGCTGAGGGTCTCCGCGGGGGCGGCCCGGCGCCGCCGTCGATGTGCGATCCGCACGCGTAGCAGCTGCGGCACTGCGGGCTGCGCCAGCGGCCGGAACGATAAGATCCACGGGACAGTGAGTCTTTCGGGATACGCGGCCCGCGTGCCGAAAGCGGCAAAGGATTCTTCGTGAGTCAACAGGAAGGCCAACGTCGAAGACCTCTCATGTCCGGCCTGCTCCTGGCATCGACACTGCTCACTGCGGCTTCACCCGCGCTCGCGTTCGATCAGCCCCTGCAGATCGCCCAGTACGCGCACACCTCGTGGACCGCCCGCGACGGGGCCATGCTGGGCCTCGTCTTTGCAGTCGCACAGACGCCCGACGGCTATCTCTGGATCGCCGGGTCGTTCGGGCTGTTTCGCTTTGACGGCGTTCGGTTCGTGCCCTGGAGCCCGCCCAAGGGCCAATCGCTGGCGGAGCCCTACAGCCTGCTGGTGTCACGCGACGGGACGCTCTGGATCGGCACGTTCAGTGGCCTGGCCAGCTGGAACGGCACCGAGCTCACCCACTATTCGCAGACCGACGGTTCGTTCGTGACGTCCTTGCTCCAGGACCGCGAGGGAACGGTCTGGGCCGGACTGTTCGGTGACCGGGGGCGGCTGTGCGCCGTTCGCGCAGGACAGGCGGAGTGTTTCAAGCCGGAAGGGGGTTTCGGCACCTTCGTCTGGAGCCTGGGCGAGGACAGCTCCGGGAACCTGTGGGCAGGCGCGGATTCAGGCATCTGGCGTTGGAAGCCCGGAACGCCCCAGCGGTTCCAGGTGCCCGGCAAGCGGGTGGGCGACATGAGCACGACGGTCGACGGAAAGATCCTGATCGGCATCCGGGGCGGGGGGCTCAAGCAGTGGGTGGGCGACCAGCTCGTGCCCTATCCGATCCGGCGGGCCGCCAAGCCTGAGGAATGGATCCCCGACGGCGATGTCAAGTCGAACAAGTTGCTGCGCGACCGGGACGGCGGCCTGTGGATCGGAACCGATGGCCTCGGCCTCATCCACGTGAAAGACGGCAAGGCGGATTCGTTCACGCGGGCGGACGGCCTCTCGGGCAACATCGCCTGCAGCCTGTTCGAAGATCGCGAGGGCAACATCTGGTTCGGCAGCGAGAAGGGCCTGGACCGCTTTCGCAAGCTGCCGATCACCACCCTGTCGAGGCAACAGGGCCTGCCCGACGAAGGCACGAAGTCGGTGCTGGCCACCACCGATGGCAGCGTCTGGGTGGCGACGAACGATGGACTGGCCCGTTGGAAGGGCGAGCGAACGGTCGTCTACAAGGAGCGCGACGGGCTGCCGGATTCGAGGGTGCAATCCCTGTACCAGGACGCCGAAGGTCGGCTCTGGGCGAACACGGCCCGAGGCCTGACCTACTTCGCCAACGACAGGTTCGTCGCGGTCCAAGGGTCGCCCAGCAACGAGGTCTACTCGATGACGGGGGACGCGGCGGGCAACCTCTGGCTGTCGGGCAAGGAGGGCCTCGCACGACTGAACCGGGGCCGCTTCGTCGAGAACATCCCTTGGGCTGCCCTCGGTCGCCGGCAGCAAGCCAAGGTCATCATTGCCGACCGGGGCGGGGTGTGGCTGTCCTTCTGGATGGACGGCGGGGTGCTCTATTTCAAGGATGGGAAGGTCGAGGCTTCCTACTCGCCCGCCCAGGGGCTGGGGGCAGGCCACGTCGCCGGTCTGCGCCTCGACGCCGTCGGGGCGGTGTGGGCGGCGACGGAGCTGGGGGGCCTGAGCCGCATCAAGGATGGCCGCGTGACGACGCTCACCGTCGCCAACGGCCTGCCCTGCAACACGATCCACTGGTCGACGCTGGACGACGACGGGGCGCTGTGGATATACGCCGCCTGCGGGCTGGCGAGGATCACGCGTGACGACCTGGCGGCCTGGATCGCCGACCCCAACCACCGGGTGGCCGCGAAGCTGTGGGCCGGCGCGGATGGCGTGCCGCTCCTCGGGTTGTCGCCGGCCTATTTCAATCCTCCCGTGGCGAAAGGGCCGGATGGCAAGTTGTGGTTCGTGTCGGGCGCCGACGTCCACCTGGTCGATCCTGATCACCTGCCCTTCAACCCGCTGCCTCCGCCGGTTCACATCGAGAGCCTGGTCGCCGACCAGAAGGCCTACGCGGTCGCCAATGGGCTGCGCCTGCCCCCGCTCGTGCGAGACATGACGATCGAGTTCGCGGCACTGAGCCTTGCCGATCCGAAGAACATGCGCTTTCGCTACCGGCTGGAGGGACACGACAGCGATTGGCAGGAGGCCGTCGACAGACGCCAGGCCATCTATACGAACCTGCCGCCGGGCAACTATCGCTTCCACGTGAAGGCGTCCAACAACAGCGGCGTGTGGAATGAGACGGGCGCGCAGCTGCAGTTCTCCATCCTGCCGGCCTTCTACCAGACGACATGGTTTCGCCTGGTTGGCGCTGCGCTGCTGATAGGCCTGGCCTGGAGCGGCTTCAAGCTCTGGCTCCACATGCAGGTCCGGCGGCTGCAACGGCAGTTCGAGACGAGGCTGGAGGCGCGTGTCGACGAGCGCACGCGCATCGCGCGCGACCTGCACGACACCCTGCTGCAGCGCTTCCACGGGCTGCTGCTGCAGTTCCAGGCGGCGTTCAACCTGCTGCCCGATCGTCCGCGCGAATCGAAGCAGGTCCTCGCCGGCGCCATCGACCGCGTGGCCGAAGCCATCACCGAGGGGCGCGACACGGTGCAAGGCTTGAGGGCCTCGACCCAGGAGACGAACAACCTGGCCGACTCCTTGCGGGCGCTCGCCGAGGACCTGGCCAGCGAGAACGGCCATGCGGCGTCGGCGCTCGTCGAGGTCCAGGGCTCGCCGCAGGCCCTGCATCCGATCGTGCGCGACGAAACCTTCCGCATCGCCGGCGAGGCACTGCGCAATGCCTTCCGCCACGCCGAGGCGAAGCAGATAGACGTCGAGATCCGCTACGAAGCGCGGCAGCTTCGCGTGCGCGTGCGCGACGACGGCAAGGGGATAGACCCGCAAGTTCTGCGCAACGGCGGGAGGGAAGGCCACTTCGGCTTGAGCGGGATGCGCGAGCGCGCGGAGCTCGCCGGCGGCAAGCTCACCGTGCGCAGCAGTGTGGAGACGGGCACGGAAGTGGAGTTCAGCGCGCCCGGGTCACGGGCGTACAGTAAGCCCTCCCCAGCCCGATCGTGGCGGCTGCCCAAGAGATTTGCGCCCAGCGAGATTGGCGAATGACAGAAGATCCGACCCGAATCCAGGTTCTCTGTGTCGACGATCACCCGATCGTGCGGCAAGGCATCGCGACGCTGCTGTCGGTGGAGCCCGACATGACCCTCGTGGCCGAGGCGGCGAACGGGCGCGAAGCGATCCAGCAATACCGCGCCCACCGCCCCGACGTGACCCTCATGGACCTGCAGATGCCCGGGATGAGCGGGCTCGACGCGATAGCCGCGATCCGGGCCGAATTCCCGGACGCCCGGATCATCGTGCTCACCACCTATGCCGGCGACGCCCAGGCGCAGCGCGCACTGCAGGCCGGAGCCCGCGGCTACCTGCTGAAGAACGCCCTGCACAAGGAACTGCTCGACGCCATCCGCGGCGTGCACGGCGGCCGCAAGGCGCTGCCGACGGAAGGCTCGTTCGAGCTGGCCGGGCAGATCGCCGACGAGACGCTCACGCCGTCGGAAATCAGCGTCCTGCGATACATCGCGCAGGGCCAGTCGCACTCAGAAATCGCCAGGACGCTCGCGGTCAGCGAGGAGGCGGTCGAGCGCCAGGTGCAGAACATCCTGAAGAAGCTGGACGCGCTGGACCGCACGCTCGCCACGATGCCCGAACTGCAGAGCGGGATGGTGCAGACGGAGCGCGCCGCGCGGCATGCGGCCGAGGCGGCCAACCGCGCCAAGAGCGAATTCCTGGCCGGCATGAGCCACGAACTGCGCACGCCGCTGAACGCGGTCCTGGGCTATGCGCAGCTGCTGAGCATGGACGGCGGCCTGAGCCCGCGGCAGGCAAAGGGCCTGAACACCATCCACCAGAGCGGGCAGCACCTGCTGGAGCTGATCAACGACATCCTCGACCTGGCGCGCATCGAGGCGGGTCGCACCGAGCTGAACCCGGCGCCGGTGAACGTGTCGGAGCTGCTGCAGACGGTGGTGAACCTGATGCGGGTCAAGGCCGACGAGAAGAGCCTGGCCTTCGTGTTCGATGCCGGGGCGGGCCTGCCCGGGGCCGTGCTGGCCGACGAGCGCCGGCTGCGGCAGGTGCTGCTGAACCTGCTGGGCAACGCGATCAAGTTCACCGACAGCGGCACGGTCACCCTGGGCGCCAGCGCCGAGACCAGGGGCCCGTCGCAGGTCCTGCTGCGGCTGGATGTCGAGGACACCGGCGTCGGCATGCGCCCCGAAGAGCTGGAACGCATCTTCGAACCCTTCGAGCAGGTGGGCGAAGTGCAGCGCCGCAGCGGCGGCACCGGGCTGGGCCTGGCGATCACCCGCGCGCTGGTGAAGGACATGGGCGGACAGGTGCAGGTGAGCAGCGAGTTCGGCCACGGCACAAGGTTCCGGGTGGAGTTGCCGTTGCCGGTGGTGCAGCCGGCCGAGGCTTCACCCCGGAAGCACCCTGCGGTGGCGCGCTACGAGGGGCCGCCGCGGCGGGTGCTGGTGGTCGACGACGTGCCGGAGAACCGCACCCTGCTGTGCGACTTCCTCGTCAACGCCGGCTTCCAGGTGTCGCAGGCCACCGACGGCAGCGAGCTGCTCGCCGCCGCCAGGAGCTTCCGGCCGGACCTGATCCTGATGGACAGCGTGATGCCCATGGTGGACGGCGTGGAAGCCACCCGGCGCCTGAGGCGCGATCCCGAGCTGGGCGCGGTCCCGGTGATCGCCATCTCTGCCTCGGCCAGCGCCGAGCACCGGGCCGACTGCCTGAAGGCCGGGGTCAACGTGTTCCTGACCAAGCCGGTGTCCCTCGAGACGCTGCACGCGCACGTCATGGAGCAGCTGGGCCTGTCATGAACCGGGCGGGCGGCCGGCGCTGGCCGCCTGCACGCCCCCGGCCGTCCGGGAGCGTGGGCTCGGCATCGGCTCAGCGCAGCGAGGCCAGCACCCGATCGACCATCACGCCGGACTGCCCCAGGTAGTTCGCCGGGTCGCAGAGCGCCGCCAGCGCGGCGCGGTCGAGGTGCGGTTGGATCTCGGGGTGGATGGCCAGCAGGTCCAGCAGCGGGCGCTGCTGCTTCACCGCCTCGCGGCAGATGTCGTAGACCAGGTCGTGCGCATACTCGCGGCCGATGTACCGGCCCAGGCCCATCATCACCGCCTCGCTCATCACCAGGCCGTGGGTCAGGTCGATGTTGCGGCGCATCGCCTGCACGTCGACCTCCAGCCCTTCGAGCACGAAGCGTGACTGCTTCAGCGCGCCGGCCATCAGGCAGAAGGCCTCGGGCAGGACGATCCACTCGATCTCCCAGGGGCCCGTCGAGCGTTCGTGGTCGGCCACCATCGCATCCATCAGCGCGGCGGCATGCTGGCGCACGACCGAGATCGCCGCGTGGATGTAGCAGCTCGAGATCGGGTTGCGCTTTTGCGGCATGGTGCTGCTCGAACCCCGGCCGTGGGCGTAGGGCTCGTAGACCTCTCCCACCTCGGTCTGCATCATCAGCTTCACGTCCATGCTGAGCTTGCCGAGCGTGCCGCCGACGAGGCCCAGGAAGGCGCCCACCTCGGCGATGTTGTCGCGGATGGTGTGCCAGGCGATCACCGGCTGCTTCAGCCCCAGCTCGGCACACAGGCCGGCCTGGGTCTCCATCGCGCCCGTCTCGAGCGAGGCCAGCGTGCCGGCCGCACCTGCGAACTCGCCGACCAGCACGCGTTCCTTCAACTGCGCGAGCCGTTCGCGGTGCCGCTCGATGGCGCTCAGCAGGCCGGCCATCTTGTAGCCGAAGGTCACCGGGATGGCCTGCTGCAGGTTGCTGCGGCCGATCATCGGCGTGTCGCGGTGATCCCTGGCGTGCCTGGCCATGGCGGCCGAGATCGCGGTGAGCTCGCGATCGACGATGGCCAGGGCCTCGCGGATCTGCAGCACCGTCGCGGTGTCGGTGATGTCCTGCGTGGTGGCGCCCCAGTGGCAGTACTCGCCGAGCTTGTCGCGGCACAGCGCGTTGAGCTGCGACACCACGCCGAGGATGGGATAGCCGATGCGCTCGGTCTGCTGGCGAAGCAGGGCCAGGTCGATCTGGTCCAGCCGGCAGTGGCTGACGATCTCGTCGGCCGCTTCCTGCGGGATGAGGCCGAGGCGGCCCTGAACCTTGGCCAGCGCGGCCTCGATGTCGAGGTACTTCTGGGTGCGGTTCTCGTCGGACCAGACCTGGCGCATCTCGTCGCTGGAGAAGATGCCCTGGAAGATGGCGGAGTCGATGATGGACGATGGCATGGAGGTCTCCTGGGAAGTGTTCGGTTCAGTGGCCTGCGCGGTGCAGCGTGCGTTGCGCCTGCAGCACCACGGGGCGATCGATCATTCGGCCGTCGAGCTGGGCCGCGCCGGGCGAGGCGGCCTCGGCGGCCAGCACCCGGCGTGCCCAGTCGAGGGCTTGTGCGCTGGGCGCCAGCGCGGCGTGGATGGGCGCGACCTGGCGCGGATGGATGCACAGCTTGGCGCTGAAGCCGTGGCGGCGCGACCACGCGAGATCGGCGAGCAGGCGCCGCTCGTCATCGATCTGCGGGGTGACGCCTGCCACGGGCCCTGCAAGACCCGCGACGCGCGACGCGATCGCGATCACGCTCGCGGCATGGGCCAGGCCGCCAGGCTCGTCTTCGGCGCTGTCCAGGTCCAGATCGAGGTCCAGCGCGTAGTCGAGGGTGCCGAAGACCAGGCGGGCGACGCCCTCGGCGCCGGCCACCTCGGATGCCTTCGCCACGCCGCGTGCGCTTTCGATCAGGCCGAGCACGCTGGCACCCGGCACCAAGGCGCCCACGGCCTGCACCTGTGAGGCCGACTCGGCCTTGGGCAGCATCACGCAGGCGATTCGCGCCTCGCGCAGCAGCTTCAGGTCGTCGGCGAAGTTCGTCGACTGCGCCTCGTTGACGCGCACGACGATTCGCGAGCGGTCGCCGGCGGTGATTTCGCCGCACCACTGGGCGATCGCGTCGCGCGCTTCGCTCTTGGCGGAGGGGGCGACGGCGTCTTCCAGGTCCAGCACGATCGCGTCGGCGCCGCTGGCCAGGGCCTTGGCGAACCGCTCGGGGCGGTTGCCCGGCACGAAGAGGTAGGTGCGCGGGTCCATCAGATGGCCTCGGCCGATCTCAGCGCGCGGATGCCCTCGGCATCGATGCCCAGCTCGCCCAGGATGGCATCGGTGTGCTCGCCGAGCGCGGGCACCGGATCCATGCGGGGGCCTTCGTCCCAGGTGCCTGGCGGCAGCATCGCGGGCAGCGGGCCGACGGGCGAGCCGACCTCGCGCCAGCGTTCGCGCGCCCTCAGCTGCGGATGCTCCCAGACCTCGTGCATGGTGTTGACGCGGGCGTTGGCGATCTGGGCCGCCTCTAGCCGCTCGACCACCTGCGGCGTGGTCAGCGGCGCGAAGGCCTCGACGATGATCTGGCGCAGCGCGGCGCGCTCGGCCACCCGCTTGGCATTGCCGCTGAAGCGAGGCTCGCGCGCCAGCCCCGGCTGCAGCAGGACCTTGTCGCAGAAGTTGACCCACTCGCGCTCGTTCTGCAGGCCCAGCATCACGCTGCCGCCGTCGGCGCCGGTCGGGAACGGGCCGTAGGGATAGATCGTGGCGTGCGCGGCGCCGGTCCGCGGCGGCGGCGGCGCGCCGTCGAAGGCGTAGTAGAGCGGGTAGCTGGTCCATTCGGCCAGCGACTCCAGCATCGAGATGTCGATGTGCTGGCCACGCCCGGTCTGCGCGCGTTGCAGCAGGGCGGCCAGGATGTTGGTGTAGGCGTACATGCCAGCCGCGATGTCGGCCATGGAGGGGCCGGCCTTGCAGGGCTCGTCGGGCGTGCCGGTGACCGACACCAGGCCCGCCTCGCTCTGGATCAGCAGGTCGTAGGCCTTCTTGTCGCGGTACGGGCCGTCCGCGCCGTAGCCCGAGATGTCGCAAACGACGATGCCCGGCTTCTTCGCCGCGAGCACTTCGTAGCCCAGGCCGAGCCGCGCGGCGGCGCCGGGGGCGAGGTTCTGGACGACGACGTCGGCCTTCTCCAGCACCAAACGTTCGAGCACCTTGGCGGCCTCGGGGTGCTTCACGTCGAGCGTGAGGCTTTCCTTGGAGCGGTTGGTCCAGACGAAGTGCGAGGCCAGTCCTCGAACCCTCGAGTCGTAGCCGCGCGCGAAGTCGCCCACGCCGGGGCGCTCGATCTTGATGACGCGGGCGCCGAGGTCGGCGAGCTGGCGCGTCGCGAACGGCGCGGCGATCGCGTGCTCGAGCGTGACGACGGTGAGACCTTTGAGCGGTTGCATGGCAGTTCCTCGTTCAGCGCAGCGTGGCGACGGCGTCCATCGTCAGCCAGCCTTCGTGGTCTTGCGCCCACAGCTTGATGGTCTGGCCGTCTTCCTGGAGCTGCCCATTGACGCGGAAAGGGTTCAGGTCGAAGGTCGGCCGGACCGCCTTGAAGCGGAAGCCGGCCACGTCGGCACCGGGTGCGTTGCGGCGCACCAGATCCATCAGCAGCGTCGCGATCAGCGGGCCGTGCACGATCAGCCCCGGATAGCCCTCGACCTCGGTCACGTACTTGCGGTCGTAGTGGATGCGGTGGCCGTTGAAGGTGAGCGCGGAGTAGCGGAACAGCAGCACGTCGTCCGGCACGATCTCGCGCTGCCACGCGGCCCCCGTCGCGGCGGCCTGCGGCGCAGGCTCCACGTCGCCGGGGCGCTTGGCGTCCCGGTAGACGATGTCGTGGAACTCGACGATGGCCGGCTCCGCCGAGCCGTTGCAGCGCAGCTCGTGCCGCACCTTCACGAACACGAGCTGGCCGGTGCGCCCCTCCTTGACCGAGACATCGGCGATCGTCGAGGTGCGTTCGACCGCGTCGCCCACCCGCACCGGCGAGCGGAACTCGAACTGGCTGCCGGCCCACATCCGCCGGGGCAGCGGGACGGGCGGGAGGAAGCCGCCCCGCCGGGCGTGGCCATCGGGCCCGATGTCGCTTTGGCGGTGCAAGGGCAGGAAGTACAGCCAGTGCCACAGCGGCGGCAGCGCCTGCCCCTTCTCCACGGGTGTCGGCGGGTGGTCGAGGGTCGCGTCGAGCGCCCTCGCCGGTGTGGCGCCGATCTCGTCGCGCACGGTCTCGCTGCGGCCAGTCCAGGCCTTCAGGTCGTCGAGGGATGTGTCCATGTCCGAGGCTCCTTCGGTGCTCAATCCGCCGTCAGCTTCGCGCGCTGGACGACACCCTTCCACTTGGCGAGCTCGCTGCCGACCAGGGCGCCGAACTGTTCCGGCGTGCTGGTCTCGACATCGGCGCCGTGGTCCTCGATGCGCTTGATGATCTCCTTGTCGGCCAGCACCTGGTTCAGCGCCTTGTTCAGCTGGTCGATGATGGGCTTGGGCGTCTTGGCCGGGGCGAAGAAGCCGTACCACTGCTGCACGTCGACACCTTCGATGCCGGACTCCTTCAGCGTGGGCACGTCGGGCAGGAGGGCCGAGCGCTTCGGCCCCGCCACCGCCAGGGCGCGCAGCTTGCCGGACTTGACGTGCGGCAGGGCCGTGAACAGGCTCGGGAACATGAATTGCGCCTGTCCACCGATGGTGTCGCTGATGGCGGGCGCGGAGCCCTTGTAGGGCACGCCCAGCATCACCACGCCGGCGTTGAGCTTGAACAGCTCGGCCGCATAGTGCGGGGCGGTGCCGTTGCCGGCCGAGGCATAGGTGTACTTGTCCGGCTTGGCCTTGAGCTGCGCCACCAGGTCCTTCACATCCTTCACGGGCACATTCGCGGTGGCCACCATCAGCGTCGGCGAATAGCCCACCAGGCCGATGGGTGCGAAGTCGGCCACCGGGTCGTAGCGCAGCTTCTGCAGCGCCGGGTTCATGGCGTGCGTGGCGATGTAGCCGAACATCAGCGTGTGGCCGTCGGGCGTGGCGCGCGCCACGTACTCGCTGGCGATCGCACCGTTCGCGCCGGCCCGGTTGTCGATGATCACCGTCTGGCCGAGCAGAGGCCCCAGCTTCTGGGCGATGGTGCGGGCCATCGCGTCGTTGCCGCCGCCGGCCGCGGTGGGCACGACGATGGTGATGGTCTTGTCCGGGTAGGCCATGGCCAGGGGGGCGGATGCAGCCATCACGGCGGCCACGGCGGGGGCGATCAATCGGTTCATGGGTTTGTCTCCTTCGACTGGACTCTTGGAAAACACGTAGGGCGGGAGGTGGAGTTCGCCTTGCAGGATCTTTCGGGCGGTGCGCACCAGCGCGGCCCGCTGGATGCGCGCTTCGGCGCCGGCGCCTTCGATGGCGACCTCCACTTCGATGCGCCCTTGCGGATGCAGCACCGCGATGCTTCGCGTGCCGGGGGTGGACTCGACGCCGCTGATGACGGTGCCGGGCAGTGCGAAGGCGGTGGCCACGCCGATGGCGCCGGTCACCGCATGCGAGGCGTGGCAGCGGCGCGGCGTGAAGTAGCGCGAGGTGATGCTGTGCTCGTCGTCGCCGTCGCTGGCGATCACCGGCTTGGGCACGACGCTGTTCGACACGTCGCCCAGTCCCATCGCCTCGCCGGCGGCGCAGCGCAGCTTCTCGATGCGCTCCAGCAGGGCCCGGTCGGCATCCAGCTCGGCGGGCGTCTCGCGGCCGGTCAGGCCCAGGTCGCGCGCCCTCAGGATCACCAGCGGCATGGCGGCGTCTATGCAGGTCACGGCCAGGCCGTCGATGGTGTCGATGCGCCGCCCGGTCGGGAACAGGGAGCCGGTCACGGCGCCCCAGGCGTCCAGGAAGTTCAGGCGGATCGGAGCGGCCGTGCCGGCCACGCCGTCGATGCCGGTTTCGCCGTCGTAGCTCACGCGGCGGCCCGGCGTGAGCACGGTCACGTCGATGCGCGAACGGGTGTTGACGTTGAACACGCGCACGGTGGTCTCGCCCTCCTGCGCCGCGACGAGCCCCTGCTCGATCGCGAAGGGCGCCACGCCTGAAAGCATGTTGCCGCAGTTGGGCCGGGTGTCAACCGACTTCTGGCCGACGCCCACCTGCGCGAACAGGTAGTCGACGTCGCAGCCCGGCTGCGAGGATTTCGAGACGATGGCGACCTTGCTGGTCAGCGTGCTTCCGCCGCCGACGCCGTCGACCTGCAGCAGGTCGGAGGCGCCGATCGCGCCGATCAGCGCCTCGTCGCGCGCCGCGTCATCGGCGGGCAGCCAGTCGCGCAGGAAGAACGGGCCGCGCGACGTGCCGGCACGCATCAGGACGCAGGGAATGACTCGGTTCATGGAGCGTGATGATGGGCGCCGGCATTGCAAAAGAGAATTGCATCTTTAAGATCAACTGATCCGGTTTGGGCATCAATCAAGAGGGCTGGCCATGGCCATCAACTTCGACCTGAACGACCTGCTCGCGTTCCGTGCGGTGGCCGAGCTCGGCAACTTCCGCAAGGCGGCGGAATCGGTGCACCTTTCGCAGCCGGCCTTCAGCCGTCGCGTCGACAAGCTGGAGCAGGCGCTGGGGGTGCGCCTGCTGGAGCGAACGACGCGCCGGGTCACGCTGACCGCCGTCGGCCGCGATTTCGAGCGCAAGGTGCGCGAGCTGCTGGACGAGCTCGACGCGACGCTGATGGGCATCCGCGGCGTGGCGGCCACGCGCATGGGCGAGGTGACCGTGGCCTGCGTGCCGTCGACGGTGTACTACTACCTGTCACAGGTGATCCGCCGCTACCACGAGCGCTGCCCGAAGGTGCGCGTGAAGGTGCTCGACGCCAGCGCCAACGAGGTGCTCGCCACGGTGTCGCGGGGCGAGGCCGATTTCGGGTTGAACTTCATAGGCGCCCAGGAAGGGGACCTGGAGTTCAAGCCCCTGGTGGAGGAGCGTTTCGTCGCCGCCTGCCGGCGCGACCACCCCTTGGCCGGAATGCGTCGCGTGAGCTGGGCCCAGCTGAGCGAGCACGACTACATCTCGGTCGGGCGCAGTTCAGGCAACCGAGTGCTGCTGGACCAGGCGCTGGCCGGCGTGGCGAGCCGGCCGCAGGCGATCTACGAGGCCCAGCACGTGACCACCACGCTCGGCCTGGTCGAAGCCGGGCTCGGCGTCGCCGCCGTGCCTTCGATGGCCATGCCGGGGCCGGAGCATCCCTTGCTGGTCAGCGTGCCGCTGGTCGACCCGGTGGTCTCGCGCAAGGTCGGCCTGATCTGGCGCCGCGGCCGGTCGCTTTCGCCGGCGGCGCAGCAGCTGTTCGATCTCTTCGGAGAGGTCAAGGAGCGCAGGCGCCCGCGCGGCCCGGCGTGATGCCTCAAGCCGGGCGTCCGTTCACTTCGCCCGCTCCAGGACCAGCGTCTGGCCGATCGCCAGCAGCGTGAAGGCGTCGTCCGGCACGCCGTGCAGCGCGCGGGCCTTCGGCAGGCCTTCCAGCGGGGCCTCGACGGGGTCGTCGCAGAGGCGGAAGGTCCCCCAGTGCACGCCTATCGAGCGCCGGCTCTTCACGTCGAGGTGGATGCGGACGGCCTCGTCCTCGTCGACGTGCTGCATCTTCATGAACCAGCGCGGCTGGTAGCAGCCCACCGCGATCTGCGAGAAGTCGAAGCCGCCGAAGCGCGCGCCTATGTCCTGGAAGTCCTTCGAGTAGCCGGTGTCGCCGGTGTAGAACATCGAATACGGCCTGGCGCCCACCTGGCCCTGGACGACGAACCCGCCCCACAGCACGCGGTTGCGGTCCCAGGGCGTTCGGCTGGTCCAGTGCTGCACGGGCACCAGGTGGACGCTGACCGAGCCGCCGGTCACCGGCAGGTCCACCCGGTCCCACCAATCGATGGCGCGGCTGTTCGGGATGCCCTGATCACGAAGCCAAAGGTCGATGCCAAGCGGCACGAGGAAAAGCGGCGGGCCGGCCGCCTGCGCGGCCAGGGCCTGCACCGTGGGCAGGTCGAGATGGTCGTAGTGGTTGTGCGAGATCAGCACGGCGTCGATGCGAGGCAACTCCTCGAGCCGGGCCGGCAGCGGCACCTCTCGCTTCGGGCCCATGAAGGAAACCGGCGATGCACGCTCCGAGAACTGCGGATCCGTCAGGATGTTGAGACCGCCGATCTGCCACAGCGCCGTCGAGTGACCCAGCCAGGTGACCGTCGCGTCGCGCCGGTTGGCCCGCAGGTAGGCGAGATCCGGCTGGGTGCGCGGCACGCGCGAGACATCCTGCGCCGGCAGGTCGCCAGTCCAGCGCTCCCACTGCCAGCGCCAGAAGCTGGGCCGGTCGCTCCAGTTGTCGACGTAGTGGTTGTTGAAGCCGTCCGGCCGGTGATGCGGCTTGGAGGGGTCGTAGTAGGGGTTGACGCTCGAGCAGCCGACGTTGAGTGCGACGGTGACGGCCAGGGCGGCGAGCGCTCCGTGACGATGGGGCATGGGCCGATTCTGGCGCCCGCGCCGGGCCCGGAAGCCCCGGAAGGTCGTGCTTAAAAAAACCCGCCGCCACCCGGCACTCGGTGCTCAGGGAGGAAGAAACACCGCCGTTGAAGGAGGCACCAGGCAGCCCGCGCGCGGCGCGGCTCAGGGCGGGAAGGCCGCAGTCTACGCCTGCCATGCAGGTGATTCAGCCTCCCGGACGCCGCGGTGCGGCGGCTTGCCACCGGACGCGCCGCAGAAAGCGCGTTCATGCTGGGCGAGTGATCCGACGGAGCTCGGCGGACGGCAAATGGACTCTCTGCGACCCGCCCCCCGGCCCGCTTCCGGTGGCCAGTCCGGCCTCAGTGCGCTGCTTCGCGGATCATGTTGCGGGCGATGACCAACTGCTGGATCTGGCTGGTGCCCTCGTAGATGCGGAACAGGCGCACGTCGCGGTAGAAGCGTTCGATGCCGTGATCGGCGACGTAGCCCGAGCCGCCGAAGATCTGCACCGCGCGGTCGGCCACGCGGCAGCACATCTCGGAGGCGAAGAGCTTGCAGCACGAGGCTTCGGTGGCGACGTTCTCGCCCTCGTCGCGACGGCGCGCGGCGTCGACCACCATGCAGCGTGCGGCGTAGACCTCCATCTTGCTGTCGGCCAGCATGGCCTGCACGAGCTGGAACTCGGCGATGGGCTGGCCGAATTGCTTGCGCTCCATCGCATAGGCCAGCGCGTCTTCCAGCATGCGCTCGGCCACGCCTACGCAGATGGCGGCGATGTGGATGCGGCCCTTCTCGAGCACCTTCATCGCGGTCTTGAAGCCCATGCCCTCCTTGCCGCCGATCAGGTTGGCGGCGGGCACTCGGCAGTTCTCGAAGATCACGTCGGCGGTGTGCGCGCCGCGCTGGCCCATCTTCCTGTCCGGCTTGCCGATCGTGATGCCCGGGGTGCTGCGCTCGACGATGAAGGCCGACACGCCGCCGGCGCCCTTGTTGTTCGGGTCGGTGCGGGCCATGAGCGTGAACAGGCCCGCGTGCGGTGCGTTGGTGATGAAGCGCTTGGTGCCGTTGACGATGTAGTGATCCCCTTGCTCGTCGGTGCCTCGGCGCGCGGTGGTGCGCAGCGAGGCGGCGTCGGAGCCGGCCTCCGGCTCGGTGAGCGCGAATGAGGCGATCAGCTCGCCCGAGGCCAGCATGGGCAGGTACTTGTCCTTCTGTGCCGGCGTGCCGTCGATCAGGATGCCCTGCGAGCCTATGCCCACCGTGGTGCCGAACAACGAACGAAAGGCCGGGGAGGTGCGGCCCATCTCGAACATCACCAGCGCCTCCTCCTCCATCGTCACGCCCAGGCCGCCATACGACTCCGGCACGGTGAGCCCGAACAGGCCCATGGCCTTCATGTCGGCCACGATGTCCTCGGGGATCTCGTCGGTCTCGGCCACGGTGTTCTCGGCGGGCACCAGGCGTTCCTTGACGAAGCGGCGCACGCTGTCGAGCAGGGCCTTGAGCGTGTCGGGGTCGCGGATCATGGGGTGGGTCTCCTCGGCAAGGGATGGGTTTCAGCGGGCCTGGGCCAGCAGGGCGCGCGGCAGCATGTTCACGGCAGCAGGCGCTCGACGCGCGCCCAGTCGGCGAGGCGCCACGCGCGCGAGATCAGCGCGTCCATCTCGGCTTCGCTGGCCCCGCGTGCGTAGGCCGCGAGCTGCCGCGCCTTGGCCTCGATCTCTTCGCGGCTCAACGTGTTGCCGGGGTCGCCCTTCGGCTCGTCAACGCGGCCATGCAGCGTGCGTCCGTCGGTGGTCAGCACCTCGACCTTGCCGATCCAGCGCTGCGGGTAGGCGCCATCCACCTCGGCATCGATCTGCATCTGTACCTTGTGGCGAACGGCCACGACGGGCGGGTCCCGGTAATGCTCGTCGAACTCGGCCAGGCCGGCGCGGTCGTGGCAGGCGATCAGGCCCAGCACCGTGCCCATCGAGAACTTGCTCTGGTGCACCGTCTGCGGGTCGACCACCGGCCCCAGCACGTCGATCGCCCCCTGGTGAACCTGTGCGGTCACCCGCTCGATGTCGGCAGCCTTCAGGCCATGCGTGCGCATCACCTTCTGCAGCGCGTCGGCCGCCGGGTGGGTGTGGCGGCAGGAGGCGTGGAACTTGAACGAGGTTTCGGCCAGGGCCCAGCGCTCGCCGAGGCGGTCGGTGAGCCTGGCCGGATCGGCGTCGCGCGACATGCCCGCGCCCAGGCCTTGAGGCCCCTCGAGAATGCGCTGTGCGCCGGTGAAGCCTTCTCGCGCGAGCCAGGCGGCCAGGAGGCCATCACTGGCGGCCTTGGCGGTGTGCAGCTGCTTGGAATCAGCCGCGTCGCGAAGGAATTCCCACAAGCCGGCGGATTGCGTGCCGGCCGAGCCGAAGGCATGCAGCATCTGCGCCGCATCCAGCCCCATCAGCCGGCCGACGGCCGCCGCCGCGGCCAGCGTGCCGGCGGTGGCGGTGGTGTGGAAGATCCTGTAGTGCGAGCGCCCGAGAAACTCGCCCACGCGGATCCCCACCTCGTAGCCTGCCACCGAGGCGGCGAGCAGCTCGCGGCCCGACGCGCCTATGGCCTGCGCCACCGCCAGTGCCGGCGGGAACACGACGGCCGCGGGGTGGAACACCGAGCCGTTGTGCACGTCGTCCTGCTCGGCCACATGCGAGGCGGCGGCGTTGACCATGGCCGCGAAGAGCGGGCTCGTCCGCGTGCGCGAGATCAGCACTTCGCTGCGGCCGTCGGAAGGGCCCATCGCCTGTGCGAAGGCAGCGATCGTCTCCACCGGCCGCGCGCCCTTGCCGGCCAGCACCGAGCCGAGCCAGTCGAGGAACAGGTCCTCGGTGCGGCGCAGGACGGGCGCGGGGATGTCTTCGAAGCGCAGGCCGGCGGCGAAGGCGGCCAGCGTCTTGCTCGGGTGGTCTTGCATGGCGTGGCCGTCGTTCATGTCGGTGGTTCTGGGTGCCGGGCGAGAGGGGGCTTCGACAGGCTCAGCCCGAACGGACTGGGGGTGCTCAGCTCGGACGGATTGAATGAAGGCTTCGACAAGCTCAGCCCGAACGGATGGGGGGTGCTCAGCCCGAACGGATGGGGGGTGCTCAGCCCGAACGGATGGGGGGTGCTCAGTCCGGACGGATGAACATCCCACCGTTCGCCCTGAGCAGGGGACTGAGCTTGCCGAAGGCCCCGTGTCGAAGGGTGGGTGGATGAGCGCATGGGCTTCGCCAGGCTCAGCCCGAACGGGGCGGGCCTCACAGCGCCTCGGCCAGGCCCAGCACCGCGGTCGACTGGCTCGACAGCGTGCCGCCGTTGCCGTGCGCGATGGCCGTCTTGGCCCCGGGCACCTGGCGTTCGCCGCCTTCGCCGCGCAGCTGCCGCACCGCCTCGATCAGCGCAAAGATGCCGTACATGCCGGGATGCACGCATGACAAGCCGCCGCCGTTCGTGTTCACCGGCAAGCGGCCGCCCGGCCCGATGGCCCCGCCCTCGACGAAGGCACCGCCTTCCCCCTTGGCGCAGAAGCCCAGGTCTTCCAGGAACAGCAGCACGTTGATGGTGAAGGCGTCGTACAGCTGCACCACGTCGATGTCAGCCGGCTTCATGCCCGCCATCGCGAATGCGGCGTGGCCGGAGTCGCGGGCGGCCGTCACGGTCAGGTCGGGCATCGAGGAGATCTGGCGGTTCCACACCGCCGTGCCGTTGCCGAGGACGTAGACCGGCGTGCGCGGCAGATCCCGCGCGCGGTCGGCGCGCACCAGCACATAGGCGCCGCCGCCGTCGGTGACCAGGCAGCTGTCGCGCACGGTCAGCGGGTCGCTCACCATGCGTGCGCCGAGCACGTCTTCAATGGACAGCGGCTCGCGCATGAAGGCCTCGGGGTTGCGCTGCGCCCAGGAGCGAGCCGCCACCGCCACCTCGGCCAGCTGGCGGCGCGTCGTGCCGTACTGGTGCATGTGGCGCGAGGCCGCCAGCGCGTAGGCCGACAGCGGGAGCATCGGTTCGTAAGGCGTCTCGTAAGGCTGGGGGTCGAGATAGCGGCGGCTGGCGACGATCTCCTTGCGTCCGAACGTCGCCGAGCGCTGCGCGCTGCCATAGCAGACCAGCACCGCATTGCACTGGCCCGATTGCAGCGCCTGCATGGCCGGCAGCAGGTGGGCGATGAAGCTGGAGCCGCCGATCATCGTGCTGTCGATGTAGCTCGGGCGAATGCCGAGGTACTCGACCACCGGCATGGCCCACATGGTGGCGCCGCCGCTGGCCGTGCACAGGCCGTCGATGTCGCTCATCTGCAGGCCGGCATCGGCCACCGCGGCGCGGGCGGCGTTCGCCAGCAGCTCCATGTCGGTGTAGCCGGGCGCCTCGCCGCAGCCGAAGGTGGCCACCCCGGCGATGGCGGCGCTGCCGCGCAGGCTCCTCAAGTCGTTGCGACTCATGCTGGCGCTCCTTCGCTGGCCAGGTCGAACACGACCAGCCCCTGGCCGGCCTGCTGCACCACGCGCGCCTTCACGCGTTGGCCTATGCGCACATCGCTGCTCGGCACGCCTTCCACCCGGCTCATCAGCCGCACGCCTTCGTCCAGCTCGACCAGGCAGACGTTGTAGTCGCCGCCGGCCTCGGGCTTGCGGCGCACGGTGGTCACCGCGTAGACGCTGCCGGTGCCCGCCGGCACGACGAACCTCAGCTCGCCGTGGCCACAGTGCGGGCACAGCTCGCGCGGGAAGTAGACCGCCTGGCCGCAGCCGGTGCAGCGCTGGATCAGGAAGCGGCCTTCGTTCAGGGCCGCCTGGTGGCGCGCGAGCACGCCGCCTTGCGGATCGGGGGTAGGGCGGGAGGAGGTCGTCGTGTTCATGCCTGCAGCATGGCCGCAGGCGGGCCGCGGCGCCATTTGCGATTGCGAAAGGGGGTGTTCACGATGGCGCGAGCGAGGCCAGCAGCTCGCGCTTGAGCACCTTGCCGCTGAGCGTCATCGGGAAGGCCTCGACCACCTTGATCCGCGCCGGCCGCTTGTAGGGCGCCAGGTGTTCGCGCAGGTGGGCATCGAGCAGGGCCAGGCTGAGCTCGCATCCGGGCTTGAGGGTCACGAAGGCGATGACCTCCTCGTTGCCGTCGCCCTCGGGCCGGCCCACCACCGCGGCGGCGTGGATGGCGGCAAATCCGTGCAGCACGGCCTCGACCTCGCCCGGGTAGACGTTGAAGCCCGAGCGGATGATCATTTCCTTCAGCCGGCCGACGACGAACAGCGCGCCTTCCTCGTCCAGGAAGCCCAGGTCGCCGCTGGCGTACCAGCCGCCGGGGCGCATCACCGCCTTGGTCGCCGCCTCGTCGCGGAAGTAGCCCGCCATCAGCCCGCGCCCGCGCAGCCAGATCTCGCCGCGTTGTCCAGCCGGAAGGTCCTGCCCTTCGGGGCCGACGATGCGCAGCTCGGCGCCTTCGACCCGCGTGCCGGCAGAGGTGTCTTCGCGGTGCTGACCGATGGCCGTGACGTGCACCGAGCCGGCGTACTCGGACAGGCCGTAGCCGTGGTGCAGCGGCTGCACGAAGCGCGCCTCGACCCGGCGCTTGAGCGGCATGTCCAGCGGCCCCGCCCCGGTGTACACGTAGCGCAGGGCGGGCGCCTCAGGCTTGGTGATGCCGCGCTCGTCCAGGTGGGCCAGCAGGCGCGAGAACAGCGTCGGCGGCCCCTGCAGCTGGGACACACGGTGCCGCGCCAGCGCATCCAGCACGTCGTCGGCATCGAACTGGCTGCGCATCACCAGGCTGGCGCCGGCCTGCAGCGAAGCCATCAGCACCGTGCCCAGGCCAAAGATGTGCGTCATCGGCAGGTAGGCGTAGGAGCGGTCTTCGGGCCCGAGCCGGCGCGACTCGGCCGATACCCGGCCGAAGTGCAAGAGCCCGTCGTGCGTGACCATCACGCCCTTGGGCACGCCGGTGGTGCCCGAGGTGAAGATGATCGCTGCCACGCGTTCGGCCAGCTCGCCGGTCTCGGCCCGGGCCTGTTCGCGAACGAGGCTGTGCGCGAGGCCGGGCACGCTGGACGCAGTGGCCTCGACGCGCGCCGCATGGCTCGTCGCGGCCGCCGACACCCCCGAGGTGAAGTACACGCGCCGTGCATCGGCCTTTTCGGCGAAGGCAGCGACCTCGCCCGGAGCCATGCGCGCGTTCACGCCGCAGGACCACGCACCCACGCGGCTGCAGGCGAGGATCAGCGCCACGTGCTCCGGGCAGTTCTCGGCCACGATCAGCACGCGGTCGCCAGGGCGGATGCCGTCGGCCCGCAGCTCTTGCTCCAGCGCATCGACCAGCAGGCCCAGCGCGGCGAAATCGACGTCCCGGTCGGGCAGGTGGAGGAAGGTTCTCCGCGAGTCGCGCGCCAGCCAGTCGTCGAAGGCTTCGTGGATGCGCCGCATGCAAGGGATCCTCACTCGAACTTGATGCCGGCGGTGACGCCGCGCCACAGGTCGAAGTCGCCGCGCTGCTGGGCGGCCAGCGTGGCGGGCTCGCCCACCCACAGGTCGTAGCCATGCTCCGTCCATTGCTTGCGCAGGGCCTCGTCGGCCAGCGCGTGGTTGACGGCGGCGTTGAGCTGCCTCACCTGCTCGGTGCTCATGCCCGCCGGGCCATACACGCCGTACCAGCCGACCACCTCGTAGCCGGCCAGGCCCGCTTCGCGCATCGTCGGCACCTCGGGCAGCGAGGGGTTGCGCGCCCGCGAAGTGACGGCCAGGGCGCGCACTCGGTTCGTCTGCACGTAGGTGCGCGCGGTGCTGACGATGTCGAACATCATCGTGATCTGGCCGCCGATCACATCGGTCATCGCCGGCGCGTTGCCCTTGTAGGGCACATGCGTGAGCTGGGCGCCCGCCTGCTTCGCGAACAGCTCGGCGCTCAGGTGGTTGGACGCGCCCATGCCGGCCGAGCCGTAGCTCACCTTGCCGGGGTTGGCCTTGGCGTAGGCGACCAGCTCCGCCAGCGACTTGATGGGCAGGTCCTTGTTGATGACCAGGGCGTTGGCATAGCTCAGCACCGGCGAGACCGGCGTCAGGTCCTTGGCCGGGTCCAGCGCCGTGGTCTTGATCACGTGCGGGCTGATCGTCAGCGTGGGGCTGGCGCCGAAGTACAGCGTGGCCCCATCGGGCGCCGACTTGGCGACCGCTTCGGCGCCGAGCAGCCCGGCCGCGCCGGGCCGGTTGTCGACGATCACGTTGCGCCCCAGCTCACGCGAGAGCAGCGGCGCGAACTGGCGCGCCGCCGTGTCCACCGGCCCGCCCGCGGCATAGCCTACGACCAGGCGCACGGTGGCGGAGGCGGCGGGCGCCTGGGCCCAGGCGGGGCCGGTGGCGAACACCAACGCGAGCAGGCCCAGCGCGCGGCGCCGGGCTGAAATCCGATCTGCCATGAATGTCTCCATCTCGGTGTGGCCCGAGCATGGCGCCGGGCCCGGCGAGGCGCCATCTGTATTTCCCAAAGGGGGTGTTCGGCGGGCGTAGCGGCCGAGGGGGCTGCCGCACAATGAAGCACCATGCACTTCGACCTGATGGACCTGCGGCTCTTCGTCTACGTGGCCGAGGAGTCGAACCTGCGTAAGGGGGCGGAGCGCGCCTGCATCTCGCTGGCCGCGGCGAGCACGCGCATCAAGCAGCTCGAAGACAACATCGGCGTGAAGCTGTTCTACCGCAAGCCGCAGGGCGTGGAGCTCAACCCGGCCGGCGAGGCGATGCTGCACCACGCGAGGCTGGTGCTGCAGCAGGTCGAGCACCTGAAGATGGACCTGCGCGAGTACGCCAGCGGCATCAAGGGCCACGTCCGCATCCTGGCCAACACCACCTCGATCAGCAGCGCGCTGCCGGCCGCGCTGGCCAGTTTCCTCGCCCGCCACCCCGATGTGAGCATCGACCTGCACGAGCGCCTGAGCCAGGAGATCGTCATCGCCATCCACGAGGCGCATGCCGACATCGGCCTGGTCGCCGGCAACGTCGAAACCGAAGGCCTGGAGGTGCACGACTTCGTCGCCGACGAACTCGTGGTGGTCGTGCCCCAGGCCCACCGGCTGGCGGCTCGAGGGCCGAAAGTGAGCTTCGTCGAAACGCTGGACGAGCACCACATCTCGCTGGCCGAGGGCAGCGCGCTGGCCAGCTTCCTGCCGCCGCTGGCGCGCGCCATCGGGCGCCAGCTCGAGTTCCGCATCCAGGTCAGCAGCTTCGAATCCATCTGCCTGCTGGTGGAAGCGGGCGTGGGCATAGGCATCATCCCGCGCTCATCCGCGCTGCGGCATGCCCGGACGATGAAGCTGAAGATCGTTCAGCTCAGCGACGAGTGGGCGCGGCGAGAGACCAAGATCGTCAACCGCGCCCACGTGCCGCTGCCCAAGCTGGCGACGGAGTTGATCCGCCACCTGGCGAACTTCAACTTCGAAGAACGCTTGTTGTAGCGGCCTGTCGCTGACTGGCCCTAGCGGCGCTGGCTTCGCGACTGCGTCTGGTTGCCCGAGCCGACATGCGCTTCGCGGTCGTGCCGGCTGTCTGGCGTCCTCTGGCCCTGGTTCAGCTGGGTGGCAGGGGCCTCGCCGAGCTTGTTCTTGTCGTTTTCGGCCTTGCCCGACTTCGCCGCCTGTTCGTCGCGCGGATTCTGGCGGTACGTCATGCTGTTCTCCATCGCGTGATGAGGAACTTCCAGGCTAGGACGGCGCTGGCGCGACGTCTGTCGGACAGACCCGCATTCCGGCGCGAAGAGCCCGCAACACGTTGCTTTCCTTGTCGGCGGATGTCAGCAGCCGCGTCAGCCCATGCGCTCCAGGCGCGCCGCCTCTTCGAGCCGCGCATCCTCTATCTCGCGCAACACGCCGGACAGGTCCACCTCGCCGGGCTGATGCTCGTAGCGTCCCGTCAGCGGCATGTCGGGCACCAGCCTGCCGCCGGCGTACAGCGACCAGATCTCGGGGCCGTACTGGGTGGAGAGCAGGGCCGGCGCATGCTGGCCGAAGAAGCTGCGCAGGTTGTCGACATCCCGCATCAGCATGCGCGGCGCGTGATTGTTGCCGGCGGCATCCACCGCCTGCGGCAGGTCGATGATGACCGGCCCGTCGGCGGCCAGCAGGATGTTGAACTCCGACAGGTCACCGTGGATCACGCCGGCGCAGAGCATGCGCACCACCTCGTCGATCAGCGTGGCGTGGTGCTGCTGCGCCTCCTCTTCGCTGAAGCACAGGTCGTTCAAGCGCGGGGCCGCGTCGCCTTGCTCATCGGCCACCAGCTCCATCAACAGCACGCCTTCATGGAAGTTGCCGGGCTGCGGTACGCGCACGCCGGCGGCGGCCAGGCGATACAAGGCATCCACTTCGGCGCTCTGCCAGGCGGCCTCCTGCTGCTTGCGCCCGAACGCCGTGCCCTTGGCCATCGCGCGCGCCTGCCGGCTGTTGCGCACCTTGCGGTTCTCGGTGTAGTCGACCGCCTGGCGGAAGCTGCGCTGGTGCGCCTCCTTGTAGACCTTGGCCGCGCAGGTCTCTTCGCCGCAGCGAACGACGTAGACATCGGCTTCCTTGCCGCTCTTGAGCTGGCGAACAACGCTGTCGATCAGGCCTTCGGCCATCAGGGCCTGCAGGCGGGCGGGGGTTTTCATGGGCGGATTGTCGGGGCTGGCGGAGCCCGACGAACGAGGGGACGGCGACGAGCGGGCGCGGCGCGAGACCAAATCATCAGCCGCACCCACAGGCTGCTGCCCGAACCTGCCGTGCCTCAGCCGGCCTGCTCCTCCATCCGCAGCTCGGCGGCCAGGCTGTCTGCATCGCGATAGATCGTCACCACCGCCAGCACACGCCCCTCGCGCTTGTACTGGAGCGTGCAGTCGCGGCCCGCGATGTCGCCGTCGACGACGATCTCATCCCACTTCTCCGCATGACCGACATAGTTGATCGGCACGTCGTAATGCTGGCTCCAGAAGAACGGCACGGCTTCGAACCTCTCGCGATGGCCGAGCATGTTCAGCGCGGCGGTCTGGCCCTGGCGCTGCGCGACGACCCAGTGCTCGACGCGGATGGACTCGCCGGTGTGCGGGTCGGGCCAGCGCGCGATGTCGCCCGCAGCGAAGACGCCCGGCGCACTCGTCTGCAAACAGGCATCGACGGTCACGCCGCGATCGATCGCGAGGCCCGCCTTCTCGGCCAGCGACAGCCGCGGCCGCACGCCGACGCCGGCCACCACCAGGTCGGCCTCGATGCGGCCGCCGCCGGCGAGCATGACCTGCCGCTCGTCGATCGCGCTGGCCGTGTCGGGCAGGTGGAACACGACGCCGTGCTTCTCGTGCAGCCGGCGGATGAAATCCCCCAGCTGCGGACCCAGCACGCGCTCCATCGGGCGCGCCTCGGGCGCGACGACGTGCACCTCGATGCCACGTGCCCGCAGCGAAGCCGCGACCTCCAGCCCGATGAAGCTGGCGCCCATCACCACGGCAACCCGTGCCTTCGAAGCCTGCTCGATGATGGCTCGGCAATCGGCCAGCGTGCGCAGCGTGTGCACATGCGGCAGGTCCATGCCCGGGATAGACAGGCGGACCGGTTCGGCACCGGTGGCCAGCAGCAGGCGGTCGTAGGGCAGCTTGCTGCCGTCGCCGAGTTCGAGCTCGCGCGCCTGCGTGTCGAGGCCGACGACGCGGGTGCCGAGCCGCAGCTCGATGGACTGCTCGGCGTAGAAGCTTTCGTCGCGCAGCGGCACCCATTCCTCCGGAGCGCTGCCGGCCAGGTAGTCCTTGGACAGGTTCGGCCGATCGACCGGCGGTGCGCCGTCGTCGCTCAGCATCACGAGGCTGCCCTGGTAGTGCCGGCGGCGCAGCATTTCGGCCGCCGCGAACCCGGCCGCGCCACCGCCGACGATGACGATCTTCTGCGGCGGCGAGCCGGCCGGCGCGGCGCGGGCTTGTTCAGGCGATGCCTTGCCGATCACGACGACCTTGCCTTGCCGCACCTCGGTGGCAAAGCAGGACACCGGGCTCAGGGCCGGTGCGGCCACGGCCTCGCCGGTCCGCAGGCTGAAGCAGGCGTGGTGCCAGGGGCAGCGGACGGTGTCGCCGACCATCAGCCCCTCGGCCAGAGGCCCGTGGTAATGGGTGCACTCGGCGCCGATCGCGAAGTATTCGCCGCCGCGGCGCGCCAGCAGAACCGCCTCGTCGCCCACGTGGCCGGCGAGCATCTTTCCGTCGGGCAGGGTGTCGAGGGCGACGCCCTGGGCGAGATCGGGGCCTTTGTCTTGCGATGCATCAGTGCTCATGGCGACCTCCGGTTCATGGCCGTGAACTCCCGTGCCGCGCCGGGCACGGGATCGGGATCATGCGCCGGCGGCCATGGCCTTGCTCTCAGCCCCTGGGTGCCGCCCCGCGCCTCGATGGCGTCAGGCTGCCTCGATGCCGTCACGTCAGGCGTTGGCGATCGTGAGGCCCTCGTGGGCGATGACCAGGGTCTCCACCGCCACCTCGTTGCCCGTCGACTTCAAGTCGGTGCCGGTGATCTTGGCCGGCCAGGCATTGGCCAGCGTCCACACCATCGCGGGCATCCCGCTCTCGTCGATCAGGCTGATGGTCATCGCCGTGCGCCCGGCGGCGTTCGACTTGATCTCGTCGAACCAGTCCCAGAACTTGTTGTCGCTCTTGAAGACGCCCTTCTTCAGGGTGATGTCGCCGTGCTTCTGGATGCCCGGCATCTTGAGGACCGAGAACTGAGCGCTGTCTCCACGCCGATACTCGATGGGCTGCCCTTGCACGTCCAGGCCCGAGACCTCCTGGAAACTCATCACCCGGTCCGCCCACTTCACTTCGAAGCGGAACCTGGGAAGCGGCCACGCGGTGGTGGACTGCGCCGAACCGTCGTCTGCCATGGTCGATCTCCGGTGGGGTCGATGGGGCCGATTCCAGGCGCCATCTTGCGCCCTGCCTGGCCTGCCGCGCGCACGCGGCCCCCATCCAGCGTATACCCTGCGCTTTCCGCCTCCAAGCCGAAGGTAGCGACACACCATGGCTGACTCTCCCCAACTCCATGCGGAGGGCGTCGTTCGCCTCAGCATCCTCAGCTCGGGTCGGCAGCAGTCCGATCTGAGCGTCCTCTCGGTCCAGGTCCATCACGCCCTGAACGACGTGCCCTGGGCCCGGCTGGTGCTGGCCGATGGCGACATGGCGAATGGCAGTGTTCCGCTGAGCGATGGCGAGCTGTTCGAGCCGGGCGCCGACATCGCGGTGAAGGCCGGCTACGGCGATGTCGAGGAGACGATCTTCACCGGCATCGTGGTCCGCCACAGCTTCGGCATCAGCGGCGGCGACGGCCGCCTCAGCGTGCTGTGCCGCGCCAGGGCCTGCAAGATGACCGAGCCGCGCCGTACCGTGCTTCACGGGCGTGGCACCGACGCCGAAGTCCTCCAGACCCTGATCGGAAACGCCGGACTCACCGCCCGCGTGGCGAAGACCGACATCGATCGCGAAGTGCTGGTCCAGCGCGACTGCAGCGACTGGGATTACATGCTGGCGAGAGCCGGCGCGATGGGCCTGATGGTGAACGTCGAGGGCGACACCGTGAGCGTGCAGCCGCCGCCGACGGACGCGGCGGCCGTCCTCACCCTGACCTGGGGCGTGGACCTCATCGACTTCGATGCCGACGCCGAGGCGAGCCGTCCTTGCGCGGTCACGCAGGCGTCGCTGCGCGGGCGCATGAGCTTCCAGGGCAGCGCCCTGGCCCGGCCCGGTGCCGTGGTCGAGCTGGCGGGCCTGGGCAAGCGGTTCAGCGGCCCGGTGCTGTTGAGCTCGGTCGAGCACGAAATCAGCGACGGCGAATGGATCACGCGGGCCGGGTTCGGCCTGGACCTTCGCTCGCCCGACCAGCCCCCGGGCTTGCCGGCATCATCCAGCAGCGGCCTTCTGCCGGGTGCCGGCGGCCTGCAGACCGGCGTGGTGCTCCAGCTCGATGGCGATCCGCAGGGGCAGCACCGGATCCTGGTCCGCACGGCGGCCTGCCAGGGGGCGACCGAAGGCCTTTGGGCGCGGGTGCTGCAGCTGCAGGCCTCCGCCGGATTCGGCAGCTTCTTCCTGCCCGAGGTCGGCGACGAGGTGCTGCTCGGCCATCTGGACCAGGATCCCGCGCAGCCGGTCGTGCTGGGCAGCCTCTACGGCAGCAGTCGCACGCCGCCTTACCCGCTGACGGCCGGCAACGCCATCAAGGCGGTCGTCACGCGCAGCCGGCACCGGATCGAGTTCAACGATGCCGACAAGGTCATCACCATCACCACGCCGGCCCGCAACCAGCTGGTGTTCAGCGACCAGGAGCAGGCCATCGAGGTCAAGGACCAGAGCGGCAACGTCGTCAGGCTCTCGCCAGCCGGCATCGCGCTCGACAGCCCCCGCGACATCACGCTGGCGGCCCAGGGCGTCATCACGCTCGAGGCGGTCGGCGCGATCGCTGTCCGCTCCAAAGGCGACGTCAACGTGGAGGGGCTGAACGTCGCCTGCCAAGCCCAGGTGGGCATCTCCGCCAAGGGCGCGGCTGCCGCCGAGCTCTCGTCCTCCGGCCAGACCACGGTCAAGGGCGCGATGGTCATGATCAACTGAAGAGCACTGCCATGCCTCCCGCCGCCCGCATCACCGACATGCACATTTGCCCGATGGTGACGCCCGGCTTGTCGCCGATACCTCATGTCGGCGGGCCGGTCCTCGGGCCCGGCGTGCCGACCGTGCTGATCGGGGGCTTGCCGGCCGCCGTGGTGGGCGACCTGGCGGCCTGCGTCGGCCCCGTCGACACCGTCGTCACAGGCTCGGCGACCGTGATGATCGGCGGCCGTCCGGCGGCGCGCCTGGGAGACGCCACCTCGCACGGAGGCTCCCTCGCGACGGGTTGGCCCACCGTGTCGATCGGAGGCTGACCAGCCGCGGGCTCAGTCGGTCGCCGGTGGACGAAAGACTCTCAGCCTGTCATTCCCCCAGCGCCTGCGCCGCCAGGACCTCGCCGGACATCGTGGCGCCTTCGGCAAGCCAGGCCGACAGCGGCAGCGTGGGCTGGACGGCGCTCAGGGCCGCCTGAGTCATGTCACGGGCCCGCTGCTCGCTCAGCTCGCGCTGGAAACCCGATTTCAGGTACTGCGCATCGCACCAGCCGGCCAGGCGTGCCGCCACGGGGTGGCGGCCGCGCTGGCACGCCAGCAGCGCGAAGTGGTCGGCGTGATGGTCCAGCCGGTCGATGCGGATCAGCTCCGGCAGCGAGCGCCGGGCCAGGGTCAGCGCCTCTGGCGTGTCGCCGCGGTAGGTGAGCGCGGCGCTCAGGTTGGCGACGTTGGTGATGGCATAGAGCTGCAGGGCGCGGCCGGTCTGGGCCAGCACTTGCCGGCGCAGGGCGATCGCTTCGTCCGCCTTCCCCTGCACGAACAGGTTCTCGGCCAGGTTGATGCGCGCGACGTCGATCTGGCGCGCGTCGCCGTGCGCCCGCTGCAGCGCCAGCAGCTCTTCGGCGAACGGCTGGCCCTCGGCCGGCCGGCCCCGGGCCTCATGCCAGAAGGTGCGCGCGATCAGCAGCTCTTCGCGTGACAGCGGCGGCCACGCCGGATCGGCCGCCTCGGCGGCCTCGCGGATGGCCTCGGCGGCCGCTTCGAGGTCGTAGCGCCAGGCGAGTTTCTGCGCCGCCAGCGTGCGGCAGAGGTAGATGCCGCGCCGGTCCCCCAGGCGGCGGTAGATCGCGGCGGCGCTGTCGAGATCGGCGAACTCCCTGGCCGCCTCGGTCCGGTGGGCCACGCGGGCGCTGGCGTACAGCACCTGCGCCTGAAGCGCAGGCTCGCGCACCTCGTCGAAACGGGCCAGGGCCTCGTCGCACCAGCGCATGCCCTCGGCCGCCAGGCCCAAGGCCTTCCAGGCCCAGCCACTGGCGCCGACCAGGCCCACCAGCAGCGTCGCGTCACCGCAGGGCTGCGCGGACCAGGCCAGCGCGGCGCGAAGGTTGTCGATCTCGTGCAGCAGCACGGCGAGCTGGCGGCTGTCGCCCAGGTGCCAGCGCTGCAGCTCGGCGCGCCGCCACACGGCCAGCAGCGCCTCGGCATGGCGGCGGGACGTGGCAGCCAGCTCGCCGGCCTCGGCCAGGCGCTCCAGCGCGAAGGCGCGCGTGCTTTCGAGCAGGCGGTAGCGCGGCGGCTCGCCGCCGTCGGCGATGACCAGCGACTTGTCGACGAGCGCCCCCAGCTGGTCCAGCACCGCCCACTCGTCGTGAGAGGCATCGGCGGCGACCTGCTGCGCCGCGTCCAGCCCGAAGCCGCCGTGGAAGATGCCGAGGCGCCGCAGCACGAGTTGCTCGTCCGCGCCGAGCAGGGCATGGCTCCATTCGATGGCGGCGCGCAGGGTCTGCTGGCGGCGAGGCGCGCCGCGGTTGCCCGAGGTGAGCAGGCGGAAGCGGTCGTCCAGACGCTGGCGCAACCCGTCGATGCCGAGCAGCGGCCAGCGTGCGGCCGCGAGCTCGATCGCCAGCGGAATGCCGTCGAGCCGGCGGCAGATGTCGGCCACCGAGGCGCGATTGTCGGCGTCGAGCGTGAAGCACGGGTTCGCGGCATGGGCGCGGGCCGCGAACAGGGCCAGCGCGGCATCGCCCTCACCGGTCGGCGTGGCCGGCTCGTCGAGCGCGGGCACCTCCAGCGGGCCGAGGCGCAGCAGGCGCTCCTCGGCGAGCTTCAGCGTCTCCTGGCTGGTGGCCAGCAGGTGCACACCGGGGCAGTCGCGCAGCAGCAGGCCCGCCACCTCGGCCACGCCGGCGACCAGGTGCTCGCAGTTGTCGAGCAGCAGCAACAAGCTGCGCTCGCCGAGGCGTGCAGCGAGCTGCTCGGGCCCCGCCGGGGCGTCCAGCGACACGCCCAGGGCGCACGCGATGCTGCTGGACACCAGCCGGGCCTCGCTCACCGGCGCCAGCTCGACCGGCCAGACGCCGTCGGGAAAGCCGGACTGGGCCCGCCAGGCCGCGGCCAGCGCGAGGCGCGTCTTGCCGATGCCGCCGGCGCCGGCGACCGTCACCAGCCGGTGCTGGGCGAGCAGGCTGCCCAAGGCCGCGAGTTCGCGGTCACGGCCGTACAGCGCTTCGCCGGGCGAGGGAAGCCGCCCTCGGGCCGAGGTGGTGGAGATCGCTACGTCGGGCAGGGTGGTGGTGGCCGGGCGATCGTCGTTGGCGGCCCCTTCGAGCGGGGCGGTGAAGCGGTAGCCGCGGCCGGGGATGGTGGCGATGGCCGAAGGCCCGAGCAGCTTGCGCAGCGCCGAGATGTGCACCTGCAGGTTGTTCTCCTCCACCACCAGTCCGGGCCAGACCACGTCGAGCAGCTCGTTCTTGCTGACCACGCGGTCGCGACGCTGCGCCAGCGTCACCAGCAGGTCGAAGGCGCGAGCGCCGAGCTTGGCCGGCTGGCCGTCGACCAGGAGCTGGCGGGCTTCGGGCTGCGCCACGAAGCGGCCGAAGGCGAACTCCTTCAAGGCGGACGAACCGGCCATCGACCCTCCTTCTTTGGGCGCGAGCTTACGCCCGGCGGGCGCTGCGGCCGTCATCTCCCCCGGATGGGGGGTGATGGATGCGTTTTCAGGCGCGCGATTCAGAACGCTTCAGGGCCGGCCCAAGGACCTGAACCGGCCTTCAGCGGGACAGTTCATCCATCGACAACGCGCCGCCCGGTGCCACCCGACCCACCCGAGGAACCGTGATGCAAACCGCCCCGACCAGCACCCGCTTCGCCGCCGCCTTCGCCGCCGTTCGCATCACCTACACGCTGCTGCAGTTCGTCGCCCCGCTGGGTGGCGCTTCGGCTGCGCCGCTGGTCGTCGAAGCCCATCCCGCCGTCGTCGCGCTGGCGACGAGCAGCCGTTGACCCGATTCCCACCACGCCACCAACCCTCGAAAGGACTCCCCCATGAACACGAGCTGGAACACCCGCCTGGCCGCCGCCGCGGCCTCCGCCGCCACCACGCTGGCCCTGCTGCATGGCCTGCTCTGCCTGGCCGGCCCGGCCGGCGCCGGCCCGGATCCCCTGTCGGCGAGGCTGAACAGCGGGCGCTGCGCGGCCGGTATTGCGCTGGCAACGCTGGAGCACGGCAGTTCTTGAGTCCGGGGTCGACGACGTGCTCGAAGCGTTGTTGCTGGGGATCTGCTCGCGCAGATCGCCCAGTGCCTCGGCGATGTGGCGCAGATAGGGCAGGTTCGGGTCATCGGCTCGCATCGGTCACCTCGGTGTGGATTCGCATCAGCTCAGCCTCCATCAGCTTGGCTGCCAGGTTGCGCTCGCGCGCCCGGCCGGTCCGCAAAGCATCCAGCAGGGCGAGCAGGCGGTGCAGCGCAGGGTCGGCAAGCGCGGCCTGAGGTGCCGTGCGGTAGAGCGGCGAGATCGTCGGGCCCTTGGCGCTGCCATCGGGATGCGCCCATACCGGCGCCTCTACAGGAGCAGCATTCAACTGGCTGGCCAGCGGCTCGGCCCCAAAGGCCGTCGGCACGCCGCGCTTGACCGGTCCTGCCGTGGCCGGCCAGACGTACCGCACGCCGTGCACCGCGAACTCCAGCAAGTTCGGCCGCACGGGCGACCACTCGCCGCGCGCGGGTGCCACGGCCAGGCCCGATGCCACGGCGCGCTTCACGCTCGCATGCATTTCAGACGCGCTCATGGCGAGCGCCTCGCCCAAAGCGGCGTAGGTCCAGCGCTGTGGCGGATGAGCCGACACCTTCAGCAGCACCATCAAGTCTTGCGGTTTCAGGTCCATGGGGATGCGCGTATTCGCTATTCGCGAATTGCGAATATCGCCGATGAACGCGCGGTTGGCAGGCCGTGCTGGCACTTCAACGAGCGAGGAGCCAGCTCAGCATGCCGCGATGTCAACCTCGCTGACCCTCGCACACCTCTTCGCCATCAGACCCGCCAAGGCGTTCCGGTACTCCAACTCCAACCGGTCCACCCTCTCCGCCATCTTCTCCACCCCCGTCACCGCCCCTATCCCTTGCCCACACCCCCAGATGTCCTTCCACGGCTTGCGCGTGCTGCCGAAGTTCATCGCATGGGGGTTGCTCGTCGGCAGTTTGTCGGGGTCCAGGCCGGCGGCGCGGATGGAGGGCTTGAGGTAGTTGCCGTGCACGCCGGTGAAGAGGTCTGAATACACGATGTCGTCGCTCGTGCACTCGACGATCATGCGCTTGTAGGCCTCTTCGGCGCGGGCCTCCTCGGTGGCGATGAAGGCCGAGCCGATGTAGGCCAGGTCGGCGCCCATGGCCTGGGCGGCGAGGATGGCCTGGCCGGTGGCGATGGCGCCGCTGAGGGCGAGCGGGCCGTCGAACCAGCTGCGGATCTCCTGGATCAGCGCGAGGGGGTTGCGGGTGCCGGCATGCCCTCCGGCGCCGGCGGCCACGGCGATCAGGCCGTCGGCGTCCTTGGCGATGGCCTTGTGCGCGAAGGTGTTGTCGATCACGTCGTGCAGCACCAGGCCGCCCCAGGCATGCACCGCCTGGTTGACCTCGGGCCGCGCGCCCAGCGACGTGATGACGAGCGGCACCCGGTACTTCTCGCACAGGGCGAGGTCGTCTTCGAGCCGGTCGTTGCTCTTGTGCACGATCTGGTTGATGCCAAAGGGCGCGGCAGGGGCTTCGGGGTGGGCTCGGTCGTGCGCGGCCAGGGCCTCGGTGATCTCGGCCAGCCACTCGTCGAGCAGCGAGGCGGGCCGGGCGTTGAGCGCAGGCATGGAGCCGACGATGCCGGCCTTGCATTGGGCGATCACGAGTTCCGGCACGCTGATGATGAACAGCGGCGCGGCGATCACCGGCAGGCGCAGGCCGCTGAAGAGCGCGGGCAGGGCCATGACTACACCGGGTCCCAGCTGAACACGTCGCCCGAGCGTTCGAGGTCGAAGTACTGGGCCTTGAGCGCAGGCAGCGCGTGGGTCGCCACCGTCTCGGGGCTCCAGCCTTCGCTGCGGTGCACCGAGCGGATGGGGCGAGGCTGGCTGATCAGGAAGATCTCGTTGTTGCGCACGGCGAAGATCTGGCCGTTGGTGTCGGCCGCGGCCTCGCTGGCCAGGCAGACGGCCAGCGGCGCGATCTTGGCCGGCGTCATCTGCTTCATGCGATCGACCCGCTGCTTCTCGGCATCGGTCTCGGTGGGGATGGAGCCGATCATGCGGCTCCATGCGAAGGGCGCGATGCAGTTGGAGCGCACGTTGAACTTCTGCATGTCCAGCGCGATGGATTTCGACAGCGCGGCCACGCCCAGCTTGGCCGCGGCGTAGTTGGCCTGGCCGAAGTTGCCGATCAGGCCGGAGGTGGACGTCATGTGCACGTACACGCCCGACTGCTGCTCCTTGAAGTGCGGGGCGGCGGCGCGGCTGACGTAGTAGCTGCCGTACAGGTGCACCTTGATGACGGCGTCCCACTCGTCGTCGCTCATCTTGTGGAAGAAGCGGTCGCGCAGGATGCCGGCGTTGTTCACCACGCCGTCGATGCGGCCGAAGCTGTCGAGCGCGGTGGCGATGATGCGGCCGGCCGAGCGCGGGTCGGACACGCTGTCGGTGTTGGCCGTCGCCTCGCCGCCTGCGGCGCGGATCTCATTGACCACCTGCTGAGCGGGCCCCGCATCGGAGCCTTCACCGGCCACCGAGGCGCCTATGTCGTTGACGACGACGCGTGCTCCGGCGCGTGCCATGGCGAGCGCGATGTCGCGGCCAATGCCGCCGCCGGCGCCGGTGACGACGATCACCTTGCCTTCGAGCATGGGTGCAGTCATGGGGGACTCCGTGTGATGTGCTGTGGAAGGTCGTCATGCCGGCCACTGGAAGCGGGCCGGCTGCTTGTCGAGGAAGGCCTGCACCGCCTCGCGGTGCGCTTGCGTGCCCATGGCCAGCGCCTGGGCGTTGGCTTCGAGTTCGAGCTGGGTGGCGAGGTCGCTGCCAGCAGCCACCGTGCGCTTGACGAGGCTCACGGCCATGGGCGAGGCCTGCACGAAGCTCGCGGCCATCGCCTGCGCGCGGGCGAGCAGCTGCTCAGGTGGCTGCAGCTCCATCGCGATGCCGAGTCGCAGCGCCTCTTCGGCGCCGACCTCCCGGGCCGAGAGCATCAGCTCCTTGGCGCGCTGCGGGCCGACGATGCGGGGCAGGGTGTAGAAGATGCCGCAGTCGGGGACCAGGCCTACTTTGAGGAAGGACACGCAGAAGCGGGCGCGCGGTGTGGCGATCACGAAGTCGGCGGCCAGGGCGAGGCCGAGGCCGGCGCCGTAGGCGGCGCCGTCGACGGCGGCGATGACGGGGCGGTCGAGCGTGATCAGGTCCTGCAGCCAGTGGTGCAGGCTGTGGAGGCGATCTCGCCAGCCCTGGTTGTCCAGCCCGGCGGTGGCGATGTTGCGCAGGTCGCCGCCGGAGCAGAAGTGGCCGTTGGCGCCGGTGATGACGAGGGCGCGGATGTGGCGGTCTTGCTTGATGCTGTGGACGACCTCGGCCACCTCCTCGCGCATGGCGGGGCTCAGCGCGTTGCGGGTGGCGGCCTGGTCGAGGGTCAGCGTGGCGACCTGGTCGCGGACTTCGTAGTGGATGGTTTGCATGAGTTGCGAGGTCGAGTTGAGGGGCCCTTCGACAAGCTCAGGGTGAACTGAGTAAAGGTGCGGTTGGGTCTCACTCTCCCGTTCGGGCTGAGCCTGTCGAAGCCTGGAGCGTGAGGGCCCTTCGACAGGCTCAGGGTGAACGGGGTTGGGACTGTCGAGCTGGGCACCACCTTTCCGTTCGGGCTGAGCTTGTCGAAGCCTCGTGCTTGAGGGTCCTTCGACAAGCTCAGGGTGAACGGAGTAAAGGTGCGGTTGGGTCTCACTCTCCCGTTCGGGCTGAGCCTGTCGATGCCTGGTGATTGAGGGCCCTTCGACAGGCTCAGGGTGAACGGGGTGGGGAGTGTCGAGCTGGGCACCACCTTCCCGTTCGGGCTTGTCGAAGCCTCGTGCATTCGGGCCCTTCGACAAGCTCAGGGTGAACGGAGTAAAGGTGCGGTTGGGTCTCACTCTCCCGTTCGGGCTGAGCTTGTCGAAGCCTGATGGGTGAGGGCCCTTCGACAGGCTCAGGGTGAACGGGGTGGGGAGTGTCGAGCTGGGCACCACCTTTCCGTTCGGGCTGAGCTTGTCGAAGCCTCGTGCATTCGGGCCCTTCGACAAGCGCAGGGTGAACGGAGCAAAGGTTCGACCGGCTCCCACTCTCCCGTTCGGGCTGAGCCTGTCGAAGCCTGGAGCGTGAGGGCCCTTCGACAGGCTCAGGGTGAACGGGGTGGGGAGCGTCGGGCTGAGCCTGTCGAAGCCTCGGGCCTGCGGCGGGCGAGCGGTGGAATGGTCCGGCATCTTCCCGGCCCCTAAGCCGCCTTCACAGCCGCACTCAAATCACGCCCGCCCGGCAGCGAGCTGCCGCCATCCACGGGGATGATGGCGCCAGTGACGAAGCTGGCCAGCGGCGAACTCAACACCAGAGCCATGTCGGCCACCTCGGCTGTCTTGCCGAACCGCCCCAGCGGGATGCTCGCGGCCATCTGCGCCAGGGCCTCGGGGCTGGGTGCCAGGCGGCGGATGCCTTCGGTGTCGCCGATGGGGCCGGGGACGATGGAGTTCACGCGCACGCCATCCGGACCCCACTCCATGGCCAGCACGCGGGTGAGCATGTCCACGCCCGCCTTGGCGGCGCACACATGGGCCTGGTAGGGCGTGGGGTTGTAGGCCTGCGGCGCCGAGATGTTGATCACCGAGGCGCCCGGGCGGCGCAGGTGCGCATGGCCGGCGCGCAGCACGTTGAAGCTGCCGACCAGGTCGATGTCGACCACGGTGCGAAAGCCCTTGCTCGACATGCCCAGCGCCGGCGCGACGAAGTTGCCGGCGGCGCCCGAGACGAGCACGTCGATGGGGCCGAAGCGCTCGCGGGCCGCGGCAAGCGCCGCGTCGATCGCCTCGTACTCGCGCACGTCGGCGCTGTGGCCTTGCACCTGGCCGCCGTGGCGGCGCAAATGCTCGACCGCACCGGCCACGCGCTCGGCCGAGCGGCTGGCGATGGAGACCGTGGCGCCGCGCTGGGCGAAGGCATCGGCGATGGCGAGGTTGATGCCGCTGCTGCCCCCGGCCACGAAGACGTGGCGGCCGGTGAAATCGAGCGGGTTCGTGTTCATGGCTTCAGTCCAGTCTTTGGGATCTCAGCGAGGGTCCAGGTAGCGGAAGGACCCGACGGCGCGCGCCACGGTGCGGCCGCCCTCGTCCCGCACGACCGCCTGGCATTGCACGACCTCGTCGGCGACGCTGATCACCTCGCCGTCGGCCGTGAGCCGGCCGCGGCCGGGCTGCAGGTAGCTGGTGTTGAGGTTGAGCGTCACGGCGGTGCGCCTGAAATCGATCCGCGAGACGGCCGCGCTGGCCATCACCACGTCGACCAGCGTGGCGACCACGCCGCCGTGCATCGCGTGGATCAGGTTCTCCAGCTCGGGCCGCGCCTCCACGACCAGGCGCGCCCGGCCGTCCTGCGAGAACTCGCGCCGCACGCCCAGCAGCTGCATGAACGGCACGCGGCCGAAGGCCTGGTGACGATCGACGTCGCGCAACGGTGCTCCCTCGGGCCTTCGGCCCTGTCCCTCCGGGAGGGAGTGAGCCCCTACGGGCGGCCGGGCGGGGCTCACTTGGGATGCGCCGCGCGCAGCACGGTCTTGAGCACCTTGCCGGCCGCGGAAAGCGGCAGCGCATCGGTGAAGCTGATGCCGCGTGGGCACTTGAAGCCGGCGAGCTGCCCACGGCACCAGGCCTTGAGCGCGTCGCCGGCCGTGGCCGGGTCCAGATCCGCCGCCTTGCTCAACACCACCACCGCATGCACTGCCTCGCCCCAGCGGGCGTCGGGCACGCCGATCACCGCGGCGTCGGTCACGGCGGGGTGGCTGCGCAATGCGGCCTCGACCTCGGCGGAGTAGACGTTCTCGCCGCCGGTGATGATCATGTCCTTCAGGCGGTCGGCGATGAAGAGGAAGCCTTCGTCGTCCATCCGCCCGCCGTCGCCGGTGCGGAACCAGCCCTCGTGAAAGGCCGAGGCGGTGACCTCGGGCAGCCGCCAGTAGCCCTGCGTCACCATCGGGCCGCGGACCACGATCTCGCCCACCTCGCCGCGCGGCAGCTCGCGGCCGCTTTCGTCGACGACCCGGATCTCGGCGCCCAGGCCGGCCCGACCGACGCTGCGCAGGCGGCCGAGCGTGCGTGCATCCGACCCTGGCGCGGGCCGGTGGTTGGCCGGCAGGTTGATGCACACGGCGCCGGCCGTCTCGGTGAGCCCATAGGCCTGGAAGAACTCGGCCTGCGGCCAGGCGGCCAGCGCGCGGTCGAGCAGGTCGGGCGGCATAGGTGCCGCGCCGAAGGCGATGCGGTTGAGGCTTTGCAATCGCGCGGCGTCGAAGCCCGGCGCCTCCAGCAGGGCCTGCAGCATGGTGGGCACGACGACGATGTCGGTGATGCCGTGCTGCTCGATGGCGGCCAGCACCACCTCGGCGCGGAACTGCGGCAAGGTGACGCAGGCGCCTGCGACGATGGACTGGCCCACCAGCCGCCCCAGGCCCGCGACGTGGAACAGCGGTGCCACCAGTAGCGAGACGCTGTCAGGCGAGTTGTTGAGTTCGGCCCCGCGCGTCATCGAAGCCGTCCAGAAGTTGGCGTGGGTGAGCATCACGCCTTTGGAGCGACCGGTGGTGCCGCCGGTGTAGAGGATGGCGGCCAGGGCGTCGCCGCCGGTGCGGGTGTCTTCGAGCGGCTCGAGCGCCTGCCCTTCGGCGGCGATGTCTTCGCAGGACGCGATGGGGCCCAGGTCGGCCAGCGCCGCGGCCTGGGCCGCGAACTGCGCGTCGGCCACCAGCAGGCGGGCCTGGCAATCGGCGACGGCAAAACGCAACTCCGGCACGCTCCAGCGGACGTTGAGCGGGCACGCCACGGCGCCCAGCCACCAGCAGGCGTTGAGCAGCGTGATCAGCGCATCGTCGTTCGGCGCCAGCAGGGCCACGCGGTCGCCACGGCCAACCCCGCGTGCCCGCAACGCCGCCGCTTGCCGGCCCACGCGGTCGGCGAACTGCGCGAAGGTCCAGTGGCGATCGCCCCCGGCCTGCAGATGGCGCAGGGCGACCCTGGCGGGATCGCGCTGCAGCGCGCGGTGCAATCCTTGGGTGAGGTACATGGCTTCAGGCGGCCGGTGCGCGGTAGCGGAAGGTGCCCATGGCCTTGGCGACGACCTCGCCGGTCGAATCGGTCATCTCGGCCTCGCAGAAGCACACCGAGCGGCCGCCGCCGGTGGCGCGGCCGGTGGCTTCGAGCCGGCCGGCGGCCGGGCGCATGAAGCCGATGTGCATGTCGATGGTGACCACCTCGCGGGCGAAGTCGATGCGGCTGAGCGCGGCGTTGGCCATCGCGCTGTCGAGCAGGGTCATCACCACCCCGCCGTGGCCACCGCCATGGTTGTTGAGCAGGTCGGGTTGCAGGTCGAGGGTGACGACTGCCTCGCCGCCGCCGACGCGCACGCGGCGCATGCCGATCTTGTCGAGGAAGGGGATGTGGCGCTCGGGCAGGGCAGGGGTCGGCTGTGCCGCCGGGGCGATGGAAGGGGATTCGGACATCGCGTTGCGCCTCACTCCGGCTTGAAGCCGATCTCGTCGAGCATGGTCTTCTCGCGCTGGAACTGGGCCTGCGCGTAGGCCTTGTAGGCCGGCGGGTCGAGCAGCGCGGGCGCGAGGTCGAACTCGTTGCACAGGCGCTTGTAGTCCGGATCCTCGGTGGCCTTGCGCAAGGCGGCGTGCAGGCGCTCGGTGATCTCGGGCGGCAGGCCCTTGGGCGCGACCAGGCCGATGTTGGATTGCACGACCAGGTCGTGGCCCAGCTCCTTCAGCGTGGGCACCTGGGGCCACCGGGGCAGGCGGTGCTCGGTCATGGTCGCGAGCAGCCGCACCTTGCCGCTGCTGGCCATGGGGCCGAAGCCCGGGTCGCCGTAGACATCGAGGTGGCCGCCGATCAACGCGGTGAAGGCCTCGCTGCCGCCCTTGAAGGGGATCATGTTGAACTTCACGCCGGCGCTGCGGCCCAGGCGCTCGGCATAGATGCGGTTGGCGCTGATGGCGCCGACGTTGCCCCAGCTCACGATGCCGGGGCGGGCCTTGGCATCGGCCAGCAGCTCGGGCAGCGTCTTCCACGGCGCATCGGCCGCGACGGCGATGCCGGTGCTGAGCGAGCCCAGGCCGATCACGTAGGTGAAGTCCTTCAGCGGGTCCCACGTGGCCTTGGCGATCAGCGGCTGGCGGATCACCGAGTTGTGCATCAGCGCGAGGGTGTAGCCATCGGCCTCGGTCATCGTGGCCAGGCCGGCGGTGCCGGTGACGCCGCCCGCGCCGGGCTTGTGCATCAGCACCACGGGCTGGCCCAGCTCCTTGCCCGCCGCGTTGCCGAGCGCGCGCAGGATGGGGTCGAACGAGCCGCCGGGCGGGAAGGGCAGCACCAGCACGATGGGCTTGCTCGGGAAGGCGTCGGTGGCCAGGGCCGGAGCGCAGCCGAGCGCGGCTGCCAGCATCGCGGCGGTCCACAGAACGCGGCGGGTCAGTGTGGTCATGCTTGTCCCCTTTGTTGAGCTTGAATCTCTCGCCAGAGAACCTTGCCGGTGCCGGACTTCGGCAGCGCGTCGCGGAACTCGACCTGCCGCGGGACCTTGTAGGCGGCCATGCGCTCGCGGCACCAGGCGATGAGCTGCGGCTCGTCCAGCGCGGCGCCCGGCTTGAGCACCACCACGGCCTTGACGGATTCGCCCTGGCGGCTGTCGGCCACGCCCACGATGCAGGCCTCGTGGATGGCGGGGTGCTCGTAGAGCGCGCTTTCCACCTCGGCCGGCCAGACCTTGTAGCCACTGACGTTGATCATGCGTTTGAGTCGATCTCGCATGAAGAAGTAGCCCTGCTCATCCATGCTGGCGAGATCGCCGGTGCGCAAGAACCGCTGGCCGTCGCGCTCGAAGAAGCTGGCCGCGTTGGCTCGTTCGTCGTGCCAGTAGCCCCGCATCACCTGCGGTGCGCTGGTGACGAGCTCGCCCACTTCCCCCGGCGGCAGCTCGGCGAGGGTCTCGGGGTCGACGATGCGCGAATCCACGCCGAAGGCCGGAACGCCCAGGCACTGGCGCTTGCCGCGGCCCAGCGGGTTGCAGTGCAGGAAGGAGGCGGTCTCGGTCAGGCCGTAGCCCTCGATGTAGCTCAGGCCGAAGCGCTCCTGCAGCATCTCGGCCACGGCCTCCGGCATCGCGGCGCCGCCGCCGTTGAGGATGGCCAGGCTGGACAGATCGCGCTGCAGCGCCTCGGGGTGGGCGAAGAAGTCGTTCAGCATGGCCGGTGGCGCGGCCCAGGCGCTGACGCGGTGGCGTTCGATCAGGCGCGCGGCGTTGGCAGCATCCCAGCGCGGCTGCATCACCACCGTCGCGCCGACCGCCATCGGCATCAGCATCGCGTTCTGCATGCCCAGCAGGTGGAACAGCGGGGCCACGCCCATCACCACCGATTCGGCATGCAGGCCGCGCCACAGCACGGCCGAGACGGTGGAGGCCAGCAGCGTGCGGTGGGTGTGCATGCAGCCTTTGGGCTGGCCGGTGGTGCCGGAGGTGTAGGGCAGCACGCAGAGGTCGTCAGGCGAGGCCTGGACGGCTGACGGCTTCAGGCCCTGGGCCAGCGCCTGTTGCCAGTGAACGAGGCGAGGGTGGTCGAGCACCGCGCGGGGCGCGCTCACCCAGTCGGGCACGGTGAGGTCGCTGGAAGGGCCCAGCGCGTCCGAATACGTGTGCACCACGGCGTGCTGGAGGCGGCCGTCGTCCAGCGCCGGACGCAGGGCGGGCAGCAACTCCTGCGCGACCAGGGCCACGCGGGCGCCGCTGTCCTCGATGTAGTGCGAGAGCTCGGCGGCGGTGCACATCGCGTTGACCGGCACCACCACCGCGCCGCAGCGCACGATGGCGTGGAAAGCTATGGCGTATTGCGGGCAGTTCTGGCTCATCAGCAGCACGCGGTCGCCGTGCCTCAGCTCCGCGTTGCGCTGCAAGTGGCCGGCCAGCGCATCGGCCTGGGCCTTCAGTTCGGCGAAGGTCACCGGCTGGTCGAAGAACAGCACCGCAGGCTTGTCCGGATAGCGCGCCGCGGCCACGTCGAGGTTGTGGCTCAGGCAGACCTGGGGCACGTGGATCTGCCGGGGCAGGCCGCGCGGCCAGACGCTGAACCAGGGGGACGAGGCGCGGGCGGTCATGGCAGTTCTTGTCTCCGGATCCATGCTAGGCGGCGGTCTTCGCGGCGCCTATCTGTATTTGCCGAAACGGGGGTTCACCAGAGATGAAGGCGGGCAGCGCTCAACGCTCCATGCCGCGGGCGATGATTTCCTTCATCACCTCGTTGGCGCCGCCGTAGATGCGGCCCACGCGGGCATCGGCATACATGCGGGCGATGGGGTACTCGTTCATGTAGCCATAGCCGCCGTGCAGCTGCAGGCATTCGTCGACCACCTTGCACAGCGCGTCGGTGATCCACCACTTGGCCATGGCGGCGGTGGGCACGTCCAGCTCGCCGCGCTGCAGCCGGGCGATGCAGTCGTCGACGAAGCTGCGCGCGAGGGTGGCCTGGGTCTGGCACTCGGCCAGCTTGAAGCGGGTGTTCTGCAGGGCCATCAGGGGCGCACCGAAGACCTGGCGCTGCTGCACGTAGGCCAGCGTCTCGTCCACCGCCCGTTGCATGGTGGCCGCGGCGCCCACGGCAATGAGCAGGCGCTCGCGCGGCAGCTGCTGCATCAGCTGCGCGAAGCCACGCCCCTCCTCGCCGCCCAGCAGGTTGGCCGCGGGCACGCGGACGTCGTCGAAGAACAGTTCCACCGTGTCCTGCGCGCGCTGGCCGATCTTGTCCAGCAGGCGTCCGCGGCGAAAGCCCGGCAGATCCCGTGTCTCCATCATCAGCAGCGACACGCCCTTGGCCTGCGCCTGCGGATCGGTCTTGACGGCCACGCAGACGAGATCGGCGTGCAAGCCGTTGGTGATGAAGGTCTTGGCGCCGTTGACCACGTAGTGATCGCCGTCGCGCAGGGCCGTGGTGCGGATGCGCTGAAGGTCGGTGCCGGCGCCGGGCTCGGTCATCGCGATGGCGCCCACCATCTCGCCGCTGGCCATGGCCGGCAGCCAGCGCTTCTTCTGCGCCTCGCTGCCATAGGCCAGCAGGTAGTGCGCCAGGATGCCCGAGTGCACATTGATGCTGAAGCTGTTGACCATCGCGCGCTGCTGCTCCTCGCAGATCACCGCCTCGTGCAGGAAGTGGCCGCCGCCACCGCCGTACTCCTCGGGCATGCCGGCGCACAGCAGGCCCAGCTCGCCGGCCCGCCGCCAGATCTTGCGGTCCACGTGCTTCTGCTCGGCCCACTCCTCGTGGCGCGGCGCGCACTCGGTCTCGAAGAAGCGGCGCGCGGTGTCGCGCAGCTGCTGGAGCTCGGGTTCCATCCAGGGGCGTGCGGGATTCGCGAGGCTCATGGCTTTCCGCCGCCGCAAATGAGGGTCTGGCCACTGACGTAGTTCGACTCGGGGATGCAGAACAGGTAGACCGCGCCGGCCGCTTCCTCCGCCGTGCCGGCGCGCCCCAACGGGATCGTGGCCTCGGCGTTCTTCAGGATCTGCGGGTTGACGCCGACCTTGATCTGGCGGCCCTCGATGTCGATGCTGGCGTCGGCATCGGCGTCGGCTTCGGTCAGGCGCGTCTTGATCAGGCCGAAGGCGACGCTGTTGACGTTGACCTTGTAGCGGCCCCACTCCTTGGCCAGCGCCCGCGTCAAGCCGTTGATGCCGGACTTGGCCGCCGCGTAGTTGGCCTGGCCGGCGTTGCCGTAGACGCCCGAGGTGGACGAGATGTTGACGACCTTGCGGAACACCTGCTTGCCTTCCTCGGCCTCCTTCTTGGCCGTCTCGCGGATGAAATCGGCGGCGGCGCGCAGGATGCGGAAGGGCGCGGTCAGGTGGACGGCCAGGATGTCCTCCCACTGCTCGTCGCTCATCTTCTGGATCACGTTGTCCCAGGTGTAGCCGGCGTTGTTGACGATGATGTCGATGCCGCCGAACTCGTCCAGCGCGGTGCGCACGAAGCGCGGCGCGAAGCCGGCCTCCGTCACGCTGCCTACGCAGGCCGCCGCCTGGCCGCCGGCGGCGCGGATGGCCTGCACCACCTCCATCGCGGGGGCTTCGTCCAGGTCGTTGACCACCACGCGCGCGCCTTCGCTGGCCAGCTTGAGCGCGATCTCGCGGCCTATGCCGCGGCCCGAGCCCGACACCAGCGCCACCTTGTCCTGCAACTTCTTCGTCATCGTCGTATCTCCGGAAGGGGGTCAGGGCAGCGCCACGACGGCGTCGCCGCTCAACTTGACCTGGCCGTCGGCATCCACGGTGGAGAGCTCCAGCCGCACGCGCTTCTCGCCTTCGGCCTCGAACTTCTCCAGCACCGTGCCGCGGCAGGTGATGCGGTCGCCCACCTGGGTGATGGCGACGAAGCGCACGCCGAACTGGCGCAGCTGCCGCTGCGGCGCCCAGTTCGTCAGCAGTCGGCCGAGGTAGGCCATCGACAACATGCCGTGGGCGAACACGTCCTGCTGGCCGGCGGCGCGGGCGAAATCGATGTCCACGTGGATGGGGTTGTGGTCGCCCGAGGCGCCGCAGTACAGCGCCAGCGCCAGGCGCGAGATGGATTCGGTCTGGAAGGCGGGAAGGCTGTCGCCGACCTGCAGCGCCTCGAAATTCGCCAGCGTCATTCGGATGCTCCTTCAGCCGTTGCGAACGACCGTCGCGCTTCGCAGCTCGGCGACGAGTGCGCCGTGCTGGTTGCTCACGCGGGTGCGGCGCACCACGAACTCCAGCGCGCCGCCCTTCTTGTCGTAGATGTCCTCTATGCGCTGCTCGAAGCTCAGCACGTCGCCGGCATAGGCCATGGCGTGGTAGCTGAACTGCTGCTCGCCATGCAGCAGGCGGCGGTAGTCCAGCCCCAGCAGCTCGCGGATGGCCGCGGGCTTGGGGCTGTCCATCTCCAGGCAGAAGAGGAAGGTGGGCGGCACCGGCAGGTCGGGGTGGCCCGCGTCGCGCGCCGCGGCCACGTCGGTGTAGACCGGGTCCGCCTGGCCGGTGGCCTTGGCGAAGAAGCGCAGGCGGCCCGCCTCGACCGGCACCGAGAACGGCGCCAGGGTGTGGCCGATGTAGCGTCTGTCGATCATCGCTGTGCCCCTCAAGCGGCCTGGTACAGCGTGACCACGCACGCGCCGCCCAGCCCGAGGTTGTGTTGCAGCGCCAGCCGCGCGCCCTCGACCTGGCGCTGGTCGGCCTGGCCGCGCAGTTGCCAGGTCAGCTCGGCGCACTGCGCCAGGCCGGTGGCGCCCAGTGGGTGGCCCTTGGAGAGCAGGCCGCCCGAGGGGTTGGTGACCACGCGGCCGCCGTAGGTGTTGTCGCCCTCGACGATGAACTTCTCGGCGGTGCCTTCGGGCGTGAGCCCGAGGCCCTCGTAGGTGATCAGTTCGTTGGCGGTGAAGCAGTCGTGCAGCTCGACCACGTCCAGGTCCTCGGGGCCGATGCCGGCGGCTTCGTACACCTGGGCCGCGGCGGCCTGGGTCATGTCGTAGCCCACGAGCTGGCGCATGTCGCGCTTGTCGAACGTGCTGGGCGTGTCGGTGGTCATGGCCTGCGCGGCGATGAAGACCTTGGCATCGAGGCCATGGCGGCGCGCGAAGTCCTCCGAGCACAGGATGGCCGCGGCCGCGCCGCAGGTGGGCGGGCAGCACTGCAGGCGGGTGAGGGGCTCGAACACCGTGGGCGCGGCCATCACCTGGTCGAGCGTGACGGTGTCGCGAAACACCGCCAGCGGGTTGCGCGCCGCGTGCTGGCGCGCCTTGACCGAGATGCGGGCGAAGGTGTCGGCGCGGATGCCGTACTGCTTCATGTAATCGCGCCCGGCGCCGCCGAAGAACTGCGAGGCGCGCGGCGCGGCGTCGTCGTAGCCCTGCAGCTCGCTCATCGTCTCGGCGAAACGCGCCATCGGCGACGGCCGGTCGTCATAGGCGCCCTTGAGCGCGCCGGGCACCATCTGCTCGAAGCCCAGCGCGATGGCGCACTCGACCATGCCGCTCTCCACCGCCTGGCGCGCCAGGTACAGCGCGCTGGAGCCGCTGGAGCAGTTGTTGTTGAGGTTGAACACCGGGATGCCGGTGAGGCCGACGCGGTAGATCGCCGCCTGGCCGGCGGTGGAGTCGCCGTAGACATAGCTCACGTAGGCCTGCTGCACCTCGGCATAGGGCACGCGGGCATCCTCCAGCGCGAGCTTGGCGGCGCGCTCGCCCATCACCATGTAGGGCTCGCTCTTGCCGGGCTTGCTGAAGGGGATCATGCCGACACCGGCTACGAAGACTTTGCGTTTCATCGGGGGTCTGCCTTTGTGCAGGGCTGTGATGGCTCGAAGCTTGCGCCGCCGTGGTCTTCAGTCCAATGGCCAGTGCGGACAAGCGCATTGGCAAAACCGCTCAAGGCGCGGCTCATTCGAGGCGGATGTTGGCTTCGCGGATGATCCGGGCGTAGATGGCGGCGTCTTCGCGCACGACCTTGGCGAAGTCGGCCGTCGGCATGCCGCCGGGCGTCATGCCCAGGCCCTCGATGCGCTGGATCACGTCGGGCAGGTGCAGGATGCGGTTGGCCTCGTCGGCGAACTTCTTCGCGATCGGGGCGGGTACCCCCGAGGGCATGAACAGCGCGAACCAGCCCAGCGGCTCGAAGGAGTGGTAGCCCAGCTCGGCGAAGGTCGGCACCTCGGGCAGCAAGGGGTTGCGGCGAGGTCCGGTGACGGCCAGGGGTTTCATCGCCTCCAGGTGAGGGCGGGCGGTGGCCATGTCGATGAAGGCCGAGAAGAGCTGGCCGCCGCGCAGGTCCTGCAGCAGGGGTGCTGCGCCCTTGTATGGCACATGCGTGAGGTCGAGCTTGGCCTGCATGTTCAGCAGCGATCCCTGGATGTGCGAGGACGTGCCCACGCCATAGGAGCCGAAGTTGTACTTGCGGGGGTTGGCCTTGACCAGGTCGATGAACTCCTTGAGCGTGCTCACGGGAGCGGACTTGGGAACGACCAGCAGGGAGTTGGTGCTGGCCACCTGCGCGAGCGGCTGCAGGTCCTTCATCACGTCGTAGCCGAGGTTGGGCATCAGCGCCGGCACCTGCACGATGGCCGTGATGGCCAGCAGCACCGTGTAGCCGTCGGGCGGCGACTTGGCCACCATGTCGTTGCCGATGGTGCCGGAGGCGCCGGGCTTGTTCTCCACGATCACCGTCTGGCCCCACGCCTCCTGCAGCTTGGTCGCCATCACCCGCCCCAGCGTGTCGGTGGCGCCGCCGGCCGGGTAGGGCACGACGATGCGGATCACCTGGCGCGGGTAGGCGTCGGCGCCCTGGGCGAAGGCCGCCGAAGTGGCGCACAGGCCGAGCGCGGACAGCGCGCCGGCAAAGCTGCGGCGTGTGATGGTGAGGGGCTTGTGCATCTCGCTTGTCTCCGTCTGTCTGGTGCAATGACGGATGCGAGTGTGGGAGCCGGTGCCCACGCGTCCAATGGCAACGACGCTCTATGCATTGGCAGAAAGTGACAACCGTCGTCGTGCTTCGGGTTGACCCCGAGCAGCGCCCGGCGGCTCAGCGCTCGCGCAGGCGGGTCTGCCGGTATTCGCCCGGCGCCACGCCGGTCCAGTGCTTGAAGGCGCGGTGAAAGGTGCTGGCCTCCGAGAAGCCCAGCAACGCCGCGATCTCGGGCAGCGTCAGCTCGGGTCGGGCGAGGTACTCGATCGCGGCGTCGCGGCGCAGGTCGTCCTTGATTTCGCGAAAGCCGCGGCCTTCTTCGTGCAGGCGGCGGCGCAGCGTCTGCGGCGTCATCGCGAGCTGATGGCCGATGTCCTCGAGAGAGGGCAGCTCCTCGGCCAGGCGGCGGCGCAGGATGCGGCGGATCCGCTCGGTGAGGCTGCTCTGGTCGCGATACTTCACGAGCAGGCTGGCGGGCGCCTGCTGCAGGAACTCGCCCAGGCTCTGCGCGTTCTGCACCACCGGCAGATCGAGCCAGCGGGCGTCGAAGCGCCAGCCCGTGCACAGCTGGTCGTAGTGCACCGGGGCCTGGAAGAGCGTGCCCGCGTCGTTGCTGTGGCCGAGGGCGGATGGGGGGTAGTCCACCGCCAGCAGCGGCACGCGGCGCGCTACCAGCCAGCAGGCCAGGCCGTAGGCGAAGAATGAGAACGCCCGCTCGGCGTAGGCCAGCGCTGCGTTCGGCTCGCCGCGCGGCACCAGGCTCAAGCGGGCCACGCGGCCCTGCACCTGCAGGCGGGGCACGAAGTCGTCGAGCAGCAGGCGGTAAAAGCGCAGCCCGGCCTGCAGCGCCTCGCCCAGCGTGCGCGAGCCAATCAGCAGGCGGCACCCCATCGCGAAGCTGCCGAGCGGCAGCGGCCGCTGGCACAGGCCCCAGAGCTCATCGCGCATCGCGTGGCGCAGCACGAAGATCAGGGCGGCGTACTGCGCCTGCGTGACCCGAGACAGCGGCGATTCGAGCAGGGCGGGCGAGATGCCGGCACGCTGCAGCAAGGCGCCGATGTCGGCACCCCGCGCGCGCGCACCGAGCAGGATCTGCTCGACCTGCTGGATGGCGATCGTGTGGTGGGTGAAGCTCGTCGTCGCCATGCGGGCGCCGCGCCAGGCCGGGTGTCCGAGGTGGCGCGATTGTAGGAAGTGGGCCCTGAAGCCAGCAGTCGCTTCAACCTACCTCTATCGGAGGGCATCCTGCGTCCCGCAGGGGCTTGCCCTCACCGCGTACTGTCATCCAGAAGCTTCTGAAGCAGCGCCGGAAGCTTCTGACTCTTGTCCCGGCTAAAGAATGACGTCGGCTTGCCGGCGTACGCCTGGGTGTCGCCAATCATCTCCTTCAGAGCAGGGGCACGGTGCTCGGGCGGAAGCCTCTTGGCCTGCTCGGCAAAGCTCTGCAGGAGCGCGTCACGCTTCGTCGCTCCGTGGGGGACTGGACGTTCCAGCACGGCCGGCAAAGCTCGGGCCAGCGATTTGAGCGCTTCGGCGAGGCTGGAAGGGTCAGAGACGTGCGGCAGCCACTTGAGAACCTGATCCACAGCAGCTGCGCGCGGGGCGTGGTCGGGAAGGGCACCCGCCGCCCGGGACATCGGCACCAGCAGGCCCTCGAGGCCGCCCATCTGGGCGAACGCCGCCCGCGAGGGCCCTGGGCCCGCAAGGGAATGGCGCAGCTTTTTCTCCGCCTCTTCCAGGCAACTCACCACAGCTTCGAATGCCTTTTCGCGCGCCTCTTCGGTGAGCTTGGGGATGACCGAGGCCAGCTTCACAAGCGCCTTACTCGATGCGGGCCAGTGTCCCTTGATCAATGCCGCAGCCTCCCCTTGCATCTCAGGCGCCAGGCGCGGCACTGTCTCCATCAAGCCTGCAAGCATGGCCTCCTTCGTAGCCGTGCCCCCCCGTGCATGGGCGAGGGCGGTGGCTTCAACCAGTTCGGGCCTGGAACGCAGGATTTCCTTCATCTGCGCCCATGCAGGCCGCAACTCCGTCTCGGGCAATTCGCCAAGCCGTTCGGCCATGCTTTTCAGCGGGTTATTGGATTCGAAACTTTCACCAAAATGTCGAATGCGGTCCGGGATGAGAGACATCAGAGGGTTGAACGACTTTTGCAGCAATTGCGGGTCGTTGGCCTCGCACACCATCTGCCAAGCTTTTCCAACCCAGTCGGTGGGATCAATACGCTGACCCACCCGCGCAAGCTCGTTCACCAATGCCAAGCGATCGTCTGATCCAATCTTCGAGATCGGCATCTCGGAGACGATGTGGCGCAAGTCGGTGGACGCACGTGGGTCGGCTTTGAGGAATTCGAATGACCGAACGATCTTGAGCATTTCGTCGATGGGCCGCTCGTGCGGATGCGTCCATACCGCCTTCGACAGAAGATGCAGGTTGTCCGGGTTGTACTGCATTTGCCCGAGCATCGTGTCGAAGACTTTCTGTCGCTGATGCGCCGGCAGCTTTTGGGACGCCTCGAGCATGACATGCACCGACGTCGCTCCAGCTTCCGATTGGGACAGCCAGGACGCAATACCCGCCAAACGGCCTGCGAGGTGCTCTGGTGGCAACTGAGCTATCACCTTGGCGAGGACAGCTATGACGCGGTTGCCTTCGAAGCCTTTTTTCTCCCAGAAGCACTCCGCCTGGGCGGTAGTGATCTTGTCGACGACGGCCGGAAGGTCATCACGGTTGCCCTCGTTGATGCTCGCCAGCGCTGCTGCACTCTCTTCGCCGAGCCGCGTGGCGACCTCGGTCAACAGATCGGCAGGGAAGGCCCAGGGCGCGGTGTTTGCTTCAAAGCGATCGCCCGTTGAGCCCACTGCAGGCAGCGCCGCGCGCGGCCGGCCTGTGGCCGCCGGCTCCGGCGACGAAGCGCGGCGCGTTTCCAGCCCATCCGGGCGCTCGTGAGTCCGTTGCCCAGGTGCACGGTGGCTGGGCGATGCGGATGTGCTGCGAGACGAGCTGTCGTGCTGGAACGGCACGCCCGTGAAGGAAGGCGTTCTGATGTGGGTGGGTTGCATGCGTGTGTCCGGCCGGGATTTCCCGAGACTGTCGGGCGAGGTCTTCCGCGTCGGGCCCGGAACACGAAGGCAAGTGCAAACTGGCGAAGGTGGCTTCTTCCTTGGTGTCTGATTTGCCTGCGTACGCCTCGTTGGTTATGAAGCGTGCGGGCGCTAAGCGATCGCTCCTTGCCGGCGCAGGTGGTCGCGTTCGCTGGCGCCGAATCCCAGCTCGTCGAGGATCTCGTCGTTGTGCTCGCCGGGGCGCGGGGCCGGGCGGCGTAGCTCGAAGCGGTAGCCGCTCATCTTGACCGGGCAGGCGAGTTGACGCGGGCCGCCCTCCGGCGGTTCGACGACCATGCCGCGAGCGCGGAAGTGCGGGTCGTCCAGCGCCTCCTCCAGGCGCAGCACCGGCGTCACGCAGCAGCCGGTGCCCTCGAAGCGCTGCTGCCAGTGGGCCAGGGGCTGCGAGGCGATGATCTCGGCGAGCTCTGCACGCAGCATCTGCGTGGCCTCGGCATCGGGCGGCAGGTGCTGCGGTTTCAGGTCTTCGCGGCCCAGCACGTGGCAGAAGGCGTCCCAGAACTTGCGCTCCAGCGCGCCGACGGCGAGATGGCGGCCGTCGCTCGTTCGGTACAGGCCGTAGCAGGCCAGGCCGCCCGACAGCTTGTCGGTGCCCGCCGGCCGGGTGGTGCCCTCCCTGAGCATGCTCACCATGGGCACCACGGCATGGGCCAGGGTGCTGTCGGCGATCGAGATGTCCACGTGCCGGCCGCGGCCGGTGCGTTGCGCGTCGAACAAGGCGGCGAGCAGGCCCATCGCCGCGGTGAGCGAGCCGCCGAGCAGGTCGGCCACGGGCACGTTCGACAAGGCCGGTGCTTCGCCCGCTCGGCCGATCTGGTCGCTCACGCCGGCCAGCGCGCAGTAGTTGAGGTCGTGGCCGGGCTCGTCGCGGTAGGGCCCGCTCTGGCCGTAGCCGGTGATGCTGCAGTAGACGAGCTTGGGGTTGAGCGCGGCCAGGGTGTCGTAGCCCACCCCGAGCCGCTCCATCACGCCGGGGCGGAAGCTTTCGACGAGCACATCGGCGTCGCGGGCCAGCGCCTGCAGCACGGCCACGCCCTCGGGCTGCTTGAGGTCCAGCCGCAGCGCGCGCTTGTTACGCTGGACGAGGGTGCGCAGGGCCGGGGCCGCGTAGTCTCCGGCGCCGGTGTCCTCGATCTTGATCACGTCGGCGCCGAGGTCGGCGAGGTGCAGCGTGCACATCGGGCCGGGCAGGAGACGCGTGAGGTCGAGTACGCGCACGCGTGCCAGCGGGGCGGTGTCGGGGGCTGCTGTCATCGGGCCAGTCTAGGCAGCACGGCGGTGCCGGGCGATGGCGGATTGGCTGAATCCGATTGGCAGGAACGATCAGCAGGCCGGCCGGAAGCAAGCCGCGGCAGCCCCGGCGCGGGTCTTTCGCTTCACCACACGACCGTTCGCACGGCATGGGCCGCGCGGGCGGGCCGCTCGGAGACTGGCCCCTCCTACGGTCGAATGAAGAAGGCAAAGAATGGGCGGAGTCATCTCCAAGGCTTTGGCAGGCAGCCCGGTCCAAACGGCCAGCGCCTCGTCGCCCGAGCTCGCTCATCCGGGCGCGGCAGCCCCGTCGCCGCCTGACCACTCGACGGCTTCGCCTCGCGGCGCCGGCGTTCTCGATGGACTCGCCCAGCGACGCTCTCCGAGCCAGGACGAGGCGGCCACGACCCTGCAAGCGCACTGGCGCGGCGCTCACCAGAGAGACGTCAATGCCAGGGATGCGCAGGGCCACACGCCCTACCGAAGCGAGCTCCACTACCAGATGGCCAGTCATGGCTACTGCGTCGAAGCCCAGCCCATGAAGCGCTTCAGCGATGGAACGACTGGCCCGCGCGAGAAGGAATGGGTGGTCTACGAGTCGACCCGGCACGTCCCCAAGGGTTCTCTGGCGCTGCTGCACAGCCGCCAGCAAGAGCAGGAGAAGGACGAGATGAAGCAGGCCCTCTACCAGGGCCAGGTGCCCAAAGGCGTGGTCTACGACCCGGGGGATGAGCACGACATGCGGGTCAACTCGGCCTGGATGCTCGGCCTGGCCCACCACCGGGTGCCGACCGTGATGGCGAGCGCGCTGGACGACGTGACAGTGGTGCGCAAGAGCGCCCGGGAAGAAGCGCCCGAGGAGCAGAACACGGACTCGAACCTCTCGGCCCTGGCCAGGGAGGTCATGGCCATGACGGGCAGCGGGCACTTCCGCCTGGGCGGCGCGCTGCTGGGAAAGCAGGTGCTCGTTCCCACCCCCAGCGCGTCGAACGCCACGCTGGCGGACTTCAAGACCCCCTCCGGAATGCCGCAGGAGGAAGTGAAGAGAAAGCTCGACCAGGCCGGCATCGACACGGCCGGCCTGAGCTGACGCATTGACTCGTTCGGTCGTCCTGGGCGCCGGGAGCGGCGCGGTATCCTGACCTGATGTCGGTGGACACGGCCTTGGCCGCGCAGGCATCGAGGCCGCGTCCATCGTCCAACCCGCAGGAGAGTCCGCCCATGGCTGCCACGTCCGAGCCGCTGCAGCGCGGCATGATCGCCCCCGATTTCAGGCTGCCCGGCGTCGAGGGCCGGAGCTGGTCCTACGCCGAGGCTGCCGGGCCGCAAGGGCTGGTCGTGATGTTCATCTGCAACCACTGCCCTTACGTGCTGGCGGTCGTGGACCGCATCGTGCAGGAGGCGCGGGCCCTGCGGCAGATCGGCGTCGGCGTGGTGGCGATCTGCGCCAACGATGCCGCCGCCTATCCGCAGGACTCCTTCGAGCGCATGAAGGCCTTCGCTGCCGAGCATGGCTTCGACTTCCCCTACCTTCACGACGAGACGCAGCAGGTGGCTTTGGCCTACGGCGCCGTGTGCACGCCGGACATCTTCGGCTTCAACCGGGAGCGGTCGCTTCAGTACCGAGGGCGGCTGGACTCCGCCGGGCGACAGCCGCCCGCGCCCGACACCCGCCGCGAGCTTTACGAGGCCATGGAGTCGATCGCGCGCACCGGCCAGGGCCCCGAGGCCCAGCACGCCAGCATGGGCTGCTCGATCAAGTGGAAGGCGGCCTGAAGGCCTCGGCGCTGAAGCGGCAGCTTTCGCAAGGCGCGCGCGATGAGCTGAGGGCCGGCCAACGGCCTCCATGGATCAGTGGCCGGCGATGCCTTCGGCCAAGGGTTTGTTCTGGTAAGGCCGCCTTGCGATTGGGGCGAAACTGGTATTACCAATTTATTGGTAGCACCGGCAAGGTGCTGAAGTCCCGCCCTCGGCCGGCTCGTCAGGATTCGCCGGGGAAGACCAGACCTCACAGACCAGAACGGAGACAAGACGTGTCGATCAGAACAGGCGTGCTGCTTTCACTCGCAGCGTTGGGCGCCCCGGCGTGGGCACAGACGTGCCAGCCCAGCGCGGTCACCCCCTACCTCAACATCAACGGCACCAGCCCCTGGGCGGTCCGGGCCTCGGCATCGCTGAACGCCGGCTCCCGGGTCGTGCTCGGGCCGCAGCCGCTGCAAGGCTCGTGGTCGTGGAGCGGCTGCGGCACCTCGGGCTCGTCGCGCGAGCAGGCGATCAAGCTCAGTGCCAGCTGCACAGCCACCGCCACCTACACCAACAGCTGCGGTGCGAAGACGGTGCAGAACTACACCTTCACCGTCGCGCCGGCGCCGGCCGCCAACGTGGCCAAGTACATCATGGTCGACCAGTTCGGCTACCAGCCCAACCGCAAGAAGATCGCGGTGCTGCGCCTGCCCAAGGTGGGCTATGACAGCAACGAGTTCTACTGGCCCCAGCAGCTGCAGGTGGTGAACTCGCTCAACGGCTCGGTTGTCTACACCTTCTGGCCCAGGGACTGGAACGAGCTCAAGACCGATCCCTCCTCGGGCGACCAGGTGTGGTGGTTCGACTTCAGCCAGGTCACCACGCCCGGCACCTACGAGATCGTCGATCCCGCGGCCAACCAGCGCTCGGCCCGTTTCGAGATTGGTGACAACGTCTACCGCGACGTGTTGATCCAGGCCGTGCGGAGCTTTTACTACCAGCGCGCTGGCCAGACCAAGAGCGCCGGCAACGCCGGTGCCGGCTGGGCCGATGCCGCGAGCCACCTGAAGGCGGGCCAGGACACCCAGGCCCGGCGCTTCCTCGACAAGAACAACGCCAACACCGCACGCGACCTGCGGGGCGGCTGGTACGACGCGGGCGACCTCAACAAGTACTCCAGCTGGGCCGCCGGCTACGTGCAGGACCTGCTGGACGCCTACAGCCAGAACCCCACGGTCTGGACCGACGACTTCAACATCCCCGAGTCCCGGAACGGCATTCCCGACCTGCTCGACGAAGTGAAGTGGGGCCTGGACTGGCTGGTGCGCATGCAAAACAGCAACGGCTCGGTGCTGTCCATCGTCGGCGTTTCGCACGCCAGCCCGCCGTCGGCCGCCACCGGCCCGAGCTACTACGGTGACGCGAGCACTTCGGCCACGCTCGCGGTGGCGGCCGCCTATGCGCACGGCGCCAAGGTGTTCGGCGGCCTGAACAACACGGCGATGAAGAACTATGCCGCCGACCTGCTGACGCGGGCCCGCAATGCATGGAACTGGGCTGCGGCCAATCCGAACGTGGTCTTCCGCAACAACGACGAGGCCAGCGGCACTCAAGGCCTCGGTGCCGGCCAGCAGGAGACGGACGACGCGGGCCGCAAGCAACTGCGCCTGTTCGCCGCCATCAAGCTCTTCGCAGCCACGGGCGAGGCCACCTACCGCGACTACGTCGACGCGCACTACACGGAAGAGCCGCTGATGGGCTCGTGGTACATCTCGCCCTTCAACGCCGGCAGCGCCAGCAACCTGCTGTACTACGCCTCGCTGCCCGGCGCCACCGCCAGCATCGCGAGCGCCATCCGCACTCGCTACGTCGAGCAGTGGGCCCGCCCGGACTACGGCGGCTGGGGCGCCGTCGATGCGCAGCGCGACCCGTACCGCGCCTACCTCAGCGACTACACCTGGGGCAGCAACGGGGCGAAGGGCCTGGCCGGCACCTTGTTCGCCAACGAAAGCTACTACGGCATCAACAGCCGCAGCGCCGACGAAGTGGCCGATGCCGCGTCCGACTACCTGCACTACCTGCACGGCGTGAACCCGTTCGGCAAGGTCTACCTGACCAACATGGTGAGCTTCGGCGCCGAGAAGTCGGTCAACCAGATCTTCCACACCTGGTTCACCGACGGCAGCGCGCAATGGGACAGCGCCGCGACCTCGACCTACGGCCCCGCGCCGGGCATCCTCGTGGGCGGCCCCAACTACAACCAGTGGAACTGGGACGACCGCTGTCCCGGCATCTCGGCCGCCTGCGGCACGAGCCGGCCGACCCCGCCGTGGGGCCAACCGCCGCAGAAGTCCTACCTCGACTTCAACGACGGCTGGCCGCTGAACTCCTGGCCGATCAGCGAGAACTCCAACGGCTACCAGACGGCCTACATCCGCCTGCTCGCCCGTTTCGTGAAGTGACGCACAACGCCCCGGCGTGACAGCACGAGTCGCGGCGACGCGCCCGCCAGCCGGCAACGCTCGGCTGGACCTGGTGGACGCGCTCCGCGGCTCGGCGCTGCTCGGCATCCTGCTGTTGCACGCGGTCGAGCACTGGGACTTCATGCGCATGCCGCCGGGCCGGCCGGCCTGGCTCGAAGCGCTGGACGGCCAGACCATCGGCTGGGCCTTCCGGATCCTCGGCGGCAAGGCGTATGCGATCTTCGCGCTGATGTTCGGCGTGAGCTTCTTCATCACGCTGCAAAGCTGGCGCCGCAGGGGCGACGAAGGCGCCCAGGCACGCTTCCTCTGGCGCATGGCGCTGCTCGGCGTGCTGGGCTACCTGCACGGCCTGCTCTACAACGGAGACATCCTTGGCCCCATCGCCTTGCTGGCGGTGCCGCTGGTCTTGCTGGACCGGCTGGGCTCGCGAGGGCTGACTGTCGTCGCGGTGCTGCTGCTGCTTCAACTGCCGCAGTGGGTCGAGGTGCTGCGCGTGCTGGCCGACCCTGCCTGGCAGCCGGGCATCCCGCGTCACTGGGCCATGTTCGGGCAGGCAGAGGACGTGTTCGCCACCGGCAGCCTCGCCGACGTGGTGCGCCTGAACGCGTGGCAAGGGCAGCTCACCAAGTGGTGGTGGCTGTGGGAGAGCTGGCGCTGGCCGCAGATGCTGGGCCTGTTCGCCTGCGGCCTGCTGCTGGGGCGCAGCGGCGTGTTGCACGATGCTGTCCGGCTGCAGCGGCTGGCGCGCTGGACGCTGGTCGGGGGGCTCGCAGGCCTCGCGCTGGCCTGGCTTGCGCAGCGTGGCCTGGGCATGCTGGGACTGCAGGGCCGGCGCGAACAACTCCTGGCGGAGCTCGTGGGGATGTACGGCAACCTGGCGCAGGCGGCGGTGTGGGCCGGCGGCTTCGCGCTGCTGTATCCGCGCGCACGCCGGGTGCTTGGCGTGCTGGTCCCTTACGGGCGCATGAGCCTCACTTGCTACGTCACGCAGGCCGTGATCGGGGTTCCGTTCTTCTACCCCTTCGGGCTGGGCCTCTACCGCCACGTGGGCCCGTTCGCGGCGCTGTTCTTCGCCCTTGCGGTGTTCGCGCTGCAATGCACATTCGCGCGGGCGTGGCTGAAGCGGTATTCATACGGGCCGCTCGAGTGGCTGTGGCGCGCGGCCACGCTGCGCACGCTTCAGGTGCCGATGCGGCGTGCCCTGCCACAGCCGACATGAGCCAGGAGGTGGCTGTGGAAAGGTCCGGGCCAGCGCTCGCCAGGCTGCCCATGTCACCCGCCCGGCGCAACCCTGGCGTTCGCGACGCTCGCGGCCTGCCCGCAGGCCTGGCGCAGCAAGCCCACGTCGCGGATCTCGATGGCGCCGTAGTCCAGCGCGATGGCTCCCAGGCGCTCCAGTTCGCGCAGCGACTTGTTGGCGCCACCGTAGGCACGCTTGATCGCTCCGCCCAGGACGCCATCGGACGCCCAGCTACATGACTGGTACCGTGATCCCGGTCGATGGCGGCGCCTGCGCCCGTTGAGCCTGGCGCGCCATGTCGACCCCATTCGCCATCCCTTTCCAGGAGACACCGGCATGCTGATCGTCCTCGGCAGTGTCGTCGCGAGAGACGACCACTTCAACGAATCGTTGCGCCTGAGCCAGGAGCACGTGGCCCGCTCGCGGCAGGAGCCCGGCTGCCTGCGGCATGACGTGACGACCGACCCTGGCCATCCCGGGCGCCTCGTCTTCATCGAGCAGTGGGCGAGCGCCGAAGACCTGTTCCGGCATTTCAAGGTGCCGGCCTCGGTGGAGTTCGCACGCTCGATCGCAGCGCTGGCCGCCGTCGAACCCGAGATGAAGGTCTACGAGGCCAGCGAGCTGGCGCTGCCGAAGGCGCCTCGCTCCACCCCCGACGCGGGCCGGTGATGGATCGCCGCACCTTCTCGCTGCTGGCCGGCTCGATGGCGTTGCGACCCTGCAGCGATGTTCGACTTCGTCGCCACTTCGGCACCGCACATCCGCAGCGGCGGGATCGCGCCGCTGGCGGTCACCAGCAGCAAGCGCCTGTCCGACGAACTGGCGGAGGTGATGAATTCGGCCGAGGTCAAGGCGGGCCTGGAGACGGCGGCCAGCTTCCCGATCAACATGCCGCACGAGGCCTTCCAGGACTTCGTCGCGCGCGAGGCCGGCCAGTGGGCGGAGGTGATCCGCAAGTCCGGGGCAAAGCTGGACTGAGGCCCTAGGCCTTCGAGATCGCCTTCAGCTGCGCCTGCAGCTCGCGGAGCTTCTTCTCGAAGTCGGGCTCGTCGCGCCATTGCCGAACCTTGGCGACGATGTCCTCGACGCTGGCCTGCTTCAGCTTCTTGATGTCGGCGACCATCTTCAGGAAGTCGTCGACCGCCTTGTCGCCAGCCTCCTTGCGGAACTCGCCTTCGTGAGCATGAACGAAGGGCTCCAGCACCTCGGTCAGGCGCCCCAGCTGCCGGCCATAGCTGTACTGGCCGCCGATGCGGCGCTCGGCCTGCGGGTCGCTGGAGCCGGCGATGTTGAGGTTGAACAGGCCCACCTGGCCAACAGCTTCGCCCCAGGCGCGGATCCACTGCGTCACGTCGCCGGACAAGGGGGAGCGGGCCTCCAGCGCCCGGGCCAGCGACTGCAGCCAGAGGCCATACAGGTCGGGGTAGGGCTGCGTGGCCGGGGCCGGCGCAGACGAGGCTGCCTGGGCTTCATTCGCGGCGGTGGCGATGGCGGCGGGGCGGGTTGATGCCATGGCTGGGCTCCCTCGGATGTGGTCGTTGAACGTCCATCCTAGGCGGCGTTGTGCAACTGCACAATCGTCGTCCGAGGGACGTGTGCCGATGCGCGAACGGCGGGTCGTCCTACGCAGATTCGCCGTCAGGCGGCGCAGGCTGCCATGCAAGGCTGCACATCTGCAGCCGCACGGCAGGACACCATGGAACGCCAACGCCTTCTTGTCGCCGCCTGCTGGCCGCTGCTCGTGGCCATGCCGGGCCATGCCGCCCAGCCCGCTTCGGCACCGCCTGGCGCTGCGAGCGCCGTCGCCTCCGCGCCGCGCACGGCCAAGCCGGTGAAACGCCCCCTGACCGCGCAGGAACTGCGCGACAGCGCGACCTTCCCCGGCGACCTGCGCCCCGAGGACATGCCGCCGCCACAGGTCACCGTCCCGCTGGGCCGCAAGCCCCCGCCGCCGTCGCCGGCCGAAGCCCGGTCCGCCGAGCAAGGCGCCGCGGCCCCCGGGAAGATCGACGACCGGGTGGCGCGTTGCAAGGCCCTGGCCGATCCTCGCCAGCGCCTGGCCTGCACCCAGGCCCTGGAGGCCAGCGGACCCGCGGCGCGCTGAAAGACTCAGCGGCCCGGTCCCGGCCTGAGCGCGGGAGCCGCCGGCAGCGGCGAATCGATGGACTGCGCAGGATTCACCCGGCCCACGGGCAGCCTGCGCAGCGACAACCATGCATACGCGCTTCCCAGCAGGGCGCCTGCCACCACGTCCAGCACCACGTGCTGCCGGATGGCGACCGTGGACCAGGTGATGGCCAGCACCCAGGCGATGTTGACGAGGTGCAGGGCGAAAGGCACGCGAGCCTCCTTCAGCACGCGCGCCAGCCAGAACGCGGTGAACACCGCGAAGGCCACGTGCATCGACGGACACGCGTTGCCGGAAGCATCCACGCCACGCAGCATCTGGAACGCGCCCGAACTCGGATCGGCGATCTCGACCGGGGGCACGGCCGTCGGCCAGAAGTAGAAGATGCCCAGGCCCGTCAGGCACAGGGCTATCGACCACACGGCATAGACCCGAAGCTGAGCCAAGGTGAGCTGCAGCCCCGGGGCAAAGCCGACGTACAGCCACAGCGACAGGTAGGCGCCCAGCGTCCACGGCTGGAAGGGGATGAGCGCGTCGAGCGCCGTCGTCGGCATGATCGTCACCGGATGGGCCGGGTGGCGAAGAACGTGGAAGTAGCCGACGAAGAACAGCGTGATCACGGCGGTGATGCCGAACAGCTTCAGCGGGAACAGGTGGCGCGCGCGCTGCCAGAGGTCGGCGGGCCAGCGGGCGTCTCGATTCAGGGTCATGGATGCTCGATCTGCCCGTCGCTGCGCCGGGCGAAGCGCACCGCATCGGGTCCATGCACCGGCTCGGGGTCGGGCCAGGGCCAGCCGCCGAACTGGGTGCGCTGGTAGTCTGCAAAGGCCTGCCTGATCTCCTGTTCGGTGTTCATCACGAAGGGGCCGTACTGCATGACTGGCTCGCCGATGGGGCGGCCCTGCAGGAGCAGGAACTCGGCGGTCGATTCGCCTTCGTTGACCAGCTCCACCGGCGCGCCGGGCGCCAGTTCGATGGCGGCAGGGTCCTTCAGGGGCTGGCCCGCGATCGTGACCCGGTCGCCGGCGAAGAAGTAGAGATGGCGGCGCGTGCCCTCGCCCCGGGCGGGGGGCATCGTCCAGCGGGCGCCGGGCTCCAGGCGCAGCGTCCAGATCGCCACGTCGTTTTGCGGCGCGGCGGCCCAGGAATCGGGCGGTGGTGCGGGAGGCGACCCGCTTGCGCCCTCCAGCGGTCCGGCGATGCAGAGGACCTCGGTTCGTGCACCCGAGGCGCTCGTGTCGACCAGGCGCGGCACCTGCGCCGACCAGAACATCGTGAAGTGCGGCTCGGCCATCTTGCTGCGGGCCGGCAGGTTCAGCCAGATCTGGAACAGCTCCAGCGGGTTGGGCGCCTCGGTGTCGAGCAGGGGGAACATCTCGCCGTGGACCACGCCCTTGCCGGCGGTCAGCCACTGCACGTCGCCCTGGCCGTAGCGGGCGGCGGCACCCAGCGAATCGGCGTGGTCTATCCAGCCGCGGCGCACGACCGTCACCGTCTCGAAGCCGCGATGGGGGTGGGGCGGGAAGCCCGGCACGGTGTGCCCGTGGTACATGCGCCAGCCGTCGGCGTTGCTGAAGTCCTGCCCGAGCTGATGCCCCTGCAGCGAGGCGGCGGGGCCGAAGCGGCCGTTGGCCTTCGGGTACGGGTCGTCGTGGTGGACGCAGAAGAGGAAGGGATCCACCGTGGGCCAGGGAAAGCCCAGGGGCTGGATCGAGAGGATCGGGTTCATGCAGGTCTTTCTGGAGGGCTGCCGCTCGTGCCGCAGGCCCCGACCTTACCGCCAAGGCGGGGGCCGGGACGCTCGTCACATATTTTTTGAATCTTGACTCCGGTCAACGGCTTCCAAAGAGGTGCCACCGCACAGTCTTCCCAAGCGATACGCCCCACGAAAACACCTGCCCCGAGCAGGAACGCAGAGGGCGCCTTGGATCGGACAGGAGACTGCAGTGACCTCTTCCATCGATTTCGAACAACTCTTGCGGGGCATGGGCGACGCCGTCGTCGTCAGCAATGCCCAGGGCGCCATCGTGGTGTGGAACGACGCCGCCACTCGCCTTTTCGGCTTCAGCGAGGAAGAGGCGCTGGGGCAGCCGCTGGACCTCATCATCCCCGACCGCCTTCGCGGCCGCCACAACGAAGGCTACGCCAAGACCGTGGCCACCGGCGTCACGCGCTACGGCACCTCGCTGCTGAAGGTGCCGGCACTTCACAAGGACGGCCGCCAGCTCTCGATCGCCTTCACCGTGGCCCTGCTGACCGGCCCGCAGGAAGAGGTGCAGGGCGTGGCCGCCATCATCCGCGACGACACCGCGCGCTTCAACGAGGACCGTGCCATGCGCCGCCGCATCGCCGAGCTCGAGCAGGCCGCCGCGCGCAGCGCCGCCTGACCCCCATTTCGTTGATTGAACCGGAGACCAGGCGATGGACAACAAGGCCCTCAGCGGCGTTCGCATCCTCGATTTCACCCACGTCCAGTCGGGGCCCACGTGCACCCAGCTGCTGGCGTGGCTCGGGGCCGACGTGATCAAGGTGGAAAGGCCCGGCGAAGGCGATGCCACGCGCGGCCAGCTGCGCGACATCCCCGATGCCGACAGCCTCTACTTCACGATGCTCAACCACAACAAGCGCTCGATCACGCTCGATGCCAAGAAGCCCAAGGGCAAGCAGGTGCTGGAGTCGCTGATCAAGCACTGCGACGTGCTGGTCGAGAACTTCGCCCCCGGCGCGATGGAGCGCATGGGCCTGTCGTGGGAGCACATCCAGAAGCTCAACCCGCGCATGATCGTCGGCTCGGTCAAGGGCTTTGGCCCCGGCCGCTACGAGGACTGCAAGGTTTACGAGAACGTGGCGCAGTGCGCTGGCGGCGCGGCGTCGACCACCGGCTTCGACGACGGCCCGCCCGTGGTCAGCGGCGCCCAGATCGGCGACAGCGGCACCGGCCTGCACCTGGCGCTGGGCCTCGTCGCCGCGCTCTACCAGCGCACCCACAGCGGCCGCGGCCAGCGGGTGCTCGCGCCCATGCAGGACGCGGTGCTGAACCTGTGCCGCGTGAAGCTGCGCGACCAGCAGCGGCTGGAGCGAACCCACGTGCTGCAGGAGTACCCGCAATACCCCGACCAGCACTTCGGCGACGCGGTGCCCCGCGCCGGCAACGCCTCCGGCGGCGGCCAGCCGGGCTCGATCCTGAAGTGCAAGGGCTGGGAGACCGATCCCAACGCCTACATCTACTTCATCACGCAGGCGGCCGTCTGGCCGGCGGTGTGCAAGGTGATCGGCGAAGAGAGCTGGATCACCGACGAGGCCTACGCCACGCCGCGCGCCCGGCTGCTGCACCTGAAGCCCATCTTCGCGCGCATCGAGCAGTGGACGATGACCAAGACCAAGTTCGAGGCGATGGAGATCCTCAACGAGTTCGACATCCCCTGCGGCCCCATCCTTTCGATGAAGGAGATCGCCGAGGACCCGTGGCTGCGCCAGAGCGGCACGGTGGTCGAAGTCGAGCACCCCAAGCGGGGCAAGCACCTCACGGTGGGCAACCCGATCAAGCTTTCCGACAGCCCCACCGTGGTCACGCCTGCGCCCCTGCTGGGCGAGCACACCGACGAGGTGCTGCGCGAGCTCGGCTACAGCGCCAGCGACGTGGAGCTGCTGCGCTCGGAAAAGGCCATTTGAAGCTGGTGCGGACCATCACTTCGCGCAGATGGTCCGCATAAAAAGTATTGACTGTCTTTGATCCGAGCGGCCTTCTACATTGACCTGACACCACCGGCGAAACATTGAAGGAGTGATGGTCATGATGAACGATCTGCCCCGCGAACTGGACCACGAAGAACTCGAGCGCAACGCCTACAACGCGGCCTTCTACGAGCTCGGCCTGCGCTGGCACTGGGACAGCCAGACCTACGAGGCGCTGATGCGCTTCAGCCCCCAGCCCGAGGTCCGCATCCGGCACTACCTGCAGACGCAGCACCCGCACCTGCTCCAGGCCTATGACGCGGAGTTCCTCGCGGCTGCGATCCACGAGCGCAAGGCCCAGTACAAGCCCTGCGCCGGCCGCCCCTTCGACTGGTCGCAGACGGCCACGCTGCAACCGGGCGTCTGACGGCCCATCGAACGGAGCCTGCCGCCATGTCCATCCTCGTCAACAAGCGCACCCGCATCGTCGTCCAGGGCCTGGGCGACGACGCGGAGCGGCTGCACATGCCGGCTTGCCTCGGCTATGGGCATGGCCGCCGGTGCTTCGTGGCGGGGGTGGCGCCGTCAATGGCCGGGCGCCTCGTCGACGGCATCCCGATCTTCGAGAACGTGGCCGATGCGCGCGAAGCGACGGGGGCGAACACCTGCGTCGTCTACGCCTCGGCCGGACGCACGGCCGCGGCGATCGAAGAGGCGGCCGAGGCCCGCATGGAGCTCGTCGTGTGCATCAGCAACGGCGTGAGCAAGGACGAGCTGCGCGACGTGCGCGGCCACCTGGAGGCCAGCGGCACGCGGCTGCTGGGACCGGGCTGCGCCGGCCTGGTCACGCCGGCCGAAGTGAAGATCGGCGGCCTGCCGGGTGAAGCCCACCGGCGCGGTCACATCGGCATCATCTCGCGCTCGCTGGGCCTCACCGCCCTGGCGGCGCGCCAGCTCGTGCAGTTCGGCCTGGGCACCTCCACTGCGGTGGGCCTGGCCGAGGATCACCACGAGCCCACGCACCTGGAGCTGCTCAAGCTCTTCGAGCAGGACCCGGCCACCGACGCCGTGCTGCTCATAGGCCCCATCGACGAAGCGAGCGAAGCCGCATGCGCGGCGTGGATCCGCGCCGGCGCGCACAAGCCGCTGGTGGGCTACATCGACGAAGCCGATCCCGCGCGGGCCCAGCGCACCCGCCTGCAGGACTGCGGCGTGCACATGACGCGCAACCCCGCGATGCTGGGGGAGCTCACCGCGTCGGTGGTCGACACGCGCTGGCTGCCTTTCGACTGAATTCTTTCAAGCAATCAAAGGCAACCCATGCAAACGCGCTGGATCCGCTATCGCCTCGACGGCATCGACTCCTTCGGAACGCTCCACGGCGACCGGGTGCTCGAACACCGCGGGGACTTCTTCGGCGACAACGAGCCCACCGGCCGCAGCGCCGGCCTCGAGCAGGTGCAGGTGCTGATGCCTGTGCAGCCGACCAAGGTCATCGCGCTGTGGAACAACTTCGGCCAGCTGCGCGAGAAGCTGCAGCTGGCCTATCCGGAAGAGCCGCTGTACCTGCTGAAGTCGCCCAACTCGTGGAGCGCCCATGGCGCGCCCATCCCGCTGCCTCGCGGCGGCGGCAAGGTGGCGTTCGAAGGCGAGCTCGGCATCGTGATCGGCCGGCCCTGCACGGCGGTGACCGAGAGCGAGGCGATGGCCTTCGTGTTCGGCTACACGGTGGGCAACGACGTCACCGTGTCCGACATCCTCTTCCGCGATGCGTCCTTCGCGCAGTGGACGCGGGCCAAGGGCCTGGACGGCTTCTGCCCGCTGGGCCCCGTGGTGGCCAGCGGCCTGGACCCGGCGGCGCTCAGCGTGAAGACGCTGCTCGACGGCCAGGTGCGCCAGCACTACCCCATCAGCGACATGACCTTCAGCGTGGCCCAGCTCGTGAGCCGCATCTCCCTCGACATGACCCTGCTGCCGGGCGACGTGATCCTGTGCGGCACGTCGGTCGGCGTCGGCTCGATGAAGCCGGGCAGCCTGGTCGAGGTGGAGATCGAGGGCATAGGCCGGCTGTCGAATCGCTTCGGCCAGGCCTGAGCCTGCGCCGCGCCCCGGTTTCTCCAACTCGAGGATTCCACCCATGAAGATCGCCATCATCGGCGCGGGGGCCATTGGCGGCCTCGTCGGCGCCAAGCTTGCCCTGGCGGGCGAGGACGTCACCTTCATCGTGCGCGGCCGCAACCTGAGCGCGATCCGCGACCGCGGCATCCGCCTGGTCACGGCCGACGGCCACGAGCACACCGCCCTGCACGTGCAGGCCACCGACGACTACGCGGCTGCCGGCCCGCAGGACGTGGTCGTGCTGGCCATGAAGGCGCACCAGCTGGAGCCGGTGATCGCCTCGCTGCCTCACCTGCTGGGCCCCGACACCATCATCGTGCCGATGCAGAACGGCATCCCGTACTGGTACTTCCAGAAGCAGCACGGGCCGTACGAAGGCGCACACGTCGACAGCGTGGATCCGCAGGGCCGCATCGCCGCGGCCATCGACCCGGCGCGCGTGCTGGGCTGCGTGGTCTACCCGGCCTCCGAGCTGATGGCGCCGGGCGTGGTGCGCCACATCGAGGGCGACCGCTTCCCGCTGGGGGAGCTCGACGGCAGCGTCAGCGAGCGCGCGCAGAGCGTGTCGGCCTGCTTCGCCAACGCCGGCTTCAAGGCACCGGTGCTGGAGGACATCCGCGCCGAGGTGTGGCTCAAGCTGTGGGGCAACCTCACCTTCAACCCGGTGAGCAGCCTGACCCACGCCACCTTGGTCGACATCTGCCAGTTCCCGCTGACGCGCGAGCTGGCGGCCAACATGATGCGCGAGGCCCAGGCCGTGGCGCACAAGCTCGGCATCAGCTTCCGCGTGCCGCTGGAAAAGCGAATCGCCGGCGCCGAGAAGGTCGGCAAGCACAAGACCTCGATGCTGCAGGACGTGGAGGCCGGCCGCGAGCTCGAGATCGATGCCTTGCTCGGCTCGGTGGTCGAACTCGCGCGCTTGACGGACACGCCCACGCCGCACATGGACAGCGTCTATGCGCTGGTGAAGCTGCTCGCCCGCACGATGCAGGAGCAGGGCGGGCATGTGCGATTGCATGGGGCCGCCGCACAAGCCGAGGCGAGGGCGGCATGAGCCCCGCCCGGCCGCCCGTAGGGGCGCATTCCCTCTCGGAGGGATCGGCCGCAGGCCGTAGGGAGCAGACATGAGGCGCGCCAGGAACACCAAGATCGTCGCCACGCTCGGGCCGGCGAGCTCGGACGAGGCGATGCTGCGCGCGCTGTTCGAGCAGGGCGTCGACGTCTTCCGCCTCAACTTCAGCCACGGCACGCAGGACGACCACGCCCGCCGCCTGGCCGCCATCCGGCGGCTGGAGCAGCAGTACCAGCGCCCCATCGGCGTGCTGCTGGACCTGCAGGGCCCCAAGCTGCGCGTGGGCACCTTCGAGGGCGGCCAAGCCGTGCTGGACCAGGGCGCGGCCTTCCGGCTGGACATGGATCCGACACCCGGCGATTCACGCCGCGCCTTCCTGCGTCACCCCGAGATCTTCGCCGCGCTCGCCGAGGGCACCGAGCTGCTGCTCGACGACGGCAAGCTGCGCCTGCGCGTCGAGCGGCATGGAGCCGACTTCGCCGAGACGCGGGTGCTGGTCGGTGGCACCCTTTCCGATCGCAAGGGCGTGAACGTGCCGAGCGTCGTGCTGCCGTTGTCGCCGCTCACGCCCAAGGACCGTGACGATCTCGCCTTCGGGCTGCAGCTCGGGGTCGACTGGGTGGCGCTGTCCTTCGTGCAGCGACCCGAGGACATCGTCGAGGCGCGCGAGATCATCGGCGACCGCGCCTGGATCATGGCCAAGATCGAGAAGCCGGCAGCGATGGACCAGCTGGACGGCATCGTCGACCTGTGCGATGGCCTGATGGTGGCCCGCGGCGACCTGGGCGTCGAGCTGCCGCCCGAGCGCGTGCCCGAGATGCAGCGCCGCATCGTGCAGGCCTGCCGCCGCGCGGGCAAGCCGGTGGTGGTGGCCACGCAGATGCTGGAGTCCATGATCCAGTCGCCGGCGCCGACGCGCGCCGAGGTCTCCGACGTGGCCAATGCGGTCTACGAAGGCGTCGATGCGGTGATGCTCTCGGCCGAGTCGGCGTCGGGCCGCTACCCGAAGGAGGCGGTGGCGATGATGGACCGCATCATCGCCCGGGTGGAGGCGAGCCCGACCTATCGCCCCGGCCTGGAGGCGACGCACCAGCCGCCGCAGGCCACCACCGCCGATGCCGTGTGTGCCGCGCTGGGGCAGGTGGCCGAGCTGCTGCGGCCGGCGGCGACCGTGACCTACACGGCCTCCGGCTTCAGCGCTCTGCGCGCTGCACGCGAGCGGCCCGCGGTGCCGTTGCTGAGCCTCACCCCTTCGCAGGCCACGGCACGCCGGCTCGCCATGGCCTGGGGCGTGCACGCAGTGCGGGTCGAGGACGACGTCCACGACGTCGGCGAGATGCTGCAGCGCGCGGGCCGGACGGCGCAGGCCGAAGGCTTTGCGGCGGAGGGTGACGACATCGCGATCGTCGCCGGCCTGCCCTTCGGGCGTGCCGGCAGCACCAACTTCCTGCACGTGCACCGGGTCGCGCCATGCTGATCGGCATCCCTCGCGAGACCTGGCCCGGCGAGACGCGCGTGGCGCTCACGCCCGAGACGGCGAAGAAGCTCGGCGCGCTGGGCCATGTGTTGCGCCTGGAGGCCGGCGCCGGCGAGGCCGCGAGCCTGCCGGACGTGGCCTACCAGGCGGTGGGCGTGGAGATCACCGACCGCGCCGGGGCCTTCGGTGGCGAGCTGGTGCTGAAGGTGCGTTCGCCTTCGGCTGAAGAGCTGCCGTTGATGAAGGCGGGCACGGTGCTGGTGGGCATGCTCAATCCTTTCGACAAGCCGGGGCTGCAGCGGCTGCAGGCGGCGGGCGTCACGGCGTTCGCGCTGGAGGCCGCACCGCGAACGACGCGTGCCCAGTCCATGGACGTGCTGAGCAGCCAGGCCAACATCGCCGGCTACAAGGCCGTGCTGCTGGCCGCTCATCACCACAAGCGCTTCTTCCCGATGCTGATGACCGCGGCGGGCACGGTGAAGGCTGCACGCGTCGTGATCCTCGGCGTGGGCGTGGCGGGCTTGCAGGCCATTGCGACGGCGAAGCGGCTGGGCGCGGTGATCGAGGCTTCGGACGTCCGGCCCTCGGTGAAGGAGCAGGTCGAGTCGCTCGGCGCCAGGTTCATCGACGTGCCCTGCGAGACCGAGGAAGAGAAGGAAGCCGCGTTGGGGCAGGGTGGCTACGCCAAGCCGATGCCGGCTTCGTGGCTCGCGCGCCAGCAGCTCGAGGTGGCGAAGCGGGTGGCCCAGGCCGACGTGGTGATCACCACCGCCCTCATCCCCGGCCGGCCCGCGCCGCGGCTCGTGACCGAGGACATGGTGCAGGCCATGAAGCCGGGGTCGGTCATCGTCGACATCGCCGCTCCGGCCGGTGGCAACTGCGCGCTCACGGTGCCTGGCGAGACGGTGGTGCGCCACGGCGTCACGCTGGTCGGCGAGGCCAACCTGCCGGCGCTGATGGCTGCCGATGCGAGCGCGCTCTACGCCCGCAACGTCCTCGACTTCCTCAAGCTCATCCTCACGAAGGAGGGTGGGCTGCAGGTGCCGGTGGACGACGACATCGTGGCGGCGTGCCTGGTGGCGCGGCCGGCCGTCGCGGCGGTGCCGGCGGATGATGCGCTGAGCACGGCATGAGCACCGCCGTTCACCCTTGGCTTGGGCCCGTGCCTCCGTCCGTTCAGGGGCCTGCAGCTTCGACAGGCTCAGCCCGAACGGACGGAGATGTGCCGGGCCTTCAGTTTCCATTTCCCCTGAGGTGGGCGCAGGGCCTTCGACAGGCTCAGGCCGAACGGGGAGGGGAACCCGGGTCCGCACACCTTCACCCGTTCACCGCGCCTCCTCTTCCGTTCACCCTGAGCTTGTCGAAGGGCCCCACCTCCAACCGTTCATCCGAGCCTCCCATCTCCCGTTCGCCCTGAGCTTGTCGAAGGGTCCCGATCATCCTGAGCCTGTCGAAGGGCCCATACCACCATCCGTTAGAGGGCGTGCAGCTTCGACAGGCTCAGCCCGAACGGTTGGTGGGTGCCGAAGGGCCTTCGACAGGCTCAGGCAGAACGGGCAGGGGGCAGACCGATCGGGGCGACGGCCTCAGGCCGAACGGGGGAGTGAACAGAGAACCGAAACCATGGACATCGTCAGTCCCACCATCACCAACCTCATCGTCTTCGTGCTCGCCATCTACGTGGGCTACCACGTGGTGTGGACGGTCACGCCGGCCTTGCACACGCCGCTCATGGCGGTCACCAACGCCATCTCGGCCATCGTCATCGTCGGTGCCATGCTGGCCGCGGCGCTGACCGAGACCTGGCTGGGCCGCAGCATGGGCGTGGCGGCCGTCGCTTTGGCCGCCGTCAACGTCTTCGGCGGCTTCCTCGTCACCCGCCGCATGCTGGAGATGTTCAAGAAGAAGGAGCGCCGAGCATGAGCATGAGCATGAATCTCGTGACGCTGCTCTACCTCACGGCGAGCGTCTGCTTCATCCAGGCCCTGAAAGGCCTGTCGCATCCCACCACCTCGATCCGCGGCAACGTCTTCGGCATGACGGGCATGGCGATCGCCGCGCTCACCACCGCGGCGCTGATCGTCAAGCTGGCCGGCGGGCATGCGCTCGGCCTGGGCTACGTGCTGATCGGCCTGCTGGTCGGCGGCACCGCGGGCGCCGTCATGGCCAGGCGCGTCGAGATGACCAAGATGCCGGAGCTGGTCGCCTTCATGCACAGCATGATCGGCCTGGCGGCGGTGTTCATCGCCGTGGCCGCGGTGGCCGAGCCCTCGGCACTGCTGAGCGGCCTGCAAGCCGGCGAGCCCATCCCCGCGGGGAACCGGCTGGAGCTCTTCCTGGGCGCCGCCATCGGGGCGATCACCTTCTCGGGCTCGGTCATCGCCTTCGGCAAGCTCTCGGGCCGCTACAAGCTTCGCTGGTTCCAGGGCACGCCGGTCTCGTTCAAGGGGCAGCACGCGCTCAACCTCGCGCTGGGTCTCGCCACCGTCGGCCTGGGCCTGGTCTTCATGGGCACGCAGCACCCGCTGGCCTTCGGCCTGATGCTGGCATTGAGCTTCGTGCTGGGGCTGCTCATCATCATCCCGATCGGCGGGGCGGACATGCCGGTGGTGGTGTCCATGCTCAACAGCTACTCGGGCTGGGCCGCGGCCGGCATCGGCTTCTCGCTGGGCAACCCGATGCTCATCATCGCGGGCTCGCTGGTCGGCTCCTCGGGCGCGATCCTGAGCTACATCATGTGCAAGGCGATGAACCGCTCGTTCTTCAGCGTGATCCTCGGCGGCTTCGGCGGCGAGGCTGGCGCGGCGCAGGGCGAGGCGGTGCAGCGTCCGGTCAAGAGCGGCAGCCCGGACGACGCGGCCTTCATCCTCGGCAATGCCGAGAGCGTGATCATCGTTCCGGGCTACGGCCTGGCGGTGGCGCGTGCGCAGCATGCGGTCAAGGAGCTGGCGCAGAAGCTCACCGACAAAGGCATCAAGGTCAAGTACGCCATCCACCCCGTCGCCGGCCGCATGCCCGGCCACATGAACGTGCTGCTGGCCGAGGCCGAGGTGCCCTACGACCAGGTCCACGAGATGGAGGACATCAACGCCGAGTTCGGCCAGGCCGACGTGGCGGTGATCCTCGGTGCCAACGACGTGGTGAACCCGGCCGCGCTGCAGAAGGGCTCGCCCATCTACGGCATGCCCATCCTGGAGGCCTACAAGGCCAAGACGATCATCGTCAACAAGCGCTCCATGGCCGCGGGCTACGCGGGGCTCGACAACGAGCTGTTCTACATGGACAAGACGATGATGGTGTTCGGGGATGCGAAGAAGGTGGTCGAGGACGCGGTGAAGGCCGTGGAGTAGGAATGAAGAACGCCACGCTTCGGCAGCTCAAGGTCTTCGAAGCGGTGGCGCGGCACCTGAGCTACTCGCGAGCAGCCGAGGAGCTGCACCTCACGCAGCCCGCCGTGTCCACGCAGGTGGGCAAGCTCGAGGAGCATGCGGGCCACACGCTGTTCGAGCAGTTCGGCAAGAAGATCTACCTCACGCAGGCCGGCGCCGAGCTGCTGCAGATCAGCCGCACCATCATCCAGCAGTTCGAGCAGGCAGAAGCCGCGATGGCGCACATCCGTGGCGTGTGCGGCGGCCGGCTGAACGTGGGGGTGATCAGCGCGGGCGACTACTTCTTCCCGCGGCTGCTGGTGCAATTCCTGGGCCGCCACCACGGCGTGACGCTCAACTTCACGGTGCACAACCGCGAGGAGCTGCTGGCCCACATCGCCGAGAACCTGACCGACCTCGCGATCATGGTGAGGCCGCCCACCGACCTCGACACGCTGAACCAGGCCTTCGCGCCGCACCCCTACGTGATCGTCGCGCCGCCGGCGCACCCGATGGTGACGCGGCGGGGGATCCCGACGGCGGAAGTCATGCGCCAGCCCTTCGTGGTGCGAGAGCGCGGCTCGGACACCTGGCGCTCGATGTGCGAGGGCTTCGGCGGCGACCTGACAGGTCTGAACGTGGCGATGGAGATCCGCAGCACCGAGACCATCAAGCAGGCGGTGATGGCGGGCTTCGGACTGAGCTTCCTGTCGGCCCACACGGTGAGCCGCGAATTGCAGAGCGGCCAGCTGCGGGCGCTCGATGTTCAGGGCTTCCCCCTGATGCTTCACTGGTACCTGGTGCACCGGCGCACCAAGCGCCTGCCGCCGGTGGCTCAGGCGTTCAAGGATTTCCTGCTGAGGGAGGGCGCGTCGCTGATCGGGCAGTTCGTGCCCTGGACGGCCCCCGAGAGCGGATCAGCGGCGGAAGGCTTCGAGCACGGCGCGCTTGTGGGCGCGCTGGCGCAGCAGCTCGCGGGCGGCGCGGTAGAAAATGACGATGGGCATCGCTGCGACGAGTTCGTTCCAGGTCTCGGAACCGGCGCTCGGGGCAGCGAGGGGCTTGGCGGTCGTGACGGCTGAATTCATGGCTGGTATTCGACGAGGAGCGGGACTGAGTCCATTCTAGGGAAAACCCTAGATCACTCGCTTGACCTTGCGCATGAATTCCTTCGCGAGTCAGGGCCCTTCGACGAGGATCGCCCGGAAGTCATTGACGTTGGTCCTCGTCGGCCCCGTGACCACCGACTGACCCAGCGCCTGGAAGAAGCCGTGGCCGTCGTTGCGGGCCAGCGCCTCGCGCGGCTTCAGGCCCAGCTCGACAGCGCGGGCCAGGGTGTCCGGCCCGATGACCGCGCCGGCGATGTCGACGCTGCCGTCGACTCCATCGGTGTCGCCGGCCAGCGCATGGATGCGCGGTTGGCCATGGAGCGCGATGGCGGTGGACAGCAGGCATTCGACATTGCGCCCGCCGCGGCCAGGACCGCGCACCGTGACGGTCGTCTCGCCGCCTGAAAGCAGCACGCAAGGCGCCGTGAACGGCTGCCCGCGCAGGGCCACCTGGCGCGCAATACCGGCCAGTACGGTGCCCACGTCGCGCGCCTCGCCCTCGATCGCGTCGCCGAGGATGTGGGCGGCGAAGCCGGCACGGTGGGCGACGTCGGCGGCCGCCTCGAGTGCCCTCTGCGGGGTGGCGATGAACTCGTAGCGTGCCCCCGCGAGCCGCGGATCACCAGGCTTGACCGATTCGCCACGTCCGTTCTCCAGCACCTCGCGCAGCGCCGGGGGCAGCTCGATGCCGTGCCGGTCGACGATGGCCAGCGCATCGGCGCAGGTCGTCGCGTCGGCCACCGTCGGGCCCGAGGCGATGTCGCCCGGCTGGTCGCCGGGGACGTCGGAGATGGCCAGCGTCAGCACGCGGGCCGGGTGGCAGGCCGCGGCGAGGCGCCCACCCTTGATCGCCGACAGGTGCCGGCGAACGCAGTTCATCTCGGAGATGGTCGCGCCGCAGGCGAGCAGGGCGCGGTTGAGCGCCTGCTTGTCCTGCAGGGTCACGCCGGGCACGGGCAGCGGCAGCAGCGCCGAGCCGCCGCCGGAGATGAGGCACAGCACCAGGTCGTCCGCCGTCAGGCCCTGCACCAGTGCCAGCATGCGCTCGGCGGCGCGCAGGCCGGCGGCATCCGGCACCGGGTGCGCCGCCTCGACGATCTCGATGTGCTCGCAGCCCGCGCCGTAGCCGTAGCGCGTGACCACCAGGCCCGACAGCGGCCCGCGCCAATGCCGCTCCACCGCTCGCGCCATCGCCGCCGAGGCCTTGCCGGCGCCTATGACCAGGAGCCGCCCGCGTGGCGGCTCGGGCAGGTGAAGCGGGACGCAGACGTCGGGCTGGGCCGAGGCGATCGCCGCGTCGAACATCCGGCGCAGCAAATCTGCTGGAGGAATGCGCTCAAGGAACGCAGGGCCGCTCCCAAGTTCCTTGACCCCCTCGGGGGCCGGGCCGGGCGGCAGCTCGGACCTCGGGGCCGTCATCCGCCGATCTCGAAGTTGGCCAGCTTCTCCAGCGCCCGCACCATCGCCGAGTGATCCCAGCCCTTGCCACCGTGGGCGCTACAGGCGTTGAACAGCTCCTGCGCCGTCGCCGTGTTGGGCAGCGAGACGCCGAGCGCGCGGGCGCTGGAAAGCGCCAGGTTCAGGTCCTTCTGGTGCAGCTCGATGCGGAAGCCCGGGTCGAAGGTGCGCTTGATCATGCGCTCGCCATGCACCTCGAGGATGCGGCTCGAAGCGAAGCCTCCCATCAGCGCCGCGCGCACCTTGGCCGGGTCGGCGCCGGCGCGTGCGGCGAAGAGCAGGGCTTCAGCGACGGCTTCGATGTTGAGCGCCACGATGATCTGGTTGGCGACCTTGGCCGTCTGGCCATCGCCATTGCCGCCGACGAGCGTGATGTTCTTGCCCATCAGCTCGAACAGCGGCTTGACCTTGGCGAACACCGCCTCGTCGCCGCCAACCATGATGGACAGCGTCGCGTTCTTGGCCCCCACCTCGCCGCCGGAGACGGGCGCGTCCAGGTAGTCGCAGCCGATGGCGTTGATCTTCTTCGCAAACTCCTTGGTGGCGATGGGCGAGATGGAGCTCATGTCCACCACCACCTTGCCCTTGGTGAGGCCGGAGGCGAGGCCGCTCTCGTCGAACAGCACCTTCTCGACGTCCGGCGTGTCGGGGACCATGACGAAGATGATGTCGGCCCGTTCGGCCACGCCGCGCACGCTGACGCACTGGGTGGCGGTGCTGTCGGCAATCGAAGGCGGGATCTTGCCGATGGTGTTGACGAAGAGCTGGTGGCCGGCGGCGATGAGGTGGCCCGCCATCGGCGTGCCCATGGTGCCCAGGCCGACGAAGCCGATCTTCAGGGGTTGCTTGGTCATGGAATGCAGTCCTTTGTCGAAGGTTCAGAGCGCCATCTGCTGGCGCCAGCCCAGGCCGGCCTCGGTGGTGCCGGCGGGCTTGTACTCGCAGCCGATCCAGCCTTCGTAGCCGATGTCGTCCAGCAGCTTGAAGAGGAAGGGGTAGTTGATCTCGCCGGTGCCGGGCTCGTGGCGACCGGGGTTGTCGGCCAGCTGCACGTGGGCGATGCGCGAGAGATGCTTGCGCAGCGTGGCGGCCAGCTCGCCCTCGGTACGCTGCGCGTGGTAGATGTCGTACTGAACGAACAAGTTAGGTTCTCCGACCTCGTCCAGGATGCCCAACGCCTGGTCGGTGCGGTGCAGGTAGAAGCCGGGGATGTCGTAGCGATTGATCGGCTCGATCAGCAGGCGCAGGTCCGCGCCCGCCAGCTTGCGGGCGGCGTAGCGCAGGTTGGCGACGAAGGTGGAGCGCAGGGCGTCCTCGGGCACGCCGGCGGGTGCCTTGCCGGCCAGGCAGTTCAGCTGCTTCACGCCGAGCACCTTGGCGTAGGCGATGGCGCGGTCCACGCCGGCGCGGAACTCCTCCACCCGGTCGGGATGGCAGGCGATGCCGCGCTCGCCGCCGTCCCAGTCGCCGGCCGGCAGGTTGTGCAGCACCAGCTGCAGGCGGTTGGCGTCCAGGCGCGACTTGATCTCCTCGGCCGTCCAGCCGTAGGGGAAGAGGAACTCCACGGCCGTGAAGCCGGCTCGGGCCGCGCGCTCGAAGCGCTCGAGGAACGGCACCTCGTTGAACAGCATGGTCAGGTTGGCGGCGAAACGGGGCATGACCGGTCTCCTTTCAGTTCAGGCCAGAAGCCCAGCCAGCTCCAGGCCCTTGATGCCTTCCGGATGGCGGCAATCGATGTCCTCGAACTCGCGCACGTTGTCGATCTCGGTGCCCATCGCGATGTTGGTCACCTTCTCGAGGATCACCTCGACGACCACCGGCACCGAGAACTCGCGCGCCATGGACTGGGCCTGGACGAGCGCGCCCTGGATCTTCTCCGGGTCGGTCACGCGGAGCGACTTGCAACCCAGGCCCTGCACGACGGCCTGGTGGTCGACGCCGTAGCCGCGCAGGTCGCCGTCCTCGTCCGACATGTTCTGGTTCTCGAAGGCCAGCTGCACGCAGTAGTCCATGTCGAAGTTGCGTTGCGCCTGGCGGATGAGCCCGAGGTAGCTGTTGTTCACCAGCACGTGCACATAGGGCAGGCGGAACTGCGCGCCGACCGCCAGCTCCTCGATCAGGAACTGGAAGTCGTAGTCGCCCGACAGGCCGACCACCATCTGCGTCGGATCGGCCGCCACCACGCCGAGCGCGGCGGGGATGGTCCAGCCGAGCGGCCCGGCCTGGCCGCAGTTGATCCAGCGGCGCGGCCCGTACACGTGCAGGAACTGCGCGCCGGCGATCTGCGAAAGGCCGATGGTGGTGACGTAGGTGGTGTCGCGCGGGAAGGCCGCGTTCATCTCCTCGTACACCCGCATCGGCTTGATGGGGGCCTCGGTGTAGTGGCTCTTGCGCAGCATCAGGCGCTTGCGCTCGGCGCAGCGGCTGGACCAGTCGGAGTAGTCGCCCAGCGTGCCGGCGGCCTTGCGTTCGCGCGCCACCTCGACGAAGAGCTCCAGCGCGGCTTTCGCATCGCTCACGATGCCGAAGTCGGGCATGAAGACCCGGCCGATCTGCGTGGGCTCGATGTCCACGTGGACGAACTTGCGGCCCTTGGTGTACGTCTCCACCGAGCCCGTGTGGCGGTTGGCCCAGCGGTTGCCGATGCCCAGCACGAAGTCGCTCGCGAGCATCGTCGCGTTGCCGTAGCGGTGGCTGGTCTGCAGGCCGCACATGCCGGCCATCAGAGGGTGGTCATCGGGGATCGTGCCCCAGCCCATGAGGGTGGGGATCACCGGCACGCCGGTGAGCTCGGCGAACTCCTGCAGCAGCGCGCTCGCATCGGCGTTGATGATGCCGCCGCCGGCGACGATGAGCGGCCTCTCGGCCGCGGCCAGCATGTCCAGCGCCTTCTCGATCTGCTTGCGCGTCGCCGCGGGCTTGTAGACCGGCAGCGGCTCGTAGGTCTCGATGTCGAACTCGATCTCGGCCATCTGCACGTCGAAGGGCAGGTCGATCAGCACCGGGCCCGGGCGGCCCGAGCGCATCAGGTGGAAGGCCTGCTGGAAGGCGCGCGGCACCTGCGCCGGCTCGCGCACGGTGACGGCCCACTTGGTCACCGGCTTGGCGATGGACTCGATGTCGACCGCCTGGAAGTCCTCCTTGTACAGCCTGGCGCGCGGCGCCTGGCCAGTGATGCACAGGATGGGGATGGAATCCGCGCCGGCCGAGTACAGGCCGGTGATCATGTCGGTGCCCGCGGGGCCCGAGGTGCCGATGCACACGCCGATGTTGCCGGCTCGCGCCCTCGTGTAGCCCTCGGCCATGTGCGACGCGCCCTCGACGTGGCGCGCCAGGATGTGGCTGATGGTCTGCCGCTCGCGCAGGGCGGCGTACATCGGGTTGATAGCCGCGCCCGGCACGCCGAAGGCCTGCGTGACGCCCTCTTTTTCCATCACCAGAACCGCGGCCATCACGGCCTTCATCTTCGCCATCTCGTGCCTCCTGCGGCCTTGATCGGCCAGGTTTCGATTGGGGCGAATGGTCCGGTGGCGTGCAGCATTTCGCTGTTGACCGCAGTCAAGACTTGAAGAAAGTGCCATTCGTCACGAGGGACCGGTTCGGGGGTTTTTTCGAATCTTGACTGCGGTCAACGGCCCCCGAAACAGCGGGGCGCGATAGTCGGCTCCACCTTGATCCCGACCAGAGATCCGCATGAGCGAGACAGTGATCGCACCACCCGTGAGACAAGCGCCTTACAACCGTGAAGCGGTGGCGCGGGTGATCGCAGAACGGCGCCATCTCGATGGCCCCTTGATGCCGGTGCTGCACGGCGTGCAGGACGCGCTGGGCCACGTGCCCTCCGGGGCGGTCGGCCAGATCGCCCAGGCGCTGAACCTGTCGCGGGCCGAGGTGCACGGCGTCATCACCTACTACCACCACTTCCGCCAGGAGCCGGCGCGCGGGCCGGTGCTGCAGGTCTGCCGTGCCGAGTCGTGCCGCTCGGTCGGCGGCGAGGCGCTGCTGGCACAGGCCCGGGCGAATGGCAGCTGCACGGTCGAGGCGGTGTACTGCCTGGGCCTTTGCGCGCAATCGCCGGCGGTGATGCTGCAAGGCCAGCCGCATGCCTGCATGACGCCCGCAAAGCTGGATGAACTGATGGCCGAGGCGGGGGATTTCCGATGAGCACCGTGATCTACGTGCCGCGCGATGCGTCCGCGCTGGCGATGGATGCCGACGTGGTGGCTGCCGCCATCGCGGGCCAGGCGGGTGCCCGCGGGCTTTCGGTCAAGGTCGTGCGCAACGGCTCGCGCGGCCTGACCTGGCTGGAGCCCCTGGTCGAAGTGCAGACCTCGGCCGGCCGCATCGCCTATGGTCCCGTCACTCCGGACGACGTGCGCACGCTGTTCGACGCCGGCTGGCTCGAAGGCGGGGCGCATCCGCTGCGCCTGGGTCACACCGAGGACCTGCCGGAGTTCAAGCGCCAGCAGCGGCTGACCTTCTCGCGTTGCGGCCTGGATGACCCGATCGCACCGGTACCGTGGACCGCCCTGAAGAACGCCCTGGCGACGACGCCGGAGGCCATCGTTCAATCGGTGCTGGACTCGGGCCTGCGCGGCCGCGGCGGCGCAGCCTTCCCGGCCGGCATCAAGTGGCGCACGGTCGCCCAGACCTCGTCCAGGCAGAAGTACGTCGTCTGCAATGCCGACGAGGGCGACTCCGGCACCTTCGCCGACCGCATGCTGCTCGAAGGCGACCCCTACCTCCTGATCGAAGGCATGGCGATCGCCGCGCTCGCGGTCGGCGCCAGCAAGGGCTTCGTCTACATCCGCTCGGAGTACCCGCACGCCATCGCCACCTTCGAGCGTGCACTCAAGGCCGCACGCGAGGCGGGTGTGCTCGGCGCCTCCATGCTCGGCTCGGGCAAGGCCTTCGACATCGAGGCGCGCGTCGGCGGCGGCTCCTACGTCTGCGGCGAAGAGACCGCGATGCTGGAGAGCCTCGAAGGCAAGCGCGGCATCGTGCGCGCCAAGCCGCCGCTGCCGGCCCTCAGCGGCCTGTTCGGCCAGCCCACGGTGATCAACAACGTGCTCACCTTCGCCGCGGTGCCGACGATCCTGGAGAAGGGCGCGAAGTTCTACCAGGACTTCGGCAGCGGCCGCTCGCGCGGCACCTTGCCCTTCCAGCTGGCCGGCAACATCAGGCGAGGCGGCCTGTTCGAGCTGCCCTTCGGCCTGAGCCTTCGCGAGCTGGTCTTCGACATCGGCGGCGGCACCCGAAGCGGCCGGCCGGTCAAGGCCATCCAGGTCGGCGGGCCGCTGGGCGCCTACGTGCCTGAATCGCAGTGGGACCTGCCGCTGGACTACGACGTCTACACCGGCAAAGGCCTGGTCCTCGGCCACGGCGGCGTGGTGGTGCACGACGACACGGTGGACATGGCGCAGCTCGCGCGCTTCGCGATGGAGTTCTGCGCCGTCGAGTCCTGCGGCAAGTGCACGCCCTGCCGCATCGGCTCCACGCGCGGCGTCGAAGTCATCGACAAGATCGTAGCCAACCACAACCGGCCGCAACAGGAGAGGCTGTTGCGAGACCTGTGCGACACCATGCTCGCCGGCAGCCTGTGCGCCATGGGCGGCATGACGCCGTACCCGGTGCTGTCGGCGCTCGACCACTACCCGCAGGACTTCGGCCTCGTCCCGCCGGACCAGCAGGCCGCCTGAAGAACACGACCGAAGAGACACACACCCATGCAGCCATTCAACGAAGTCGACTACGGCACGCCCAAGAGTGGGTCCGAGGCACAGGTGACGCTCGAGATCGACGGCCAGCAGGTCACCGTGCCGGCCGGCACATCGCTGATGCGCGCCGCCATCGAGGCCGGCATCGGCGTGCCCAAGCTGTGCGCCACCGACAGCCTGGAGCCCTTCGGCTCCTGCCGCCTGTGCCTGGTGGAGATTGAGGGCCGGCGCGGCTATCCGGCTTCGTGCACCACGCCCGCCGAAGCCGGCATGAAGGTGCGCACGCAGAGCGACAAGCTCGGCAAGCTGCGCCACGACGTGATGGAGCTCTACATCTCCGACCACCCGCTGGATTGCCTGACCTGCGGCGCCAACGGCGATTGCGAGCTGCAGGACATGGCCGGCGCAGTGGGGCTGCGCAACGTTCGCTACGGCTTCGAAGGCGCCAACCACCTGCAGGCGAAGAAGGACGAGTCCAACCCGTACTTCACCTATGACCCGAGCAAGTGCATCGTCTGCAACCGTTGCGTTCGGGCCTGCGAAGAGACGCAGGGCACCTTCGCGCTGACGATCTCCGGCCGCGGCTTCGACTCGCGCGTGTCGCCGGGACAGGACGAGACCTTCATGGACAGCGAGTGCGTGAGTTGCGGCGCCTGCGTGCAGGCCTGCCCGACCGCGACGCTGCAGGACAAGAGCGTGATCTCGCTCGGCATGCCTACGAAAAGCGTGGTCACGACTTGCGCCTATTGCGGCGTGGGTTGCGGCTTCAAGGCCGAGGTCAAGGGCGAGCAGGTCGTGCGCATGACGCCGTGGAAGGACGGCAAGGCCAACGAGGGCCACTCTTGCGTCAAGGGCCGTTTCGCCTGGGGCTATGCCACGCACAAGGACCGCATCACCAAGCCGATGATCCGGGCGAAGATCAGCGACCCGTGGCAGGAGGTGTCGTGGGAAGAGGCGCTCGCGCATGCGGCCTCGGAGTTCCGCCGCATCCAGTCAAGGCATGGGCGTGATTCCATCGGCGGCATCACCTCCTCGCGTTGCACCAACGAGGAGACCTACCTCGTCCAGAAGCTGATCCGCGCGGCCTTCGGCAACAACAACGTCGACACCTGCGCCCGGGTCTGCCACTCGCCCACCGGCTACGGCCTCAAGGCGACCTTCGGCGAATCGGCCGGCACGCAGACTTTCAAGTCGGTCGAGAAGTCCGACGTGATCATGGTCATCGGCGCCAACCCGAGCGATGCGCACCCGGTGTTTGCCTCGCGCATGAAGAAGCGCATCCGTGAGGGAGCGCGGCTCATCGTCGTCGACCCGCGCCGCATCGACCTGGTCTCGGCGCCGCACGTGCGCGCCGACCATCACCTGCAGCTGCGCCCGGGCACCAACGTGGCCGTGATCACCGCCCTGGCGCACGTCATCGTCACCGAGGGCCTGCTGAACGAGGCTTTCATCGCCGAGCGTTGCGAGGAAAGGGCCTTCCAGCAGTGGCGCGATTTCGTGGCCAGGGTGGAGAACTCGCCCGAATACACGGAAGCCGTGACAGGCGTGCCGGCAGCAGAGCTGCGCGGCGCTGCGCGCTTGTATGCCACCGGCGGCAACGCGGCCATCTACTACGGCCTGGGCGTCACCGAGCACGCCCAGGGCTCGACGATGGTGATGGGCATCGCCAACCTCGCGATGGCCACCGGCAACGTCGGCCGCGAGGGCGTGGGCGTGAACCCGCTGCGCGGCCAGAACAACGTGCAGGGCTCGTGCGACATGGGCTCCTTCCCGCACGAGCTGCCGGGCTACCGCCACGTGTCCGACAGCATCGTGCGCGCCGAGTTCGAGGCCGCGTGGGGCGTGCCGCTTGCGTCGGAGCCGGGCCTGCGCATCCCCAACATGTTCGACGCCGCCATGGAGGGCAGCTTCAAGGGCATGTACGTGCAGGGCGAGGACATCGTGCAGTCGGACCCCAACACCCAGCACGTGACCGAGGCCCTGTCGCGGCTCGAGTGCCTGGTGGTGCAGGACATCTTCCTCAACGAGACGGCGAAGTACGCGCATGTCTTCCTGCCCGGCTCCAGCTTCCTGGAGAAGGACGGCACCTTCACCAACGCCGAGCGCCGCATCTCGCGGGTTCGCAAGGTGATGAAGCCGCTGGGCGGCCTGGCCGACTGGGAGGTGACCGTCGAGCTGTCGAAGGCGCTGGGCTACCCGATGGACTACACCCACCCGTCGCAGATCATGGACGAGATCGCGGCGCTCACGCCGACCTTCCATGGCGTCAGCTACGCCAAGCTCGACAAGCTCGGCAGCGTGCAATGGCCCTGCAACGAAGAGACGGCCGAGGACGGCACGGCGATCATGCACGTCGACGAGTTCGTGCGCGGCAAGGGCCGCTTCGTCATCACGCAGTATGTGGCCTCGCCCGAGAAGGTGACGCGCAAGTTCCCGCTGGTGCTCACCACCGGCCGCATCCTCAGCCAGTACAACGTCGGCGCGCAGACGCGGCGAACGCCCAACAACCTGTGGCACGACGAGGACCGGCTGGAACTGCATCCGCACGACGCCGAGGAGCGCGGCATCAAGGACGAGGACTGGGTGGGCATCACCAGCCGTGCCGGCGAGACGGTGCTGCGGGCCAGGGTCAGCGATCGCATGCAGCCGGGCGTCGTCTACACGACCTTCCACTTCCCCGAGTCGGGCGCCAACGTGATCACCACCGACAGCTCCGACTGGGCGACGAACTGCCCCGAGTACAAGGTCACGGCGGTCCAGGTCAGCAAGGTGGCGCAGCCCTCGGAGTGGCAGGTCGAGTACGTGCGCTTCAACGAGAAGCAGCTCGAGCTGCTCGGCAAGGAATGACGGCGATGCACACCCTCGCCCCCGTCCCCGGTTCCGCGTCCCTGCAGGCGCTCGCCTGCCACGGCGGCGTGCCGCGCATGGTCGACGACCTCGTGGCCGACGAGGTGCCGGTGGCCCTGCAGTTCAACGGCCTCTCCCATGCAGTGATGCTCGCCACGCCGCTCGACCTGGAGGACTTTGCATACGGCTTCTCCCTGGGCGAGGGGATCATCGACCGGCCCGGCGACCTGCACGACGTGGAGGTCGAGCAGGTCGACGAGGGCATCGTGGTGCACATCGAGGTCGCGAGCCGCTGCATCGCCAAGCTGAAGGAGCGCCGCCGCACGCTGGCCGGCCGCACCGGCTGCGGCCTGTGTGGCGTCGAGAGCCTGGCGCAGGCGCTGCCGCGCATCGATTCGCGAGTCACTTCTTTGTCCATCGATGTCGACGGTCTCTCCCGGGCGCTGGGCACGATGCGAAGGCAGCAGCACCTACAATCCGCGACCGGCGCAACCCATGCCGCCGCGTGGTGCGACCCTTCCGGCGAGATCCACTTGCTGCGCGAGGATGTCGGCCGCCACAACGCGCTCGACAAGCTGATCGGCGCACTCGCGCGCAGTCGTACCGATGCGCGGGCGGGCTTCTTCGCGGTGACCAGCCGCGCCAGCTACGAAATGGTGCAGAAGACGGTGCGTGCCGGCGTCGGCGTGCTGGCCGCCATCTCCGCCCCCACCGCCCTGGCCGTGCGCAGTGCACAGGAGGCCGGGCTTTGCCTGATCGGCTTCGCGCGCGGGGTCGACTGGGTGGCCTACAGCCATGCCGACCGCCTGATCCTCGAACCGACGACCACCTGACACGATGCACACCGAGCACCTCATCCAGATGGCCAACAGCATCGGCGATTTCTTCGCCGCCATGCCCGATGCCGACGAGGCGCGGGCCGACCTGGCCACGCACATCCAGCGCTTCTGGGAGCCGCGCATGCGGCGCGGCATCCTCGAGCACCTGGACAAGGCGCATGGCGAGGGCCTGAACGCCATCGTGCTGCAGGCGCTGCAGCAGCACCGCGCCCGACTCGCGTGAAGGTCGGCAGCCTCCGCTTGCGCACGCTTTCGGGTGCGAGCTGGCGCGACTTCCTTCCGCCTGACCAGACGGTCGACGGCAAGGAGCGCTGGCGCGCTTCGCTGGGCGCACTGCTCGGTGTCCTGCTCACGGCACTGCTGTGCCACGCCTTCACGCCGCCGCATGCCAGCCTGCCGTGGCTGGTGGCGCCCATAGGGGCCAGCGCGGTGCTGGTGTTCGCCTTGCCGGCGAGCCCGTTCGCGCAGCCGTGGAGCGTGGTCGGCGGCAACACCCTGTCGGCGCTGGTCGGCATCGCTTTCGTGCAGTTGCTGGGCAGCACCCCCTGGGCCGCGGCACTGGCCGTGGGCGTGGCGATCGGGCTGATGTTCGCCTTGCGCTGCCTCCATCCGCCGGGCGGCGCCTGTGCGCTGCTGATGGTGATGGCCGGCGTCGGTGATCCGGGGTTCGCGGTCTACCCGGTCCTCGTGAACTCGCTGCTGCTGTCGCTGGCGGGGGTTCTTTACAACCACGCCACCGGCCGGACCTACCCGCAGCGCCATGCGGTGGGCCCGAAGGTCGACGAGGTGCGGCACCGCTCGTTCACCGACGCCGACCTCGACGCCGTGCTGGCCCGCTACAACCAGGTGCTGGACCTCAGCCGCGAGGACCTGCACATGCTGCTGGAGCAGGCGCAGGCGCAGGCCTGGCGGCGCCGCTCGGGGCAGGTGCGCTGCGCCGAGGTGATGTCGCAGGATCCGGTGGCGGTGAGCTTCGGCACGCCGCTGCAGGAGGCCTGGGCCCTGCTGCGCCAGCACCGGATCAAGTCGCTGCCGGTGGTCGACCGGGCGCAGCGGCTGGTGGGCATCGTCACCCTGGCGGATTTCATGCGCGAGGCCAAGGTGGACGCGCAGGCCGAGTGGCCGCGGCGACTCGCGTCGCTCATCCGGCCCACGCCGACGACCCACAGTGACAAGCCCGAGACGGTCGGCCAGATCATGGCGAGGCAGGTTCGGGTGGTGAGCCAGGACAGGCCGATCGGCGACCTGCTGCCGCTGTTCTCCAGCACCGGGCACCACCACGTGCCGGTGATCGATGGCGAGCGCCGGCTGGTGGGGATGATCACGCAGTCGGACGTGGTCCGCGCCCTGGCGCGCCACGAGTAGCGTTCACTCGACCCGTTTCTGCCGCAAGGCCATGACCGCCAGCTCCGTGCGGCTGCCGGCATGCAGTTTCTCCATGATGCGGCTGACGTAGTTCTTCACCGTGCCCTCGGCGAGAAAGAGCAGGCCGGCGATCTGCTTGTTGCTCTTGCCTTCGGCGATGAGCTGCAGGACCTTGGTCTCCTTGTCGTTCAAGGAGGCGGCCGGATCCTCTTCCACCGGGGGCTGGTAGGTGGGCTTGGGCTCGAGGGCGGACAGGCGGCGGAACTGGTCCAGCACCTTGCGGGCGATCTGTGGCGTCAGGCGTGATTCGCCGCGGTGGACGGCGCGGATGCCCTCCAGCACCTCGACCTCGGTCGCGTCCTTGAGCAGGTAGGCCAGGGCGCCGGCGCGCAGGGCATCGAACACGCTCTGCTCGGCTTCCATGGTGGTCAGCACCAGCACGTGGGTCTGGGGCAGGGCGGCGGTGATCTCGCGCGTGGCCGCGACGCCACCCTTGCGCGGCATGTGCAGGTCCATCAACACCACGTCCGGGCGCAGGCGCCGGGCCGTTTCTATCGCCTCCATGCCGTCACCGGCTTCGCCCACCACCTCCATGTCCGACTCGAGCGACAGCATCAGCGCCAGCCCGCGCCTGACCAGGGCCTGGTCGTCGACGATCAGCACGCGGATGCGCTGGGTGCCGGCTCGCTCGGTGACGGAATTCATGCTGTCCTTAGGGCCGCCGCTAGGATGGATCGGCGAGGGTTCAAGGCAATATACGGCAGTGGCTGCGGCAGCGGTATTCGTGTCGGCCACGAGGAGACGATGACCGGCGTCAGCCCCCGAACGCCGGCACTACAAGTCGATGTCCCGATACCTGCAAGCCCTGGATCCCAGGCGCAGCCTGGCGACCGCGGTGGCCTGGTTCGCTGTCGTGCTGTCGCTGGCCATCGCGCTGGCGCTGCTGACCGTCGGCGACTTCGCCCTCAACAGCATGCTGGCCCAGCGCGACGCGCAGATGATGCGCTTCGCCACCCGGCTGGCCATCGATCTGGAAGGTGCGGTGGCCGGGCCGGGCGGGGTCCTGGCGCTGCCCTCGCGCCAGCGGCTCGGCAAGATCGTCGAGGCCGCGCGCGAGGAGGCCAAGCCCGATCCGAGGGCCCGCGTGCTGCTGCTCGACGACCGACACGACATCGTCTTCCAGCAGCCTGAAGAGTCGTCCGCCGACGTGCCGCTGACCCTGCCGCGCGCCTCGCTCCAGATCGGCGGCAACGGCGAGCACCAGGTGGTCGTCACCGCGCCGCTGTCGCGCGCGCCAGGCCTGCGCAGCCTGGGCATCCGCGTGGCGGTGGTCCAGCCCAGCGAAGAGAGCGGGCACGGCGGCACCCTGCAGGAGAAGCTCACCGCCATTTCCATCCTGCTGAGCATCTTTGCGGCGCTGATAGGCGTGGCCTTCGCGCGCCGGCTCACGCGGCGGCTGAGCGACCTGACATCGCAGGTGCGCAAGGTGGCCAACCAGGAGGCCGAAGGGATCGTGGAGCCGGCCGGCTTCGATGAAGTGGCGGTCCTGGGCCGCGCCTTCGGCCGCCTGCTGAACGCCCTGCGGCAGGAGCATGCGGAGCTCGACCAGCTCACCCGCGAACTCGAGCAACGCGTGCAGGCGCGCACCCGCGAGGTCGAGCGCCTGGCGGCCGACAGCCGCTATGCCGCCGTCGTGCGCGAGCGCCTGCGCTTCGCCCGCGACCTGCACGACACCCTGGCCCATTCGATGATGGAGATGCTGGTCGAGGTTCGCACCCTGCGCATGCTCCATGCCCACGATCCGCAGCGCCTGGCCGCCGAGCTGGAGCGAGCCGAGGAGGTGGCGCGCGAGGGCCTGAAGGAGGCGCGTGACGCCGTGAGCCACATGCGCCTGAACGCGGTGCGCGACCTGGGCCTGGGGGCCGCGCTCAGCGGCGCGACCGTGCGCTTTGCCGAGCGCACCGGGCTGGAGGTCAGCTACCGGGCCGATCCCCAGGCGGCGAGCTTCGCCGACGAGCGGGCCGAGACAGTTTTCCGCATTGCCGAGGAGGCGCTGCGAAACATCGACCGCCATGCCCGCGCGGCGCATGTCGAGGTGGCCTTGCTGCAGGCGGGCGATGGCGAGATCGAGCTGGTGATCGCCGACGACGGTGTCGGCTTCGATCCGGAGTCGAGCTACCCCGGCCATTTCGGCGTCACCGGCATCCGCGAGCATGCCCAGCTGATAGGCGCCCGGCTCGAGCTGCAAAGCCGGCCCGGCGCCGGCACGCGGCTGTGCCTGCGGTTGCGTGTCGGGCCGGAGATGCGAGAGGGGGGTGACCTTGGTCACGATCGTCACCAGGGCGGGCTGCAAGGCCCCGCGCAGGCGTAGAGTGAAGATGATGAAGCGCAGCAGCAGCGAGATCGCCGCCACGCCGCTCGACGCGGGCCTCGGGGACCTGCCCGCGCCGGGCGCGGCCCACCGCTGGGTGCAGCTGGCGATGGGCCTGGTCTGCATGGCGATGGTCGCCAACCTGCAGTACGGCTGGACACTGTTCGTCAACCCGCTGGCGGACAGGTTCGGCTGGAGCCACGCGGCCGTCCAGGTGGCCTTCTCGGTCTTCGTGATTGCACAGACCTTTGTCGTGCCCTTTGCCGGCTACCTGGTGGACGAGGCCGGCCCGCGCCCGGTGGTGTTCGGCGGCGGCCTGCTCTGCGCCATCGCCTGGGTCATGAACGCGATGGCCGACTCGCTCGGCCTGCTGTACGTGGGGGCGGCCATCGGCGGCCTGGGCGCGGGGGCGGTCTACGGCACCTGCGTGGGCAGCGCGCTGAAGTGGTTCCCCGACAAGCGCGGGCTGGCCGTGGGGCTGACGGTGGCGGCCTTCGGCGCCGGCTCGGCGCTCACCGTGCTGCCCATCACGATGGTCATAGCGGCGCGCGGCTACGAATCGGCCTTCCTCTATTTCGGCCTCGGCCAGGGGCTGGTCGTGATGGCCCTCGCGCTGGCGCTGGACAACCCGCACGAGCTGCTGCCGCGAATCACGCTGGCGCCGCCTTCGGCGGCCGTGCCTCAATCGAGCCGCGAGTACACCCCGGCCGAGGTGCTGAGGCAGCCGGTGTTCTGGATGATGTACCTCATCTTCGCGCTCGTGGCTGCTGGGGGCTTGATGGCCACCGCGCAACTGGCGCCTATCGCCGTGCATTTCGGCATTGCGGATGTGCCGGTGGATCTCTTCGGCCTGGTGCTGCCGGCGCTCACGTTTGCGCTCGCGCTGGACCGCGTGCTCAACGGCGCGACGCGGCTGATCTGCGGCTGGGTGTCGGACAAGATCGGGCGCGAGGAGACGATGCTGGCGGCCTTCCTGCTCGAGGCCGTGGCCATCTTCGCCCTGAGCCATTCGGGCGCGCACCCGGTGGTCTTCGTGCTGCTCACCGGCCTGGTGTTCTTCGCCTGGGGCGAGATCTACAGCCTGTTCCCCTCGACCTGCGCCGACACCTTCGGCTCGAAGTACGCGGCCGCCAATGCGGGGCTGCTCTACACCGCCAAGGGCACGGCCTCGCTGATGGTGCCGCTGTCGAGCGTGCTGGTCTCGGTGCTCGGCGACTGGCACGCGGTGTTCCTGATCGCCGGGGGGATGAGCGGCGCGGCTGCGCTGCTGGCCTGGTTCGTTCTGCGGCCGATGCGACACAGGCTGCTGACCTGAGCGGCCTCAACGGTCGAGTGACGCACTGGCCTTCGACAGGCTCAGGCAGAACGGGGGAGGGACGTGTGAGCCGATGGCCCCCAATCCGTTCACCCTGAGCTTGTCGAAGGGCCCGCATCACCAGGCTTCGACAAGCTCAGCCCGAACGGAAAGGTGATCCCCATCCCAACCGTGGGAGTGGGAGCCTGCTGCAACCCACCACCGTTCACCCTGAGCTTGTCGAAGGGCCCAATGGCACATCGCTGGCTTCGACAGGCTCAGCCCGAACGGAAAGGGGGGTGCTCATCCCAGCCGTGGGAGTGGGAGCCTGCCCACCCCACCGCCGTTCACCCTGAGCTTGTCGAAGGGCCCAATGGCACATCGCTGGCTTCGACAAGCTCAGCCCGAACGGAAAGGTGTGCCGTGGTCAAGCCATTCCGGACACTCAGATAGGTAGGGAAGCGCGCTGCAGCAGAAGGCAGCGCTCGTAGTCGGCAGGTGAGCGATAACCCAGCGTGGAGTGCAGCCGCGTGGGGTTGTA
>NZ_JBPZHD010000015.1:0-224105 GCF_051857595.1 Ideonella flava
ACCGGGCCCTTCTCCTCGATCACGAGGATCTCCTCCAGGCCGCGCGCGAACTCCAGCATCCGCGTGGGCTCCAGCGGGAACACCAGGCCGACCTTGTAGACGCGCACGCCGGCGGCGGCCAGGTCTTCGGTGCTCAGGCCAAGGCGGCGCAATGCCTCCATGAAATCGTGGTGAGCCTTGCCGACGGTGACCACGCCGAGGCGGGCCTGCGGCGAAACGACGATGTGCTTGTCCACCGAATTCACGCGGGCGAAGGCGAGCACCGCATCGAGCTTGGCGGCGAGCCGCTCTTCCAGGCCCAGCGAGGGCAGGTCGACCGAACGCACGTGCAGCGAACCGACCGACGCGGGCGGCTGGTAGTCCATCGGCAGCACGAAGCGGGTCGGCACCTCATCGAGGTTGACGGTCATGCCGCTCTCGACGACTTCGGAGATCGCCTTGAAGCCGACCCAGGCGCCCGAGAAGCGCGACAGCGCCCAGCCGTAAAGGCCGAACTCCATGTACTCGGCCACGCTGCCCGGATGCAGCACCGGCATGCTCCAGGCCTGCATGGCCGCGTCGCTCTGGTGCGGCATCGACGAGCTCACGCAGCCGTGGTCGTCACCCGCCACCACCAGGACGCCGCCCTGGGCGCTGGAGCCGTAGACGTTGCCGTGCTTGAGAGCGTCCCCCGAGCGATCGACGCCGGGGCCCTTGCCGTACCACATGGCAAACACGCCTTCGACGGTGCGCTGCGGATCGAGCGCGACGCGCTGCGTGCCCAGGCAGGCCGTGGCGGCGAGGTCTTCATTGATGGCCGGCAGGAACTGGACCTTGCCGGCCTCCAGGAACTTGCGGGCCTTCCACATCTGCTGGTCGACCATGCCCAGCGGGCTGCCGCGGTAGCCGGAGACGAAGCCCGCGGTGTTCAGGCCGGCGGCTTCATCGAGCCGCCTCTGCATCAAGGGCAGCCTCACCAGCGCCTGGGTGCCGGTCAGGAAGACCGTGCCCCGTTCTGCGCGGAGGTTGTCTGTCAGGGCGTACTGGCGCAGGGCGGGCGCAAGGTCCAACGGAGCGTTCATTGGTGCTGTATCAAGGCGTTAGCTGATAGAAATATTCTATGCGTGAACTACGTGTTTTGCGTTTCTTTCAATCCGCCTAGAATGCACCTAGCGAGTTCACTTCGACTCACAATGAAGGACTATTGAGATGATTCATCTTGACCGCGTCGCCTGGCGCCTGGTGGATGCCCTGCAGCGCCATGGAAAGCAGAGCGCGCAGCAGCTCGCCGATGCGGTCGGCATGTCCGTCACGCCGGTCTGGCGTCGACTGAAGGAGCTGGAGCAAAGCGGCGTGGTGCGAGGCGACGTGGTGCTGATGGATCGCGAGAAGCTGGGCCTGAGCGTCTGCGTCTGGGCCTACGTCACCCTGGTGCGCCATGAAGAGCAGGCCACCGAGGATTTCGAACGGCTCGCCGCCGCCTGCCCCGAAATCATGGAATGCGCCAGCATCACCGGCGAGGCGGACTACGTGATCAAGGTGGTCGCTTCGGACATGAAGGCCTACGACCGCTTCCTGCAGGACAAGCTCTTCAAGCTCAAGTCCATCTCCGGCGTGCGCTCCAACGTCGTGCTCAAGGAAGTGAAGTACGAGACCGCCCTGCCCCTGCCCCCGGCCGCCGCCTGACCCCTATGATGCCCACCCTCGCCCTGGCCTTCGACGACGTGCCTTTCCGCGCCATCGCGGAGCAGTCGCTCGCCGGCTTCTACGTCGTGCAGGACGAGCGCTTCGTCTACGCCAACGACACCTTCGCGGCGATGTTCGGCTTCGAGCGCACGGCGTTCATCGGGCGGCGGATCGTGGACTGCGTCACGGAGGACTCGGTCGACGAGGTGATGCACAACTATCAGCGCCGCATCAGCGGCGAGGTCAACGCGATCCACTACGTCACCAAGGGCGTGCACCGGGATGGAAGAGTGGTTCACCTCGAGCTCCATGCCTCGCGGGTGGAGTGCCGTGGCCGTCCGGCGATCGCCGGCGTGGCGCTGGACATCACCGAGCGCGTGCAGGCCCAGGCGTCGGTGCGCGAATCGCGCGAGCAGCTTCGCCGCCTGCTCAAGCACATCAACTCGACTCGCGAGATCGAGCGCGCCCGCCTGGCGCGTGAAGTGCACGACGTGCTCGGCGGCATGCTGAGTTCGGCCAAGTTCGACCTCTCGCGCATCGTGCGCCGCACGGCAGCCCCTGGGCTGGAAGAGCTGCACGCCATCGCCGCGCCGCTGGTGGAGCTGATGCAGGACACCATCGAGACGGCACGCTCCGTCTCCGAGGAGCTTCGGCCCGCCGGCCTGGACCTGCTGGGTCTGGGCGCCGCGCTGACCCAGGCGGTGGAGCGTTTCGGCGTCCGGCACGGCCTGGCCACGGATGTTCGATGCAGCGGCTCGTTCGACGCGCTGCCACCCGCATCGGCCATGCAGATCTACCGCATCGTGCAGGAGGCCCTGACCAATGTGGCGCGGCATGCCGAGGCCACGCAGATCGAACTGCAGCTGTCGGCCAAGGCCGGGGCGCTGGTGCTTCGGCTGGCCGACAACGGGCGCGGCCTCGATGCCACCCCGCGCCGGCCGGGAGCGATCGGCCTGTTCAGCATGGCCGAACGAGCCCGCGACATAGGCGCCACCTTCCACGCCCGCCCAGCCGGCGCCGGCGGCACCGAACTGCTGTTGATGCTGCCCCTGCCGGCATCGGTCACGCCCCCCGCCTGAAGGCTTCTGCCATGGCCATCCGCCTCCTCGTCGTCGACGACCACAAGATCTTCCGCGCCGGCATCGCGCGCCTGATGCTGGACGAGCCCGACATCTGCGTCACCGGCGAAGCGGCCGACGGCACCGCCGCCCTCTCGCTCATTCGCAGCCACCAGTACGACGTGGTGCTGATGGACATCAACATGGGTGCCCGCAACGGGCTGGAGACGCTGAGCGCCCTGCGCACCGAGTACCCACGCCTGCCGGTCGTGATGCTGTCCATGTACGTAGAGGCGCACTACGCGCGGCTCGCCCACAAGGCGCGGGCCAACGCCTACCTTTCCAAGGACATAGACACCGACGAGCTCCTGCGCGCGATTCGCCACGTGGCCGACGGCGGCATCTGGGTCACGCCGGCCTTCGGCGCATCGGCTCCGGACTCTTCGACGCCTGAATCGCCCCACGGCGCGCTCACCCCGCGCGAGAGACAGGTGATGATGAAGATCGCCCAGGGCATCCCGCTCACCGACATCGGCACGGAGCTGTGCCTGAGCGTGAAGACTGTCGGCACGCATCGCAGCCGCATCCTCGAGAAGCTCGGCCTGGCCAGCAACGCCGAACTGGTCCAATACGCGATGCGCGAGCGGCTGGTCGACTGATCGTTCCGGTCCCATGAAGCCCGCGGCAACCTCCCGCAGGAGTGACGCGGAAGCCGCGGTTCCGCCAGTTAGCATGAACCGTGTCGACACCGACCCGGAGGTCGTTTTCGATCCCGTCACCGATCTCCAGGCCCCTTGCATGTTCCGCTCGCTGCTCGCCGCCCTCGCAATGCTCTCCGGCACGGCCTTCGCCGCCGACGGCCTCGGGACGCTGCACAGCTTCCGCGACTGGGTGGTCGGCTGCGACAACACGCGGCGCTGCGAGGCGCAGGGCTACGGCAGCCAGGGTGAGGACGCGCCGCCCGGCGGCCGGGCCGCGCTGATCATCCGGCGCGAGGCCGGCCCCGGCCAACCGCCCGTGCTGCACTTCGCCTACAGCAGCATTGACGAGAACGCGCCGATGCCCGCCGCCGGCCAGGCCGTGCGGGTGCAGGCGGGCGCGCTGCGCTTCGACATGCCCGCGACGACTGCGCAGCAGTCGGAGCCCGACCTGCCCGCGTCGCGCGTGCCCGCGCTGCTGGCCGCGGTGCAGAAGGGCGACGTCATCCGGCTCTCGGCCGGCAGCGCGCAATGGCACGTGTCGCTGGACGGGGCGGCGGCCGCGCTGCTGAAGATGGACGACCTGCAGGGCCGCGTCGGCACGCCCGGCGCGTTGGTGCGCAAGGGCACGAAGCCCGAGGCGTCCGTGCCCGCACCCACCGTGCCGGTGGTGAAGGCCGCACCGCTGCCTCCCACCACCCCAGCCGATCTGAAGCTCGCCCCCGCGGTCGGCGCGCTACTGCCCCACACCGAGGACGACTGCCCCGACTTCGATCCCGCTCTGCTCGAACTGGTGCGCCTGACGCCCACCACGCTGCTCGTGCTGCAGCCCTGCTGGCGCGGCGCCTACCAGACCGGCAGCCGCGTCTGGCAGGTCGACGACCGGCCCCCGCACCGCGCGCGCCGACTCGGCCTGCCGATGCCCGATGGCAGCACGAACGACACGCTGGTGAGCGAGGGCCTCGGCGCCGAGAGCACGCTGGACCTGCACGAGGCGGCCAAGGGGCGGGGAATCGGCGATTGCTGGGCCAGCCATGACTGGACGTGGTCGGGGGACCGGCTGGTGCTCGTGAGCGCGTCCGAGTCGGATTGCCGGTTGTTCGAGGCGGGTGGGCTGATGGTGGACCTGTGGAGGGCGCAGGTGAAGTTGGTGAAGTGAGCGGAAGGCCCAGAGGGCCTGCGCGGCGCACGAAGCTGACAGTCCCAACCCGAAGCCCAAGTGGACCGCGGGCATTCAGACTTCGCGCCAACGGACGTTGGTCAGATCGAGACCTTCGTTGCGGAAAGTTGATCAACGCCACTAGACGACTGGTCTACTCTCGTCTACAGTGATGGTCATGCGCCCCTCCCAGGACACCTTCGACACCCGCCGGAGCATCGTTGACGCCGCCCAAAGGATCATGAGCGGCAAAGGCTACTCCGCGGTGGGCTTGAACGAGATCCTGAGTTCAGCCAAGGTCCCGAAGGGGTCGTTCTATCACTACTTCGAGTCCAAGGATGCCCTTGGCGAAGCGCTGCTGACGGAGTATTTCGACGGCTACCTGACCGACATGGACCGGACGCTGAACATGCCGGGCCAAAGCGCGGCGCAGCGGTTGATGAACTACTGGCTCCAATGGGCGCAGACGCAGCGGAGTTTCGATTGCCAGGGCAAATGCCTGGCGGTGAAACTGGGGGCGGAGGTGTCCGACCTGTCCGAGTCGATGCGCCAGGCGCTCAAGACCGGCACGGCCGAGATCATCGGCCGTCTCGCGGTCGCCATCGAGGCTGGGGCAGCCGATGGCTCCCTGGAAGTCGAAGGACGCGCCGCTGAAGTTGCGCAGAACCTCTACCAACTGTGGCTGGGCGCCAGCGTGATGGCGAAGATCGTGCGAGACGCCCAGCCGTTCGAAGCAGCACTGCAGATGACACGCCGGATATTGCACCTGCCCGCTAGCTGAAGGCGGGCGGGCCCGAAGGAATGCGCACGGCGCATTTTTTTCGGGCATGAAACTAGACGACCGGTCTAATAGTGGCTCAGCCGGTGTCCCCTTCCCTCGCCACTCCCACCTCCGCAAAGGAATGAAGATGAAGATCCTGATGGTCCTGACCTCCCACGATGAACTGGGCAACACCGGCCTCAAGACCGGCTTCTGGCTCGAAGAGCTCGCGGCCCCCTACTACGAGTTCAAGGCCGCCGGCGCCGACATCGTGCTGGCCTCGCCCCACGGCGGCCAGCCGCCGCTGGATCCGAAGAGCAACTCCGAGGCGTTCCGCACCGAAGCGACCCGGCGATTCGAGGCGGACGCCCGCGCCATGGCGGCGCTGGCAAGCACCGTACCGCTGGCAGAGGTCTCTCACGAAGGCTTCGATGCGGTGTTCTATCCCGGCGGACACGGCCCTTTGTGGGATCTCGCCGAGGACCCCAACTCGGTCAAGCTGATCGAAAGCACCTTGCAGGCAGGAAAGCCGGTGGCGCTGGTCTGCCATGCGCCTGGCGTTCTGCGCCACGCCAAGCGGCCGGATGGCCGGGCGCTCGTGGACGGCCTGACCGTGACCGGCTTCACCAACTCCGAGGAAGCCGCGGTGGAACTGACCGACGTGGTGCCCTTCCTCGTGGAGGACGAACTCAAGCGTCTGGGCGGTCGCTTCGAGCGCGGGGACGACTGGCAGTCGTATGTGGTGCGGGATGGACTGCTGATCACCGGCCAGAACCCGGCCTCGTCCGCAGAGGCGGCGGCCCGTTTGCTGACGGAGCTGGCGCGGGCGCGCTGAACGCACCGGCGCGAAGCCTGGCGAGACGCGCCGCATCCGTGCGCGTCCTCGCCAAGGGCCCCGAACACTGATCGCCTGATCCGCCCGTCGACCCCGTAGAAACCCGGATCGCGCATCAGAAGATCGCACCTGCCGCCTCGAACCGCTGATTCCTACGATCGCCTCATCGCTTGGGCCCACGACTTCGGGCCCGTGAGGAAGGATTCTCGAGGTGTACGCACAACTGGTGGAGACAGGCGCGGCGCGGGTTCGGGCGCTGGAGGAGATGGCGCCCGCTGAACGCGCGTTCCAGGAACGCATCGACGCAGGCATCAAGATCGAGCCCAAGGACTGGATGCCGGAAGGCTACCGCCGCACCTTGATCCGCCAGATCTCGCAGCACGCCCACTCCGAGATCGTCGGCCAGCTGCCCGAGGGCAACTGGGTCACCCGCGCGCCGACGCTCAAGCGCAAGGCCATCCTGCTGGCCAAGATCCAGGACGAAGCCGGCCACGGCCTTTACCTCTACAGCGCCGCCGAGACGCTGGGTGTCTCGCGCGACGAACTGCTCGACGGCCTGCATTCCGGCAAGGCCAAGTACTCCAGCATCTTCAACTACCCGACCCTGAGCTGGGCGGACATGGGCGCCGTGGGCTGGCTGGTCGATGGCTCGGCCATCGTCAACCAGATCCCGCTGTGCCGCTGCTCCTACGGCCCCTACTCGCGCGCCATGATCCGCGTGTGCAAGGAGGAGTCGTTCCACGCCCGCCAGGGCTACGACATCATGCTGGCCCTGTGCCGCGGCTCGGCCGCGCAGAAGCAGATGGCCCAGGACGCGCTGAACCGCTGGTGGTGGCCTTCGCTGATGATGTTCGGCCCGCCTGACACCGACTCGGTCAACAGCGCGCAGAGCGCCCAGTGGCGAATCAAGCTGCACTCGAACGACGAACTGCGCCAGCGCATGGTCGACCAGACCGTGCCGCAGATCGAGCACCTCGGCCTGACCGTCCCCGACCCCGACGTGCGCTGGAACGAAGAGCGCGGCCACTACGACTACGGCCAGATCGACTGGAGCGAGTTCCACCACGTCCTCAAGGGCAACGGCCCCTGCAACCGCCAGCGCCTGCGCACCCGCGTCGATGCCTGGGAGGAAGGCCGCTGGTTCCGCGAAGCCCTGGTCGCCCACGCCGACAAGCAAGCCGCAAAGCAGGCGGACGAGCAGGCCGTGGCCGCCTGAGCGTCGAACGATCCGAAGGAACAGAACATGAGCAAAGAGTGGCCCCTGTGGGAGGTCTTCATCCGCAGCCAGCACGGCCTCGCGCACAAGCACGTGGGCAGCCTGCATGCGCCGGATGCCGAGATGGCGATCAACAACGCCCGTGACGTCTACACCCGCCGCAACGAAGGCGTGGGGATCTGGGTCGTGCGCGCATCCGACATCGCCTCCAGCAGCCCCGGCGACAAGGCGCCGCTGTTCGAGCCCTCGAACAGCAAGGTCTACCGCCATCCCACCTTCTTCCCCATGCCCGAAGGCGTGAAGAACCTCTGAGGCGAGCGACGACCATGCGCGACCACAAGCTCCAGTTCCTGCTGCGCCTGGGCGACAACGCCCTGGTGCTCGGCCAGCGCCTGACCGAATGGGTCGGCAAGGGCCCCGCCCTCGAAGAGGACATGGCCCTGGCCAACACCGCCCTCGACCTGATCGGCCAGGCGCGGCTGTGGTTCACCTATGCCGGCGAAGTCGAAGGCAAGGGCCGCACCGAGGACGACTTCGCCTACCTGCGCGATGCCCACGAGTTCCGCAACGCGCTGCTGGTGGAGCAGCCCAACGGCGACTACGCCGACACGCTGATGCGCCAGTACCTGTTCGACAGCTGGCACCTGCTGCTGCTGGACGCCCTGGCCGGCTCCAGCGACGAGCAGATCGCCGGCATCGCCGACAAGGCCCGCAAGGAGGTGACCTACCACCTGCGGCGCAGCGCCGGCATGGTCGTGCGCCTGGGCGACGGAACGCCGGAGAGCCACCGTCGCATGCAGCGCGCGCTGGACGACCTGTGGATGTACACCGGCGAGCTGTTCAGCACCGACGAGGTCGATACCGCCATGCAAGCCTGCGGCGTGATCGGCGAGCTGGCCCAGCTGCGCAGCGCCTGGCGCGAGCAGCTCGCCGGCACCTTGTCCGCCGCCACCCTCGCCCTGCCGCCCGACGATGCCTGGATGCAGCGCGGCGGCAAGCAGGGCCGGCACAGCGAGCACATGGGCTTCCTGCTTGCCGAGATGCAATTCATGCAGCGCGCCTACCCCGGCCTGCAGTGGTGAGACGGCGATGGACCGTCCGAGCTGCGACGAGGTGTGGGGCTGGCTTGCACAGATCGAGGACCCGGAAATCCCGGTGATCTCGATCGTCGACCTGGGTGTCATCCGTGAAGTGAAGTGGGAGGACGATGGCGACGACGCCGAGTGCGTCGTCGCCATCACAACAACCTACTCCGGCTGTCCGGCCACCCATGTCATCCAGGCGAGCGTCGAGGATTGCCTGCGCGACCATGGCCTGAGCCGCGCCCGCGTCGTCCACCGCCTCTCGCCGCCCTGGACCACCGACTGGATGAGCGAAGAGGGCAAGCGCAAGCTGCGCGACTACGGCATCGCCCCGCCGGTCGGCCTGGCGGCGCAGCAGACGATCTCCATCGGCCAGATCGGCCGCGGCGGCCGCCCTGCGGCCTACGTCGCCCCCCGGCCGGACTGCCCGCGCTGCGGTTCGGCCCGGGTCTCGCTGACCAGCGAATTCGGCTCGACGCCCTGCAAGTCGCTTTACCGCTGCCTCGACTGCCTCGAGCCCTTCGATCACTTCAAGTGCCACTGAGCCCCCTTCGGTGTGCTGACGCGCATATGAGCCGCTTCTTTCCCCTGACCATCGCCAGCGTCCACCAGGAGACGCGCGACACCATCGTCGCCACCCTCGCCGTGCCCGGCGAGCTGCGCGAGACCTTCGCCTTCACGCAAGGCCAGCACCTGACCTTCCGCACCCAGCTGGAGGGCGAGGAGCTGCGGCGCTCGTACTCGATCTGCTCCGCGGTACAGGACGGGGACCTGCGCGTGGCCATCAAGCGCGTGGCGGGCGGCCAGTTCTCCAACTGGGCCAACGACCACTTCAAGCCCGGCGCCAGCATCGAGGTGATGCCGCCCACGGGCCAGTTCAACCTGCCGCTGGTGCCTGACGCGGCACGGCGCTACCTGGCGGTGGCCGCCGGCAGCGGCATCACGCCGATCCTGTCGATCGTCAAGACGACGCTGGCGGCCGAGCCGGGCTCGAGCTTTACCCTGCTGTACGGCAACCGCGCCTCGTCGTCGGTCATCTTCCGCGACGAGATCGCCAGCCTGAAGGACCGCTACCAGCAGCGGCTGAACATCGTCCACATGATGAGCCGCGAGCCGCAGGACGTGGAGCTGTTCAACGGCCGCATTGGCGCGGCCAAGTGCGAAGAGCTCTTCGCCCGCTGGATCCGCATCGCCGACCACGAAGCCGCCTTCATCTGCGGCCCGCAGAGCATGATGCTGGAGGTGTCGCAGGCCCTGCAGGCCCACGGCATGGCCAAGGAGAACATCAAGGTCGAGCTCTTCGCCGCAGGCACGCCAGCCAAGGCGCGGGCGCCGCGCCCCGCCACCGCCAACGACCCGCGCGAGAGCGAGATCACCGTCGTCGTCGATGGCGTGCAGCGCAGCTTCGCCATGGCCAAGGACAAGGAATCCGTCCTGGACGCCGGCCTGAAGAATGGCATCGACATCCGCTACTCCTGCAAGGGCGGCGTGTGCGCCACCTGCCGCTGCAAGGTCCTCGAAGGCAAGGTCGAGATGGACGCCAACTACGCCCTCGAGGACTACGAGATCGCCCGTGGCTTCGTCCTGAGCTGCCAGGCCTTCCCTATCACCGACAAGGTCGTCCTCGACTTCGACCAGGATGACTGAACCCGCACGCTGGAGCCACGAGATGACCTACGAAACGATTCGATTTGAAGTCAGCGAACGCGTCGCCCGCCTCACGCTGAACCGCCCCGAGCGGCTCAACAGCTTCAACCTGAAGATGCACGGCGAGGTGAAGCAGGCGCTCGCCCAGGTGGCCCAGGGCGCGGAGGACCGGAGCATCCGCGTGCTCGTGCTGACCGGCGCCGGCCGTGGCTTCTGCGCCGGGCAGGACCTGAGCGACCGCGCCGTCGCCCCGGGTGATGCGCCGCCCGACCTGGGCGAGTCGATCGAGAAGCACTATGGTCCGCTGGTGCTGGCGCTGCGCCGCCTGCCGATACCGGTGCTCTGTGCGGTCAATGGCGTGGCGGCCGGCGCCGGCGCCAACATCACCCTGGCCTGCGACATCGTCATCGCCGCGCGCTCGGCGAGCTTCATCGAATCCTTCTGCAAGCTGGGCCTGCTGCCCGACACCGGCGGCACCTACTTCCTGCCGCGCCTGCTGGGCCCTGCGCGCGCTGCCGGCCTGGCGATGCTGGGCGACAAGCTCAGCGCCGAGCAGGCCGCGGCCTGGGGTCTGATCTGGAAGTGCGTCGACGACGAGCAGTTGGCCGCCGAGGTCGACGCCCTCGCCCGCCAGCTGGCCGATGCGCCCACGCGCGGCCTGGCCAAGACCAAGTTCGCGCTGCAGGCCAGCGGCCTGAACACGCTCGAAGTGCAGCTCGACCTGGAGCGCGATTCGATGCGCGAGCTCGGTCGCACCAACGACTACCGCGAAGGCGTGGCGGCCTTCATGGAAAAGCGCGCGCCGCGTTTCACCGGCGCCTGAAGAGCAAGACCAGGGAGACAGAGAACATGAGCTATTCGATCCCCGCCGGCTCGGTGGTCGGCGTCGTCGGCGCCGGTGCGATGGGCGCCGGCATCGCGCAGGTCGCCCTGCAGGCTGGCCACGTGGTGCGCCTGCTCGACAAGGCACCCGGCGCCGCCGCCAAGGCCGTGCGCGGCATCAACGCGACGTTGGCGCGCCTCGTCGAGAAGGGCAAGCTCTCGCGCGAAGCCGCCGCCGCCTGCGGCGAGCGGCTGTTCGAAGCCGAAGCACCGTTCGACCTTCGCGACGCGGGCCTGATCATCGAGGCCATCGTCGAGCGGCTGGATGTCAAGCGCACGCTGTTTGCCGAGCTGGAGGGCGTGGTGTCGCCGAGCTGCATCCTGGCCACCAACACCTCCTCGCTGTCGATCACCGCGGTGGCCGCCGGGCTGCGCGAGCCGCAGCGGGTCGTCGGCATGCACTTCTTCAACCCCGCGCCGCTGATGGCCCTGGTGGAGATCGTCAGCGGCCTGGCCACCGCGCCCGGCGTGGCGCAGGCGGTCTTCGACGTCGCCGCCGCCTGGGGCAAGCTGCCGGTGCATGCCAAGTCCACGCCCGGCTTCATCGTCAACCGTGTCGCTCGTCCGTACTACGCCGAGGGCATGCGGCTGCTGACCGAGCAGGCCGGCGACGTGGCGACCATCGATGCGGTGATGCGAGAGGCCGGCGGCTTCCGCATGGGGCCCTTCGAGCTGACCGACATGATCGGCCACGACGTGAACTTCGCGGTCACGCAAAGCGTCTTCCAGGCCTACTTCGGCGATCCGCGATTCACGCCCTCGCTGGTCCAGCAGGAGCTGGTGAACGCCGGCTGGTACGGCCGCAAGTCGGGCCGCGGTTTCTACGACTACGCCGAGGGCGCGGAGCGGCCGCAGCCTGCCACCGAGGCGCCGCTGTCCCTGTCGAATGCCCCGATCGTGCTGTGGTGCGACACGCCCTTCGGCCAGGCCCTGGCGGTTCGGCTTGCCGACGCCGGCGTGCCTTTCGAGCGCCGCAGCGGTGCCGCGCCCCAAGGGCAGCTGATGATCGTCGGTCGTGCCACCGTGGCACTGACCGACGGCCGCACCGCCACCGAACGCGCGGCACGGCACCAGGTCGCCGCCACCGTGCTGGCCGACCTCGTGCTCGACCCGGCCACGGCCAAGCGCATCGCCCTGGCCCCGGCCGACACCTGCGATGAAAAGGCCTTCCACGCCGCAGTCGCCGCCTTCCAGGCCGCCGGCTTCGCGGTCACACGGCTGGGCGACGTCCCGGGCCTGGCCGTCATGCGCACCGTCGCCATGCTGGCCAACGAAGCGGCCGACGCGGTGAACCAGGGCGTGTGCGACGTCGCCGACGCTGATGCCGCCATGCGCCTGGGCGCCAACTATCCGCTGGGCCCGCTGACCTGGGCCGATCGCGTCGGCCTGGACCTGATCCTGGCCGTGCTGGACAACCTCGCCGCCGTCTATGGCGAAGACCGCTACCGCGCATCGGCCCTCCTGCGCCGCCGCGTCGCCGCGGGACGCCGCTTCCATTTCCGTTCGACCGATCCCGACCTCCTTCCCCTGCGATGAACCACGCCTACATCTGCGACGCCGTTCGCACGCCCTTCGGCCGCTACGGCGGCGCCCTCGCCTCGCTGCGCGCGGACGACCTCGCCGCCGCACCGATCGCGGCCCTGATCGCCCGCAACGCGTCGGTCGACTGGACCGCCGTCGATGACGTGATCTACGGCTGCGCCAACCAGGCCGGCGAAGACAACCGCAACGTCGCCCGCATGGCCGCCCTGCTGGCCGGACTGCCGATCGATGTGCCGGGCACGACGCTGAACCGCCTGTGCGGCTCCAGCCTGGATGCCATCGGCACCGCCGCGCGCGCCATCAAGGCCGGCGAAGCCGACCTCGTCATCGCCGGCGGCGTGGAGAGCATGACCCGTGCGCCCTTCGTGATGGGCAAGGCCGACAGCGCCTTCTCGCGCGCGGCCAAGGTCGAGGACACGACGATCGGCTGGCGCTTCGTCAATCCGCTGATGAAGAAGCTCCACGGCATCGACACCATGCCGGAGACGGCCGAGAACGTGGCCCAGGACTTCGGCATCTCGCGCGCCGACCAGGATGCGTTCGCGCTGCGCAGCCAGCAGCGCTGGGCGAAGTCGTTCGCCGAGGGCCGCTTCGGCCGCGAGATCGTCGCGGTGCAGGTGCCGCAGAAGAAGGGCGATCCGAAGACGATCGAGACCGACGAGCAGCCGCGCCCCGAAACCACGCTCGAGGCCCTGGCCAAGCTGCGCGGCGTCGTGCGGCCGGACGGTAGCGTGACCGCGGGCAATTCTTCCAGCGTCAATGATGGGGCTTGTGCGGTGCTGCTGGCCTCGGAAGCGGGCGTGGCCCGCCACGGCCTGAAGCCGCGCGGCCGGGTGCTCGGCATGTCCGTCGCCGGCGTTCCGCCGCGCATCATGGGCATTGGCCCCGCGCCGGCCAGCCGCAAGGTGCTGGCCCAGACCGGCCTGTCGCTTTCGCAGATCGACGTGATCGAGCTGAACGAGGCCTTCGCGGCCCAGGGCCTGGCGGTGCTGCGCCAGCTCGGCCTGCCCGACGACGCGGCCCACGTCAACGCCAATGGCGGAGCCATCGCCATCGGCCACCCGCTGGGAGCCTCCGGCGCCCGCCTGGTGACCACCGCGCTGAACCAGCTCGAAGTCACTGGCGGCCGCTATGCGCTGGCCACCATGTGCATCGGCGTCGGCCAGGGCATCGCGCTGGTGATTGAGCGGGTCTGAGATGTCAATGCAGTACGAAGACCTGATCGCCACCGCGCCCGAAGAGCGCGTGCGGCTGATCACCCTGAACCGGCCCGCGGTGCGTAACGCGCTGCGCACGCACACCCTCGCCGAGATCGCCGCGGTCCTGGACGAGGCCGCCGATGACCCGAACACCGGCGCGGTGGTCATCACCGGCAGCGAGAAGTACTTCGCCGCCGGTGCCGACCTGCACGAGATGGCCGACAAGGGCCCGATCGAGCTGCTGACCGACCCGCGCCCCAAGCTGTGGAAGCGCATCGCCGCCTTCCCCAAGCCCCTGATCGCCGCGGTCAGCGGCTACGCCTTCGGAGCCGGCTGCGAGCTGGTGATGCACGCTGACATCGTCATCGCCAGCGAAAGCGCCCGCTTCGGCGTGCCCGAGATCAACCTCGGCATCATCCCCGGCGCCGGTGGGACGCAGCGCCTGGCCCGCGTCGTCGGCAAGTCGCGTGCGATGCAGATGGTGCTGTCGGGCGAGCCCATCGATGGCGCCACCGCACTGCAGTGCGGCCTGGCGTCGGAGGTGCAGCCACCTGCCGAAACCCTGCAGCGCGCCATCACGCTGGCTCGCACCATCGCCGCCAAGGCGCCGCTGGCATTGCGCACCGCCAAGGAGGCCGTGCTGCTCGCCGAAGAGGCGCCGCTGTCGGCCGCGCTGAACGCCGAACGCACCGCCTTCGTCGTACTTGCCGCATCGCAAGACCGCCAGGAAGGCATCAGCGCCTTCCTCGAAAAGCGCCCCGCGCGCTTCCAGGGCCGCTGAGCGCGGCGCCGCTGCCGCTGCCCTTCCCCTCTCGCTCCAGACCATCAGGAGGACCGGATGACCCATCCCGTCACGTTGCAAAGTTTCATCGCCGGCCGCTGGGTCGGCACCCGTGCCGCCACCCCGCTGCCCAGCGCGGTCAACGGGCAGACCGTCTGCCATACCCATGAAGAGGCGCTCGACTTCGGCGAGGCCCTCACCTTCGCCCGCGGCACCGGCGCCGGCTCCTTGCTGGCCATGGACTTCCAGCAGCGCGCCGCCCGCCTGAAGGCCCTGGCGGCCTACCTGCTCGAGCACAAGGAGAGCCTGTACGCCCTGTCGCGCCACACCGGCGCCACGCGCAACGACAGCTGGATCGACATCGAAGGCGGCGCCGGCACGCTCTACGCCTATGCCCGAGTCGGCGCCAACGACCTGCCCTCGGGCAACCTGATCCACGAAGGCCCCGGCATCCCGCTGGGCAAGCAGGGCCGCTTCGCCGGCACGCACATCCTGGTGCCGCGCGGCGGCGTCGCGGTGCACATCAACGCCTTCAACTTCCCGATCTGGGGGCTGCTGGAGAAATTCGCGCCCAGCTTCCTGGCCGGCATGCCCTGCATCGCCAAGCCGGCCAGCGCCACCAGCTACCTGACCGAAGCCATGGTCCGGCTGCTCAACGACTCCGGCCTGCTGCCGGCCGGCGCGCTGCAGCTGGTCATCGGCGGCACGGGCGACCTGCTGGACCGCCTGAACGGCTCGGACGTGGTCACCTTCACCGGATCGGCCGACACCGCGGCGCGCCTGAAGGTGCGGCCCAACCTGATTGCGAACTCGGTGCCGTTCAACACCGAGGCCGACTCGCTCAACTGCGCCATCCTGGCGCCCGACGTCTCGCCCGACGACGACGAGTTCGAGCTCTTCGCCAAGGAAGTGGCTCGCGAGATGACGGTCAAGGTCGGCCAGAAGTGCACGGCCATCCGGCGCGTGATCGTCCCGCGCCGGCACATGGAGGCCATGGCCGAACGCATTGCCGCCCGCCTGGCCAAGGTGGTCGCCGGCGATCCGGCCGCCGAGGGCGTCACCATGGGTGCGCTGGCCTCGCGCGCGCAGCTCGCCGACGTCAGCGAGCGCGTCGAGCGCCTGCTTCGCGCGGGCGCCATGCGCTACGACACCCGGGCCTTCGCCCCGCGCGGCGAAGGCGTCGAACACGGTGCCTTCTTCGCCCCCACGCTGCTCGTGTGCCAGAACGGCTGGGCCAACGACGCGGTGCATGACGTCGAGGCCTTCGGGCCCGTCAGCACCCTGATGCCCTTCGACGACGTGGACGAAGCGCTGGCCCTCGCGGCTCGTGGTCAAGGCAGCCTGGTCACCACCCTGGCCACGCGCGACACGGCCATCGCCGCGCGCGCCGTGCCGCGCCTGGCGGCCAGCCATGGCCGTGTCCACATCCTGGAGCGCGAGGCGGCGGTCGAGTCGACCGGCCACGGCTCTCCCCTGCCCGTGCTCAAGCACGGCGGCCCGGGTCGTGCCGGCGGCGGCGAAGAGCTGGGCGGCGTGCGCGCCGTGATGCACTACCTGCAGCGCGCCGCCGTGCAGGGCTCGCCCACCATGCTCAGCGCCGTCACTGGCGAATACATGCGCGGCGCCGCAGTGCAGGAAGAGCCGCTGCATCCGTTCCGCAAGTGGTACGAGGACCTGCGCATCGGCGACTCGCTGCTGACCCACCGTCGCACGGTGAGCGAGGCCGACATCGTCAACTTCGGCGGCGTCTCGGGCGACTACTTCTACATGCACTTCGACGAGATGGCGGCCCGGAACACCCAGTTCGGCCAGCGCATCGCCCACGGCTACTTCGTGCTCTCGGCCGCTGCGGGCCTGTTCGTCTCGCCGGGCCCGGGCCCGGTGCTCGCGAACTACGGACTCGACAGCCTGCGGTTCGTCAAGCCGGTGGCCATAGGCGACACCATCCAGGCCCGCCTGACCTGCAAGCGCAAGATCGACCGCCCGACCAAGAAGGACCAGCAGCCGCAAGGCGTGGTGGCCTGGGACGTGCAGGTGCTGAACCAGCACGGCGAGCTGGTGGCCAGCTACGACATCCTCACCCTCGTGCGCAAGCGGCCAGACTGACATGCCGTGCTACTCCATTGACGGTGTGGTGCCGGTGGTCGACCCGACGGCGCACGTGCACCCCAGCGCCGTGCTCATCGGCGATGTGACGGTCGGCCCCGGTTGCTACATAGGCCCGTGCGCCAGCCTGCGTGGCGACTTCGGCCGCATCACGATGCTGGCCGGCGCCAACGTGCAGGACAGCTGCGTCGTCCACAGCTTTCCCAACCGCGAAGTCCTCATCGAGGAGAACGGCCACATCGGGCACGGCGCCGTGTTGCACGGCTGCACCGTGCGGCGTGACGCGCTCGTCGGCATGAACGCGGTGGTGATGGACGACGCGGAGATCGGCGCCGAGTCCATCGTCGCGGCCTGCGCCTTCGTGCCCTCGGGCACCCGGCTGCCGGACCGGTCGCTGGCCGTCGGAGCGCCTGCCAGGCTGCTGCGCACGCTGTCTGACGGCGACGTGGCGCGCAAGCGCGAGGGCACCGAGGTCTATCACGCCCTGGCGCAGCGCTGCCTGCACACCCTGAGGGAGGTCCAGCCGCTGGCCGCGCCGCCCGCCGATCGCCCGCCCCTGAACCTGCCCGACCTGCGCCCGCTGACCGCCGCGAAACGATAATCCGCCAGTTCAGCGGTATCGCATTTCGGGGGCACTCTTGACGGTCAGCGCGCGCGCAGGGCAACGGGCCCGCAGTTCCACCCATGGCGGCATGGCGGCCGCCTTCGCCGCGGCCATCGGCCCTGCCCTGTGCGCCGTGCTCTATGCAGCGGGCGCTTGCCGCGGGCCGTTACCGATGGCGGCGGCCGTGGCATTGGCCGTGGCGCTTTACGGCAGCGTCCAGTTTCCGGGGCGCTCGTCCAAGGCCTGCTTCGCGCTGGCCGGTGTGCTGATCCTCCTGATGGCTGCGGGCGTGGTGCCCGGCTTCGCGCGACTGCCGGTCGGCCACCTGTCGATCAACAGCGCGAAAGCGCTGGCCGGTCTCGCGGCCTTGGCCATGTTCCCTTCCTTCTGGGCCTGGAACCGCTCGTGCTCGGCCATGGCGGTGGCCTGCCTGTCCGGTGTGCCGCTGCTGGCCTGGTCAGTGGGTTTTGTGCATTGGGCTCCCGCATCGCCCGGCGCGCTGGTCGCGTTTGCGGCGAGCAATGTCTTCACCGTGATCGCGGAGGAATGGTTCTTCCGCCACTGGGTGCAGCGCCCGCTGGCGCGCTGGAGCATGCTCGCCGGCGTGGTGGCCAGCGCCCTGCTGTTCGGGCTGGTGCACCTGGGCGGTGGCCTGGTCTTCGCCGGCCTGGCCACCGTGGCCGGCCTCGCCTACGCCGGCGTCTTCGCCGCCAGCCGGGGCAGCATCTGGGCCGCCGTCGCCCTGCACGGCGCTCTCAACCTGCTGCGTGTCGCCCTGTTCGGCCTGTGAAAGGAGCGGCGGCGTGGCGTAACCTGCTGCCCCTTCGGTCCTGGAGAGAGTCCATGTCCCCGCTCAAGGCGGCCATCGTCGGCTACGGCTATGCCAGCAAGACCTTTCACGCGCCGTTGATCACGGCAGTCCCCGGCCTGCAGCTGGCGGCCGTCTCGTCCGGCGACCCGGCCAAGGTGGCCAGGGACTGGCCGCAGCTTCCGGTGCTCCCTTCGCCCGAGGCGCTGTTCGCCTGCGACGAGATCGAGCTGGTGGTCATCCCCACGCCCAACGAGACCCACTTTCCGCTGGCGGCGCAGGCGCTGGCTGTCGGCAAGCACGTGGTGGTGGACAAACCGTTCACCCTCACCACGGCCGAGGCGCAGGAACTGATCTCGCTGGCGCACCGGCACCAGAGGCTGCTGTCGGTGTTCCACAACCGGCGCTGGGATGCCGATTTCCTGACGCTGCAGGCGGTGCTGCGCCAGGGTTCGCTGGGCCGCGTGACGCATTTCGAATCGCACTTCGACCGCTACCGGCCGCAGGTGCGTTCGCGCTGGCGCGAGTCCGCCGCGCCCGGTGCAGGCCTGTGGTATGACCTCGGGCCCCATCTGGTCGACCAGGCCGTGGTGTTGTTCGGGGCACCGCAGACGATCTCGCTGGACCTGGCCAGGCAACGTGACGACGCCCTCACCGACGACTGGTTCCATGCCGTGCTGCGCTATGACGAACTGCGCGTCATCCTGCATGCCAGCGCCCTGGTGGCCTCGGTCGGCCCGCGCCTGGCGGTGCACGGCACGGCCGGCAGCTTCGTCAAGTTCGGTCTCGATCCGCAGGAAGACGCGCTCAAGGCGGGACAGGGCCCGGGCACTGCGGACTGGGGCCTCGACCCCATCCCTGGCCGGCTCACCCTGCGCCATGGCGACGAAGCGCACGAGCAGATCGTCGCTGGCGCGCGGGGCGACTACCTCGCCTACTACGTCGCCATCCGCGATGCGATTCGCCTCGGCGCAACCAACCCCGTCCCTGCGGAGCAGGCGCTGCAGGTCATGCAGCTGATGGAGCTGGGTCTCGCGAGCGCGCTGCAAGGGCGCGTGATGCCCGTGGCGCGCTCCTGACGGATCAGCGCCTCGGGCATCTCGGTCTCCATCCGGCCCTGCGGACCAGGTGCCCATCGGAACCGGCGGCGAAGACCACGGCCGGGGCCAGCCGCCCGCCTCACACGTCCTTGCTGACGACAAAGCCCGGCGGGACGCCGCGGGCATGCAGTTCCGCCACGGCCTGGTCGAGGAACTCCGGCGCCGGCCGGTAGTGGCCGCTGCTGCGGGTGATTTCCTTGATCTCGCCGTTCTCCACGCGGATCGTGCCCGCCGCGGCGACCGGCTGGCCGGCCAGGAAGCTGGTGTGCTGGAAGTCGGCGATGCCGGCCTTGTTGGACAGGTAGAGCTTGCCGTCGTGGTCCATCACGAAGATGGCGCTGCCGGTCTTCTCGCCCGAGACGGTGGCATCGCGGGTGTCGAAGGGCTGGCCGTCGGCGCCGAGCAGCTTTCCGCCCTCGATGCGGACTTCGTAGGCCTGGCGCTCCTGCTCGTCCAGGTACTTGACCTTCTGGCCGAACACCATGCCCTTCTCCTCATGCTGGTAGGCCGACAGCATGGGGATGGTCTTGCCGTACTTGGCCCCCTCGGGCGGCGGCACGTGGTCCACCCGCGCCGGGTTCACCGGGTCGATGGGCTGCATGGGGAACACCATCGGGAAGTCCAGCGAGCCGAGGTCGAAGGGCTTCTTCTCTTCCGGCGCATCGCCCGATGACGTGGCATGCGCGGCCATTCGCCCGGCTGCGCCGGGGCGCCCCATCGGCAGCGGCGAAGCGCCGACGCGCGATGCCTCCATGCTCAGGCCGTGGGACGGGCGATGGCGCGGCGCCAGGGCGTCGTGGCCTAGCGTGGCGGGGCGATGATGGGCGGATACGCCAGTCGCGGCTGGCGAATCCGGTCGTGGCATGACCGCCGCAGCGGCCGGCCCCGTCCCGCCAACCGTCAGCGTCATGACTGAGCGTCCTCGAACCGGACGTTGTGACGCAGCGACGGTGCCACGACCTCGCCCATCTCGACGTCGTGCCACTCTTCCTCGCCGTCCTGGGCCTGCAAGCCCAGCTTGTGCGCCACCCAGCCGCCGATGTCGGGCAGCTTGCCGGCGGACTGGTTGATGAAGCTGGCCGCGCTGGTGGCCATGCCGCCGATCTTCTCCTTGGCCTTGCCGGCGCCGGCCACGATCCCCTCGGTCGCCGCCTGGGCGGCGGCGCCGACGATGGGAGCGCCGATCTCGATCGTCGCGGTCATCAGGGCCATCAGCGCGACGCTGGACGCCCGCTTGCCGGTCATCACGCTCCAGTCGGCGCGGTCAGGCGGCAGATGGCCGTGGCTGCCCAGCGGCATGTGGCCGGCGGTATCGATCATCGTGTTCGCAGCGAACAGCTCGGAGATGAAGAATCCGATGGTGGCCGTGACCGCCAGGGGCACCGCGGGGCTCATCAGGGCGGCCCCCGCGCCCTTGGCGGCGTCGATCGCGCTTTCCGTGTAGCTTCGGTTCATCTTGTCGATGACAGCGCCAAGGTCGTCGCGCAGCAGCATGCGGGCGTCGTAGCCCGTGACGCCCATCAGCTTCTTGTACTGAACCGCCGCCGCGGCCGCGAAGCCCAGGCCGGCGTCCAGCGCCACGTCGACACGGTCGGCCGTCAGGCGCGAGATCGAGCTGTTGGTCACGCCGTCGAAGCGATGCTCGAAGGCGGCCTGGATGGCCGGCGCAGCCATGCGCGGCGCGTTCTTCAGGAAGTTGGCAGCGGTGGCCAGTTTCATCGAATCCATGATGGCGTCGTTGCCGGTCGGCACCTTGATCGATGCCGGCAGGTGGGCGTTGCCTTCGACGCCGTTGTAAAGCAGCGGCTTCATGGTCGCACTGCCCATCACGCTGATCGCCACGTCCAGCCCGCCGACACCCAGGCCGACCATCATGCCGACCGCCGGAGCGCTGCGCAGGATGTGGGGCGGAAGCATGGCGACCAGCTTCTCGTTGGCCAACTCCATGCCGATCGCATAGCCGGCGTTGCCGGTCAGGCCCAGGCCCACCACGGCGATCCCGGCGTCATGGCGCCATGCCTGCTTCAACAGCTTCTGCACCTTCTCAGGGGTGTCGAAGCCCTTCTCGAGCAGCACGGCGACGTTCTCGACCAGACGCGCTTCAACGTCAGGTGACAGGTCCTCCACGCCGCCCATCGACGCCTTGACCAGATGGTGCAGGCGAGCGGCCATGACGTGGTGGCTCATGGGCGACGAGGGCGACGTCCGCGTCGACAGCAAGTGCGTCTGCGAATCCGGCGAGCGGACGAAGGTCGCCGCGATGGCGGGCACAGTCCGCCTCTGCAACCCGGTCAGCGCATGGGAGCGTTCGAGGTTCTGCGGCTGGCGCTCCTCTTGGATTTCGCTGGTGCTGGCCCCGTCCCCCCCATGACTCGGAGAGTAGATCGGGTTTGTCGTGCTGGTATAGGCCTTTTGGATCTCTGGCATGGGGATTCTCCGGTGGGTGGGGCTGTGGACTCCAAGGGTGCCGGACCCGGCGCCGGGCGGCGCTTCCGGCGCGAAGCCTTCGCGCAGACAGCGAAGTTCGTCGCTCGGCTCACCAGGGCTTGCCCTGGCGGCGCAGACGGTCCAGTTCAGCCGCACCGTGCCGCAAGCGGTCCACGGTCTCTTGCGACACGTCGTCCATCGATTCGGTGCTCGTGCCGTCGCTGCACAGCGTGCTGGGATCGGTGCTGGTGCGCACGTCGGACAGGCGCATCTTGTGCAGCGTGGCGATGTGCGACACGAGCGCCTCGCCCACGGGCGCCGCACCGACGCCTCTCATCGCCGGCGTGCCGGGCGGGCGCCGGCAGGCCCAGTTCCCCGGGCGCGAGCAACTCATGCGCCTTGGCCGTGGGGTCGCCTCGCTCGCGCGCCGCGCGCGCCTCGGCCAGCCGATCGCGTGAAGCCGCCGGTGGTGGCTCCGCGGGCCGGCTGCTGCCCGTCGAAAGACGAGTCTTGTCGAACACCGCAGACGCCTTCGGGTCAACCGAACAGGCCGCGCAGCCGGGCACCCAGGCCACGCGGGCGCGCTGGCTCATCCTGCGCGCGAGGCTGCGACGCCGCGCCGTGATCTTGCGATTCAGCATCGAAGTACTCGGTGCGCGTGCTTTCGCCCAGCGAGTCGATCCGCTCCTGCTCGAGCAGGTCGGCCAGCGTGGGAGAGGAGAACTCGTTTCGCGCCTCGGCGAACGCCGGCCGAGTCGAGCTGGTGGGCGCCTCGCCGACGGGCGGCCGCTGACTGGCGGGCAGCGTGACGGGCTCGCGGCCGGTGGCGGCCATGGCATCCCGCGGCTTCTGGACCGATGGCCGGTTCTGGGCGAACGCGCCGTCGAGGTGATACCCCGAGGGCTGGCCGTCGGTGTCGTAGTCGAAGTGGACGCTGCCGGTGAGCTCCTCCAGCGCCGTGCTGGCGCCGCTGGTGATGCCTATCACCGGCCACACCGAGGCGCTGTTGCTCACGTCGGAGGACTTCAGGGCCGCGATGGTGTTGATGCGGAAGTTCTTCGGGTCGCTGATGAACTCGGCCACGCGGCTTTCCGGCAGGTTCGGGTAGGCCAGCTGCATCTGGACCAGCCGGTCCATGGCCTCGGGCTTGAGCTCCATCTTGATCTTGACGCGGCCCGGGTGCGTGGCCTGCAGGTCGGTGATCAGCTGGCGCAGCGTGGGATCGCTCTCCAACCGGGCCTGCATGTCCCGCAGGGGATGGCCCGCGGCGCCGGCATCGCCGTAGACCTTCTCGCCCAGCTTGGTCCAGATGGCGGGCTCGGTCAGGCGCGAGGGGTTGCTGGCGCGCAGCTCGTGGATCACGCCGAAATGCATCGGCTTGCCCGCCATCGCGAGGCCATGCTGCCAGCGCATCAGGTCGAGGTTGGCCAGCAGGTCCTTCCTGGCGCTGCCCTCGGGCCAGCCGTCGGCGACCTCGGTGCGCAGCTCGCCCAGGCGCGCCGCGAAGGTCGCCGGCTCGTCCGCCCTGGCCGGCAGGCCGGCCAGGCGTTCGGCCTGCTCGGGGAAAGCCACGGCCGTGCCGTCCAGCAGCTCGGCCCACTGCTCGCGCTGCACCGGCTGCGGCACCGCGGAACGGTACTCGCACTTGGCACCGCTCTTGTCGTGCACGCCGATGCTGAGCTCGTTGTCGGTGTTGCCGAACCCCAGCGCGAACTGGTGGGTCGCGTCCTCCGACTGCGGGAAGTTGAACCAGCTGCGAAAGCGCAGGCCCGGCAGCCGCAAGTCCGCCTCGCGGTTCCAGTAGCGGTGCCGCTCGGCGCCGGCCTGCAGCTCGCCGTCCAGCGTCTGGCCGTGCTGCTTGAAGGTCGTCTTCTCGAAGCCGATGCCCACACCGGCATGGAAGATCGAAGGGCGCGCGGCCCAGAAGTGCCCGCCCGCGTCTTCCTTGTAGCCGTTGGGGCCCATGCGGAAGAAGCCCTGCGCCTTGGCCTCGACCGCCGTCTCCTTGCGGACGACCGTTTCGCGCTCGTAGGTCGGCGCGAGCAGGGCCTGCAGGTCCTTCAGTTCGCCCTCGCCCTTCTTGCCGAAATCGAAGAGCCGGTCGACGAACTCGGGCAGCTTGTCGCGCGGCACCATGAACCAGAAGCCGTCGCCATGCGCATGGCGCACGCCGATCTCGCCGATCACCGCTCCGCGCATGAAGTGGTGCAGGAAGCCGTGGCCGTGGCCCCCGCTCTTGCCCCATCCGGCCGCGACTTCGGCCGACACGTCGCGCGCCTTCTCGATGGCGAAGGCGATGTCGCCGCCGCGCGGGTCGTCGCCCATCACTTCGACGGCCACGTTGTAGTCGCGCCCCAGCAGGCCGCCCGCGAAGGCGAACGCGAAGTTCTTGTTGTTCACGTAGCCCAGCGGATCGATCCCGCCGCCGTAGCTGCGGTCGAGCAGGTAGGTCTCCTTGGTCTTCATGCCCAGCAGCGTGTCGGTGAAGCGCTGCTTCAACTCCTGCAGCGCCTCGTCCTTGAGCTGCGCTTCGAGCTGCGCGTGCTCGGGCAGCCGCGCGTCCTTCAGCCGCCAGGCCAGCGTGGCGGCATCGGGCGCGCCGTAGTGGGCCAGCAGGTTGGGGTCGACGCGGTTGTGCTCGGCCGCATCGATCAGCTCGGACTTGCGCTTGCCCGGGCTCGGCACGCCGTAGCTCTCGGCCACTGCGCGGTTGAGCGGATGGCGCCAGTTGTTCAGCATGCGGCCCATGCTGCGCACGATGTCGTAGGTGTCTTCCAGCTGCTGGGTGTTCTTGAAGGCGAGGCTGGAGTACTGGGTCAGCGGATCGTCCGCATGGGCCTGTTGCAGGGCTTCGAAGCGGGTGCGCAGCTCGCCCGTGCTGGCCTCGCCGGCCGCCAGCAAATCATGCAGCTCGTGCACCGCCTGCAGGTTGCGCAGGATGCGGGTGTTCAGCAGCAGTTCGCCGTCCTTGGAGGACCGGCCCATTCCTTCGGCGTCGGGCTGGCGCAGGTACAGGCGCTCCGGCGAGTGGCGCATGCGCTGCAGCAGCCCGAGGGCCTGGCCCGCCTCGGCCGAGCCGGCGCTGCCGGCGAAGGCACCGAACCAGCGGTGCAGGTCGTCGAGCAGGTCGTGGTTCTCGTCCACGTGCTTCGGGCGATGGGACTTGAAGCTGCGGTCGTCGGCCAGGTTGGCATCGAGGAAGCCGGTGGCGTGGCCGATGTGCTGAAGCATCTGGCGGCTGTTGCGCATCAGGCCCTCGGTGAAGGCCTGCATCTCGTCGGCGAGGCTGGCATCCTGCCCGGCGATGCGGGTCAGGTGCGTGGCCAGGCCGGTGGGCGCTGCGGTGGACGAGCTCCTGGCCAGGTTGGCCCGGTACCAGTTCGCCGCGGTCGAGGTGGCCTGGTACAGCGGCTGCAGACCCTCCCGGCCGTGGCGCTTGTGCTGCACCCAGCGCGCGCCGACCTTGGGCGCCGAGGCCAGCGAACGAGCGTGCGCCCAGGCCGACTGGAACCAGTTGACGGTGTTCGAAAGAAAGGGCCGCGAAGTGCTCTTGAAGCCGAGGAACTCGCTCTTCACGTGGGCCGCCGGCAGGCCCGGCAGGTGGAACTCGCGCCCGCCCGCGGCGCGCAGCGCGTCGATCGCGCCCTGGCGGTCCAGCGGCGCGAGGCCGGTCTGCGGCGAATAGTGGTAGGTCGCCGGCTCGCCCTGGCCGGGCGGCGGTGCGATCCGGACCTGTACCCGCCCGGTCCAGTTCGATTCGATGCCTTCGAGCGTGTGGCCGGGCGCGAGCGGCAGGTCCTGCGCCACCCAATCCTGCTGACCGTCGGCCTGCGCCTGCAGCTGGTACAGCCGAGGTGCTTCGCCCTCGCGCCGGGCGACGGCGAAAAGTCGCCCGGAGACGTCGAGCGTGATCTGGTCGAGGCGGCCGACGTCCGGCAGGGCCAGCGCCTCGGCCGGTGCACTGCCGTTCAGGTCACGCGTGAAAAGTCGGTTGGCGTCGTCGACGTAGTAGAGGCGCTTGGTGGCCTCCCCGGCCGAGCTGCCGAGGCTTTCGAGCACGGCGAAGTCGCGCACCGGCCCGGTGGCGACCTCGCTCAGGCGAGCCTCAATGGCCGCGTTCACCGTGCCGGGCCGTGGCGCGGTGCCGGGCGGCAGATGCGGATGCAGCCCTTCGAGCTCGACGCGCACCAGGCGCTGGGTGCTGCTGCCATCGGCCTGGCGCTCGGTCTGCAACGCGTAGCTGCGCCCCAAGCCGCTCGGGTTGGGCTTGAGCGCCGTGAGGCCCGGCACGCCCATGGGCTGCCACTGGCCCCCGGCGTGACCGATGTGGAGCTGGCCGCGCCTGAGCGCCAGCTGCACGCCGTCGCGATCGATCGCAACCGTGTCGCGCGGGGCGATCCGGATCGGCTGCATGCCGTTGCGGCTCTGCGCCACGAAGGCGTTGTCGAAGCGCCAGCCCGGCTTGAAGCCGGCATCTGCGTGATAGGCGCTGAAGACCTCGCCGTTGGGTCGCCGGAACAGCGCGTGCAGCGTGGGCTCGCCGCCGTCCGGATCGACCGTGTGGCCGAAGTCGACGAGGGTGCTGTCTCGGTCCAGTTCGGGGCGGCCCTCGAAGGGATCGGCCACGCGTTGGGCCACGAAGCCCTGCGGGCCCGGCGGGCGCGACAGGTCGAGCCGGTACAGGCGGCCGTCGTGGCCGGCCACGTAGGCCGTCTCGTCGCCCGCCCAGGCGATGGCGGCGGCCTCGGCCTGCACGGGTCCGCCGTCGCTGGCGACCAGCCTGAGGCCGGCCGAGCCTTCCCGATCGCCGACCGCGATGCTGAGCCGCCCGCGGTCGTCCAGCGCCAGCACGCTGCCGTCGCGGCCGACGGCATAGCTGGTGAGGGGCCGCTCGCTCGTGTGCACCAGCTCGGATTCGTCACCGTCCAGGCGCAGGATCTCGGCTCCGCCGCCCTCGGCCGCGCGCGCTGCGTAGAGCTGGCCATCGCGCTGCGGGCCGATCTGTGCATGGGTGCGGCCCCCCTCCTCACCGGCAGGGGACCAGGCCTTGCCGGCGTCATCGAAGCGGTAGAGACCTCCATCCGGCCCGATGCCGAACAGCGCTCCCGAGCGCGAAGCAGCCACCTGGGTGACGAGGTGCGAAGGCAGCTGCCGCAGGCCCGCGTCGGCCAGCACCAGCGAGGCCCGCACGGCTGGCTTGCGGTTGGGCAGGCGGTCCAGCAGAGGGGCCACCAGGCGGCGCAGGCGCGAAGCCGGCTTGAGTTCCAGGGGTTCATGGGCCGGGTCGTAGCTCGGCACCGCCGCCACGCCGTCGTGGCCGATGGACACGTGCAGCGCCGTCCCGTCGCGGGTGCGGGCATGCTGGACCGAGGCGCCCGGTCGAACCGGCGTGGCGGGCGAGGCCGCGACGATGCCGGTATGGCGGCCCAGCGCGTGCTTCTGCAGCACCTGCGCCGTCTTCCTGTCCGTGCCTTTCACCTTGGCCTGGCCGACCTGGCTGCCGCGCGTCCGGCCCACTTCGACGTGAGGCTCGGCTCTCGCCGCGCGCCCTGGCAAGCCGCACAGCCATCCGGTGGTGGTGGATGGCGGGGCGGCCGTGGTGGCCTGGGTCGAGCTTTCCCCGCCGACATTGGCGGAGTTGTTGACTGGTGCGGCGGTGCGGGACGTCCTGAAGTTCAGCACGTGGAGGCCTCGAGGGGTGTTGGCGAACCACAAGTTAGGCGAGCTCGGCCTGACGACCTGCTCCGATGCGAACAGGCATGGCCTGACACGAAGCGAGGGGCTCGCGCCGGTCGCTTCGTTCGGCCGTCGACGGCTTCGCCTGTGTCACGAAACCGACATGTGCGCTCCAGACCATCGATCGTGTTCGTCAGGCATGGGGCCCGTGGCCCTGCCAAACCCCAGCCATCGCCTCCAGGAGTACCCCCATGGCACCGCCCTCCCCCGCCTCCCAACCGTCGCCGTCGCAACGGCAGTTGCTCGCCGACATCGCCGTCATGCTCGGCCTTCCCGCCGCTGGTGGTGCCCGCCTGGCGGCCCCCAACGTGTTCACCGGCCCTTCGGGCCTGGTGTGCCGCCTGTGGATGCAGCCGGACGCCGATGCGGTGCGGCCCGAGGTGCTGCTGCCGATGCGAGCCCGCGAGTTCCGCGACGACGATCTGGAGCGCCTGCTCAAGGTCCAGGGCCTGCTGCTGGATCAACTGGGCTGGTACCTCGGTGCCTCCAGCGACGGCATGCTCAGCCTCATGCCGCTGGCCTGGCTGGACGAACCGCAGGCCGTCGCCGCCTCGCTCGACATGGCCAATGGCATCGCGGTCTCGGCCCTCGCTGCGTTGATCAACGAGGGCGGCGCCCGGCGCGCGCAATAGCCATGCCGATCGAGAACCCTCCGACACGATCGGCCTCGACCGGACGGACCCCTTCACCGACCCCGCATCCGACCGGGCTGTCGACGCCGACGCCGGCGAGCACCTCCCCATCCAACGCGCAGCTGCAGGGTCCCGACGCCCTGGCCGCCCGGCCGCCTTCACTGGGCACGAGCGGGCACCACGCGCATTCGATGCGCTTCAACCGGCCGCCGGTGGATCACCATGCGCATCGCCCGTGGGGATCGGCCCGCTTCACCGCCCACGCCGAAGAGACCGGCACCGCCTCGCTGCTGCCGCCGTTGGACCACGGCCGCTCGGATCGTTTCTCTGGCTCGTTGCCGGGTTCGATTGGTGGCTCGGGTTACTTCGAGATCGAGCTGGACCATGTCCCGCATGACAACGGCACGCCGCCACCGGTTCAGTCCACGGGGCAAACAGTCCAATCGAACTCGGCCGTCAACGATCCTGCGTCGGAAGTGGTGATCGACATCGACCCCCCCGTGATCGATGCGACGCCGCGCGGCCAGATCGAGGCGGTCCTGCACGGCATGGACTTCGCGGCACCCGAAGGCCCTCTGCGCGAAGCGCAGGTCGCACTCGAGGCCGAGTACATCACCTGGGCCGCCGGGGTGGCCGAGAAGCGGCAGGCAGCCTTCGGCGCCGGGCACTACAGCATCGGAGGGGACCACCAGAAGAACTTCGGCGAGGCGGTGCTGCCGGCGGTCTACGACTTCGCACGCCAGTTCATCTCGTCGAGTTCCCGCTCACCGGTGCGCAATGCGGTGGCGACCGAGTTCGCGCCGAACTACACCCAGGTGGCTGGGCAGCGCGTCAACGTCGGCGAATTCAGCAACGGATGGGACTCTTCCGTGGTCGGGGGCGCGCTGGGTGGCGTCACGGCCCACGCCGTCGACAGCACGCTGCTCACGGCGATGGATCGCGAGGCCAAGAAGGCCAACATGCCGCAACTCAAGCCCGTGGATCTGAAGGCCCTGGTGCCGGATCCCGGCGACGTGCAGCTGAGCATCGTCGAAGGCAAGAAGGTGTACTGGCGCCCGACCGACGACGTTCATGCCGACCTGGAGTCCGGCGCCGGCGCGGCGGTTGGGCATCCCAGCAAGACCCAGCTGCAGGAGGAGGTGAAGGTGCGCCGACAGGCGCTGGCCAGCGTGCAGGACGGTCTGGAAGCCAAGAACTGGGGCCTTTTCGCCCAGCCCATGGTCACCGGTGCGTTCAACGTGCTGCGTCGGGTCGTGATGCCGGCGTCCAGCCTGTTGCAGCCGGGTCCCGTCTTCATCGGCTCGGTCGTCGCCTCGGGCACGGCCGGGGCCGTCACCAAGCTGGGCCTGGGCCTGCTGAAGCCGACGGCACAGGCCGACGTGGACAACCTGGTCGGCGGCCAGCAGCACGTCAAGTTGTTCGCCACCAAGGTGCCCGATGCCTCGCTGGAGCCGGCGCGCTTCTCCGACATCGGCCACCTGCCTGGCCGCGCGAAGGCGGTCCTGGGCGAGACCGCGGCGCTGGGCGCGCATTTCCTGGCCGGCGCCTGGCGCGACAGTGGTTCGTGGGTGCCATCGCGCGATGCTTCGCTCGCCCGCATCGGCGATGTCATGCGCTCGGTCACGGCCAACACCCTGGCCAGCGTGCTCTCGACCGCCACCGGCCCGCTCGTGGCCTCGGTCGCACGCCAGGGCCTCACGGTCCCGGCAGCCGGCGAAGCCAAGGACTCGGGGGCGTACCTGCTGCAGCAGGCCGCCACCAGCGCAACCAACGACTATGTGTGGCAGGCGTCCAAGGAAGCACACAAGAACAGCGCCTTCGACCTCGCCGGTTCGCTCGACCGGTGGCGCGCCCGCACTGATCGATAGCACAGTGCATGAGCGTTCCGCGCGCGGTCCTGCCGCCACCGGACGCGGACCCAGGCGAGTTGCGCTGGCAGTCAAGACAACGTGACCGGCCCAGGCGACCATCGAGCATCCGGTGGCCGACCACCCTGGCTGGAGGACGTAGTGAGGGCTCCCGAAGCGCCGACGCGAAGGGCCTTTGTGGCCCGCGAAACCCATGACAGCAGGACCCTGACCGACGCCGAACGGGACGCCGTGGAACAGGGCCGGCTTTTCGGTCGACTGCCGCTCGCCCTGCGCGATGCCATCCTCGGGCGGGCCTACGTCTGGCGGTTCAAGGACGGCGAGCGGGTGCTGCCTGCGGGCGCCCAGCCTGGCCATTGGCTCGGCGTCGCTTCGGGTGAGTTGCTGGGGCGCACGTGCTCCGCGCAAGAGGGCCAGTCGATCCCCACCCACCTGCTGGGGCCAGGCGCGTGGATGACCTTGTACAGCCCGGTTTGCGTGGTTCGCCGGCGCGGGATCGAGTTCGTGGCCAGCGGGCCGACCTGTGTCCTCGCCGTGAGTCGTGACGACACCCTGGAGCTGTGCTCGCGCGGGCCCGAGCTGGTCATGGCCATGCTTTCGCTTTGCGCGATCAACCTGCGCTATGCCCACCTCATCGTCCAGGAAGCGCAGACCAGCACGCTGGAGCAGACGCTGCTTCGATGGCTCGAATCCGGGGTCCAGATCGAAGACGGCCGCCGTGACGGGTCCTTCAAGGTCTACCGCAGCGTGGTTCCTCAAGCGGCCCTGGCCCTGTCCTCCGGGGTCTCCCGGCAAAGCTGGAACGCCGGCATGGCACGCCTGGAGGCCATGGGGCTGCTGGAGCGTGTCAAGGAGGGCCTGAGGGTGCCGGACTCGGCACGGCTCGAAGCCGCCTTGAAGGAACGCGGCCTGCGCGAGACTGCCCGGTACCTGCAGGCCGATGCACAACCGGTCAGCGCCGCGGCGCCGTTGGACGCCGAGCCCTTGCCCATCCGGGCCCTTCGCGACGATGAGCGAAGCGCGCTCGACTCCTGCCCTTGGTACATGCGCTTGAGTCAGCCCTTGCGCGACAAACTCCTGCCGCAGCTGCAGGTGCTGAGACTGCGCGACCAGGCCCAGGTGGCGGCCGTGGATCACCGGCCGCCTGGTTGGGTGGCGGTCCTGCGCGGAGGGCTTCGCCTCGTGTCCAGGGCTCCCTTCACGGACCCCGCCACGCCCGGGCGCAGGCCGGGGACGGTCCTGGCCGAGATGCCCCCCGGCTCGACCTTCTTCGAACATGCTCTGATCGACGGCGGCAACTCCGGCGTTGACGTCGGCTGTGAAGGCGACACGACCTTGCTCCTGCTGAAGCAGGATCCTTTCCTGGCGCTCATGGCCGCCGAACCGGAATTCCGGCTGGGCCTGCTGCACTGGCTCGGCATCTGCCACCACCAGATCTGCATCATGAAGCTCACCCTGGCGCTGCCCATGCCCGAGCGCCTGCAGGGCTGGCTCCACGTGCTGGGCCATCAGCGCGGCGCGGCAGACGGCCCCTGGGTCACCATCCCCATGAAGCTGACCCTGCAGGAGATCGCCTCGTCGCTCGGAACGACGCGCCAGTACGTCGCCAAGGCGCTGAAGGAGCTCGAAGGCGCAGGGGCCGTGGTCCGCCTGCCGGACTCGATCAAGATGCGCGGCGACCTGTTTCCGCGACTGGGGGCCTATGAAGGCTTGCGAGCGCGGCATGAAGCTGCCCGTCATCGCTGAGCCGCGGCGCCAAGCAAACCGGGGCCTCGTCGGCCCCGGCTCTGTCGTCGAGAGAACGTCCACCGTCAGCCGGTGTGGTCCTTCCACCGTGGGTGCTGCGCGCCTTCGACCTGTGCGGCCTGGGGCGTGAGCACGTCGGATTTCGTGTCCTCGATCCTCGCGCCCTGACGCGGCTGGTCCGACGGCGGGCGGTCCTGGCCTGCGGCCAGTTGACCCAACAGCGACAGCAGCTGCGCGTACTCCTGCAGCAGGCCCTGGGCCTTGCCGGAGCCGGCACCACCGCCTGCACCGCCCGCCCCTTGCGGACCGCCGGCCTGTCCCTCGTTGCCCATCATCGCCTGCATCAGCTGCGTGAGGATGGCGCCGAGAAGCGCCTTGACCGCTTCGTGCTGGGCCTGCTGCGCGAGCAGCTCGCCCACGCCCTGGGGCGGCGTCACCGGCGACGGGTGCCGCGAGAAGTGGACGTGCAGAGCTTCGGACATGCTGGGTCCCGGTGGAGGCGGGCCGGCGTGCGCCGGCCGCCCGGGGCTTACTTGACCTGCTTGTTGCCCAGCGCTTCGATGACCTGCTGCAGCAGCTTGGCCACGTCCTGCAGGCCGGGCTGGCCCTGGTTCTGGCCACCACCGTTGTCGGCGCCGGCCTTCTTGTCGTTCTCGGGGCCTTGCAGCGCTTGCATCAGCTGCTTGAGCGCGTCGCCCAGGGACTGGTCCTGCTTGTCCTTGGCGTCCTGCGCCTTGTCGCCCTTGAGGGATTCGATGAGTTGCTCCAGCAGCTTGAGCACCTGCTCCAACGACGCGTCCTGGGACTTGTCGTTTCCGGAGGTCTCCTTGGTGTCCGAAGTCTCTTCGGTGCCACCGGTCTCCTGGGTACCACCCGTTTCGCCCGCGCCGCCGGTTTCGCCCGCGCCGCCGGTTTCGCCCGCGCCGCCGGTTTCGCCCGCGCCGCCGGTTTCGCCCGCGCCGCCGGTTTCGCCCGCGCCGCCGGTTTCGCCTGCGCCGCCCGCGCCGCCGGTGTCGCCTGCGCCGCCAGCCGAGCCGCTGCCCGACGAGTCGCCCGCGCCACCAGCCGCCTGGCCGCCGCCCAGCGCCTTGATCAGTTCTTCCAGCAGCTTCAGGATCTGCGTGAGCTGGTCGCCGCCGCCCTGGCCGTCGACGCCCTTGCTGCCGTCCGCACCACCGGCGCCGCCGGCACCGCCCGCGCCGCCGGCGTCATCAGCACCGCCGGCCTTGCCGCCGCCCAGCGCCTGGATCAACTTCATCAGCAGCTCGAGGATCTGGGTGATCTGGTCGCCGCCACCCTTGCCGCCGTCAACGCCGCCAGCGCCTTCGGCACCACCGGCACCACCGGCACCCTCTGCGCCGCCAGCACCGCCAGCACCGCCAGCGCCGCCCGCACCACCGGCGCCACCAGCACCCTGGCCGCCATTCGGGTTCAGCAGCGCCTCGGCCACTTGACGGGCGAACTCGCCCATCAGGCCTTGCGCCAGGTCCTGGCCGCCGTTCTGGCCCAGCTTGTCGAGCGTGTTCTGGCCACCGCCGCCCAGCGCCTCGGCCAGTTGCTGGGCGAGGTCGTTGGCGTTGTGCTTCTTGCCGCCGGCGTTGAGCACCTGGCTGAGCATCTGCAGCAGCTCGATGAACTGCTGCAGCAGGCCTTCGACGCCCTGGCCGCCCTTGCCGCCCACGCCGCCTTGCTTGTCCGCACCACCGGCGCCACTGGCACCGCCGGCGCCCTGGCTGCCGCCGGCGCCCTGCACCTGGTCTTGCTGCTTGTCCTTGCTCAGCGCCTGCATCAGTTGCTGGAGCATGACCATGACGAGGGCCTTGACGACCTCGTTCTGCAGGTCGTGGGAGTGCTTCTTGTCGAAGCCTTTGGTTTGCTGCAACCCTTGCGTCTGGGAAAGGTGGAGGTGCAGATTGAGGGACATGTTTTCTCCTTGGGGGAAGTTGGCGGGTTAGGGTTTGGCCATGTTGGAGATGGCCGGGGTCGATCTGTCGATCTGGTCGACTCGGGATGCCGCGAAGGCCGGGGCCTTCATCGGGATGTCAGTTCCTGGCGCAGGTCGGAGGCCATCTGCTGGACCTTCCGCTCGAAGGCAGCGTCGTCCTTGCCGGCCATGAGCGAGTGGGCGTGGCCTTCGCGCATGGCCTTGACCATCATCGCGACCGCGTCGTTGCCGCCCGAGCTGTCGTCGGCGGTGGGCGAGCGGTCCGATGGCGATGAGGTGGTGTCGGGGGTGTCGGGGGTGTCGGGGGTGTCGACGTCCGGGGACGGCATGGTGGTGCCGGCCTGCGAATCGGTGTCCGTGCGGGTATCCGTATCCGTGTCCGTGTCCGTGTCCGTGTCCGGAGTGGGCGTTGCGGTGCCGGCCTGCGAATCGGTATCCGTGCGGGTATCCGTGCCCGTGTCCGGGGTGGGCGTGGTGTTGCCCGGAGCGCCTGCATCGGGCGTCGGGGTCGTGCCGCGGCCGAAGCCCGAATCGCAAATCAGCTTGTCGGTGATCTTGTCCGCCAGCTTGTCGGCCAGCTTGTCGGCCACCTGGTCCGACAGGTGGTTGGCATGGCCGTGCCGGCCCTTTTGGCCGCACAGGAGGGCGAGCAGGATCAGCAGCGCCATGAATTGCGGCAGGACGCCGGTCTGTGCGTCGCCGTGGTTCGCGCCCGCTTGGACCGGTCCCGACTTTCCTGCAGCGCCCGCCTGCCCGGTCGAGCCGGCGTGGCCTGCGTCCGTGCCGTTGGCTCCTGGATGGCCCGCGTGCCCGTGGCAGGCGCCGCCATGCGAAGCGGCCTGCATCAGCCGCTCGAGCAGGGCCAGCACGATCACGGCTGCGATGCCCGCGCGCAGATTCTTCTCGGCGCCGTGGTGGCGACCATGCTCCTGCGCATGGCAGGAGGGCTGGGTGTGGATGTAGATGTGCAGGGACGACATGCGTGCTCGCTCGAGTGGGTGATGGTGGCCTGTGGGTCCGGGTATCTAACGAATGTCTAACGGGTGTCGAACCTTAGGTTCGCGCTTGCGCGGCGCACGTCCATGCCGCGAAGCGCACTGCATGGACGCGAAGTGGAATGAGGCTCACTGCCAGGCTCCCGAGGCGGCCGACGGGGCCGACGCGGCCTCGACCGGATGGGCCAGCTGCTCCAGGCGTTTGGCGACGGGCCGTATCGACAGCTCGGGTCGCGCCTGGTTGAAGAAGATGCTGACCAGCATCACCAGCATCAGCATGGCGGTGGCGCCCTTGATGGGCTGCCCCAGGCTGTTGGGCTCCAGCTTCTCGGCTGCCTTGCCGAGCAGGCCGATGCCGAGGTCGATCAGCATCAGCGTCACGATCACCGGCCCGGCGATCTTCAGCGTCGTCTCGGCCAGGCTCTGGACCTGCGCCGGCAGGAAGCGCTCCAGCAGCGTCGGCCAGCTCGGCAGCGTGCCATGCAGCGGCCACCACTCGTACGAATCGATCAGCAGGCCGACGAAGACCATCATGCCGCCCAGCATGTAGAAGGCGACGATGGCGAGCTGCGACAGCAGGTTGCCCACCGGCGTGCTCTGCTGTCCGCTCAGGGGGTTCTGCTGCTGGACGTTGTTGTAGCCGGCCTGGTTGTCGATCAGCATGCCCACGCCTTCGGCCATCCAGAAGACGGAACTCACGGCGAAGCCGATCAGCATCCCGATCATTCCCTCCTTGAGCGAAAGCGTGACGATCTGGATCACGCTGAAGTGGGTCAGCAGGTCCGGCGGCTGGCCCCAGGCGATGAACAGGCCGAAGCTCAGCGCCAATGCGTTGCGGATCTGGCCGTGCAGGATCTGGTCGCTGGTCGCAGGCAGCACCAGCAGGGCCGCATAGACGCGCACGGTGCACAGCGCCAGCACGCCCAGCAGTCCCTTGAACTCGGCCCCCTGCTGCAGCAGGGCCAGGCCGTTCTGGACGTCCGGAGTGATCATCGGACCGCCCCCTTGGCCATCCGGGCCGCCACGCGGGCACGCTCGCGCACCTGGGCCAGCTGGCGGGCGACGGCCGTCTCCTCGGCCTCTTCGTCCTGCGCGTCCTCCACGGCCTTCTCGGCCTCGGCGATGGCGGCATCGAGCCGCGCCTGCGTCGCCTCCACCTGCTGGCGGGCGCGGCGCAGCGTCGCATCGCACTGCGCGAGATGCTGCTGCGCAGCTTGCACCTTGCCCAGCGCCGCCTGCGTCTGCTTGGCCGCTTCGGCGGTCGCACCCTGGGCCTCCTTGACGAGCATCTGGTAGGTGATGACGTGGTCCGGGCGGAAGCCCTCCTGCCTCGAGGTGGTCTCGGCCAGGCGATCGCGCACGGCCTCTTCGGCGGCGCGGGTCGTCTGCTCATGAGACTGGGCGGCCTCGTGGGCGGACTGCTCCTGTTGCAGTCGTTTGCGGCCCTCCTGAAGGGCCGCTTCGTGCTGCTCGACGCGGCGCTTCTTCAGCCGAACGAGGTTGCGCAGGCCCTTGATGTTGCTCATGGGAGTGGGAGGGAATCGGTCACGGCTGCAGCCTAGGTGCCGACCCCTGCGGCGCTCGTGCGACGGGCGAAGACTCCGACGTCGATGCGAAGCACGGGCAGGCCGGTTCGCATGCCTGCCCTTGTCTTCGTGCCCGGTGTCTTCGGGCCCAGGGTGCCCGCCTAGATTCGCGACACCGCCCGGAGATCGCCGCGCGGGTTCACGACCAGCCCGGGGGCAGCCATGTCAGAGAAGACCGAAGAGCCAACCCACAAGAAGCTCGAGGATGCCAAGCGCAAGGGCCAAGGCCCCAAGAGCCAGGACGCGGTGGCGGCTTCGATCCTGGGCGTGTCGCTGCTCGTGCTGACCGGCGCAGGCCCTTCCATGCTGGAGCGGATCACGACGGTGATCCAGCGCGCCATCACCCAGGGCATGCAGGCCAAGTCGACGCAGGACATGCTCGCGCTGCTGACCGACATGGTGCTGGACGGGCTCATCGCGGGCCTTCCGATGGTCATCGTGTCGATGCTCATCGCCGCGATCGTGCTGCTGGCTCAGGTCGGCGTGGTGTTCTCGTTCGAGGCCATCTCGCCCAAGTTCGACAAGCTCAATCCGGCCGAGGGGCTGAAGAAGATGGTCAACGTCCGTTCCCTGATCGAGTTCGCCAAGTCGCTGGTCAAGGCGGTGGCGCTGGGCTCGGTGGTCTGGGTCATCGTGCGCGGCCTGGTGCCGCTGCTGGTCGGCTCGGCCTACCTCACCCCCGAAGGCGAAGGCCAGGTGGCGTGGAGCTCGCTGCTGCACCTGCTCGCGGCCTCCTGCCTCGTCTTCACCGTCATCGCGCCGCTGGATTTCGGGCTGCAGCGGTGGCTGTTCATGCGCGACCAGAAGATGAGCAAGGACGAGGTCAAGCGCGAGCACAAGGATTCCGACGGCGATCCGCACGTCAAGGGCCAGCAGCGCCAGATGCGCGAGGAGCTGGCCAACAGCGCCCCGCAGGAGCGCGTGCCGGGCGCGACCGTGGTCGTCACCAATCCCACCCACTACGCCGTGGCGTTGCGCTACGACTCGCGCGAGGCGCCCATCCCCATCGTCATCGCCAAGGGCGTGGACGAAGAGGCCGCGACCATCCGAGCCATCGCCGCGGCCAACCGCGTCCCCATGATCGCCAACCCGCCGCTCGCCCGCGCGCTGCACAAGCTGCCGCTGGACCAGCCCATCCCCGACGAGCTTTTCGAGGCCGTCGCCGTGGTGCTGCGCTGGGTGGCCGACCTCGACCGCCTGGGCGGCGGCCGCTGATACCTATCTCCCGAGAACCTCCCCATGGCCAAGCGTTTCGATCCCAAGCTCATCAACGACCTGTCGATGGCCGGCTTCCTCGTCGGCGTGCTGGCGCTGATGATCCTGCCACTGCCCACCCTGTTGATCGACACGCTGCTGGCGATCAACCTGAGCATCAGCGTGCTGCTGCTGATGACCACGCTGTTCATCCCGGATGCGATCGCGCTGTCGACCTTCCCCTCGCTGCTGCTGTTCACCACGCTGTTCCGGCTGTCGCTGAACATCGCCTCGACCAAGGCGATCCTGCTGCACGCCGACGCCGGCCACCTGATCGAGGCCTTCGGCCAGCTGGTCGTCGGCGGCAACCTCGTGGTGGGCATCGTGGTCTTCCTCGTGATCACGATCGTGCAGTTCATCGTGATCGCCAAGGGTTCGGAGCGGGTGGCCGAGGTCGGCGCGCGCTTCACGCTGGACGCCATGCCGGGCAAGCAGATGAGCATCGACGCCGACCTGCGCGCCGGCCTGCTGACCGCCGACGAGGCCAAGCGCAAGCGCGCGCTGCTGGGCATGGAAAGCATGCTGCACGGCGGCATGGACGGCGCGATGAAGTTCGTCAAGGGCGACTCCATCGCCGGCCTGATCATCACCATGGTCAACATCCTGGCAGGCGTCGTCGTCGGGATCCTGTATCACAACATGACGGCCGGCGAGGCGGCCAACCGATTCGCCGTGCTGTCGATCGGCGATGCGATGGTGTCGCAGATCCCGGCGCTGTTCATCTGTATGTCGGCCGGTATCCTGACAACGCGCGTCTCGGACGACCACAAGAAGACCCCCACCTCGCTCGGCCAGGACATGACCGAGCAGCTGACCCGCAACCCGCGCTCCATGTACCTGGCCGCGGGCCTGACGATGGGCTTCGGCTTCATCCCGGGCTTCCCGCTGGTGCCCTTCACCCTGCTGGCGGCCGGCCTGGCCGCCGGGGGCCACGCCATGTCCAAGAAGAAGAGCAAGGGCAACGCCAGTGCGGTGTCCAAGCCCATCGCTGCGTTGATGCGCGAAGGCGGCAAGGGCGATGCACCTTCGATCCAGCAGCGCGCGCCGGAGTTTGCCAAGCCGCTGTCGATCCGGCTGTCGACCGACCTGAGCCGCCTGATCAATGCCGAGCGGCTGGACGATGCGCTGGTGAGCGAGCGAGAGTCGCTGCAGGCGCGGCTGGGCCTGCCCTTCCCCGGCGCGGCCATGTGGGTCTCGAAGGAGCTGGAAGGCCTGCGCTTCGAGGTCCTCATCAACGACGTGCCCACGGCCCTGGGCGAGCTGCCCGGCCGGCTGCTGCTGCTGACCGACGCCGAATCGCCACTGGCCGCGAAGGCGCAGAAGCACGGACCCGCGCTCGGCCAGTCCGAGTCGCTCTGGCTCACGCCCGACGCCGTGCCGGCCGACCAGCGCAAGACCTGCCTGGAGGTCGAGCAGGTGATCGCGCGGGAGGTGATGAACGTGCTGCAGCGCCAGGCCCATCTCTTCATGGGCGTGCAGGAGGTGCAGTGGGTGATCGAACGCGCCACGCCCGAGTACCCGGGCCTGGTGGCCGAGGTGCAGAAGGTGATGCCGCTGCAGCGCATGGCCGAGGTGCTGCGCCGGCTGCTGGAGGAGCAGGTGCCCATCCGCAACATCCGCAGCATCTTCGAGAGCCTGATCATGTGGGGCCCGAAGGAGAAGGACCTGCTGCTGCTGACCGAGTACGTGCGCTCGGACCTGGGCCGCTACCTGGCCCACGAGGCCGCCGGCGGCCAGCGCCAGCTGCAGGCCATCCTGCTGGACCCGGGCATCGAGCAGGCCATCCGCGGCTGCATCAAGCCCACGCCGGCCGGCAACTACCTCGCCATGTCGCCGGAGGATGCGCGTGACCTCACCGAGCGCATCGCCCGCGTCGCCGGCAACGGTCGCAAGGAGGGCGTGGCACTGGTGACCTCGATGGACATCCGGCGCTACGTCAAGAAGATGATCGAGAGCCGGCTCGACTGGCTGCGCGTGTACTCCTTCCAGGAGCTCGGCAATCTCATCGAGCTGCGGCCCATCGGCCGCGTCTCCTGACCGCCATGCAGGCCCCGCCGCGCATCCGGCCGCCCGTCAGGCCCGTCACGCCGGCTACGCCGGCCACGCCGGTCGATGCGGCTCGGCAGGATCGCTTCCTGCGCCAGCTGGTGCCTTCGCTCTGGGATGAGCTGGCCGACGCGGAAGCGGCGGAGCTCCTCGCGTTCGATTCGCCGGTCGATGCCATCGACGAGGGCTCGGCCGATGGCTCGCCTTCGCAGGGCGACGAAGGTCGACGCGATGGCGGCGACGAGACGCCCGAACCGCCTCCCCCCGCGCCGCCCGACGTCGCCGATGCTGCGCCATCCTTCCCGCATTGGTCCTGGATGCACGCCGCCGGCGCGGCCCCTGAACGGGGCCACAGTGACACGCCGCAGGGCGAAGCCGTGGCGCCCGCCACAGGCGCGTCCTGCGCCGGCGACGCCCCCTGGCTCGGCGACATCGTCCAGCAGGTCACGCAGCTGACGGCCGGCAGCGATGCCCGGTTCCAGCACTGGTCGATCACCGTCCCGCTGGACCCCGAAGCCCTGCCCGACTGCGAGCTTCGCCTCAGCCTTTCGCCTGGATCGATGGCGCTTCGGTTCCGCACCGGCTCCGCCACGTCCGCGGCCCTAGTCTCACGGCATCGGGATGCCCTTCGGGCCCGGCTCGAAGCCCTCCCTTCGTCGCCATCGGCGATCGACATCGACCTCGAATGAACAAGCCTCACGCTGCCCCCGCCTCGCTGAACGGCCGGCTGCCCTCGGTCAGCCCCGCCGAGGCCCGCCTGGCCCGCACGGTGTACGACCGCCGGTTCACGCGCTGGATCGACCACCTGCTGGCCGCCCGGGGCCAGGCCGTGGCGGCACCGGCTCGCCTGCGTGCCACGCAAGGGGCCGCCGCTGTCGCTGCACAGTTGGCCAGCCGGCACGGCGAGATCGAGCTGACCGCGCCGCTGTCCGCCTGGCCCGCCCTGGAACTGGCCGCCGGCCTGCCCGATGCGGCCCTGGCGCGCGACGTGGCCGAGGCCCTGCTGGCCGAGCCGCTGGCGCTGCTGGCGCCCTGGCTGCCCGGACTCGGGCTGAGCGGGGTTCAAGCGCGACCGCAGCGCGCCCCGGCCGTCGAACTCTGCTGGGGCGAATGGCGTGTCGGACTCGGCGCCATTGATGAAGGCGTCGCACGCCAGATCGGCAGCCAGATGCGACGCGCCGTCACCACCGACCTCGCGCCGCTGAACGGCCTGCGCCTGCCGGCCCGCCTGCGGCTGGGCCAGCGGGACCTTTCGCTGCAAGACCTTCGATCGCTCGTGCCGGGCGACGTGCTGGCCTGCGCCGCACGACCTGTCGGCGCCCCCCTGCGCTGTCAACTTTTCATTGGACTGGGAACCTTCATGCAAGCCACCGCCGAGACCGATCTGGAGCACACCGACGTGACGCTGTCGCAAGCCCCCACCCTCGACCACGAGCCCACTGCCGCCACGCCCTTCTCGCCGGAGGCCATCGGCGGGCTCAACGTCCCCGTCTCGTTCGAGATCGACAGTGCCCGCGTCTCGCTCGATGACCTGGCGGCCTTCGATGCCGGCTCGGTCATCACGCTGGACGCGCCGGTGCAGGATGCCCTCGTGCGCCTGGTGTGCTTCGGCCAGGTGGTCGGTACCGGCCGGCTGGTGGCCGTCGGCGACTGCCTGGGCGTGCGCGTCGAGCGCATGGGGCTGCCCGCGCAAGCGGCCTCTGCCGGGGCCTGATCATGGGTTCGCCGATCGGCATCGATCCGGTAGCGCTGTTCCTCGCCTTGATGGCGATGGCAGTGCTGCCCTTCGTCGCGATGGTCGTCACCTCCTACACCAAGGTGGTGGTGGTGCTGGGCCTGCTGCGCAACGCGCTGGGCGTGCAGCAGGTGCCGCCGAACATGGTGCTCAACGGCATCGCGATCATCATCTCGGCCTACGTGCTGGCCCCCGTGGCCATGGAGGCTGCCGACCGCATGCAGCGATCGTCCCCGAGCCCTTCGATCGAGCAGAGCTCCAACACCCAGCAGCTCATGACGGCGGTGAGCGCCGCACGCGAGCCCTTCCGCACCTTCCTGATCAAGCATGCGCAGCCGACCGAGAAGGCCTTCTTCCTGAAGTCCGCCCGTGCGGTGTGGCCGCCCGAACGCGCGGCGGGGCTGCAGGCGGAGGATTTCATCGTCGTCGCGCCGGCCTTCCTGCTGACCGAGCTCACCGAGGCCTTCCGCATCGGCTTCCTGCTGTACCTCGCCTTCATCATCGTCGACCTGGTCGTCGCCAACGTGCTGCTGGCCATGGGCCTGTCCCAGGTGTCGCCCACCAACGTGGCGATCCCCTTCAAGCTGCTGCTGTTCGTCGTGCTCGACGGCTGGTCGCAGGTCATGCACGGCCTGGTGCTGACATACCGCTGAGGAGCTTCTCATGACGCATTCCTTGCAGGGCTGCCAGCGGGCCGAGCGCTGGGCCGCTCCCGAGCCGGCCCGCATCCCCCTGGGGGATCGGCCGATGTACCCATCGGACGAGGGGCTCCATGCCTTGCGGGCCGAGCGCTGGGCCGCTCCCGAGCCGGCCCGCATCCCCTCGGGGGATAGCCTGATGTACCAATCGGACGAGGGGCTCCATCCTTCGCGGGCCGAGCGCTGGGCCGCTCCCGAGCCGGCCCGCATCCCCTCGGGGGATCGGCCGATGTACGCATCGGACGAGGGGCTCCATGCCTTGCGGGCCGAGCGCTGGGCCGCTCCCGAGCCGGCCCGCATCCCCTCGGGGGATCGGCCGATGTACGCATCGGACGAGGGGCTCCATCCCTCGCGGGCCGAGCGCTGGGCCGCTCCCGAGCCGGCCCGCATCCCCTCGGGGGATAGTCCGATGTACCCATCGGACGAGGGGCTCCAATGACCCACGAGTCGATCGTTCAGCTCACCTCCGAGGCGCTGATGCTTTGCCTGCTGCTGTCGCTGCCCGCGGTGGCCGTGGCCGCCGTCGTCGGCCTGCTGGTCGCGCTGGTGCAGGCCGTCACCTCGCTGCAGGACCAGGCCATCTCGCAGGGCGTGAAGCTCATCGCCGTGACGATCGCGGTGGGCATCAGCGCGCCGTGGATAGGCGGCACCATCCTGCGCTTCACCGAGCGGCTGATGGGCGCGATGTTCACGTCATGAGCTCGTCCTCATTCAACACCAACCGCCAGCATCAGCAGCTGCTGAACAAGCAGCAGCTCCAACGCCGCCACAACCAGGAGGTGGCCCACGCGCGCGAGGCGGCGCACGAGGCCCAGCAGGACCGCACCCAGGCCGCGCGCCAGGCCCAGGGTCGCTATGGCGACACGGTGTTCCGTACCGTGCCCATGCCGCCCGGGCCGCCGCCCCGGCAGAAGAGCCCGCCGCATCGCGGCGAGGTGCGCCAGCGTCGAGCGGACGGCAAGGACGACGAACGCGAAGACCTCGTCCAGCCCGAATCCGCGGAGCGCCGCGAGAACCCGGGCCAGGAGCGGGTCGAAGGCGTGGATCGCGATGGCCAGGGCCATCAGCAGCACCAGCACCACGAAGGCTCCCACGGCGGTAACGACCAGCCGGGCGGCTTCAGTGGCGGTTCCGGCGGTCATTCCGGCGGCCATTCGGGAGGCCACTCCGGAGGGGGCCATTCCGGCGGTCAATCGGGCCATTCGGGCGGGCAGTCCGGCCAGGGGGGTGGCCAGGGAGGCGGCCAGGGCGGGCAGGCCCGACAGCAGGCGCTCGGCCGCTTCGGCGCGCCGTCCGCGGGGCGCGCCGCCTCCACGCCTTCTTCGCTTGCCGCCGCGCAAGCAACCGAAGTTCAAGCTTTTCGCCACGAGCTCGCCGGCATCGCACTGCCCGAGCGGAGGGCGCGCTACCTGGCCGAGGCCATGGTGGCGCTCAGCAAGCCGGGCCGGCACGCAGGCCTGAACAGCGACGCGATGATGATGTCGCTCATGGCGGCCTACGTCGAGAACTCGGTCGAGCCGGGAGCCTTGTCCACGCTGGCGAAGGTCAAGCAGGTGCTGCTCGAGCTGGGCCCCACCCTGACCGGCGCGCTGCCTCCGGGCCCGCGCGAACGAAACCGGCTCGCGCTGCTGCCGCTGAAGCTGCTGGTCGTCGATCGGCATCGCACGGAGGCGCAGCGCCTGATTGCCGCCGAGCGACTGCGCGCCGGCCAGCGCTGGCCGGCCGACACGCTGGAACTCGAAACCTGATCCGACAGCGATGAGCTCCGAACAATACGAAGGGCTGGTCACGCAGCTGTGCGAGGTCATCCACCTGCCCGACCCGGCCGCCGTGCTGCAACGCGGCTGGATCGAGGTCGAAGGCTTCGAGGTGCTGCTGGCGCACTACCAGAACGACCCTTCGGCGATGTACCTGAACTTCCACTTCGGGATCGTGACGCCGGGGCGGGCCTTGACGGTCTTCCGGCTGCTGCTCGAATCCAACCTGACCGTCTATGCGCAGGACCAGGCGCAGGTCGGCGTCAACCCCGAGACCGGCGGCATCATCCTCATCGTGCGCGTGCCCATGACCCCCGATATCAGCGGACAGTGGCTGGCCGAGACGCTGACGCACTACGCCGAGCATGGCCGTTACTGGAACGACAACATCCTCGCCGCCGCCGAACAGGCCTTCGAAGGCCTGTGCTCGGGGGACTATCTCTGGTTAAAGGTTTAGCCCCCACGGGCCCCCCCGGGGCCCTGCCCCCCGAGGGGGCTCGCGCAGCGGACCGGCAGAGCCGGCTCCGCGCACGCCCTGGTAGGGAGCGGCGCTGAAGCGCGCTCGGGAAGGATCCCACGGCCCGTGACCGGGCCTGCCTCCGGAGGACCAGCAGAGCCGGGTCCGACACGCCTTGAGCACGCCCTGGGCGGCGAGCGGCGCTGAAGCGCGCTCGTGAAGGGCACGCAAAAGCGTTTGTCAGGCCTCGTAACGCGTCAGGTTGGTGTCAGGAGGCGTGGAAATGGGGGGTCCAGGAGGCGGCGACGCGGACTTCGCGCTCGGGGGTGGGCTCGAGGCTGTCGGGGCCGGTCAGGAGTTGGTAGCCGCGGCCGTAGACGGCGTTGATGCGAAGGGGGCAGCCGATGCGTGCGAGCTTGGCGCGCAGCTTGTAGACGTGCTGTTCCAGGGTGCGCTTGTTCAGGTCGGCCGAGCGGCCCCAGACGCGCGAGACGATGGTGGTGTTGGTGACCACCTGTTCGGGCCGGCTGAAAAGCAGCCAGGCGAGTTCGAACTCGCGGTGCGTGAATTGCACGACCTCCTCGCCGCGCGACACGCGCAGCCGGGCGGGATCGAGCTTGCAGCCTCCCACCTCCACGGCGCGCCGTGCCAGGCGGCCGAAGGCCTCGACATGGCCGCGCAGGCGAACCTGAAGTTCGTCGTGCACCGCACGCGACAAGTTGATGTAGTCGGCAGCGCCGCAGGCGAGCGCGGTGCCGAAGCCGGCGCGCATCTCCTCGCCCACCACGACCACAGGCACTTCCTGGTCGACGCAGCTTTTGACGAGGGTGACGTCTTCGGCCAGCGTGCTGCCGCTGTCCTGCAGCACCACGGCGTCGAAGGATTCACGCCGGGCCTGCTGCCGGAAGGCCGCGATGCTGAGGTTGAGCATCGCCTGGATACCACCTCTTGATAACAGTTCGATGACAAGCTGGCCCGCGGGTGATGTGTGCGACAAGAGGGCGACTTTCATAGGGTCGGACTGGGTGTGCGCGTGGTGTTGCCCGTATGTTGCGGGCCTGGAACCTAGGGTTGCTACGGATATGCCCCAGGCACCCTATCGCCCGTCGAACGCGCATGCCGCCGACCTGTCGCCTTTTGAACGTGACGGTGGCGCAACTGTCAGCACTTCGCCTTTCGTTGAATATTGCATGAACATCTCGTCGCATCCGTCCGCGCAACACAGCGTCAGAAGTCCGTGCGCTTGCCGTCAAGACAAGGTGTGGTGCATCGGCCACGATCAGGGCACGAGCTACCGCCAGCCCTGCCTGGCGGCGGACATCCATCGTTGGGGGAACGGATGCAAGAGACGGAAGCGCCCTCGCGGCGCCCTCGTACGCGAGGTCAGTCGAACCATGCGGCGGGACTGACCTGCGAGGAACGACACACCATCGAGCAAGGCCGGCTTTTTCGTCGGCTGCCGCCCGAGCTGCAGGACGCCATCCTCGGCCGGGCCTATGTATGGCGGCTGAAGGACGGCGAGCAGGTGCTGCCGGAGAACCAGGATCCTGATCACTGGATCGGTGTGGCGTCGGGCGAACTGTTGGGGCGCACGCGGTCGCTGGAAAACGGCCAGACCATCGCCACGCATGTGCTCGCTCCGGGGGTCTGGCTGAACGTGTACAGCCCGTTGTGCGGCGTGCGCAGGCGCGGGATCGAGTTCGTGGCGAGCGGGCCGAGCTGCATGCTCGCGGTGAGCCGGGCGGACATGCTCGATCTGTGCGCACGCTGGCCCGAGCTGGTGTCGGCCATGCTCAGCCTGTCGGCATTGAACCTGCGCTACGCCCACCTGGTCCTGCAGGAGACGCAGAGCAACACGCTGGAGCAGAAGCTGCTGCGCTGGCTCGACGCCGCCGTCCGTCTCGATGCCGCCAACCGCGACCCATCGGGCTGGGTGTATCGCAGCGTGGTGTCCCAGTCGGCCATGGCGTCGTCCGCCGGCGTCTCGCGCCAAAGCTGGAACGCCGGCATGGCGAGGCTGGAGGCCGCCGGCGTGATCCAGCGCATGAAGGACGGCCTGACGGTGCCGGACCTGGCCCGCCTGGAGGCCGCGATGAAGCAGCACGGCCTGCTCGGCACCTCCCAATACGTCAGGGGCGAAGAGCAGCCGGCGCATCCGCCCGCCCCCTTGAGCACCGAGCCCTTGCCGATCGAGTCGCTGCGCGACGACGAGCGCGCCGCACTCCGCACCTCGCGCTGGTACGAACGCCTGGGTGCCGAAGCGCGAGAGGACCTGATGTCGAAGATGCGGGTGCTGCGGCTGCCCGACAAGGCCTCCATCGCCGTCGCCGACCGCCAGCCCCCGGGTTGGGTGGCTCTCCTGCAAGGCGGGATGCGGCTGGCCTGCCCGCCGCGCTGCGCCAGGCAGGACGAGGCTTCGCAGGCGAAGCCGCGGTCGCAGCCGACTGGCGCGATCCTGGCGCAACTGCAACCCGGAGCCACCTTTCTAGAACACGCCCTCATAGACCGCGGCAACTGCGGTGTCGACGTCTGCTGCGACGGTGACAGCACGCTGCTCCTGCTGGAGCCCGACGACTTCCGCTCGGCACTGGCCGCGCATGCCGACTTCAGGCTCGTCGTGCTGAAGTGGCTGAGCTTCAGCCACCACCAGAGCGGCTTCCTCAAGCTCATCCTCACGCTGCCGATGCCGCTGCGCCTGCACGCCTGGCTGGACGTGCTGGCCTATCAGCGCGGCCAGCCCGACGGCGCGTGGCTGAGCATCTCCATGGCCCTGGGCCAGCAGGAGATGGCCGCCTGGCTCAGCACCACGCGGCAGTACGTGGCAAAGGCTCTGAACGAGCTGGAGAACGAGGGAGTGCTCGTGCGTCGCAGGGACACCTTCCTGTTGCGCCGCGAGGCCCTGCCATTAGCCCGTCCGCCGATGGCCACTGCGCATTGTTGAGGAAGGCGCCGAGCGTTCTTGAGCTTTGAAAAGGGGTCGATTTTTAGCATGAAGTCGTCATTGATTCACCGGCGCTACAGCGCAACGACCCATGCTGCTGACCCTTCTCTCGCTCTCTTGCGAACGCACTTCCAGCCAGGCTCCCCAACTGGCCCGACTGATCCGTGAAGCCCGTCTGAAGGACGCCGTCACGATGGGCCGCCAGCGCTTCGAGCGCATGGCCGGCCGCGACGACACGTGCGCCGAGGAAGGTGCCTTGCTCGGCCGCGCGATGCTGCTGGTCGGCATGGCCGAAGGCGCGAGCGAGGTGTTCCATCAGCAGCTCAAGGCCTACGACCAGGTCTCGCGCGGCATGGTGCGGTGGCACTCTGCACTTGATCAGGCGTGGCTGTTCCAGCACCTGAACCGCGCGTCGCGCGCCGTCGAATGCTGGAACATCGTCGCCAAGGATTCGGACGCTCCCATCGAGCTTCGCATCGAAGGCTTGTGCGGCGCGGCCGTATCGCTGCAGGCGCTGGGCCAGCACGCCCACGCCGTGGCCGCCGCGGAGCACGCGCTGTCGCTGTGTGATGAATCCAGCGCTGCGCACCTGCGCGACGGCGCCGAGGCCATCCGTCTCGAAGTGCAGGCGCGGCTGCGCCTGCTCGATTGCGAAGACCTGTCGGACCACGCCTTCGCCCAGCGAACCGTCGATGCGCTGCGCGATGCGCCGAGCCGGGAGAAGCTGGCGGAGATGGCGTCGACCCTGCTCTCGCACGCCGGCATTTCGCCCCTGCTCGTGGCCCGCGTGTCCTTCATTCGCGGCGGGCTGCTGGGCGACCGTCAAAGTGCGCGCCTCGAGGCCGTGTCGGCCTTCATCCGCTGGCTGCGCGAGCACGAGCTCGGCGGCGTGGATGCCACCTCGCGCATCGAGGCCTGCCTGGCGATGCTGTCGGCCCAGGCGCTCGGCATCGCCCGCGAAATGATCCAGCCCCTGGCCGGCAGCGAACGCGAGATCGACGCCAACCCGCACGCGATGGACATCCAGTATTGCCTGTCCAAGATCCACCACAGCGACGGCCGCTTCGGTGACTCCATGAAGCAGTACAAGCGGCACGTGGCGCAGGCCATGCGTGTCGTGCACAGCACCGTCATGTCGCGCATCGACATGCCGGTGGCCGGGCTGACCACGCCTTCGCAGGACACGACGGGACTTCGCCTGCCGCCGCGCTACCGCGCCGCGTACCGCTACATCATCGAGCACCTGCATGACAACGAGTTGTCGGTGCGCGAGGTGGCGGGCCGGCTCGGGGTCACCGAGCGCGCGCTGCAACTGGCGTTCCGCAACCACCTGGGTGTCACGCCGGCCGAGCTGATCCGCGGCGAGCGCATGAAGCGCATCCGCAGCGAACTCGACGAAGTCAGCGACACCGGCGGCCGCGCCCGCGTGCTCGACGTGGCCAGCCGCTGGGGCATCAGCAACCGCTCGACGCTGGCCAATGCGCTCAAGCGCGCACAGCCCATGAGTGAACAGGTGTCCATCGCCTGATGTCCACGCTGTGCAGGTGATGGATACACGGCATTGACACTTGGCCGCTAGCATGGCGAAAGCCATGCCACAGACCATCGCCAGCAGGCCCTCCGCCTCGCCTTCCTCCTCCAGCCGCCACGACGGTCCGCTTAGCGCCGAAGAGCGCGATGCCCTGACCCGTGGCGGCTTCATGTCGCGTCTTCCGTCCGCGCTCGTCGATGCCATCCTGGCGCGCGTGCGGGTCTGGCGCCTGGCCGATGGCGAACCGATCCTGAGCACTGGCCAGGCTGTCGACCACTGGATAGGCATCGCCGCCGGCAGCGCGCTCGTGTTCTTCCAGGTGCCGCACCTGGAGACCCTGCAGTGCACCAACTGGGTCCCCGCCGGCGTTTGGTTCAACCTCTACAACCCGGCTGCCCTGACGGTCAGCGACGTGGACGTCCGCGCCCAGGGGCCGGCGGCCGTCGTGGCCCTCGATGCCCAGGACCTGGAGGTGTTGTGCCAGCGCTTTCCCGAGCTCAGCCGCGAACTGGCGGTGGCCAATTCCGGCAACCTGCGGCGGGCCCTGCAGGTTTTGATCGCCTCCCAGCGCGCGACGCTGCGCCAGCGCCAGCTGTTCTGGCTGATCGAGCTGATGCAGGGGCTGGCGGCGGTCAACGGCGCCAGCCGGTTGTCGGTGCTCCACATGAGCCAGGATGCCCTGGCGAGATGGCACGGCGTGTCGCGACAGGCCTGGTGCGAGGGGATGAAGGCGCTCGAGCAGGAAGGTCTCGTCCAGCGAACACCCGAGGGTGCGCTGTCGGCCGATGTGGCGGCGCTGGAGGCCGCCATGGAAGCCGAGACCCGCGCGGTGGAGGCCCCTTACGTCGCCGCTGGGGCACCCCCCTGGCCACCAGCGGCGTCCAGCGAGCCCGTGGGCCAGCCGGCCGCCCTCGCCTTGCGGACGGCCGAACGCGAACGCATCTGCCGGGGCCGCTGGTTCAGCAGCCTGGCGCTCCCCTTGCAGCACGAACTCATCGAATCGAGTCGCGTGCGCCGGCTTTCGCAGGGCGAGCTGTTGCTGCGCGCGAATGAACCACCCGCCGGTGCCTGGCTGGTGATCGACGGCGCCATCCGGCTCGAAAACCCGCTCGCTGCTCCGCCGCACCGGACGATCGCGCTGCTGCCGCCCGGCTCGTGGCATTCATTTCACGATCTGGCCTACCGCAGCACCAGCGTCTTCGATGCGACGGCCCTGGAGCCGACCACCTTGCTGTGGCTGCCTGTCGAGGCCTTCGAACGCCTGTTCATCGCTTGCCTCGATTTCCGCCTGGCGATCACCCGGCTGCTGGCACTGCAGCAGTCACAGGCGGCGCGTTATGCCGCGTCGTTCTTCTGGCCCATCGAAGCGCGCGTCGGCATCTGGCTGCACATGATGCACTTCTACTTCGACATGCACTCCGGGCAGGGCAAGAGCATCGCGGCCTCCTTCACGCTGGACGACGTCGCGCAGTGGCTGGGTACCACGCGCCAGGCCATCTCGCGCCAGTTCAAGCTGCTCGAGCAGCAGGGCGTCATCCGGCGGGAACGGGGCCAGTTCGAGGTGCTGAAGCCGCAGGAGCTTCCTCGGCTGCTGCCGGCTTGAGCCTACTCGGGCCCGCGAGGCCGAATGACGCCGGCCCGCGCACTGGTGGCCGGGCCTGAGGCCCGGCACGGGAAGCCTCACTTCCATTCAAAGAGCTGACCGCGCGTGTGGCCCTGCGCGTCGACCTCGTACTCGAACAGGGCCGCGATGCTGGTCAGGCGCGACCAGGTCGGCGACTTGCTGTCGAAGTAAAGCGCGCCGCGGTACTTGATGCTGCCGTCCTTCTGCAGCAGGCCGACGCCCTGCCCTGTCCAGGTCGCGCTTTCACCCTGCGGGCCCATCACGATGCCCTGGCCTTCGCCGAACAGGGTGCCATCGGGCCGAAGCGCCGCGACGTAGGTGCCGGTCTCCTGGCTGGCCAGGCCCATCAGTTTTCCCGCGCCCTGGAACGATGTCTCCATCTTCGGCGGGCCACCGGCGCCGGGCAGCACGCGCTGCGAAATCACCTTGCCTGAGCCTTCACCAATCTTTTCACCAAGCATGTCGACCTCCGTGCCGCTCGTGGCGAGGTGGTCGGCGGGGACGCTGGCGGCCCCGCGGCGGGCGGCGGATGGCAACCAGGACGGTTGCCGGGTCACTATCGCCCGGGCCAGGCAGGAGGAGCTCCGTTGACGCTGTCAGCGGCCGGCCCCGGGCACCGCGCGGCGGGCGATCGCCGGGCCGCCACAGGCGCCCCGTCCTTCCTCCCGCCACGTGGGCGCCAAGGTAGTCCTGCAGGCCGGGAGATACAAGGCGTATGCCGGTGCCAGCGTGGTTATTGCCGCAGCGCGCCTGTCAGCCGCGGTGGGCGACGATGCGGGGGATCTTGCCGCTGCAGCCGCGCCGGCCGGGTTGGCCGCTGCGGCAGTGGATCTTCACCGGCGCCGCGCCCTGGTCCATCAGGAAGCCCTGCAGCACATGGCGGGCACGCCGCAGATGCCGGGCCGCCGATGCGCCACGCTCCCCCGTGCTCAGCAGCAGTTCGCTCGGACCCTGCTGGCTCAGCTGGAAGTCGAACAGGCCGGCGTCGTCCTCCAGCACCGTGCTGATGGCCAAGGGCAGCACAGGCACCGTGCGCCTTCGCGTGCCCGCCAGCTGCAGGGTGTCGTCGCGGCGCCCCTGGACGTCGACCACGGGCAGCCACGAGCCGCAGGGGCAGCGGTCCGGCGCCAGCGTCACCCGGTCACCCAGGTCGTAGCGTATGAGCGGTTGCACGTGATTGGCCAGATTCGTCAGCAGCGTCGTCGCACTCGCCACGCCGGGCGGCACCGGCCGTCCCCGCTCATCGACCGGCTCCAGCACGAACCAGTCGCTGTTGAGGTGCAGGCGCCCATGCACGCAGTCGCCCGCCATCGCAAGGAACTCGGACGCCCCATAGCTGTTCAGCACGCGACAGCCGAAGCCCTCCTCGATGTGACGACGCATGGCCGGCGTGAGGTTCTCGCCGCCGGTCCACACCTGCTGCAGCGCCAGCTTCAGGCGACCGGCCTGCTGCTCCTGGGCGAGCAGCATGGCCGCACTGGGATAGGTGGCGAGCACGCCCGGGTTCCAGGCCTGCAGTTCTTCGGCCAGGCGCTCGATCGGCTGCAGGAAGGAGATGCTGCGAGTGCGGCGTGCGAGCGAGGGGTTCAGGCGCCGCAGGCGCTCGACCGACACCACGCTCGCGAAGTGGCCGCCGGTCGCCCCGACGAAGGCGATGCGTTCGCCCAGCAGCCAGGGGTCGAACACGCCGCGACCGTGGGGCAATGGAGCGCGGCGCAGCGCTTCCAGCGCGTCATACACGGCCATCGATGGCAGATCCTGGACGAAGACACCGGGCTCGCCGGTGCTGCCGGAGCTTTCCCAGACCATGTAGCGGCCCAGATAGGCCTCGCCAATGACGGAAGGGTCCTGCAGAAAGCGCCGCGTACCGGCGAGCTCTATGGCCGGGTCGGTGACCCAGTCGCCGAAGTGCCGCATCAGCTCGGCCTTGTGCGCCACCGGCAGCGCCTGCAGCGGCGTGCTGCTGGTCTGTTCGCCGGACAGGCATTGCCGGTACAGGCGCGAGCCTTGGGCCGCTGCCGCGAGCAGCCTGCGCAGGCGATATGCGCGGCGCGCTGCCAGCGCTTCGCCGGTGCTGCGCGAAGCCATCCACACGTCGGCGGCGACTGAACCGGCAAGCCAGGGGTCGAAAGGCGGCAGCATGGGCGGGGCCGTGAGGCGGATGGAGCGCGGCAGGGTCCGCCGCAGCCCTCGTCAAAAGCCCATTCTGTTCCCTTCAAATCGCCCACGCCAGCCGCCAGCCGGCGCGGCGGAAATGAACAAGCCCCGATGGACGGGGCTTGCAGTCCGGAAGGCGTGAAGACTCAGGGCTTCTTGCCGAGAACGTTGAAGGCGCCCAACGGGCCGGAGGTCGCCTGCCAGCCGGTGCCGGTGTTGAACGCGAACAGGCCTTGCATGCCCACGTTGTTCATGTTCCAGGCGTCCCAGGTGTCGGAGGTCTTCTTGTCGGTGCGCACGACGACCCAGTACTGCGTGCCGGAGTCCACGGGCGAAAGCTTGGCGTTCATGGCGACCGTCACGCAGCAGGTGCCGAACACCGGCAGTCCGGTGATCGCACCCTTCTTGATCACGGCGCCGGGCACACCGCCCGCATCCTCGTTCAGGCTGACGGTGACACCGTTCGTGCCGGTGACGTAGCCCACGGCGACGTTGATCGTCTTGACGAGATAGTTGGCGCCGGGCGTGAACGGCATCGCGACGTCCTGGCGCGCACCGACGACGGATCCTTCTGCCGAGACGGTCCAGCCGCTGCAGCAGTCGTACGCGTTGTTCGGGTCGGTGTTGAAGGTGCTGTAGATTTCTTTGAGACCGTCGGTGCCGAGGGACTGGCGCGGCATCACCGCGGTGGCGGCTCCCGTCGCGATGGTGGTCCTGCCATCAGCGTGGGCAGTGGCACCGTTCGGACCGGCGGCAAGCGCCGAAGCGCTGAGGACGGTCATGGCGGCCAGACCACTCAAGGCTGCAAATGCTTCTTTCACGACTTACTCCTCGCTCAAAGTTGGGGGAAGGTGAGAGGCATGACTCCTGATCCACGCGGCAAATGCGACGTCGAATCGAGGAGGTGCGAATCCTAAGGTGGGGTATGAACAAGGCAAGATGCCCCCCCTAAATTGAGCGGCGGCCGCGTAGAAAAGCAAAACGGGCCCGAGGGCCCGTTTGCTTTCTGCTTGGTTGGCGGAGACGGAGGGATTCGAACCCTCGATGGAGCTTTTGACCCCATACTCCCTTAGCAGGGGAGCACCTTCGGCCACTCGGTCACGTCTCCAGCCGAAGCCAGCATTCTAACCACAGAACCAGCTCATTCCTCGTCGTCGCTGCTCGTCTTGGCCGTCGGGTCGTCGAGTTCGAAGACCTTGTGCAGCGCCCTCACGGCCAGCTCCATGTACTTCTCGTCGATGACGACGGAGGTCTTGATCTCGCTGGTGGAGATCATCTGGATGTTGATGCCTTCTTCGCTCAGGGCACGGAACATCTTGCTGGCCACGCCCACGTGGCTGCGCATGCCGATGCCGACGATGGAGACCTTGCAGATCTTCTGGTCACCGATCACCGTGGCCGCGCCGGTCGCCGGCTGGACCTTGCTCTTCAGCAGGTCCATCGTTCGCTGGTAGTCGTTGCGATGGACGGTGAACGAGAAGTCCGTCTTGCCGTCGTGAGACACGTTCTGGATGATCACGTCGACGTCGATGTTGGCGTCGGCCACCGCTCCAAGGATCTGGTAGGCGATGCCGGGCTTGTCGGGCACGCCCATCACGGTGACCTTGGCTTCATCGCGGTTGAACGCGATGCCCGAGACAACGGCTTGTTCCATCTTTTCGTCTTCCTCGAAAGTGATCAGGGTGCCCGACTTGGCTTCCTCGTTGATGTCGATGTCCCAGGGCGTGAAGCTCGACAGCACACGCAGCGGCACGCGGTACTTGCCGGCGAACTCCACCGAGCGGATCTGCAGCACCTTGGAGCCGAGGCTGGCCATCTCCAGCATCTCTTCGAAGGTGATCTTGTGCAGGCGCCGCGCCTCGGGTACGACGCGCGGGTCGGTGGTGTAGACGCCGTCGACGTCGGTGTAGATGAGGCACTCGTCGGCCTTCATCGCCGCAGCCACCGCCACCGCCGAGGTGTCCGAGCCGCCGCGGCCCAGAGTCGTGATGTTCAGGTCTTCGTCCACGCCCTGGAAGCCGGTGATGATCACCGCCTTGCCCTGCGCGAGGTCAGCGCGCACGCGGGCGTCGTCGATGCTCTGGATGCGGGCCTTGGTGAACGCCGAATCGGTCTTGATCGGCACCTGCCAGCCGTTGTAGCTCACGGCCTCCATGCCCTCGGCCTGCAAGGCCAGCGACAGCAGGCCCACCGAGACCTGTTCGCCGGTGCAGGCGATCATGTCCATCTCGCGCAGCACCGAGGGGCTGTGGCCGGCCGGGGCGACCTCCTTCGCCAGGCCGAGCAGGCGATTGGTCTCGCCGCTCATCGCCGAGGGCACCACCACCATCTGGTGGCCGGCGCGCGCCCATTTTGCGACCCGCTTGGCCACGTTGCGAATGCGCTCGGTCGACCCCATCGAGGTGCCGCCGTACTTGTGAACAATCAGTGCCATGGGCTTTGAGGGAGGGAAAGTGGACCGCAAACCCATCAATTTTAGCTGCCGCAGTGCGGCACACCCCAACAGGAGCTGACGGGCGTTCAGCAGTCCGGATGCCAGCGCACCGCCAGCTGCGGCTCACCGGCCGGCGCCATGGCCCGCGCATCGATGCCGAGGCCCGGCACGAAGAGCACCTGGTCGCCGGCCGCGACGATGGGCCCGCCGCGCTGCCACGCCGGCACCCCGCGATCCTGATACTGCTTCTTCAGGCTGCGGGCCACGCTGCGCGGGGCCCACTGGAACTGATCGCCGGGCAGGCGAGCGCGCAGGACGGCGCCAGACAGCAGCTTCGTCGACACGCCGCCCTCGTCCACGGCGACGAGCTCCAGCAGCCCACCCCACGCGGACAGCGCATGACGACCGGGCCGGTCGAGCGCCGGCGATTCGTTCGACAACGGCTCGGTCAGCGGCGTCGCGCGCAAAGGCACCAACACCAGTCGACCGCGATAGAGGCGTAGCTGGCGTTGGCCGTCGGCCGGCCATTGCGCTGTCGACCGGCCCGGCAGTTCGGCGGCGACGCGGCTCGAAAGATGGTCCAGGCCATGCGCGACACCAGCGTCGGCGAGCCACACCCGCAAGGCGCCGATTCTTCGCGCCGGCGTGAGCGCCAGCCATGCCGACACATCGAGCGCACGCTCGGGGTCGAGCACACGCGCAAGGTCCGCTCGGGTCACCTCCTGCACCAGCTGCTGCGCCCATTGCGCTTGGGCGGCCACGTGCAGCAAGGAGGATTCGGCGTTCGAAAAGGCGCCGAGCAGGGCCGGCCAGAGATCGTGCCGGAGGCGGTTGCGGTCGAAGCGACGATCCTGGTTGCTGTCGTCCTCGATGTGGCTCAGCCGGTGCCGCCGGACGTAGGCCGCGATCGCGTCGGCGGGCCGCTCCAGCCATGGCCGGCACCAGAGGATGTCGTCGCGTGACACTTCGCGAGGCATGGCCGACAGGCCGGCCGTGCCGGCGCCGCGCAGCGCTTGCAGCAGCACCGTCTCGGCCTGGTCGCGCCGGTGGTGGGCCAGCAGCACCACGCCGGCACCGGCATCACGCGCCATCGCCGCGAGCGCAAGGTAGCGCTCCTTGCGGGCCCAGGCTTCGACACTCTCGCCGCGGGCGGGTCGGCCATCGAGCCGATGCCACCGCAGGCTCACCGGCCACCCCGCTCGAGCCCACCGTTCGCATTGACGCCGAAGGTGCTCCAGCCAATCGTCGGCCGCGGGGTTCAGGCCATGGTGAACATGCAGAGCCGCCACTTGAAGCGAAGTGCCCCGGGCGAGCTGGGCCGTTGCGTGAAGCAAAGCGGTGGAGTCGCGCCCGCCGCTGGCCGCCACGGCAACAACCGCCGGCCGGGCGGCGTCATCTTCGGACGCGCTGCCGTTGCTCATCGCTCCATGGGCCCCGGCGGGCCGCGTTTAGCGCGCAGTCGTGTCGGTGAAGCGACCGTAGCTCTTCAGGCGTTCGTAGCGGCGCTCGAGCAGCTCGGGCACGGACAGGTCGGCGACCTGGCGCAACGCATCGACCAGGCCGCGCTTGAGCTGGGACGCCATCTGCTTCGGATCGCGGTGCGCGCCACCCACCGGCTCATTGACGATCTTGTCGATCAGGCCCAGGGCCTTCAGCCGGTGCGCGGTGATGCCCAGGGCCTCGGCCGCGTCCGACGCGCGCTCCGCGGTCTTCCAGAGGATGGAGGCACAGCCCTCGGGCGAGATGACCGAGTAGACGGCGAACTGCAGCATCAGGACCTGGTCGGCAACGCTGAGGGCCAGTGCGCCGCCGGAGCCGCCTTCGCCGATGACAGTCGTGATGATGGGCACCTCGAGCTGGGCCATCTCGTAGATGTTGCGCCCGATGGCCTCGGACTGGCCACGCTCCTCGGCACCCACCCCGGGATACGCGCCGGGCGTGTCGACGAAGGTGAACACCGGCAGGCCGAACTTCTCGGCCAGCTTCATCAGGCGCAGGGCCTTGCGATAGCCCTCCGGGCGGGGCATGCCGAAATTGCGCGCGCCACGCTCCTTGGTGTCGCGGCCCTTCTGCTGGCCGACCACCATGCAGGCCTGGCCGTTGAAGCGCGCCAGGCCGCCGACGATGGACAGGTCGTCCGCGAAGGCGCGGTCGCCGTGCAGCTCCTGGTAGTCGGTGAAGATCTCGCCGACGTAGTCCAGCGTGTACGGCCGCTGGGGATGGCGCGCGATCTGCGTTACCTGCCAGGGGTTGAGCTGGGTGTAGATGTCCTTGGTGAGTTGCAGGCTCTTCTTGTCGAGCCGCTCGATCTCTTCCGAGATGTCCACCGCGGACTCGTTCTGCACGTAGCGCAGCTCCTCGATCTTGGATTCCAGCTCGGCGATCGGCTGCTCGAAGTCCAGGAAATGGCGTTTGCTCATGGGTCGATTCCCTCGCGGAAGATCAATATTCGACAGGCAGCGGGTCTAGGCTGCGCCACAGGTACCAGGTGGCCACCGAACGAAACGGCGCCCAGCCCTCGCCGAGTTCGCGCGCTTCCGCGCGCGACACCGGCTCGCCGCTGAAATAGCTCACGGAGATGCCCTTGAGCAGGCCCAGGTCGTCCAGCGGCAGGACGTTCGGGCGCATGAGGTGGAAGATCAGGAACATCTCCGCCGTCCAGCGGCCGATGCCCCGGATGGCGACGAGCTCGTCGATGATGGCCTCGTCGTCCATCTGCTGCCACTGCTTGACGTGCACCGTGCCGTCGGCGAAGTGGCGGGCCAGGTCGGCGAGGTATTCGGCCTTTCGTGCCGACAGGCCGGCCGCGCGCAGGGCCGCGGTCTCGAGCGCCAGGACGTCATCCGGTACCAGGCGATGGGGTGGGCCGCCGACGGCCGCAGCGAACTTGTCCCAGACGGATTGCGCGGCCTTGATGGAAATCTGCTGGCCGACGATGGAACGTGCCAGCGTGGTGAACGCGTCGCCCCGGCTTTGCAGCCGCGCCTCGCCGAACTGCGGGATGAGCTTCTTCATCACCCGGTCGCGCTTGGAAAGATGCTTGCAGGCATCGTCCCAGTACTCCGGCGTCACGCCGGCGCCGTTGCCCTTGGCCGCCATCAGGATTTGACCCAGGTCGTGCCCTGCGGCGTGTCCTTGAGCATCACGCCGGCAGCCAGCAGGTCATCCCGAATGCGGTCGGCCGTGGCGAAATCGCGCGCTTTCTTGGCCGCGTTGCGAGCCTCGATGCGCTCGTTGATCGCCGCCTCGTCCAGCCCCGAGCCGGCACGCAGGAAGGCGGTAGGCGCCTGCTGCAGGACGCCCAGCGTGCCGCCAAGCGCGCGCAGCAGCCCGGCCGCGTCCTGGGAGCCCCGGTTGACCTCCGAGGCCAGTTCGAAAAGCACGGCCATCGCGCCGGGCGTGTTGAAGTCGTCGTCCATCGCGGCCTTGAAGGCTGCGGCCGGACCGGCGGACCAATCGATGACGGCAGGTTCCGGCGAACCCGCTGCCTCGAGGGCGGTGTACAGCCGCCGCAGTGCGCTGCGCGCATCGTCGAGGTGCGCGTCGCTGAAGTTGAACGGGCTGCGGTAGTGCGTGCGCAGCATGAAGAAACGCAGCGTCTCGCCGTCGTAGCGCTGCAGCACGTCGCGGATGGTGAAGAAGTTGCCGAGCGACTTCGACATCTTCTCGTTGTCGACGTTCAGGAACCCGTTGTGGATCCAGAAGTTGACGAACGGATGGCCCAGCGCGCCCTCGCTCTGCGCGATCTCGTTCTCGTGGTGCGGGAACTGCAGGTCCATGCCGCCGCCGTGGATGTCGAACCGCTCGCCGAGAAGCGCGCAGCTCATGGCAGAGCATTCGATGTGCCATCCGGGCCGGCCAGCGCCGTAGGGGCCCTCGTACTTGGCATCGGCCGGCTCTTCCGGCTTGGCGGCCTTCCACAGCACGAAGTCCAGCGGATCTTCCTTGCCCTCGGCCACGGCCACCCGCTCGCCAGCGCGCAACTCGTCGATCGACTTGCCGCTGAGCTTGCCGTAACCAGGGAACTTGCGCACGGCAAAGTTCACATCGCCGTTGCTCGCTTGATAGGCGAGGCCTTTGGACTCCAGCGTGCCGATCATCGACAGCATCTGGGGCACGTAGTCGGTGGCTCGCGGCTCGTGCGTGGGCCTGGCGACTCCGATGGCGCCCACATCGGCGTACATCGCCTCGAGCATCTCGTCCGTCAGCGCGCGGATGCTGATGCCGCGCTCGACCGCACGCCTGATGATCTTGTCCTCGATGTCGGTGATGTTGCGCACGTAGGTGACGCGGTAGCCGCTGGTCTGGAGCCAGCGATAGACCACGTCGAAGGCCATCATCATCCGCGCATGACCCATGTGGCACAGGTCATAGATGGTCATCCCGCAGACGTACAGGCGCACATGGCCCGGCTCGATGGGGACGAAGTCTTCGACCCGACGGGTCAGTGTGTTGTAGATGCGCAAGGCCATCAACTAAAGGCTTCAACGAAGGCGCGTTGGCGTCGCTGGGGAAGCGGTTGGCGGCAAGCTGGAGGCTCGGCCGGGCGCCCGTCGTGCGGGGTCGGTAGAATCATCTGAGTATAGCCAAGGAGTTTCTGGACGTGACTTCGACCCTCACCGGGCGGGCGCCGATGCCCCGCCGTTTCTTGCAGCGAGTCCTCCAGATCGGCGCCGGTCTGGCGATCGCCCTGACAGCCGCGTCGCCGGCCTGGGCGCAGAAAGTGAAGCTGTCCACCAGCATGGGCGACATCGTGCTGGAGCTCGACAAGGACAAGGCGCCCAAGACCGTCGACAACTTCGTCCAGTACGTGAAGGACGGACACTACGACGGCACCATCTTCCACCGCGTGATCGAAGGCTTCATGATCCAGGGCGGCGGCATGAAACCCGACATGAGCGAGAAGCGCACGCGAGCGCCCATCCCGCTCGAGGCGCACAACGGCCTGTCGAACACTCGCGGCACGGTCGCGATGGCCCGCACCGCCATGCCGGATTCCGCCACCTCGCAGTTCTTCATCAACGTGGTCGACAACCCCAACCTGGACAGCTACGGTGGCGGCTACGCAGTGTTCGGCAAGGTCACCCAGGGCATGGACGTGGTCGACAAGATCAAGGCCGTGCGAACCGCAAACAAGGGGCCGCACCAGAACGTGCCGCTGGAGCCGGTCCTCATCAAGAAGGCAACGTTGGAGTGAGCAAGCATGACGAAAACCGTTGAATTGACCACCAGCGCCGGCGTGATCCGCCTGGAGCTGGATGACGCCAAGGCCCCGCAATCGGTGGCCAACTTCCTCTCCTACGTGAACAAGGGCCACTACGACGGCACCGTGTTCCACCGCGTGATCAAGGGCTTCATGGTCCAGGGCGGCGGCATGACCGCCGACATGAAGCAGAAGCCCACCGACGGGCCGATCCAGAACGAGGCCAGCAACGGCCTGAAGAACGACAAGTACACGGTCGCCATGGCCCGCACGAACGCGCCGCATTCGGCCACCGCGCAGTTCTTCATCAACACCAAGGACAACGGCTTCCTGAACTTCACGTCCGAGTCGCCCAGCGGCTGGGGCTATGCGGTCTTCGGCAAGGTGGTGGCCGGCCAGGACGTGGTCGACGCGATCGAGAAGGTGCGAACCGGCAACAAGGGCTTCCACGACGACGTGCCGCTGGAGGCCGTGACGATCGAGAAGGCCGTGGAAGTTGCCTGACCCTGTCGCGCGGATGGTGTTGCCGCCGTCCATCCGGACGGCGGACTTCATTTCGGACCTGCACCTGAGTCGCGAGCTCCCCCGGACGGCCGCTGCGCTGGCCGAATACCTCCGCAGGACGAAAGCCGAGGCGATCTTCATCCTCGGCGACCTCTTCGAGGCCTGGGTGGGCGACGACTCCCGTACCCTGCCCTTCGAGGCGAGCATCGTCGACATGCTGGCCGGCGCAGCGCAACGGCAGCCGCTGTACATCATGCGCGGCAACCGCGACTTCCTGATGGATGGCCCATTGTTCGAAGCGACAGGCGCTGTCGAGCTGCCAGACCCAGTGGTAGTGCAAGCCTTGGGCATCTCGAATGAGCCCGTGCTGCTCAGCCATGGCGACGCCCTGTGCCTCGAAGACACGGCCTATCAGCAGTTCCGGGCGCAGGTGAGACAGCCCGAGTGGAAGGCAGCCTTTCTGGCGAAGCCGCTGGCCGAGCGCCAGGCGATTGGTGCGCAGATGCGCGCCGCGAGCCGCGCCCACCAGCTTCGGGCCGAGCCCGTCACCTACGCGGATGCCGACGCCTCGCTGGCGCAAGCCTGGCTGGCCGTGGCCGGAGCCCGCACGCTCATCCACGGCCACACGCACCGGCCACAGAGCGAACGTCGCGCGGAGGGTTGGCAGCGCCACGTGCTGAGCGACTGGGACTGCGACCATGCCCTGCCTGCGCGCGCCGAGGTGCTGCGCTGGGCGAACGAAGGCTTCACGCGCCTTCCCCCCGACCAGACCTGAGCGGTGGTGCTGCCTCGACTTTGGCGCGGCGTGAGCCGCTGGCGCGAGACCCGCACCCTGCAGCGATACGCCATCCCCGACGCCATGTGGGACAAGGTGATGGCCGCCTACCCCTTCATCTCCTGCCGCTCCGCAGATGATCGGCAAGAGCTGCGCTCGCTGGTGAGCCTGTTCCTTTCGCGCAAGGAGTTTCACGGCGCCCAGGGCCTGCAGGTGACCGACGAGATGGCGGTGGCCATCGCCGCGCAGGCCTGCCTGCCCATCCTCAGGCTCGGCATTGCGGCCTACGACGATTTCGTCGGCATCGTCGTCCACCCTGACGAGGTCGTGGCCCAGCGCGAGGTGATGGATGACGACGGCGTCGTGCACGAGTACGACGAGGTGCTGACGGGCGAGGCCGTCAGCGGTGGCCCGGTCATGCTGGCGTGGTCCGACGTCGAGAGCGCGGGCGAGACGGCCGACCTTGCCTACAACGTCGTCATCCACGAATTCGCCCACGTGCTCGACATGGCGGATGGCGAGGCCGATGGGGTCCCCTTGCTGCCGACAGCGAAGGCCCGCGAGGGGTGGATCGAGTGCATCGATGCCGAGTTCGAGCGTTTCGTCGAACGCATAGACGCAGGTGACGAAAACACCGTGCTGGACCCCTACGGCGCCGAAGGGGTGGAGGAGTTCTTTGCCGTGGCGGCCGAGGCCTTCTTCGTCGCGCCGCAAGCCATGCGAAGCGAGCATCCCGCGCTGTACGCCCTCTTCACGGGTTACTTCGGGCAGGATCCGCTCGCCTGAGAGCCTCTAGAGAGCGTCTGGGACGGGCGCTCGCCGAAGTGGCGCCGGTAGTCGTGCGCAAACTGGCTGAGGTTCCAGAAGCCCCAGGCGGCCGCTGCTTCATGCACGCTGCCAGGCTGGCCCGCTCGCAACGCCCGGCGGACGCCATTGAGCCGCACGCTGCGCAGGTAGGCATTGGGCCCCATCGCGGTCTCGGCCTCGAAGGCGTACTGCAGGGTCCGGCGGCTGACGTGCAGATGCGCGCACAAGCCGGCTACCGTGAGCGCCGCATCGGGCTGTGCCGCCACGAGCTCGTCGACCTGTTGAACCACGCGCCGCCTTTGAGTGGCATTGCCGCGCACCTCCTGCGGGGCGCTTGGCTGCTCGAGAAGGTGCAGCACCACGTCGAACATGGCTTGCTGCAGCGTCGCCCGTGCGCCCTCGGCGTGCCGATGTGACGATCCGGCTGATGCCGCCAGCGCCAGGATCGCGCGCAGACGAGCGAGGCCTTCACGGCGACGAGCCTCGCCCACGTCCAGCCATGGCGAGGCATCGACCATCGTCCACGTCAGCTCGACGCCCTGCTCCGCGGCGCGGCGCTGCAACTCGCCGCGGGAGACGACGACGCCCAGCATCTCGTGGCCGGCCGGACTGACCAGCTCGAACCGCCGGGAGCTGCCGCACAGCAGCGCACCGCAGGCCCCCACCTCGCGCCCGTCGATGCGCGAGCCGTCATGCCGGGCCGTCAGCCCGCACCAGAGCGCATCGGCCCAGACCTCGCAGCGCTGACGCAGCGCCTGGCTGGTGCATTCCCGGTAGACCTGCGCGACGCCGCTGGTCACTTCGTCCAGGCGCCCGCTGAATCCGCCGGGCGTGAGCTGGTCATAGCGCTGCTGCCAGCCGCTCAGGCGCTCGGCGTGTTCGTCCACGTCGCCGGCCAGCATCGACTGCCATTGCCAGCCTGCTCGCCAAGTCGGTGCATTCGGCGCCGGGTTGGTGTCCATCAACTTTGCCGATTCGCGATAACGGGCCGGGCATCGACTGTCCTACGCTGACGGACATCCCCGGCGCACCCCGCGTATAGCAAGGGCCGGGCCATCGATGGCCGGCCGCGTCTTGAAATGGAGCACCTCATGCAAGCAGCCGCACCTCCGGCACTGAACAAGTCCCTCGGCACCTTGCAGCTGTGGGGGATCGCCGTCGGGCTCGTCATTTCCGGCGAGTATTTCGGATGGAGCTACGGCTGGGCATCCGCAGGAACGCTGGGCTTTCTGGTCGCCTCGACCTTCGTGGCCCTGATGTACACCACCTTCATCTTCAGCTTCACCGAGCTGACCACCTCCATTCCTCACGCCGGAGGCCCCTTCGAATACAGCCGTCGCGCGTTCGGCCCGACGGGCGGCTACATCGCCGGCTTTGCCACGCTGGTCGAGTTTGTCTTTGCGCCGCCCGCGATCGCATTGGCCATAGGCGCCTACCTGAATGTGCAGTTCCCCGCCCTGTCACCCAAGGTCGCCGCAGTCGGCGCCTATGGGGTGTTCATGGTGCTGAACATCGTCGGCGTGCAGATCGCCGCGACCTTCGAGCTGTTCGTCACCCTGCTCGCGATCTTCGAACTGCTGGTCTTCATGGGCGTGGTCGCTCCGGGCTTCTCGAGCGCCAACTTCCTCAAGGGCGGCTGGTCGGGCCAGGACAGCTTCAGCCTGGCGGCGGTGCCGGGCATGTTCGCGGCGATCCCGTTTGCGATCTGGTTCTTCCTGGCGATCGAGGGGGTCGCGATGGCCGCCGAGGAGGCCAAGAACCCGAAGCGCTCCATCCCGATCGCCTACATCGCCGGCATCCTGACGCTGCTGGTGCTGGCCGCCGGCGTCATGGTCTTCGCGGGTGCCGCCGGTGACTGGACCCAGCTGGCGAACATCAACGACCCGCTGCCGCAGGCGATGAAGCTGATCGTCGGCGAGCAAAGCGGCTGGCTGCACATGCTGGTCTGGCTGGGCCTGTTCGGCCTCGTCGCCTCCTTCCACGGCATCATCCTGGGCTACTCGCGGCAGATCTACGCCCTCGCCCGCGCCGGAGTGCTGCCGGGCGTCCTGGGCCGCATCCACCCGCGCTTCCACACGCCTCACCTCGCCATCCTGGCGGGCGGAGCGGTCGGCATTGCAGCGATCTTCAGCGACGAGCTCATCAGCTTCGGTGGCCAGACGCTCACGGCCAACATCGTGACGATGAGCGTGTTCGGCGCCATCGTGATGTACATCGTCAGCATGGCCAGCCTGTTCAAGCTGCGCCGCGCAGAGCCTGGGCTGCAGCGGCCGTTCGTGGCACCGCTGTTCCCCTTCTTCCCGGCTTTCGCCCTGGTCGCGGCGGTGGTCTGCCTCGTGACGATGGCCTACTACAACGCCCTGATCGCCTGCGTGTTCGCCGGCCTGGGCGTCGTCGGGTATGTCTACTTCCGCGCCACCGGCGCGCGGCGCGCGGCCGCGCCGGATGGGCTGCCGGCGCAGGCCTCCTGAGCACGCTGCGCGAGCCCATCGAGACCAGCCCTGCATGACCCGGACGCCACAAGGCGCAACGCACGCGCGATGCGCACCCTTCTGAGCGCGAGCTACAGTTTCCGACCATGCCATTTCGAGCCCGCATCGGTGTCCAGGAGCACCGCTTCGACGACCTCGCAGCGTTGATGGCGCGCGCATCGCCCGAGCGGTCGGGCGATCATCTGGCCGGGGTTGCCGCGGGTTCGGCGCAGGAGCGTGTTGCGGCCCAGCGCGCACTGGCCGACGTTCCGCTGTCGCACTTCCTGCAGGAGGTGGTCGTCCCGTACGAGACAGACGAGGTGACGCGCCTCATCATCGACCACCACGACAAGCCCGCCTTCGAGCCAGTGTCGGGCTTCACCGTGGGGCAGTTCCGCGACTGGCTGCTGTCCGATATGGCCGACGAGAACTCGCTGACCGCGCTTGCCAAGGGTTTGACGCCCGAGATGGTGGCAGGGGTCTCCAAGCTCATGCGCCATCAGGACCTCATCCTGGTGGCGCGCAAATGCCGCGTGAGAACTCGCTTTCGGGACACCATCGGCCTGCCCGGCCGGCTCTCGACCCGCCTTCAGCCGAACCATCCGACCGACGATGCGGCGGGCATCGCCGCGAGCGTGCTCGACGGCCTCATGTACGGCAGCGGGGACGCGGTCATCGGCATCAACCCGGCCACCGACAACGTGCCGCAGGTGATGCACCTGCTGCGAATGCTGGACGCGGTGATCACCCGGTACGAGATCCCCACGCAGTCCTGCGTGCTGACGCATGTGACGAACACGCTGCAGGCGATCGAGCAAGGCGCCCCGGTCGACCTGGTCTTCCAGTCCATCGGCGGCACCGAAGCCACGAACCGCAGCTTCGGCATCGATCTGGCGCTGCTGGCCGAGGCGCGCTCGGCGGCGCTGTCGCTCAAGCGTGGGGCGCGCTTCGACGACGGCCAAATGGGCACCAACGTCATGTACTTCGAGACCGGCCAGGGCAGCGCCCTTTCGGCCAACGCCCACCACGGCTGCGATCAGCAGACCATCGAGGCGCGGGCTTACGCGGTGGCGCGCCACTTCGAGCCCCTGCTGGTCAACAGCGTGGTCGGATTCATCGGACCCGAATACCTCTATGACGGCCGGCAGATCATCCGCGCCGGCCTGGAGGACCACTTCTGCGCCAAGCTGCTGGGCCTGCCGATGGGCTGCGACATCTGCTACACCAACCACGCGGAGGCCGACCAGAACGACATGGACGTGCTGCTGACGCTGCTGGGCGTCGCAGGGTGCAGCTTCATCATGGGCATCCCCGGCTCGGACGACGTGATGCTCAACTATCAGACCACCTCGTTCCATGACGCCTTGTACGCCCGGCGCGTGCTCGGTCTTCGTCCGGCGCCCGAGTTCGAGTCGTGGCTGGAGCGCCTGGGCATCTTCGAGCCGGGCGGCATGGCCCGTCTGGCCCACTCCATGCCGGCGACCTTCTCCCGGCTGCTTCCCTCGTCATGAAAAACGGCACTGTCGTCGGCAACCCTTGGACGGGGCTGCGTGGCCACACGCCGGCACGCATCGCCCTGGGTCGCGCTGGCGTGAGCCAGCCTACCGAGCCGCATCTCGATTTCCAGGCGGCCCATGCGGCGGCACGTGACGCCGTTCACCGGCCCTTCGACAGCGATTCAGTCGCTGCCAAACTGGCTGAAGCGGGCTTCGAGAGCATCACGATACGAAGCGCGGCGGGGGATCGCGGCGTTTACCTGCAGCGGCCCGACCTCGGGCGTCGGCTGGATGAAGAGTCGGCATCCAGGCTGCGCGGATGGCGCGATGGTGAATGCGATCTGGCGATCGTCATTGCCGATGGCCTGTCGGCCCTGGCCGTGGAGCGGCACGCTGCCTCGTTTCTGTCACTGCTTCGCCCGTTGCTGGCAGAGGATCCCGTGGCCTGGCGCCTGGCGCCGGTGAGCCTGGCCCACCAGGCCCGCGTGGCACTCGGCGACGAGGTCGGCGCCCGACTGGCCGCGCGGATGGCCCTCGTGCTCATCGGCGAGCGTCCGGGCCTGAGTTCGCCGGACAGCATGGGGCTGTACCTGACCTGGGCACCCAGGCCCGGCCGCACCGACGCCGAGCGCAACTGCATCTCGAACATCCGCCCGGAAGGCCTGGCGCTGCCCGAAGCCGCCGCCCGGGCCACCTGGCTGATGCGCGCGGCACGAGCGCGTGCCCTGACCGGCGTGGGCTTGAAGGACGACAGCGTCGTGGCCCCCAGCGTCTCGAGTGGCGGCCGTGCGCCGTTTTCACTGACGGACGATTCGGCGAAGGGCTGAAAAGAAACGGGCGCCGCTCTCGCGACGCCCGTCTTCTATCTGCTTGCCTGCAGCTTCTAGAGCGCTGTCGCCTCGGCCTTCGGCTTGTCGCCGCTCTTGCCGGCGGGCTGGATGTCCAGCACCGTCAGGCCTTCTGCATCGATGTCCACCGACAGTCGGCCACCGTCGACCAGGCGGCCGAAGAGCAACTCGTCGGCCAGGGCCCGACGGATCGTGTCCTGGATCAGCCGCTGCATGGGCCGCGCCCCCATCAGTGGGTCGAAGCCCTTCTTGGCCAGGTGCTTGCGCAGTCCGTCGGTGAAGGTGACTTCGACCTTCTTCTCGGCCAACTGCTGTTCCAGCTGCAGCAGGAACTTGTCGACCACCCGCAGGATGATCTCCTCGTCCAGGGAGCGGAAGCTGACGATGGCGTCCAGGCGGTTGCGGAACTCGGGCGTGAACAGGCGCTTGATGTCGCCCATCTCGTCGCCCTGCTCGCGCCTGGTCGTGAAGCCGATGGTCGACTTGTTCATCGTCTCGGCGCCCGCGTTCGTGGTCATGATGATGATCACGTTGCGGAAGTCGGCCTTGCGCCCGTTGTTGTCGGTCAGCGTGCCGTGGTCCATGACCTGCAGCAGCACGTTGAAGACGTCCGGATGGGCCTTCTCGATCTCGTCGAGCAGCAGCACGGCGTGCGGCTTCTTGGTGACCGCCTCGGTCAGCAGGCCACCCTGGTCGAAGCCGACGTAGCCCGGAGGCGCACCGATCAGCCGGCTGACGGCATGGCGCTCCATGTACTCCGACATGTCGAAGCGGATCAGCTCGATGCCCAGGATGTAGGCCAGCTGCTTGGCGACCTCGGTCTTGCCGACGCCGGTCGGGCCGCTGAACAGGAAGGCGCCGATCGGCTTGTCCGACTTGCCCAGCCCCGACCGCGCCATCTTGATGGAGGCGGCCAGCGCGTCGACCGCCGGATCCTGGCCGAAGACGACGCTCTTGAGGTCACGCTCCAGGTTCCTGAGCTTGCCGCGGTCGTCGTTGGAGACAGAGGCCGGCGGGATGCGGGCGATCTTGGCGACGATCTCTTCCACCTCGGAACGGGTGATCGTCTTCTTCTGCTTGCTCTTGGGCAGGATCCGTTGCGCCGCGCCCGCCTCGTCGATCACGTCGATCGCCTTGTCGGGCAGGTGCCTGTCGTTGATGAACTTGGCGGACAACTCGGCCGCGGCCTGCAGCGCCCCCAATGCGTACTTGACGCTGTGGTGTTCCTCGAAGCGCGACTTCAATCCCTTGAGGATCTCCACCGTCTGCTCGACGGACGGCTCGACCACGTCGACCTTCTGGAACCGGCGGGACAGCGCCGCATCCTTCTCGAAGATGCCGCGGTACTCGGTAAAGGTCGTTGCACCAATGCACTTCATCGCACCCGATGACAACGCCGGCTTCAGGAGGTTGCTTGCATCGAGCGTTCCGCCCGAGGCTGCACCGGCGCCGATCAGCGTGTGGATCTCGTCGATGAAGAGGATGGAGCGCGGACTTTCCTTGAGCTGCTTGAGCACGCCCTTGAGACGCTGCTCGAAGTCGCCGCGGTACTTGGTACCGGCCAGCAATGCACCCATGTCGAGCGCATAGACGGTGGCGTCCGCCAGCACTTCGGGCACATCGCCCTCGGTGATGCGCCAGGCCAGGCCTTCGGCGATCGCGGTCTTGCCGACGCCCGCCTCGCCGACCAGCAGCGGGTTGTTCTTGCGCCGGCGGCAAAGCACCTGGATGACACGCTCGACCTCGAGCTCGCGCCCGATCAGGGGATCGATCTTGCCGTCGCGGGCCTGCTGGTTCAGGTTGGTGGTGAACTGGTCCAGCGGCGATCCCTTGCCTTCGCCGCCGCCTTCTTCCTTCTCGCCCTCGCCGGATCCCGATTCGCTGCCCTTTTGCGGCTCCGGCGGATCCGACTTCTTGATCCCGTGGGCGATGAAGTTGACGACATCCAGGCGGGTCACGCCCTGCTGGTGCAGGTAGTAGACGGCGTGGGAGTCCTTCTCGCCGAAGATGGCGACCAGCACGTTGGCGCCGGTCACTTCCTTCTTGCCGCCGCCGGTGGACTGCACGTGCATGATCGCGCGCTGGATCACCCGCTGGAACCCGAGGGTCGGCTGGGTGTCGACCTCTTCGGTCCCCCCCACGGTGGGGGTGTTTTCGCGGATGAACGCCACGAGGCTCTTGCGAAGATCCTCGATGTTGGCTGCGCAGGCACGCAGCACCTCGGCCGCAGAGGGGTTGTCCAACAACGCGAGCAGCAGGTGCTCGACGGTGATGAACTCGTGTCGCTGCTGGCGCGCCTCGACGAACGCCATGTGCAGACTGACTTCTAGTTCCTGGGCAATCATGCGGCCTCCATAATGCATTGAAGCGGGTGCCCCGAGCGGCGTGCAGCGGCGAGCACCAGCTCGACCTTGGTGGCCGCAACGTCCTTTGAGAAGACTCCGCAGACGGCCCTACCCTCATGGTGAATCTTCAGCATGATGAGGGTGGCGGCCTCAAGATCAAGCCTGAAATATTCCTGCAGAACCATCACGACGAATTCCATCGGCGTGAAGTCGTCGTTCAGCATGACGACCTGGTACATGCGGGGCGGCTTCGTGCGAGCCGCCTGGCGCTCGGCGACGACCGAGCCGTCGCCCTCGTTCGGCCGTGGGACCGAGGGCGGCAAAGCGGGTGGCTTGGGGGCTTTCGAAGCCATGAAATCAGTATAGCCAGTTGACTGTAGGGGCACAGGGTACGGCGATGTTCGCCGGAGCAAGCATCGGGCCATTGAGTGAAAAACCGCCGCGCCGCAGCGCAATTGAGACGCTCGGTGCTCTTGACTGCTGCCGCGCGGCACGCCGCCATTGACAGTCCCGGAGCCCGGCCTCAAAAATAATGACACAAGCCCTCCCAACAAAGGGCGTCAGGAGGAAAGCATGGATTTGATGGGTACTGTCAAATGGTTCAATGACGCCAAGGGATTTGGCTTCATCGAACCGGAAGGCGGCGGCGACGACGTCTTCGCGCACTTTTCGGCGATCCAGATGGAGGGTTTCCGCACCCTCAAGCAAGGAAGCCATGTGGTGTTCGAACTGGTGCAGGGCCCCAAGGGGCATCTGGCACAGAACATCCGCTCAGTAGCAGCCGAAGCGGTTGCCGCGGTCGACAGCTCGTCTGGCTGATCGATCGCCGGCCTGTCCGGCGGCACCCTTGCCCAGTGCTGTCACAACTGATTGCACTGACGGGAGCGCTGGGAACAGGCCTTGCCGGTGATCCGTCGACCCTGTCGACGGATCATGGCATGCACTACCCCGCACCGCACGCTTTCGGGAGCCGCTCGGCCGCCTGAGGTTCATCCGTGCGCTGCCCTCGCGGGCGGCCGCAAAGGGTCGCGCGGTTCCAACTTGAAGCAGACGGTCGGCGCTGCGCCAAGCTGAAGGCAGCCATGGGTAGCACACCGGCTTTGGAGGAGGCACTGCTTGCAAGTCTCATGTACGGCTTGATGCCGTTGTGGGCGGCCGCCGGCGTGGCCGATTGGCTGTGCCATCGCTGGCAACGCATGGAGCAAACGGCCGGCCTGGGCGAATCGCTCCTGCACCTTTCGATGCTGATGATCCTGGCACCCGCGACGCTGGCGGCGCTGCTGCTCGAGATCAACGCGGGGATGCTGGCCTGGCTGATGCTCGCCTGTGTCCTGCATGAGATGGTGTTCTGGTGGGACCTGGGCTATGCCAGCCGCCGGCGCACCATCCCGCCCGTCGAGCAGTGGGTGCACAGCGTGCAGTTCGCCACCCCGTGGGTGGGCCTGGCCGGTCTGGCGCTGCTCCACCGCGGGCAGGCGATGGCGCTGCTGGGTCTGCCTGGGGCGCCGGCGGCCGGGTGGACGCTCCAGCCCAAGCAGAATTCGTTGCCCCCGGATTACGTCATCGTCGTCCTGGTGGCCGGCGCGGCGCTGGTCTGCCTTCCCTTCCTCGAAGAGTTCTGGCGCTGCCTGCGCGTACGACGGGAACGAGGGAGCCTGGCTCAGGACGGCTTGGCAACCATCAGGTAAAAGACGACGACGAGCGCCACGAAGGCCGGCACGCCCGGCAGTACCCACCACCGTAGAAACTGCCAGTAGCGCGGGGGCAACGGGGTACCCCTTGCTGCCGCATCGTTGGCCATCTCCCGCATCCGCAGTTGGAGCCACACCACCGGCAGCCAGCAAGCGCCGGCCAGGAAGTACAAGCCGATCGACCAGGCGAGCCATGGCGTTGAAAGCGGCCAGCCGGCCATTCGAGCCATCAGAACCCCGGTGACGGGCTGGATGACGACGGTGGTCGAAGTGAAGAGCCAGTCGGCGAGCACCACGTGGCGCAGCACAACGGACACCGCTCGTGCATCCCGAGTCAGGCTGGTGAGCAGCATGTAGTAGGCCGACCCCAGGCCGGTGCCGAACAGCAGCGTGGACGACAGCACGTGGATCCACTTCAGGATCACGTAGCTCAACGCCGCCTCCCATCGACTGCCATCAGCAGGCACAAGCCCGCCAGCATCGGCAGGTTCTTCAGCATCGGCCCGTAAGGATGCAGCCAGTATTCGGGCAGGCGCCAGCTGATCAGCGCGCTGTAGAACACGATGAGCCCGATCTGGACGCACCACAATGCCCGGCGCGGCCAGGCCAGCGTCAGGAACCCCAGGACCAGGTCGAGGCCGGCCGCGCCGAAGAGCAGCAGTCGCGCCACTGCGCCGTGCGCCCCGACCCTCTCCAGCAGCGCCAGGCTGTCCGCCACAGGATAAGGACCGGATGAGACGATCGCAGTGCCGACCCAAACCGCTGCGATGCTCCAGCGCAGCAGCACCAGGCTTGGCAACAGGCGGGATCGGGTCAGCACCAGCTGCCGATGCTCGGGAGCGATGAATCGCTCCACGCCCCGAGGCAGTCGCCCCAGCGCCAGCCTCATTCGATCCACCGGGGCCACGTTGCCTCGCTGGAGCATCTTCCAGGCGTCCGACTCCAGCAGGCTGCCCGGCAGCAGCCGGGCAGCGGCCCATGCCACCGCATCGACCCACCGGCGCGGCACTCGCCAGACCCTCGCCCGATCCAGTCCCATGCCCGCGCGCAAGACCTGAAGGTAGCCTTCCCAAGGCAAAGCCGCCGGTCCGACAACCGCCAGCCGCGCAGGCCCCTCCAAGGGAACTCCTTCCACCAGTCGCAGCACCAGCTCGGCCACATCGTCCACGTGCACCGGCTGCACCAGCCCGGCTCCGTCCGGCACAAAGTGCACCGGCGCGGCCGCCAACTGCAGGAACAGCCGAGAGCTCTTGCCGTCAAGGCCGAACACCAGTGACGGCTGCAGCACCACCGAATCCAGGCCTCGCGCGACTAATGCTTCATCGCCCGCTCGCTTGCTCAGGTGATAGCGGCTGCGCGCGTGGGCATCCGCCCCGAGTGCCGAGAAATGGATGACGCGGCGAACGCCTGCCTGGGCACAGGCCTCGAACAAGGCGCTCGGAGCGGCCACGTGCAAGCGGTCGAAAGTCTGTTGTCCGCGTTCGCGGAAGATGCCGACCGCATTGATCACCACGTCGATGCCGGCGAGCGCTGGAAGCCAGGCGCTGGCCGGCGGCACGGTGGACAGGTCCATCGAGAGGCCATCCTGCCCGGCGCCGGCGGTACTGCGGCCGACCCGAACCACCTCATGGCCGGCCGATTCCAGCTTGTCGGCCACGTGTCGTCCGATGAAGCCGGTCGCGCCGGTGAGCAGGATGCGCACGTTCGAACCCCTCCCTTTGCACAGCGGTACGCGGCTTGCCGCAAGTCGGGCAAGTCATATGCCCTTGATCGCTGCCATGACCGCATTCCGTGAAGCACTGTATGACCGCCTGGCCGCCAGCTTGTCGACGGGCACCGCCGCCGGCCTGCTCTCGATGGCCGCGCTCGCCCTGCGCGGGCGGGCCGAGACCGGCAGCGCGGCGGCGCCGTTCAACGCCATCAGCCACTGGCTGTACGGCTCGCGCGCGCTGCGCCTCGACACGGCGGACACCCGCCACACCGCCTTCGGCACCCTGGTGCACCTGGCCAGCTCGGTGTTCTGGGGTGCCATCTATGACCAACTGGTCTGCCGGCGCAAACCGCCGCCGCCCCCAGCCGGGCTGGTGGCGGGCGCAGTGGGCGTCGCCGGACTGGCAGCGGTGACCGACTTCGTGCTGGTGCCCGAGCGCCTGACGCCGGGCTTCGAGCACCGACTGTCCCAGCGCAGTCTCGTGTTGACCTACACGCTTTTCGCCGCGGGTCTCGCGCTCGGCGCCATGGCAGCGCAGCGCCGCCGATGAACGAAAAGGCCCCGGCATCCTCACGGACGACGGGGCCGGACCGGTCAGCGGCCAAGCACGGCCACCAGCCTGTCTTACATGTTGTCGATCATGACCTGGCCGAAGCCCGAGCACGACACCTGCGTCGCGCCATCCATCAGGCGGGCGAAGTCGTAGGTGACCTTCTTGCTCAGGATGGACTTCTCCATCGAGCTGATGATCAGGTCGGCGGCTTCCTTCCAGCCCATGTGGCGCAGCATCATCTCGGCCGAGAGGATCTCGGAGCCGGGGTTGACGTAGTCCTTGCCGGCGTACTTCGGCGCGGTGCCGTGGGTGGCCTCGAAGCAGGCCACCGAGTCGGACAGGTTGGCGCCCGGGGCGATCCCGATGCCGCCCACCTGCGCGGCGAGCGCGTCGGAGATGTAGTCGCCGTTGAGGTTCAGCGTGGCGATCACCGAGTACTCGGCCGGACGCAGCAGGATTTGCTGCAGGAAGGCGTCGGCGATCGAATCCTTGACGACGATGTCCTTGCCCGTCTTCGGGTTCTTGAACTTGCACCACGGGCCGCCGTCGATCAGCTGGGCGCCGAACTCGCGTTGGGCCAGGGCGTAGCCCCAGTCACGGAAGCCACCTTCGGTGAACTTCATGATGTTGCCCTTGTGCACCAGGGTGACATTGGGCTTGTCGTTGTCGATCGCGTACTGGATGGCCTTGCGCACCAGGCGCTCGGTGCCCTCGCGCGAGACGGGCTTGACGCCGATGCCCGAGGTGTCGGGGAAACGGATCTTCTTGACGCCCATTTCCTCGATCAGGAACTTGATGACCTTCTTGGCCTTGTCGCTCTCGGCTTCCCACTCGACGCCGGCGTAGATGTCTTCCGAGTTCTCGCGGAAGATCACCATGTCGATCTTCTGCGGCTCCTTCACCGGCGAAGGCACGCCGGCGAAGTACTGCACCGGGCGCAGGCAGACGTACAGGTCGAGCTCCTGGCGCAGGGCCACGTTCAGCGAGCGGATGCCGCCGCCCACCGGGGTGGTCAGCGGGCCCTTGATCGAGACCACGTAGTCGCGCAACGCGGCCAACGACTCTTCCGGCAGCCAGACGTCCGGGCCGTAGACCTTGGTCGACTTCTCGCCGGCGTAGATCTCCATCCAGTGGATCTGCCTCTGGCCGCCGTAGGCCTTGGCCACCGCGGCGTCCACCACCTTGATCATCACGGGCGTGATGTCGAAGCCGGTGCCGTCCCCCTCGATGTACGGAATGATCGGGTTGTTAGGGACATTGAGCGAGAAGTCCGCGTTCACGGTGATCTTCTGTCCGCCCTCGGGCACCTTGATGTGCTGGTACATGTCGCTTGGCTCCGCGCTGCGTGCTGTGGGTTGTGAAAAGGGATTTCGGAACCCGAAATTCTAGTTCAGCCCGGCTGTCACCCGGCTGACCACCCCTGCCCCAAAGGGCCTACGACAGGCAAAAGGCGATCGCCTGCCGGATCAGGTCATGACCGAGCGCCCAGATGGAGGCCGCTGCCAGCAGTGAGCCGGCCAGGCGAATGGCGAAGCCATTCACTCGGGCGGACAAGGTGCCGGCAGACGGCTGCCCGGCCTCCTGAGCTCCCGCACTTCCTGCCAGGCGGCCCCATAGCCAGGGCGCCAGGCCCAATGCCGGCGCCGTGGCCATGGCGAACACTCCCATCGCGGCCGCGCCGCCCCACGCCGAATCGGCCAGCGCCGCCACCACCAGTGCCGATTGCAGCAGGCCGCAAGGCCAGGCCACCCAGGCCAGGCCCAGCGCGCCGGCCTTGGCCGGCCCTTGCATCCGCTGCCAGCCGTTCGCGTCGGGGACCTTCCGTTGCGCGCCCCGCCCTGCCCGCTCCAGCCACTCGGGTTGACGTCCGCGCACGAGCAGCCAGAGCCCGAGCGCGAGCGCCCCCACGTGAAGCAGCGTCCAGACGGGCCGCAGGGCGGGACTCCAGCTGCTCCATTGCGCCAGCGCCCCCACGCTGGCGGAAGCCACCGCGCCAGCAGTCGCATAGGCCAGGAGCCGGCCCAGATGGAAGGCAGACCAGGCATCGCGCGGCGCCCCCGCGCAACCCCTCATGGCCGCCGCGGCAGGTGCACCGCACATGGCCACGCAGTGCACCGAGCCCGCCAGGCCCAGCAGCAACGCAGTGAACAGCAGCGCGAGGTTCACGTCAGATGATGCGAGAGAAGCGTTCCCGAACCTTATCGGCCCGCAGGTGCTTGTCGAACGCCATGGCGATCGCGCGCACGAAGAACCAGCCGGAGGGAGTCACCTGAACCGCGCCCGGCTCCAGCGTGACGAGACCCTGGGCCTCGAAGGGCTCGAGCTCGGCCAGCTCGGTGCGGAAGTACTCCTTCACGTCCACCAGGTAGGCCAGCTCGACGGATTCGAACTCCAGCCGCCCCTGGCACATCAGGGCCATGATGACCGCGCGACGCAGCAGGTCGTCGCGAGTCAGGGCCAGGCCTCGAACGACCGGGAACTGCCCTTGCGCGATCGCGTCGTAGTACTCCGGCAGCGTCTTGGCGTTCTGGCTGTAGGTGGCGCCCATCCGGCCGATGGCCGAAACGCCCAGCCCGATCAGGTCGCAATCGGGCTGGGTGCTGTAGCCCTGGAAGTTGCGGTGCAGGCGCCCCTGTCGCTTCGCGGCCGCCAGCGAATCGCCGTGCAGGGCGAAGTGATCCATGCCGATGTAGGCATAGCCATGGCCCATGAAGCTGGCGATGGCGCCCGAGAGCATCGCCACCCGGTCCTGGGGCGGCGGCAGATCGGCGGCATCGATGCGCCGCTGCGGCTTGAAGCGCTGAGGCAGGTGCGCGTAGGCATACAGCGCGATGCGGTCCGGCCGCAATTCGCCCACCTGGGCGGTGGTGCGCGCGAACGAGGCCGGCGTCTGCTTCGGCAGGCCGTAGATGAGGTCGACGTTGATGGACTCGAAGCCCAGCGAGCGGGCGTCGCGCATGAGGTCTCGCACCATCTCGAAGGACTGCACGCGGTGGACCGCCTTCTGCACCTCGGGATCGAAATCCTGCACGCCGAAGCTCAGGCGGTTGAAGCCCATCGTCCGCAGGGCACCGAGGCGCTCGGCGCTCACGGTCCGCGGATCCACTTCGATCGACACCTCGGCACCCGGGGCAATGCGGAAGGCCTGGCCCAGCACCTGCATCAGGTCGGCGAGTTCGGCATCCGTGAGGAAGGTGGGCGAGCCACCGCCGAAATGCAGCTGGGACACGGCTTGCGGCGCGCCGAGGGCTGCCGCGTGCATGGCGATTTCCGCCTTCAGGGCCCGCAGGTACTCCGCGGCGCGATCGTGGTGCCGGGTGATGACCTTGTTGCAGGCGCAGTAGTAGCAGACCGATTCGCAGAACGGAATGTGCACGTACACGGACAGCGGCGTCTTGCCGCCGACCCGAGCTCCCTCGGCCCGCTGGCGCAAGGCTCCCTGGTATTCCGCCGGCCCGAAGGCTTCGACGAAGCGGTCGGCCGTGGGATAGGACGTGTAGCGCGGCCCCGGTACGTCGAAACGGCGCAGCAGGTCCACCGGCAGGAACTGCGATGCGCTCGCGGCCTCGGGGGGAGCGGTGGATGCTTCGGCAGGCTGGATGGTCATGGAGCGATGGTGCCTCGCCACCCCGCGGGTCGACCTTGACATGCCTCAAGCCGGAGGCCGCCTGTCGGGCCAAGAATGGACAAGCTCTTGAGGAGGATCATGTCGCCTACGCCCTCGACCCCGACGCCCGTCACGACACGCGTCAAGCCCCAGGCCTTCAAGGTCGCCTGTTCCAGCTGCAACCTGCGTGAGCTGTGCCTGCCGGTCGGGCTGAGCCATGACGATCTCGAACGCATGGACACCCTGGTGGCCACGCGGCGCAGCGTCCCGAGAGGCGACACGCTGTTCCGTTGCGGCGACGAGTTCCAGTCGTTGTACGCCGTGCGCACCGGCTTCTTCAAGACCTGCGTGTCGTCGGAGGACGGTCGCGACCAGGTCACCGGCTTCCAGATGGCCGGCGAACTGCTCGGCCTCGACGGCATCAGCAGCGATCGCCATTCCTGCGATGCCGTGGCGCTGGAGGATTCGCAGGTCTGCGTGATCCCCTTCGGCCAACTCGAGGAACTGTCCCGCGAGTTCACGGATCTGCAGCGCCAGTTCAACAAGATCATGAGCCGCGAGATCGTCCGCGACCACGGCGTGATGCTGCTGCTCGGCAGCATGCGCGCGGAGGAGCGGCTGGCGGCCTTCCTCCTCAACCTGACCCAGCGCCTGCAGGCCCGTGGCTTCTCGCCCTCGGCGCTGATCCTGCGGATGACGCGGGAGGAGATCGGCAGCTACCTCGGGCTCAAGCTCGAGACTGTGAGCCGCACCTTCTCCAAGTTCCAGGACGACGGTCTGCTCGAAGTCAGGCAGCGTCAGATCCAGATCCTGAACCAGGCCGGCCTCTCAAAGCTTGTCAACGGTGCGGCCTGTTAGGGCCCCCACGGCCCCTGCCGGGGGCTGCCCCCCAAAGGGGCTCGCGCAGCGGACCGGCAGAGCCGTGGATTGTTGACCCCCGCGCCCCCTGCCGGGGGCTACCCCCCAAGGGGGCTCGTGCAGCGGACCGGCAGAGCCGTGGATTGTTGACCCCCACGCCCCCTGCCGGGGGCTGCCCCCCAAGGGGGCTCGCGCAGCGGACCGGCAGAGCCGTGGATTGTTGACCCCCACGCCCCCTGCCGGGGGCTGCCCCCCAAGGGGGCTCGCGCAGCGGACCGGCAGAGCCGGATCCGCGCACGCCCTGGTAGGGGAGCGGCGCTGCGCGCGCTCCGTCAAATGCGTGTCAGCGGGTGTCGGGGTGGACGAGGAATTGGGTGATCGAGGACGCGAGGGAGATCACCATCCAGAACATCAGGAAGGTCACCGAGTAGACGGTCGTCGGCTGCCACTCGATGGGAGCGGCGCCGAACCACTGCAGGTGCTCCGGATCGACCACGGCAAAGACCAATGTCTCCAGTACGCCCGCCATGAGAAAGGCCGGCCACAGGATGCACAGGGTGCGGGTCGGGCGGTCGGTCGGTGGCGAGGTCATGGCGCAGCGCTGCTCAGGGCTTGGGCGTGGCCGCGTGGTTGCGGGCCTGCAGCGCCGGGGTCATCGACTCGGGCGTCGACGAACGCTCGCTGATGCCGCCCCGCTCTTCGGGGCCGAGGACCGGATCCGCGCCACGGGCCGCTATGAAGGCTGTGGCGAGGCTGGCGATGACGACGGCCAGCGGCCCGCCGATCACCAGCCAGACCATCGGATAGCGCCACCAGGCGACCGGTTCGCCGTGGTGTTGAAGTGGAGGAGAAGTCGACATATGAAACCTCGGTGAACGAACCCCGTGCAGCGTCAGCGCGGCACGATGAAGGTGGATTTCTCGTTGACCAGAACCGCCGCGCCGTCATCGGCGAGCCGCTCGACATGGAATTCGATAGGATGCGCGCCCGCCCCGGCTTGCAGAGCGGATTCGGGCGGCACCTGCACCTGCAGCGTCACCCAACGCGCTTCCGCGGGCTGGATGGCCAGGCCGGGGTCGCTCGCCAGCGCGATGCCCTGCATTCCAGTGACGCTCAAGTGGTAGCGCTGAGGCTGCTCGGTGGCGTTCATGATCTGCAGCCGGTAGACGTTCTCGATCCGGCCTTCGTCGGCGAGCCGGGCCAGGGAGGAACGGTCGCGCACCACATCCACCCGGAACGGCTTGCGCACCGCCAGGCTGGCCACGAACGCCCCGCAGATCAGGAACAGGATCGTGGTGTAGACGAGCACCCGCGGCCGGGCCACGCGACGCAGGATGTCGCGCCATCCGAGGTGTTCCGACAGGCTGTTCTGCGTCGCGTAGCGGATCAGGCCGCGCGGATACGACATCCTGTCCATGATGCCGTCGCACACGTCTATGCAGGCGGCGCACCCTATGCATTCGTACTGCAGGCCCTTGCGGATGTCGATGCCCGTCGGGCAGACCTGGACGCACAGCGTGCAGTCGATGCAGGAGCCCAAGCCGAGTTGCTTCGGGTCGGCCTTCTTCGAGCGCGAGCCGCGCGGCTCGCCGCGCTCGGTGTCGTAGCTGATGATCAGCGTGTCGTGGTCGAACATCGCGCTCTGGAAGCGCGCGTATGGGCACATGTACTTGCAGACCTGCTCGCGCATGTAGCCCGCGTTGCCGTACGTCGCGAAGCCGTAGAACAGCACCCAGAACCATTCCCAGGGACCGAAGGCCAGCGCCGCGGCCTCGGCGGCCAGCGTACGGATGGGGGTGAAGTAGCCGACGAAGGTGAAGCCGGTCCACAAGCCGATGGCGATCCAGGCGCCCTGCTTCGCCGTCTTGCGCCAGATCCGCTCGAAGGTCCAGGGCCCCTGGTCGAGCTTCATGCGCTGGGCGCGATCGCCTTCGAGCTTTTGCTCGACCCACATGAAGATCTCGGTATAGACCGTCTGCGGACATGCGTAGCCGCACCACAGCCGCCCCGCCACCGCAGTGAACAGGAACAGCGAGTAGGCCGAGATGACGAGCAGGCCCGTCAGGTAGATGAAGTCCTGCGGGTACAGGACGAGGCCGAAGATGTAGAACCGACGCGAGGCCAGGTCCAGAAGCACCGCCTGCCTATCGTTCCAGGTCAGCCAGGGCAGCCCGTAGAAGAGCAACTGGGTCGCCCATACGAGCGCCCAGCGCCAAGTGGCGAAGGTGCCCGTGACGGCACGGGCGTAGATCTTGCGCTGCTTCTGATACAGCGAGACGACCGCGACCGTGCTGTCGTTGTCGACGGCCGAGGTCCCAAGCTCGCTCACCAGGGCCCCTTGCCCGACGAGTACGTCGGCCGATCCCGCAGGGGGATGCGGGCCAGCTCGGGAGCGGCCCGGCGCTCGGCCCGCCAGCAGGGGGCAGCCACGGGATGCCTCATCGCCCCTGCGTCCTTACTTCGCCGCCAACTGCTGCGTCGAGTGCGACAGGCTCCACACGTAGGCCGTCAGCACCTTGACCTGCTCGGGCGTGAAGCGCGGTCCTTGCGGCGGCATGACGTTGGTCCTGCCGGTGTTGATCATCGAGGTGATCGCGGCCTCGCCCCAGCCATGCAGCCAGACCTTGTCGGTCAGGTTCGGCGCCCCGAGCGCCTGGTTGCCCTTGCCATCCGGACCGTGGCAGGCGGCGCATGCGGCGAACTTGGGCTTGCCCAGTTGAGCGGCCACGTCGTTGTGCGCGCTGCCCGAAAGGCTCAGCACGTAGTTGGCGACGTTCTTCACGTCATCCGCCGTGCCCACCGCCGCGGCCATCGGCGGCATCATGCCGGTGCGGCCTTCCACGATGGTCTTGTGGATGTACTCCTCGCCGGTACCGCCCAGCCAGTCGCCGTCGGTGAGGTTGGGAAAGGACTTGCCGCCCCGCGCATCGGCACCGTGGCATTGGGCGCAGTTGTTGGCGAACAGGCGCTCGCCGATGGCCATGGCTTGCGGGTTCTTGGCCAGCTGTTCGGCCCCCTGGCCGGCAAAGGCCGCGTACACCGGCGCCATCGTGGCGCGCGCCTTGTCCTGCTCGCTCTGCCACTGGCCGGTGCTGGACCAGCCGAAGGCGCCGGGCGAACTGCCCAGGCCGGGATACAGCAGCAGGTAGGCCACCGAGAACACGACCGTCAGCACGAACAGGCCCATCCACCAGCGCGGCAGCGGGTTGTTCATCTCGCGCAGGTCCTCGTCCCAGACGTGGCCTGTGGTGTTGTCCGTGGCCATCACCTTGCGGCGGCTGGCGATCATCAGCAGGATCAGGCAGAAGACCAGCCCTGCCATGGTGACGGCGCCGACGTACACGGACCAGCCGGCGTTGAAGAAGTCGCTCATTGCTTGTTGCTCCGTTGTGCATCGAGGGGGGCTGCGCCAGCCGGCTCTTCGCCGGGCTCTTCGGAGAACGGCAGATTCGCCGCCTCGTCGAAGGCCGATTGGCGGCGCCGGTTCAGCGTCCAGGCCATCAGGCCCAGGAACAGTCCCAGCGACAGCACCGTGATGAAGCTGCGCCAGGTGTTGACGTCGAAGTCCATGGCGGTTCGCTCCTCACTTGCGGGCGGTGCCGAGCACCTGGAGGTAGGCGATCACCGCCTCCAGCTCGGTCTTGCCCTTGACCTCGTCGCCCGCCTTGCCGATCTCTTCGTCGGTGTAGGGCACGCCGACGATCCGCAGCGCCTTCATCTTGGGCGCCAGCTCGGCCGGATCCAGTGCTGCAGCCGCCAGCCACGGGTAGGCGGGCATGTTCGACTCCGGCACCACGTCGCGCGGGTTGTTCAGGTGGACCTTGTGCCACTCGTCGCTGTAGCGGCCGCCGACGCGGTGCAGGTCCGGCCCGGTGCGCTTGGATCCCCACTGGAACGGGTGGTCGTAGACGAACTCGCCGGCCACCGAGTACGGGCCATAGCGCAGCGTCTCTGCACGGAAGGGACGCACCATCTGCGAGTGGCAGTTGTAGCAACCCTCGCGCAGGTAGACGTCGCGGCCCGCGAGCTGCAGCGGCGTGTAGGGCTTGAGGCCCTCGACCGGCTGCGTGGTGGATCGCTGGAAGAACAGCGGCACGATCTCGACCAGCCCGCCGAAGGCGATGGCGGCCAGGATCAGGACGATCATGAGGAAGTTGCTGGTCTCGATCTTCTCGTGACCACCAACGGCGTGGGCTTGTGCCATGTGTGTTTCTCCTTGTCGGCCTCAGGCGGTGGCCATGCCGCCGGGGATGGCTGCCGGCTGTGCCTTGCCGCTGCGAATCGTCATCACCGTGTTCCAGCCCATGATCAGCATGCCGCTGAGGTACAGCAGGCCGCCGAGCACGCGGATCACGTAGAAGGGATAGGTCGCCTTGACGCTCTCGACGAAGCTGTAGACCAGCGTGCCGTCGGGGTTCACCGCGCGCCACATCAGGCCCTGCATCACGCCCGCGATCCACATCGCGGCGATGTAGAGCACGATGCCGATAGTCGCGACCCAGAAGTGCAGTTCGACGGCGCGGGTGCTGTACATCGCCTTGCGGCCCCACATGCGGGGGATCAGGAAGTACAGCGCGCCGATGGACACCAGGCCCACCCAGCCCAGCGCACCGGAGTGCACGTGGCCGACGGTCCAGTCGGTGTAGTGCGACAGCGCGTTGACCGTCTTGATCGACATCATCGGACCTTCGAAGGTCGACATGCCGTAGAACGACAGCGAGACGATCAGGAACTTCAGGATCGGGTCGTCACGCAGCTTGTGCCACGCGCCGCTCAAGGTCATGATCCCGTTGATCATGCCGCCCCACGAGGGCGCCAGCAGCACCAGCGAGAACATCATCCCGATCGATTGCGCCCAGTCCGGCAGCGCGGTGTAGTGCAGGTGGTGGGGGCCCGCCCACATGTAGGTGAAGATCAGGGCCCAGAAGTGCACGATCGACAGGCGATACGAGTACACCGGCCGCTCGGCCTGCTTCGGGATGTAGTAGTACATGATCCCGAGGAAGCCGGCGGTGAGGAAAAAGCCCACCGCGTTGTGCCCGTACCACCACTGGACCATCGCGTCCTGCACGCCGGCGTAGGCCGAGTAGCTCTTCGTCAGGCTGACCGGAATCTCGGCCGAGTTGACGATGTGCAACAGGGCCACCGCGATGATGAAAGCACCGAAGAACCAGTTGGCCACGTAGATGTGCCGGACCTTGCGCGTGCCTATCGTGCCGAAGAACACGATGGCGTAGGCGACCCACACCACGGCGATCAGCAGGTCGATGGGCCACTCGAGTTCGGCGTATTCCTTGCCGCTGGTCATGCCGAGCGGCAGCGTGATCACCGCGAGCACGATGACCAGGTTCCAGCCGAGGAAGGTGAACATCGCCAGCTTGGGCAGGAACAGCGTGGCCTGGCAAGTGCGCTGGACCACGTGGTAGCTGGTGGCGAACAGCACGCTGCCGCCGAAGGCGAAGATCACTGCGTTGGTGTGCAGAGGGCGCAGCCGCCCGTAGCTCAGGAAGGGAATGCCGAAGTTGAGTTCGGGCCAGGCGAGCTGCGCGGCGATGATCACGCCGACCAGCATGCCCACGATGCCGTAGACCACCGAAGCGAGCGCGAATCCGCGTACCACGGTGTCGTTGTAGGCCGGCCGGGCCTGTGCGGGTGCTATTGCCATCAAGTGACTCCTGTTGCCTGCCTCTTTGCAGGCCTGCCAGGATTCTTCGGCACTCGCCCTCGCGGCTACTTGATCGGTATCAACCGCCTTCGGACTCGTCGAGAATCCGCTCGCCTTCGCGTTGCAGATCGTCGAATTGCCCTCTGTTGAGAGCCCACCCGAAGATGCCGATGATGGCCAGCACGAGCACGGCGGACAGCGGAATGAGGAGGTACAGGATGTCCACGGAAAAGCTCGGTCGTCAGATCCGCGCAAGGCGCAGAGAGTTGCCCACCACCAGCAAGGAGCTGCAGGCCATGCCCAGGCCCGCGGCCCATGGCGGCAGCCAGCCGGCAAGGGCCAGCGGCACGCAGGCCAGGTTGTAGGCGGCAGCCCAGGCGAGGTTCTGCCGCATCACGCGGCCCATGCGTTGAGCGAGCCGCCTGGCGGCCACCACCTCGCCGAGGCGGTTGGAAACCAGCACGGCGTCCGCATGCAGGCGAGCGACCATCGCGCCACGCCCCATCGCCATCGAGACATCCGCCTGAGCCAGCACGGGCGCATCGTTGACGCCATCGCCGACCATGCCCACCCGCTCGCCGGACGCCTGCGCCGAGGCGACGGCAGCCAGCTTGCTTTCAGGCGTGGCGCCGGCGCGGACGTCGGCAATGCCCAATCGAGCCGCCAGACGCCGCGCGCGCTGTGGCTGGTCGCCCGAAAGCAGCGTCACGGCCACGCCGTCCTGCAGGAGCGCGCCCACGGCCTCGGCCGCGTCGGCCCGCAGGCGTTCGTCGAAATCGAACCGCAGGACGAGCTCGGCGCCCTCGGCAGCGAACCACACGCACGGCAGCTCGGTCTCCGGCGTGCCGCCAGCCGATCCGCCGCGCACCCAGCTCCAGCTGCCCAGGCGCCACGAACGGCCCTGGTCATCGCGCGCCTGCAGTCCCTGTCCGGCCACTTCGTTGACCTGTTGCCAGATCACTGGCGCGCCGGTCGTGTGAGCCGCCATGGCCAGAGCCCTCGCCAGCGGATGGCCCGACGACCGGGCCAACGCGATCGCGGCGGCCACCAGGCTCGGCGGCACCACATCCCCGACCGGGCGGCCCTGACCATCCACCAGTTGCGTGTCCACCCAGCTGGCCTGGTCCTCGGTCAAGGTGCCGGTCTTGTCGATGAACAGACGCCGCATGCCGGCCAAGGCTTCCAGCGCATCGAGGCGTTGCAGCATCACGCCGCGCCGGGCCAGCGCGCCTGCTGCGGCGACCATCGCCGAAGGAACCGCGAGAGACAGCGCGCAAGGACAGGTGACTATCAGCACCGCCACTGCCACGCCGATGGCGCGCGACGGCTCTATCCAGGTCCAGGCGACTGCCGCTGCCGCAGCCAGCACGAGCACGGCCCACAGGAACGGTCCTGCCCAGGCGTCCGCCTGGCGTACGAGGGCAGGCCGTTGCGTCAGCGCCTGGCGCATGAGGCTGACGATGCCGCCGTGCCGCGTGTCGGCCCCTACGCGCTCGACCCGCATGCGCACTGGAGCGCCCAGGTTCACGCTGCCGCCGACCACCTCGTCACCCACCTGGCGTGCCACGGGAAGCGACTCACCGGTCAGCAGACTTTCGTCCACCTGGGTGGCTCCGACTTCCAGCCTGCCGTCGGCGGGGAAGCTCTCGCCCAGCGGCACGAGGACCTGGTCGCCGGGCCGAAGGCGCTGCACGCTCACCGTCTCCACCACCCCGTCGGCGACCACCCGCCGGGCGGTGTCGGGCAGCGTGGCGAACGCCGATTCCAGGCTTTCAGCGGCGCGGTGGCGGGTGAGCATCTCGAGGAGCCGGGCGCCCAGCAGGAAGCTCACGAACATCGCGAGCGAGTCGAAGTACACCTCGTGGCCGAAAGCGCCGCCCGGATCGAAGGTCGCGCCGCTGCTGGCCACGAAGCTGACCGCGATGCCCAGTGCGACCGGCACGTCCATGCCCATGCGCCGCTGGCGCAGAGCCCGCCAGGCCCCTTGAAAGAAGGGCCCCGCCGAGAACAGCAGCACCGGCATGGTCAGCAGCCAGCTGCCCCAGTCGAGCAGTTGCTTGAGGTCCGGCGCCAGATCACCGCCGCGGGACACGTAGCTCGGCGTGGCGAACATCATGATCTGCATGGCGCAGAAGCTCGCCACGAACAGGCGCCAGAGCGCCAGGCGGCGTTCGCGCTGGCGCAGCAGACGGGCGGGTGCGGCGGCGTCGGGCACGGCTTCGTAGCCCGCGCCGCGGATGGCCTGAACGAGTGCCGAAAGCCGCGTGCGCGCCGGATCCCAGCGCACCTGCGCCCGCTGGCCCGCAGCGCTCACCTCGGCCCGCTCGACGCCGGACACGTCGGACAGGGCCGCTTCGATGATGCCGGCGCAGGCGGCGCAATGCATGCCGCCCAGGACCAGGCTGGTCTCGGCGATGCGCCTGCCGCCCGGCGCCGTCTCCCAGCGCGTGCTGCCTTGCTGCTCGATCGGATCGTCGAGCACCGCCAGATCGTCCGCAGCAGCTTCGACGGCAGTCAGGTTCATCACGGCAAGGCTTGGGTCATTGGCAGGGGTGGACGCAGCCGTGTCGGCGAAAACCGCCCGCCTGCGTTCGATAATCTATCGACCGACCCACCGCCCGGACATGACATTGATCAAGCCAATCCCAGCCCGTCCCGCCCTGACGTCCCTGCTGTCGCTCGCCCTGGCCGCCCTCGCGGGCGCCGCTTCGGCCCAAGGCACCGGCGAGCCACAGCAACTGTCCACCGTGACGCTGCACGCCGGCATGCACAACATCGTGGCCCAGGTGGCCAAGACGCCGGAGCAGCGCCAGATCGGGCTCATGTACCGCAAGCAGATGGCCGGTCACGAGGGCATGATCTTCGTCTTCGACTCGCCGGCCACCCAGTGCTTCTGGATGCGCAACACGCTGATCCCCTTGTCGGCCGCCTTCGTGGCCGAGGACGGCAGCATCGTCAACATCGAGGACATGAAGCCGATGTCGGACGAGTCGCACTGCTCGAAGAAGCCGGTTCGCTACGTGCTCGAGATGAACCAGGGCTGGTTCGCCAAGACCGGCCTGAAGTCTGGCGACAAGCTGACCGGGCCGCTGTTCCGCTGAGCGTCAGGCGGCCAGCGTGATCGTGAACCGCAGGCCCTGAAACTGCGGCCGCGTGTCGGCCACGATGCCGCCGCCCAGGCGCTGGACCACCTCCCGGGCGATGGTCAGCCCCAGGCCGGTGCCCCCGTCGTTGCGAAGGTCGGCACGTTCGCCACGCCAGAAGGGCTCGAACAACTGTGCCAGCTGCTCTGGCGGCACGCCCGGGCCGTCGTCCTCCACAACCACTTCCGCGCCGCCCCCCTCCAGAGCAGCCACCCGCACAGTCACCTGGGGGCCGCCATAGCGCAGCGCGTTGTCCAGCAGGTTGTTGACCACCTCGCCCAGCCACAGGGGATGGGCGCGAGCCATCACCGGCATGTTGGGTGCCTCCAGAGCGATGCTGCGGCCCTCACGCAGCGCCCTGACGACCAGCGGCTCGGCCGAATCCCTCAGCAGCGGCACGATGTCCATGGTCTCGTGCTCGGCATCGATCGAGAGCGCGCTTTCCGAACGCGCCAGGCTGAGCAGCTGGCCGATCAGCCTCGACATGCGGTCGGTGGAGCGCTCCAGCTGCGCCAGCAGCGGGCGCCAGGCCGATTCATCCTGGCGATGGGCTGCGAGCTCCTGGGCCAGGTTCTGCGCCAGCACCCGGATGCCAGCGACCGGCGTGCGCAGCTGATGGGCCGCGTCGGCCACGAAGCGCCGCTGCAGCTGGATCGACTGCTCGACGTCGGCCAGCAGGCTGTTGATGCGCTCGATGAGCGGCACGGCCTCGCGCGGCACATCATGCAGGGGCAAGGGGCGCCAGTCCTGGCTGTCGCGCAGCGCCACTTCGGTGGCCACGTCGCGCAGGGGTTGCAGCCCCCGCCGGATGCCCCAGCCGATCATCGCGAAGGTGAGCGAGCCCAGGGCCAGCGCCGGCAGCACGATGGACAGCTGCAGGTCCCGCATCAGCACGACACGCTTGTTCTTGGTCTCGACGACGATCACCGAGACCGAGCGGTCGAGCATCGGCGAGCTGAGCGAGAACACCGCACCACGCACCGGCTCGCCCTCGAACTCGGCATCGAACAGCCGCGGTTGCGCGAAGCTGGCCTGGCGCAGCTTCGCGCCGGGCACCGGCACATGGGCGTCCCCTGCCAGGGCGTTGCCTTCGATGTCGACCATGGCGAAGCCGTTGCGGTCGTCGCGGTCCCAGGTCACCAGCTCCATGGCCTGGCGCGACAGGTCCAGCAGCGGACCGCGGTCCGACCAGGTCACCTTGGCGGCCAGCGCGCTGACCTCGTCCTGCAAGCCGCGGTCGAAGGCCTGGTTGGCGCTCGATCGCGCCAGCCAGTAGGCGCCGATCACCGCCGCCAGCAGGCCCACGCCCCAACTCCACAGCAAGGGCCTGAGCAGCGCGCGCCGGACGCTCGGCCCGGTGACCTGCCGCTCAGGTGGCGGGAGCGTCATCGCCGTTCGCCGCGGCGGCTTCCATCAGGTAGCCGAAGCCCCTCACCGTGCGGATCACGACCCCCATGGTGGCGAATCGCTTGCGCAGCCGGTGCACGTAGACCTCGACCGAGTTCTCGCTGAAATCGGCCTCCCAGCTGGACATCCGGGCGACGATGGAATCCTTGGACACGACCCGGCCGGACTTCTGCATCAGCAGCTCGGTCAGTGCCAGTTCACGCGGGCTGAGCGCGATGCGCTGGCCCTGGTGGGTCAGCTCGCGGTGGGCCAGGTCGAGCTTGAGGTCGCCGCATTGCAGCACCTCGTCGATGCGGCCCTGGGCGCGCCGCTTGAGTGCCCGCACGCGGGCGAGCAGCTCGGGCAGGTCGAAAGGCTTGACGAGATAGTCGTCGGCGCCGGCGTCCAGCCCCTGCACGCGGTCGGACAGCTCGTCGCGCGCGGTCAGCAGCAGCACCGGCATGCGGATGCCCTTGGCGCGCCAGTGGCGCAGCACCTCCATGCCGTCGCGCCGCGGCAGGCCGAGGTCGAGGATGCCTAGGTCGTACTGGCCCATGACGCCCTCCGTCATGGCCTGCTCGCCGTCATCCAGCACGTCGACCTGCCAGCCTTCTCGGCCCAGGCCGCGCGCCACGCCCAGGCTGAGGGCGGGGTCGTCTTCCACCAGCAGGATTCGCATGGGCGGCGAGCGTAGCAAAAAGAAAAGCCGGCACAGGGCCGGCACGTCGGTGGAGAAGGCCTGCGCGGCCAGCGCACGGCCGCTCCGAAGCGGCCGCGCTACCCGCCTGGCGGGTGGCGCCTGTACTCAGGCGCCGGGTGCTCCAAAGTTCTTTTCAGCGAACGACCAGTTGACCAGGTTGTTCAGGAAAGTCTCGACGAACTTCGGACGCAGGTTGCGGTAGTCGATGTAGTAGGCATGCTCCCACACGTCGACGGTCAGCAGCGCCTTGTCGCCGGTGGTCAGCGGCGTGCCAGCGGCACCCATGTTGACGATGTCGACCGAGCCATCGGCCTTCTTCACCAGCCAGGTCCAGCCCGAGCCGAAGTTGCCGACGGCGCTCTTGGTGAAGGCTTCCTTGAAGGCCGCGTAGGAGCCCCACTTGGCATTGATGGCCTGGCCGAGCGCGCCGCCGGGCTCGCCACCGCCATCCTTCTTCAGGCAGTTCCAGAAGAAGGTGTGGTTCCAGATCTGCGCGGCGTTGTTGTAGATGCCGCCACTGGACTTCTTGACGATCTCCTCCAGCGGCAGCGACTCGAACTCGGTGCCCTTCTGCAGGTTGTTCAGGTTCACGACATAGGCGTTGTGGTGCTTGCCGTGGTGGTACTCGAGCGTCTCGCGGCTCATGTGGGGGGCCAGGTCGTCCAGGCCGAACGGCAGCGGCGGCAGGGTGTGTTCCATGCTTGTTCCTTTCCTTTCGTGGGGCTCGCGGCGCAACGACGGCGCCGGATGAATTGGAGAGCCGGCGCATTGTAGGCAGCGCATGGCGCCTGACACCCGGCCATGGATGATCAGTCGGCGGTCGGATCGTCGGGCTGCACCAGCGTGATGCGCGCCTCGGCATTGCCGTCCGCCCAGACCGCGCGGACCGCCTGCCCGACCTGCAGCGACCGCGCCGAAACGATGGCCTCGCCCTGCTCCGTCTCGACCCAGGCATAGCCCCTCGCGAGCACGCTGCGCGGGTCGAGTGCCGCCAGCCGATGAGCGCGGGTCTCCAGGCGGTCGCCCTCGCGCGACTGGAGGCGGCGCATGGCGCTGGTCAGCCGCTGGGCGCGGTGGTCCAGGGCCTGGGCCTGGACATGCAGCGCGCGACCCAGGGATGCCCGCTGTCGTTGCGCCAGCATGCCGAGCCGGCCCTGCTCTGCCGCCAGCCGTTGCGCCGGCCGCTGCAGGCGCATGGCCAGCGCATCGAGACCCTGGGCGGCGCTGTCCAGGCGCTGCCTCAGCCGGCGGGCCAGCAGTTCCTCGCGAGAGTCCAGCGCTTGCAGCAGGGCCCGCCTTTCAGGGGCGGCCAGCTCGGCCGCGGCGGTCGGCGTGGCAGCGCGCAAGTCGGCTGCCAGGTCGGCCAGCGTCACGTCGGTCTCGTGGCCCACACCGCACACCACAGGCAGCCGCGATGCGCGCACGGCTCGCACCACGCGCTCATCGTTGAAGGACCACAGGTCCTCCAGCGATCCGCCGCCGCGGCACAGCAGCACCAGGTCCACGTCGCGCAACGCATTGGCCTGTGCGAGGGCGCGCACGATGGACTCGGGCGCCTGCGCGCCCTGCACTGGCGTGGGCACGAGCACCACGCCAACGTGCGGCGCGCGGCGGGTCAGGCAGGTCAGCACATCGTGGATGGCGGCGCCGCTGGAAGACGTCACCACGGCGACCCGACGCACGAACGCTGGCAGCGGGCGCTTCCTCGCGGGGTCGAACAGCCCTTCGGCCTGCAGCCGGGCCCGCAACCGGAGGAACTCCTCGTACAGGTTGCCTGCCCCGACGCGCTGCATCGCCTCGACGATCATCTGGAGTTCGCCGCGCGCCTCGTACACCGCCAGGCGGCCGCGCACCTCCACCTGCTGCCCGTCCTGCGGGTTGAAGCCGAGCATCATGGTCGAGCGCCGGAACATCGCGCAGCGCAAACCGGCGCTGGCCCCCGAGCCATCCTTGAGCGTGAAGTAGCAATGCCCGCTGCCGGCGCGGCTGAAGCCGGAAAGTTCGCCGCGAACGGCCACCGCTGCGAAGCGGGCCGCCAGCGCGTCTGACACGGCCAGCAGCAGGCCGGCGACGTCCCAGACCCGGGGGCCGGGCGTGGCAAAGGATTCCATGATGTCCACCGGCGACACAGCGCCTATTTCTTGAGCAACGTGTCGCCAGGCCGCGCCGTTGCACGCTTTTCGAAGGTTGCGCCCGTCTTGCTCACAGCGTTGTCCACACGGACTGTGGAAAGAGCACGCTGCGGTGGCTCCGGGACCGACGAACGATCGGTCCATAATCGCGCGTCTTTCGTTTCGGGCCCCGTGCCTACAGGCATCTTGCTGTCGATCATACAAGCCGCCGGATGGCCGATCTGGCCCCTGCTCCTGTGCTCCGTGGCCGCGCTGGCCCTGATCTTCGAACGGGCTGTCGCGCTTCGCCGGGTTCGCGTCGCGCCCAACGGGCTCGTCGACGAAGTCCTGCAGGTCCTGCGCCAAGGCATCCCCTCGCAGGACGTGATCGGCAAGCTGGCCGCCAATTCCACCCTGGGCGCGCTGCTCGCCAGCGGCATCCGCGTCGTCGCTCAGGATCCGCGCTGCAGCGAGACGCTGCTGCGCGACGCCTTCGAGGCCGCCGGACGCAGCGCTGCCCACCAGTTGGAGCGTTATCTGAACGCCCTGGCCACCATCGCCTCGGCGGCGCCTTTGCTCGGCCTGCTCGGCACCGTGATCGGCATGATCGAGATCTTCGGCTCGCAGGCGCCTGGGGGCTCCGGCAGCAACCCGGCGCAACTCGCGCATGGCATCTCGGTCGCGCTGTACAACACCGCCTTCGGCCTGATGATCGCGATCCCCTCGCTGATGTGCCATCGCTACTTCCGCGGGCGCGTCAACGACTACCTGCACGACATGGAGCAAGGGTCGGAGCGTGTGCTGCACCACCTGGTGCGCCTGACGTCCCGCGCGGTCGTCTGAGTCCAGCAGGCCCGGTTCCCCATGGCCATGAACTTCCGCGGCGACCGCCACGACGAGCCGGAGATCAACCTGATCCCCTTCATCGACGTGCTGCTGGTGATCCTGATCTTCCTGATGCTGTCCACGACGTATTCGAAGTTCACCGAGCTGCAGGTGACGCTGCCTGCGGCCGACGCCGACGCAGCGCGCGATCGACCGGCGGAGATCATCGTCGCGGTGGCGGCCGATGGCCGATACGCCGTCGACAAGCAGCCCGTCGAGGGCCGCAGCGTCGAGTTGCTGGCAGCCGCCCTTCGTGCCGCCGCCGAGCAACGCCAGAACCCCTTCCTGATCATCTCCGCCGATGCCACGGCGGCGCATCAAGCGGTCATCAACGTGCTGGACGCCGCGCGGCGCGCCGGCCTGGTGCGGATCACCTTCGCCGCGCAGAACCCGGCGCAGGCCGGCACGGCCCCTTGACCGGCAGTGCTGCCAGCGCGCTGCAGGCGCACTGGTGGCGCCCGCGGCCCAGTGTCGCGATGCGGCTGTTGCAGCCTCTGTCCCTGCTCTACAGCGCCCTCGCCTCACTGAACGAAGAGATGCAGCGCCGGCAGTCGCCGGGGCGTCTCGGCGCGCCGGTGGTCGTCGTAGGCAACCTGGTGGTCGGAGGCGCGGGCAAGACTCCGACGGTCATCGCGCTGGTGGAGTGGCTGCGTCGCGAAGGTTGGCAACCTGGCGTCGTCTCGCGTGGCTACGGCCGTGCGGATGACCAACCGCTGGTCGACGTGCAACCCGACACCCCGGCCGCCAAGGCCGGCGACGAGCCACTGCTGATCCGGCGGCGCACGGGCGCCCCCGTGGTCGTGGCGCGCGACCGAGTGGCGGCGGCGAAGGCGCTCCTGTCGGCCCACGCCGAGGTCGACATCGTCGTGTCCGATGACGGCCTGCAGCATCACCGTCTGCCGCGGGACGTGGAAGTCCTGGTGTTCGACGACCGCGGTGCCGGCAACGGCCTCGTGCTTCCCGCTGGACCGCTGCGCCAGGCGCTGCCCCGGAATCTGCCGCCGCAGGCGCTGGTGCTGTACAACGCCTCGCGCCCCAGCACCTCGCTGCCGGGGGCGTGCGTTCGGCGCACGCTGGCTGAAGCCTTGCCGCTGTCCGCCTGGTGGAGGGGGGACACGCAGGCCTGCCGGCCCCTGTCGACCCTGGCAGGCCGGCCCGTCGTCGCCGCGGCCGGATTGGGCGCGCCAGAGCGCTTCTTCTCGATGCTGGAACAGGCCGGCCTGACGATCGAGCGGCTGCCGCTGGCCGACCACGCCGACTTCAGCGCCCTGCCCTGGCGACAAGACACGCCGGACGTCATCGTCACGGAGAAGGACGCCGTCAAGCTGACCCCCGGTGCGGCCGGCGGCAGTCGCGTCTGGGTGGTGGCGCTAGACTTTGTCCTTCCGCCCGATTTCACCGCGGCCCTGCAGCAGCGATTGCCTCGCCGGGTCGACGCCTCCACACCAAGATGAACATGGATCACCGCCTGATCGAGATGCTGGTCTGCCCGGTCTGCAAGGGGCCGCTGCAATTGCGGCGGGACGAGGAATCGCGCCCCACCGAGCTGATCTGCACGGCAGACCGGCTAGCCTTCCCGATCCGCGACGGCATCCCGGCCATGCTCGAGAGCGAAGCGCGCCGCTTGGAGCCGACAGAGGACGAATGATGCGGTTCACGGTGCTGATTCCCGCGCGGCTCGCCTCCACCCGGTTGCCGAACAAGCCCCTGGCCGACATCGCCGGCAAGCCCATGGTCGTTCGCGTGGCCGAGCGCGTGGCACGGGCTGGCGCGGCGGCCGTGTGGGTCGCCGCCGATGATGACCGGACGGTGAAGGCGTGCGAGGCGCACGGCGTGGCGGCACTGCTGACCCGCCAGGACCACGTCTCGGGCAGCGACCGCCTTGCCGAAGCCTGCGAGCAGCTGGGCCTGGATGGCGACGACGTGGTCGTGAACGTGCAGGGCGACGAGCCGCTGATCGATCCGGCGCTGGTGGCCGACTGCGCCCGACTGCTGGCGCAGCGCCCCGACTGTGCCGTCGCGACAGCCGCGCACCTCATCACCGAAGGCGCCGACTTCATCAGCCCGAATGTCGTGAAGGTCGTCTGTGACCGCCTGGACCGTGCGCTGTATTTCAGCCGCGCGCCCCTGCCGTGGTGGCGCGATGCCTCGAGCGCCGGTGCGCCCGCGCTGCCGGCCGGCCAGGCCCTGCGCCACATCGGCCTTTATGCCTACCGGGCCGGCTTCCTGCGCCGCTTTCCCGCCCTCGAGGCCGCCCCTCTGGAGCAGCTGGAATCGCTGGAGCAATTGCGCGTGCTCTGGCATGGCGAGCGGATCGCCGTCCACCGGGCCGCGCAGGCGCCCGCTGCGGGCGTCGACACCCCGGAAGACCTTGCCCGGGTGCGCGCCGCCTGGCCGGCCTAGAAGCCGCCGCCGCCAGGCGCGTGTGCCCCGCGCCGGCGTGCCTGCCTGTCAGCCAGACGCAGGTATACGCGTGCTATCCTGACCCGAAAGCAATGCCTCCAGCCGCCGCTGATCGAGGCAGCACCGCCGGCGTCCGAAGACGCACCGCCACGAGCGGCCGGCGCTACAGAATCATCAACATCGAGAGACAACGACCATGCGATTGATCCTGTTGGGCGCGCCCGGCGCCGGCAAAGGAACCCAGGCGGCCTTCATTTGCCAGAAGTACGGCATCCCGCAAATCTCGACGGGTGACATGCTGCGGGCCGCGGTCAAGGCCGGCACGCCGCTCGGCCTGGCGGCCAAGAAGGTGATGGACGCCGGCTCGCTGGTGAGCGACGACATCATCATCGGCCTGGTCAAGGAGCGCATCGCCCAACCGGACTGCGCGAACGGCTTCCTGTTCGACGGCTTTCCCCGCACGATTCCCCAGGCCGAGGCGATGAAGGAGGCCGGAGTGAAGCTTGACCTGGTGCTCGAGATCGACGTGCCCGACGAGGCGATCATCGAGCGCATGAGCGGCCGCCGCGTGCACGTGGCCTCGGGCCGCACCTACCACGTCAAGTACAACCCGCCCAAGTTGGCCGGCAAGGACGACGTGACCGGCGAGGACCTCATCCAGCGCCAGGACGACGAAGAGACCACCGTGCGCAAGCGCCTGCAGGTCTACCAGGACCAGACGCGCCCGCTGGTCGACTACTACAGCCGCTGGGCCGAGTCGGGCGATCCTCAGGCGCCGCGCTATGCCCGGATCCTGGGCCTCGGAACGGTGGAAGAGATCACCGCTCGGGCACTGCAGGCGCTCGGCTGATCCGCCACGCGTTCAAGCCAGGCGGCCCCGCGGGGCCGCCTTTCTTTTGAAGCACAATTGACGTTTACGTCAACGTCAATCAGCCGCGGCACGCACGCCCGGCTCCCAACAGGAGCACTCATCCATGGAAATCTCCGGCAAGGTCTTCATCGTCACCGGCGGCGCTTCCGGCCTCGGCGAAGGCACGGCGCGCATGCTGACCGCCCATGGCGGCAAGGTCGTCATCGCGGACCTGCAGGTCGACAAGGGCGAGGCGTTGGCCAAGGAGCTGGGCGGCGTCTTCGTGCGCTGCGATGTCAGCCAGGAGGCGGATGGGCGCGCCGTCGTGGCCGCGGCCACCGGCCTCGGCAAGCTGATGGGGCTGGTCAACTGCGCCGGCATCGCGCCGGCCGTGAAGACCGTCGGCAAGGAAGGCGCCCACCCGCTGGACACCTTCAGCAAGGTGATCATGGTCAACCTCGTGGGCAGCTTCAACATGATCCGGCTGGCGGCCGAGGCCATGTGCAAGAACGAGCCGGAGGCCACGGGCGAACGGGGCGTGATGATCAGCACGGCCAGCGTCGCCGCCTACGACGGCCAGATCGGCCAGGCCGCCTATTCGGCCAGCAAGGGCGGAGTGGTCGGCATGACGCTGCCGATCGCCCGCGACCTGGCCCGCAACGGCATCCGCAACATGACCATCGCTCCGGGCATCTTCGGCACCCCGATGCTGTTCTCCATGCCCCAGGACGTGCAGGACGCCCTGGCCGCCAGCGTGCCTTTCCCCAGCCGCCTCGGCCGTCCGGAGGACTATGCCAAGCTGGTGCATCAGATCGTCACCAATGACATGCTCAACGGGGAAGTCATTCGCCTCGACGGGGCCATCCGCATGGCGCCGAAGTGATCGCGATGAGGGGTTGACCTGAGAGGGTCGCCCTCATCGACGGACGGCGGCGGGCCGTGGAAAATGATCCGCGCCCGCAGCGTTCGCGGGTGCCACGGGGCACCGCATGTCCTCCACGCCGTCATTTCTGCCAAAGCGCGAGGATCTTGAGGCATGGGCGCTCGCCGCCGAAAGGCAGGGCCGTTTCAGCGAGGCCCTGGAAGCCTGGAACCGGCTCCTGGTTCTGGAGCCCGACCATGTACGCGCCCTGACGGCCATCGGCTACGACGCTCAGCGCCGTGGCGATTTCGCGCAAGCACGCCAGGCACTCGCCAAGGCGGCCCGATTGGCGGGCAAGGATCCTGTCCCCTGGCTCAACCTCGCGCACTTGTGCAGACAGCAGAAGGACGAGGTGGAGGAGGAAAAAGCCCTCGTCGAGGCACTCAAGGTCGATCCGCAGGATCTGCTCGCCCTGCTGATGCGCGGCGAATTCCACGACCGGCAGGGTCAGGCCCAGAAGGCGGCCCGGGCCTATGCCGCTGCCGTCGCGGTATCACCCCCGAAGGAGCAGCTGCGGCCCGATTTGCATGCCCGCGTGGCACACGCGGCCGCGGTGCGCGATCGCTACAACCGCACCCTGGCCGACCACCTGGATGCCGCCTTGCAGGGGGCGATCGACGGGTGCCAGGGTGACGATGTCTCGCGCTTCCGGCTGTCGCTGGACATCATGCTCGGGCGCAAGAAGCGATTCGAATCGAAGCCCTCGCAATTCCTCGTGCCGAACCTGGCCCCGGTCGAATTCTTCGACCGGTCGCATTTCCCCTGGCTCGACGCCATCGAAGAGGGCACCGAAGAGATCCGTCAGGAGTTCCTGGCCGTGTTGGAAGCGGATGAAGGCTTCGCGCCGTACCTGAGGTACTCCGCCGACATGCCGGTCAACCAGTTTGCCGAGCTGAACAACTCGCCTCGCTGGAGTGCCTACCACCTCATCAAGGACGGGCACGTCAACGCTACCGCCGCGGCCCGCTGCCCTCGTACGATGCAGCTGCTTGCCGGCGCACCGCAACCCGACCAGCCGGGCCGCACACCCGCGGCGCTGTTCTCGCTGCTCAAACCGCACACGAGAATCCCGCCGCACACGGGGGTGAGCAATGCGCGCGTCCTGGTGCACCTGCCCTTGATCGTTCCACCCGGGTGCGGCTTCAGGGTGGGCAACCAGATCCGCGAATGGGTGCCCGGCCATGCCCTGGTCTTCGACGACACCATCGAGCACGAGGCCTGGAACGACAGCGATCAATTGCGCGTCGTGATGATCTTCGACATTTGGCATCCGGCCCTGAACGAGAGCGAGCGACGTCTCATCACGTCGATGGCAGTGGCCATCAACGAGTTCGCCGGCATGCCCGAGGGCTACGGGACCTGAGGCGGATCTTTCTGGCGTTTGGCTGGCGCTAAGATCCTCGGAACCTATGCCGACCTTCGCCGAGTTCCTCGCGCCCATCGACGCGGCCGACTTCAAGACCCGCTTCTTCGGCCAGAAGCCTCTGCACATCCCGGCGGCCGGGCGCACCCTGGCCAATCCCCTGCCCTGGCGGCGCTTCAACGAGTGCCTGGACCTGAGCGCCTTCTGGAACGAGGACACCCTCAAGGTCTTCTACCGCAATCGGCTGGCGCTGCGCGACAACTACTGCGACCTCGACAACATCGGGCCCGATCAGAAGGCGGCCGCCGATCCCCGCAAGGTCAAGGCACTGCTGGGCTTCGGCGCCAGCCTGGTGGCGAACCAGATCCAGCGTGTCAGCCCCGAGGTGGCGCGCATTGTCCAGATGCTGCAGCGGGAGTTCGCCGCGAGTGCCGGGGCGAACGTGTATTGCTCGTTCCAGCGGGTGCAGGCGTTCAACACGCATTACGACCTGCACGATGTCTTCGCACTCCAGGCAGAGGGCGAAAAGCTGTGGCGGATCTACGAGGCCCGTGCGGACAACCCGCTGTCGCCACTACCGCCCGGGGACGAGGCCGAGAACTGGCTCGTCGCGACCCGGGGCAAGGTGGTGGCCGAGGTGCTGATGCAACCGGGCGACCTGCTGTACCTGCCTCGCGGCCAGTACCACGATGCGGTCACCGGCGCGGACGCCTCGCTGCACGTCACCTTCTGGCTCAAGCCCGCCACCGGCCTGTCCCTTTTCAAGCTGCTGGAGTCCGCAGCCGCGGCGGACAGTGACTTCCGTGCTTACCTGGCCGACGCCGCGGACGGCGATGCGCTCCCCCTTCAGCTGGCGAAGCTCGGGCAGAAGCTTCAACAGCTCATGACCTCCGGCTCCTTTGCCATCGACGTGGCCAACCACCAGCGGTCTTTCGTCACTGAAGGTGCCGGCTTCGAGCTGCCGCAAAGGCAGCGCTCCACCTACTACTCCACGGCCAAGCGAGGCCAGGTCGTGCGTCACCGCGATGGTTTCGCGGTCCAGATCGAAGGCCGGCAGCTCGAGGTGGGCCACTCCCATCCGGCAGTCGCCTGGTTGCTCCAGCAGCGCCTGTTTTCCTTCGATGACCTCCTCGCGCGCTTTCCCTTTGTCGGCGAGGCCGACCTGCAGGCGGTCCTGCAGAAGCTGTGCTCGATGGGCGCGGTGGTCGAGACCGAGATGCGCTGATCGCCCCGGTGACTGCTGCGTCTGCGCTCCATCCGCTGCCCGCACGCGCGACATTGCGCCAGGACGGTCTTCATGTCGGCCTGGCGGACATCCCGCCCGGCGAAATGCGTGATCCCTTCCTGCAGGACACCTTGCGTCGCGTCGCCGCGGAACTGACGTTGACGCACTGCCCTCGGCCGGAAGAAACCCCGGCCGACACCGGTGCGGCCCCGGCGGGGCTGATCTTCCACGTCGGCCGTTGTGGGTCGACCCTCGCGTCGCAACTGCTCAAGCTGCAGCCGGGGCTCGCCGTCTATTCCGAACCGCCGGCCATCAACGAGTTGCTTGTCGCTGCGCAGGGCGCCTCGAGGGCGCGCCTGGTAGGCGCCCTGCGCACGATGGCCCAGCTGTTTTCCCGCCACGCCGCGGGGCCGTACGTCGTGAAGCTGTCGAGCTGGAACGTGTTGTTCTGCGACGTCCTGACCGAAGCATTCCCGAGTTCGCCCTGGGCTTTGTGCCTGCGCGACCCGCTCGAGGTCTGCGTTTCTCTGGAGGCGCGGCCTCCGGGCTGGCTCAGGGAGCCCGCCGGCGCGCTCAGGCCATTCCTGGGCGTCGCCGAGGGAACCCAGGGCGGGCCCACTGCGAGGAACGTCGTGCACGCCTTCGCCTCCTTCTGCGCCGCGGCAGAGCGACTCGAGCCTTCGCGAGGCCTCCTGCTCCACTATGAAGGCTTGCCTGAGGCCGTCTGGCAGCAGTTGCTACCCCGATTGCAGATGCGTGCCGATGAATGCACCGAGGAGCGCATGCGGTCAGCATCACGCCAGGACGCGAAGGCACCTGTCGGGCAGGCCAGGCCCTTTGCCGTGGATGGCGAGCGCAAGCGCCTGGCCGCCAGTGCCGAACTGCGTCGAGGCGTCGAAGCCATCGCCCGCCCGGCGATGCAACGTTTGATCGAGCGAATGACCGCCTAACGGCTTCGCAGGGACCACGCAAGCGGCAAGCCGGTGCCCGGCGCCGGCACGGCGTCCACCAGCGCGGGATGGTTGGAGCGCGACAGCTTGGTCGCCAGGGCCTGCACGGCTTCATCGTCGAGCGCCGCCCGCAGCAACGCTCGCAGCCGCAATTGCTCCATGCCCATTTCACCTTGCACGCGGCGCAGCTCATCCATCACCAGCGGGTGACCCAGCACCCCGAGGACGAAACTCGCGGCGTCCGTGACGATGCCTTGGCCCGGGTGCCGTTGCTGGAGGGTGCCGATGAGTGGACGCAGGGCCTGTCGCGCCTCGGCCAGCGGCACATGGGGTCGATCGGCCAGGCCACCTGCCGTTTCCAACAGACCTGCGGCGCCACAAAGATCGTCGAGTGCAGCCAGGCGGCGCCGGTTCTGCTCGAGGATGACGCTGCGCGAATGGTGCGCAACGACCATCCAGGCCGCGTCGGGTTTCAGTACCCGCAGCAACTCGCTGGGCGCGGGTTCCTTCGCATACTCGATGGAGAACTGGCTGGTCACTGCATCGAACTGTGCGTCCGCAAACGGCAGGGCTTCCATCGCCACGCCGCCGACAAATTCAAGGTTCGGCACCCCGAGGGTGAGGTCCTTGACATAGTCCACGCCCAACAGCTTCAAGTCCTTCCGCAAGGTCGATGCGAATCGAGGAACCGCTCCTGCGCCGGTGCCCAGATCGAGGACCCGTGCTCCTGGTGGCAAGGCCCGGAAGAAGGTCGCCCAGAGCGATTCGAGTGCCGCCGCTGCCGGGCGCGGCAGGCCCGGTAGGCAGCCCCCGGACGCAAGGGGCACGCCCGCCCAGTAGTGGGACCAGGCCTCGCGGTCAGCGAGGTCCGGATTCAAGGGCGGCAGTGATGGCATAGGCCAAGTCCGGACGCAGAGGGAAATCCAAAGGAAAAGAGGGTCGCCGTGGCGACCCTCTCGATTTGCAAGACCGGCAAAAAGCCGGCTGCTCGTCAGAACTTGGCGTTCAGCGTCAACGAGATGCGGCGACCCAGCGCGTCGTACACCACCGGGTAGGTGTTGCCGTTCACGAAGCCCGCGCCGTTGTTGCGCAGCGGCGGGTCGGTGTCGAGGATGTTGTTGACCGCGGCCGACAAGGTGATGTTCTTCGTCGCCTTGTACGAAGCAGCAATGTCGAAGTAGTCGACGGCCTTCAGCTTGGACACCAGCGGATCGGTGGTGATATTCAAGTGCGGGTCGCTGCTCAGTCCCTCGTTCTTCACCTGGTCGATGTGGCGCCAGTTGAGCGAGAGGTCGACGTTCCACGGAGAGCGCCAGGTGGTGCGCAGCGAATGGCGCCACTTCGGTGCCGGCGTGCCGCACGTGGCACCGTAGTAGCCCGCGCAGTCGTAGGAGCCGAAGCCCGGGGCATCTTCCGCCTCGAACTTCTTCAGCCACGTGCCCTTGAACGCGAAGTCCAGGCGACCCATGCCCTCGAGCTTGAGCGAGTAGTCCGCGCCGAAGTCCAGGCCCTCGGTTTCCTTGAACGACAGGTTCAAGTTCGTGGCGTTGATATAGCCGCCGTCAGGGACCACGCCGGTCCAGAGGTCACCCGTCAACTCGCTGCGATGGATCAGCCCGCAGGTGAAGGCGTTGCCCGTGTTCAGGCAGTCGTTGAGGATGGCCGTCGGCGGGATGTTGCCGATGATGTCATCCACCCGGATGTGGAACCAGTCCAGGGTCAGGTTCATGTCCCGGATCGGATTGATCACGAAGCCGAGCGTCCAGCTCTTCGACGTTTCCGGGTTCAGCTGCGTGTTGCCACCGAAGACGGCGTTGTACTGGCCAGCCGGGTTGCCCAGGATATGGCCGTACTGCGCTGCGGTCACACCGGTGCGTGCGCACTGCTCGAGCGTCGCCTCCGGAGCGGCGCCGGCGCACGGATCACCCGTCTCGTTGTCGTACAGGCCCAAGGCGGCCTGCGAGAACAACTCGATGATGTTCGCCGCACGGGAAGCGCGCTGGGCGCTGGCACGGACCTTCATCTCGTTGATCGGTGCCCACTCGAGGCCCACGCCCCAGGTGCTGGTCTTCTTGCCAGTGCTGTAGTCCGAATAGCGGTAGCTGGCGTTCAGCGCCAGCAGCTCGGCCCAGGGCGCCTTCTCGACGATGGGCATGCGGGCTTCGGTGAAGATGTCCGTCACGTCGAACGCGCCGGCCACACCGATCGTCGGGCCGCCTTGGCCGGCCAGGTCACCCGTGGTGAACGCCTGGTCGGTGGTCAACTCCATCTCTTCGGTGCGGTGCTCCACGCCGAACGCCAGACCCAGGCCGGACTTGGCCCAGGGCGACTTGACGCCATAGCCGGTCAGGTCGCCGTTGATCGAGGCGTTGATCACCTCCGTCGAGGTGAAGCCCTTCTGGAAGCCCGGGGTCTGCAGGTAAGCCAGTGACGCAGGCGTCACGCCACCCGGGGTCCAGATGTTGTACGGAACGCAGTTCGGATCCGAGCCGTCGAGGAACGAACGGCAGACTGCGTTGCCCGTGCCATCGTCGACCACGTCCAGTGCGCGAAGCAGGCGGGTGTTCGAGAAGTCGTTGTGATAGACCTCCTGGAACAGCACCTTGCCGACCAGCGCCGAGACGTCGTAGCTCCAGGCGTCGCTGATGTCGCCCTTGACGCCGATCACGCCACGGTAGGAGCTGTGGCGGATGTCGTCCTGGCGGCCACCGCCTTCCACGTTGCGGCGACCGATGAACAGATCCGCCGTCGACCCCGGTGCGTTCAGGTTGAGGGTGTCCTTCCAGGCTTGGTTCAGCAGCGGGTTGTCGGCGCTCACCGTCGTGACGAAGCCCCCCAGGAAGATGCCGCTGGGGGCGATCTGCGCGACGGTGTGGTCGTCGTGGAAGCCGAACTCGCCGTAGACACGCGCATAGTCGGCGATGTCGTAATGCGCCAGCGCCTGGACGCTGTAGCGATCCGACGGACGCTGGAAGTAGTTGCTGGGAGCGTAGTTGTACTGGTCAGCCGCTCCGAACGGGTGGATCGAACCGTCCGTGGCCATCGACCAGTCACCACCGTTGGTCAGGTCGATGAAGCGGCCCGGGAAGGCAGTCGACGAACCGCCGCAGGTCCACGTGCCACCGGCCGCGGTCAGAGCGCAATTCGAGAAGTCGCGCTTGTCTTCCGTGACCGCGTCTTCGGTCTTGTGCGCGAAGAACAGCACGGCGTTGCCCTTGCCGTCGGCGAAGTTGCCGCCCAGGGTCAGGCTGAAGTCGGTGACCTTGCCGTCGGCGCCAACGTCGCCCGGGAGCGCGAAGTTGCGAGCCGTGTTGGCGTCCTTGACGCCTTGCGAGGTGTGCTGGCTGTGGTTGTAGAACTCGTGGTTCAGGTCGATCTGGACCCCCTCGAACTTGTCGTCGAGGATGAAGTTCACCACGCCGGCCACAGCGTCAGAACCGTAGATGGCGGAGGCGCCACCCGTCAGGATTTCGACGCGCTTGATCAGCGACACCGGAATCTGGTTCAAGTCGGTGGAGATGTCGCGCGGGCTGCCGCCCGGCAGGCGACGGCCGTTGACCAGCACCAGGGTGCGGTTCGAGCCGAGATTGCGCAGGTTGACGGTCGCTGCGCCCGTCGCGCCGTTCGACACGCTCCCGCCCTGGTCGGCGAAGACCTGCGGCAGGTTGTTCAGAAGCTGCTCGGCGTTGCGCACGCCCTCCAGCTGGATGGCCTCCTTGCCGAGCACGACCACCGGCGAGGTGCCTTCGGTCTGGACGGTCTTGATGCGTGAACCGGTGATCTCGACCCGCTCTTGCGCGAAAGCCGAGCCGGACGCCAGGATCATCCCGCCGCCGAAAGCGAGGACCAAGCTCTTGCAGAGCCTTGTTTTCTGGAACATACGTACCACTCCTGAGTAAGGGAAGGTTGATCGATAGACCCTGCTCCGAAGCAAGTCACATACCGCTCTCGTGAAGGCAGCATGTTCCCGCTACGAAAACATGTGAATCGATTGTCACGGAACCCCCGTTCAGGCCTGCTACCGGGAAACCCTCTAGGGCAGTTTTGCGACGGTTTTTGTTGTGTTTCCGCAGCACAGTCGGTGATCGACTGACTTGTCTAGTCAATCGGGCCGGGCCCCTGAAAGACAAGCGGCCCTCACGCTTGCGCGCAGGGCCGACCGACCGTCAAGTTAGGGGGAGAACGGGTTAGAGAAAACCCTGGACCCTGGCCTCAGAGATCACTGGTGACCAGCCGCGGTACCGAGGCGATCAGCTTCCTCGTGTAGGCGTCCTGCGGCCGGCTCAGCACGTCGTCGCAGGAGCCCTGCTCCACGATGCGTCCGGCGCGCATCACGGCGACTTCATCCGCGATGTACTCCACCACGCCAATGTTGTGGGTAATGAAAAGGTAGGACACGCCCAGCTGGCCCTGCAACTCACGCAGCAGGTTCAGGATCTGGGCCTGCACCGAGACGTCCAGCGCCGAGGTCGGCTCGTCGCAGACGATGAGCTTGGGCTCGACCGCCAGGGCCCGGGCGATCGCAATCCGCTGCCGTTGGCCTCCCGAGAACTCATGCGGATACCGGTCGAGCGCCTCCCGTCGCAAACCGACCTGGTCGGCCAGTCGCTCCAGCCGGGTCCGCCGCGAGGCTGCATCCACATCCGGTTGCAGCGCCTGCAGGCCCTCCTCCAGGATCTCGAAGACCCGCATGCGAGGGTTCAGCGAGGCGAACGGGTCCTGGAAGATGATCTGGATGTCCCGCCGCGCCTTCTGCAAGGCATCGCCTTCGAGCTCGAAGAGATTCTGCCCACGCAGCAACGCCCGGCCTTCAAAGGTGGCCTGGCGACGCAGCAGCTGCACGATGGCCTTGCCGGTGGTCGTCTTGCCGCACCCCGATTCACCCACCAGTGCCAGCGTCCGGCCCGACTGCACCTGGAAGGAGATCCCGTCCACGGCATCGAAATAGCCGCCCACCCGCTGCAGGATGCCCTTGCGGATCGGAAAGCGCACGCGCAACTTGTCCACCTGCAGCAGCACCTTCTCGTCAGCTGCGCCAGCTTCGGACGGACGCTGGACGGCCTGGTCGGCCGGCACCAGGTTGATCACGGCTTCGGTCGCCTTCGCATCATGCCCGGGCGCATAACGCAGGCAACGCACCGTGCGAGTGCCGGCCAGCGTGTAGAGCTCGGGCAGCGTCGTCTTGCATGCCGGCTCGGCGCAGTAGCAGCGCGGCTCGAAGCGACAACCTTCGAACTGCAGCGTCAGCGGCGGCACGGTGCCGGGGATGGCGGCCAGGGCCTGGCCGCGGCGCGCCGCATCGGGCAGCGCCCGCAGCAACGCCTTCGCATAGGGGTGCTTCGGCGCCGAGAAGAACTCCTCCGCTGTCGCCACCTCGATGATCTGGCCGGCGTACATCAGCGCCACGCGGTGGGCCATGCCGGACACGACAGCGAGGTCATGAGTGATCAGCATGAGGCCGAGGCCGTGCTCCGCCTGAAGCTGCTTGAGCAGGTCCAGGACCTGGGCCTGGATCGTCACGTCCAACGCGGTGGTGGGTTCGTCCGCGATGATGTAATCCGGCTCGCCCGCCAGCGTCATGGCGATCATCACGCGCTGCTTCTGGCCCCCGCTCATGCGGAACGGATAGTCGTCGATGCGGCGCTCGGGTTCCGGGATGCCGACCTTGCGCAGCCAGTCGAGCGCCTTGGCCCGTGCGGCTTCGCCACGCAACGGCGTGTGGGCTTCGATCGCCTCGACGATCTGGTCGCCGATCTTCATGACCGGGTTCAGGCTGGTGGAGGGCTCCTGGAAGATCATGCCGATCTTGCCGCCGCGGATGGCCCGCATCTGCGATTCGGGCAGGGCCAGCACATCCTCCTGGTCGACCAGGATGTCGCCCGAGGCGATGGCTCCGTTCTCGGGCAGCAGGCGCATCAGCGCCAGCGCCGTCATGCTCTTGCCGCACCCCGACTCGCCCACGAGGGCGAAGGTTTCCCCGCGCTGCAGCGACAGGCGCATGCCGTCGATGGCGCGCACCAGGCCGGCCTCTGCGTCCAGCTCGACCTTGATGTTCTTGATTTCGAGCATGTCGTCAGGCTGCCTTCTTCTGCACCAGGGGGCGCGGCCGGAAAGCCCGGGCGCGTGGATCGAACGCATCGCGAACGCCGTCGGCGAAGAGGTTTGCCGCCAGCACCAGCGTGACCATGAAGATGAAGGCCGCGGCGAAGGGCCACCAGACGACCGGGTCGCGGCTCATCTCGTTGCGGGCGAAATTGATCATCCCGCCAAAGCTGTTCATCGAGGGATCGACGCCGACGCCGACGTAGGAAAGCACGGCCTCGTACAGGATCAGTGCCGAGAACTCGAGCACCGTGACGATCAGCATCAAGTGCGCGACGTTGGGGAAGATGTGCCGCACCATGATGCGTCCCTGCCCCACTCCAAACGCATTGGCCGCCTGCACGAATTCCAGCTCGCGCAGCTTCAGCGTCTCGCCGCGCAGCAGGCGGCACAGGCCCGCCCAGCCGGTCAGGCCGAGCACGGTGCACAGCAGGAACAGCTTCAGATCGGCCCGCTCCACGCCCGTCTCGAACAGCTCGGGATGCTTGTCGAGGAAGACCTGCACCATCAGCACGCAAGCCGCGATCAGCAGGATGTTGGGGATCGAGGACAACACCGTGTAGAGGTACTGGATCACCTCGTCGACCCAGCCCCTGAGGTAGCCCGCCATGATGCCGAGCGTGACGGCCAGCGGAAGCGTTGCGAGCGTGGCCAAGGTGCCGATGACGAAGGCGGTTCGGATGCTCTTGAGCGTCTGGTACATCACGTCATTGCCGGTGATGTCGGTGCCGAAGACGTGGTACTGCCCCATGAGCGAGACCATCGCGCCTATCGGCAGCGCCAGGCCCACGAGCGTCCAGCAGGCGGTCTTCCAGGGCACCGGTGTCTCGCCTCGCCGGATGCGCCCGAAAGTGACGGCGAAGGATTCGCGCCGCGCGCGCGAGACCGCGGCGATCAGCAGCACGCTCAGCACCAACGCCACCGCGAGCCCGGCGGCCAGGCCAATGAAGACTCTTCGCGTCACGTCGCCCGCCCACTGGGTCTCGGGGTCGGACAGGTGCGCGCCCCCGAACTTCAGGCGGGGCGCCATGCGCCGGACCTCGCCATTGACCTCTTCAGACTCCTTGGTGAAGCTCACGTAGGCCAGGGGGCGCGAATACGTCGACTCCCGCGATTGGACGACCCGGCGCAGGCCGGCGTCCAACAGGGATTGCACCCGCGTGTCATAAGCGACCGCCCCTTCCTTCGCATTGGCCGCTGGTGGCAGCGTGGGCCGGAAGTGCACGCTGTCGGCCAGCGTCACCAGCAGGCAGGCCAGCAGCACCAGCGACGAGGCCAGGGCCGGCCCGTTGCGAAAGACCTTGCCCCAGTTGGCGGACAGGTTCGGCTTGCGACTCACCATCCAGCCGTAGGCCACCAACGCGACCAACAGCAGCCAGATGGCCACGTCGGTCCACAACATCACGAACTTCGGCATCACCTTGTCCTCTTGGCGTTCTTCTCGTCGATCAGCCCAGGCGCACGCGCGGGTCCACCCACGAGTAGGCAATGTCGATCAGGATGTAGGTGGCGATGTACAGCAGCGAACCAACGAAGACCATCGTGCGCACGATGGCGAAGTCCTGCTTGCCGATCGCCTCGATCACGTAGGCGCCCAGGCCCGGGATGCCGAAGAAGCTCTCGAACACCAGGCTGCCCATGAAGACATACGGCAGGTAGCCGCCCATGCTGGTGATGATCGGGATCAGCGCATTGCGCAGCACGTGGCGGAACAGCACCACCGATTCGCGCAGGCCCTTGGCGCGCGCGGTGCGCACGTAGTCCTTGCCGATCTCCTCCAGGAACATGGCGCGGTACAGGCGCGCCTCGGTGCCCAGCCGTGCGAGCGCGGACAGGACCACCGGCAGGACGAGGAAGCGCACCACGTCGAAGCCGGGGGCGTAGCCCGAGATCGGCACCAGCTTGAGCACGCGCGAGAACAGGTACTGGCCGACGATGATGTAGAACAGGCTCGAGATCGACAGCATCAGGACGCACAGCACCACGCCCCACAGGTCGAGCTTCGTGTTCCTGAACATCACCAGCAGCAGGGCGAAGCTGGTGCTGGAGATGACCTGCAGGATGAAGATGGGCAGCGCCAGCTTGACGCTGACCCACATCCGCGTGGCCACCTCGTGGCCCAGGTCGCCGCCGGCTTCGGCATCGGCGCGGCCGAAGTTCAGCGTGAACAGCGAAACCGAGCGCTCCCAGAAGATCGTCTCGGTCAGCTTGTCGCTGCCTTGCTTCGGCTCGTTCCAGTACAGCGGCTTGTCGTAGCCGCGCTCGGACTTCCACTTCTCGATCAGCTCCTGCGTCACCCGCTTGCCGCCGATGTTCAGGCGGGCCATGTCGTCGGGGGTGTTGACGGTGAAGAACAGGAAGAAGGTCGCCAGGTTCACGCCCAGCAGGATGAGCACGCCGTAGAGCAGGCGGCGCAGGGTGTAGGAAAGCATGTTCTAGGCTGGGTCAGACGAGAATCTCGCCGCGGGCATTCATGCGCTCGCGCCGACGCAGGCTGTTGCGCGCCACCAGGATGCCGGCCACGAGCACCGCGACGATCAGCGTCAGCGGCCACCACACGGGCCGGTTCCACTCGGCCAGCTTGGTCGTGCGTTCCGCGCTGTCGAGCTTCAAGTAGCGGCCGTGGTCGCGAACCAGGATCGCGGGCTTGGAGTTGGTCACCCAGTGCTGGATGGCTGCCGAGGCGTAGGGGTAGAAGCCGAAGGAGCAAGGCGCATCGCGGCGCAGGATCTCGGTCATCTTGTCGACGATTTCCTGCTTGGCCGGGCCGTCGTCCATGGTCTTCAGCTGGGCGAACAGCTTGTCGTACTCCGGGTTCATGTAGTTCGACGTGTTCTCGCCGTCCGACACGCTTTTCGCGTTCGGGCCGTAGAACAGGAACAGGAAGTTCTCGGCATCGGGATAGTCGGCGTTCCAGCCCAGCCAGAAGACCTGGTGCTTGCCCTTGCGCACCTTGTCCTGGAACTGGTTGTTGTCGGTGGCGCGCACCTCGAGCTGGATGCCGAGCTTGGCGAACTGCTTGACCACCCAGTCGATCTCGGGCTTTCGCTCCGGAGTGGCCGGTGCATAGAAGTCATAGTTGATGACCAGCGGCTTGCCGGTGTTGGCTTCGCGCCCGTCGGGGTAGCCCGCCTCGGTCATCAGCTTCAGGGCGTCCTCGATGGGGCGGCGCACGTACTTGCCGTTCACCAGGCGGTGCGTGAGCGGGTTGAGGCCCTCCGGCGTGCCTTCGCGCGAACCCGGGATGCCCTCGGGCAGCAGGCTCATGGCGGTGACGCCGGCCTTCTTCGGGAAGACCTTGGAGTACTCCTCCCAGTCGATGGCGATCGAGATGGCCTGGCGCAGCTTGCGGTTGCGCTCGCGCTGCGCCTCGTTCTCGCCCCACCCGATCACCGGGTCCAGCATGTTGAAGGCGATGAAGTAGCTGTTGACGTCCCCGTACTGCGGGAAGATGAAGCCCTTCTTCTCGTAGACCGCCCTGACCTCGTCCGAGTCGTTGGCCTCCACCAGGTATTGGGTGCCGAGGTCGGTCCGCTCGAAGACTTCCAGGTCGTAGTAGCCGTCGCGGAACTTGTTCTTCTGCGGAGTGGCCTCGCGCTCCACGGTGGACACGATGCCGTCGACGAACGGCGTCTTCTTGCCGCAATCGTCCAGCAGGCCGCGCTCCTTGTCGCCGGGCATGCCTTCGCAGGGATAAGGCTCACCACGGTAATTGGGGTTGCGCTTCATCACGATGCGCCGGTCCTTCACGAACTCGGTGACCATGAAGGGCCCCGTGCCCACGGGCCAGTTGTCCAGCGTGAGGCTGTTCTCGGCCATGCCCGGCTGGGCATAGAAGGCGTCGGCCTCCCAGGGCACCGGCGACAGGAAGGTCATCTGCATCCAGTACTTCCACTGCGGGTACTTGCCGTGCAGGCGGATGCGAAGGAGGTACTTCTCGGGCGCTGTCGCCCCGGCCAGAGGCCATTTGCGGAAGTCGAGGAAGGGCTTGTCCAGGCTCGACGGGTCGGTGCCCTGGCGCAGCTTGGCGTCCTCTTTCTTGACCAGGTCGCCGTATTCCTTCAGGCCGATCACATATTCGGAGAACACGCCGAAGATGGGTGTGGTGATGCGCGTGGTGGCGTGCCGCTTGAGGGCGTAGACGAAGTCATCGGCCACCAGCTCGCGCGTGCCCTGCTCGAACTGCAGCGGCGAACGGCGGTCGCCCACCTCGCCGGCCTTCATGTGGTGGTACCGGTACTGGCCCTGCTCGTCCTTGGCGAAGGCGGGGTGCGGCTGGAACATGATGCCGCGCTTGATGGGCACCTCGTACACGCTCTCGACGACCTGGTCGCCCGGCGCATCGTCAGGCAAGCGCTGGCCGTTCTTGTCGAGGTAGACCGGCGCGACGACCTTCTCGGCCGACTTCGGCACCAGCTCGAATGGCCGCTTCAGGTAGTGGTAGCCGTAGGGGGGCTCGTAGACCTGGTAGGTGACCAGGGTGTCGTTGGACCAGTACGACGCCGTCGGATCCAGGTGTCTCGGCGTGTTCTCGATCATGGCCGAGAAGATCATCTTCGACTCGGCCGAGCCCTTGGGCCAGGGGCTGTTGTCGCAGCCAGTCACCACGGACATCAGAGCCAGGCCCGTGGCCCACAGCCAGGGCCTGGCTCGCCAGACCCGACCGAACGCCGACACCACACCGCCCATGCGACAAACTCCAGAGAAGGCCGGTCGCCACGCGGATAGGGCGCGACCAGCGGACAAAACAAAACCGCCCGCGGCACGGCTCCGGCTTGTGCCCGGAGCGTGCGGCGAGGCGTCTTGCAGATTCTATGCCCGGGTATTCGCCGGGCGGCTTAGGGTTTTCGCAAGCTCATCGAGAGAGCCAGCGAAGCATCTTCAACAAAACTCAGCGTCAGCAGCGAATTCCACCAACGGGTCAGTGGTGCTGGTGAGACCAGCCGACGAAGGCGTCGCGCCCCTCGACCAGCAGACTCACCGGACGCCCGAAGGGCATGGTCACCTTCGTCGGCACATGGCCGAAGGGCACGCCCGTCAGCACCGGCGTGCGGGTGAGCGAGCGGACCTGCGCGACCATGGCCTTGAGGTCGTAGCCTCGGTCCATCGGGGAGCGTTTCCAGTCGCTCACCGCGCCCAGAAGCACAGCCTTCTGGCGCGCCAGCACACCAGCCTGGTGCAGCTGCAGCAGCATCCGCTCGACGCGGTACGGATGCTCGTTGACGTCCTCGACGAACAGGATGCCGCCCTTGACCTGCGGCCAGTGCGGCGTGCCGAGCAGCGAGGTCAGCACGGTGAGGTTGCCGCCCCACAGCAGGCCCTTGGCCTGAAGGCCGTCGAAGCCGGCTTCGGTGCGAAAGCCGATGGCCTCCAGCTCGCCGCTCATGGCCTCCGCGAAGCAGTCCGGCGTCACCTCGTCCAGCTCTTCTCGTCCGAAGTCGTCGACCGCCAGCGGGCCGCACCAGGTGCTGGCGCCCGTGTGGGCCAGGAGGCCCATCTGGAACGCCGTCATGTCGCTGTAGCCGACCCAGCGGGTGCCCCTTTCCACGCTGCGCGCGAGCTTCTTCCAGTCGAGCTGGTCCAGCAGGCGGGTCAGGCCGTAGCCGCCGCGCGTGGCCATGGCGACCGAAGGCGCCTGCGTCGCGACGCGGTGCAACGTGGCCAGGCGCACTTCATCGCTGCCGCCGAAGCGCTGCTGCTTGGCCAGGGCGGCCTCGTCGACGTTGACGGTGAAGCCCATGGCGGTCAGGCGCCTGGCGGCCAGCCGCAAAGGCGCCGCCTTGAGCAACACGCCGGAGGGGGTGAACAGGGTGAGGCTCGTCATGCGTCAGAAGATGGTGTCGGGATCGTCGGGAAGCTCGGTGGCCTGGCCGGTCGGGATGGGCTCGTCGCCCGGCGCGGGATCGGCAGCCAGCCCGGGCAGCGGCTCCGCCGCTCGCAAGGCCTTTTGCTGCGCCCGCCGCTCCGCGAAGAACTCTCGCAGGATGGTGCCGCACGCCTCGGCCAGGACACCGCCCTGCACCGCCGTGTGGTGGTTCAGCCTGGTTTGTGCGAAGAGGTCCACCACCGACCCCGCGGCGCCTGTCTTCGGATCCGGCGCACCGAACACCACCCGCTTGAACCTGGCGTGCATCAGCGCCATCGCGCACATCGCACAGGGCTCCAGCGTCACGTACAGCTCGCATTCGGGCAGACGGTAGTTCTCGAGCAGTTGCGCCGCGTGCCGAAGGGCGACCATCTCGGCATGCGCCGTGGGATCGTGCGTGGTGATCGGACGGTTGTAGCCGGTGGCGATCACCTGCCCTTCCCGCGTGATCACCGCGCCCACCGGCACCTCCCCCGACAGCCACGCGTTCTGCGCCTGGTCGAGCGCCAAGCGCATCGCGTACTCGTCGGCGGGGCTTACCGGCTCGTCCACGGTCACTCCCACTCGATGGTGGCGGGCGGCTTGCTCGACACGTCGTAGGTCACCCGGTTGATGCCACGCACCTCGTTGATGATTCGACTGGACACGCGCTTGAGCAGACCGTAGGGCAGCTCGGCCCAGTCGGCGGTCATGAAGTCGCTCGTCTGCACGGCGCGCAGGGCCACCACGTAGTCGTAAGTGCGGCCGTCGCCCATCACGCCCACGCTCTTGACGGGCAGAAAGACGGCGAAGGCCTGGCTGGTGAGGTCGTACCAGCTCTTGCCGGTCGCCTCGTCCTTCCATTCCCGAAGTTCCTCGATGAAGATCGCATCGGCCCGGCGCAGCAGGTCGGCGTAGTCCTTCTTGACCTCGCCCAGGATCCGCACGCCGAGGCCCGGCCCCGGGAAGGGGTGGCGATAGACCATCTCGTGCGGCAGGCCCAACGCCACGCCGAGCTCCCGCACTTCGTCCTTGAACAGGTCGCGCAGCGGCTCCAGCAGCTTCAGGCCCAGGGTCTCGGGCAGGCCGCCGACGTTGTGGTGGCTCTTGATCGTGGTCGCCTTCTTGGTCTTGGCGCCGCCGGACTCGATCACGTCCGGGTAGATCGTGCCCTGGGCGAGCCACTGCGCACCCTTGTGGCCGCCAGTGCCCGCCTTGAGCTTGGCGGCCTCCGCCTTGAACACCTCGACGAACTCGCGGCCGATGATCTTGCGCTTCTGCTCGGGGTCGCTGACGCCGGCCAGGTGACCCAGGAACTGGTCAGCCGCGTCGACATGGATCACCTTGGCGTGCAGCCGGCCCACGAACATCTCCATCACCATCCGGCCTTCGTCCAGGCGCAGCAGGCCGTGGTCGACGAAGACGCAGGTCAGCTGGTCGCCGATGGCGCGGTGGATCAGGGCCGCGGCCACGCTGGAATCGACGCCGCCCGACAGGCCGAGAATCACCTCCTCGTCGCCCACCTGCTCGCGGATCGCGGCGACCGCTTCGGCGATGTGGTCCTTCATGATCCAGTCGGGGCGGGCAGCCGCGATCTTGAGCACGAAGCGCTCGAGCAGCGCCCTGCCCTGCAGCGTGTGCGTCACCTCGGGGTGGAACTGCACGGCGTAGTAGCCGCGGGCCTCGTCCGCCATGCCGGCGATCGGGCAGCTGGGGGTGCTCGCCAGGAGCTTGAAGCCCGGCGGCAGCTGGGTGACCTTGTCGCCATGGCTCATCCAGACCTTCAGCATGCCGTGGCCCTCGGCGGTGCGGAAATCCTCGATGCCCTCCAGCAGCTTCGTGTGGCCGCGGGCGCGAACCTCGGCATAGCCGAACTCGCGGTGGTCGCTGTATTCGACCAGGCCGCCGAGTTGCGCCGCCATGGTCTGCATGCCATAGCAGATGCCGAGCACAGGGACCCCGAGATCCCACACGGCCTGCGGGGCGCGCAGCTCGGCTGATTCGTAGGTGCTGGCGTGGCTGCCGGACAGGATGATCCCCTTGGGCGCGAACTCGCGCACGAAGGCGTCGCTGACGTCGTTGGGATGGATCTCGCAGTACACGTGCGCCTCGCGCACGCGGCGTGCGATGAGCTGGGTGACCTGGGAGCCGAAGTCGAGGATCAGGATCTTGTCGTGCGTCATGGAGCGGTGGGCGTGGTGGCCGGTTGGGCCGCCGACGCGGCCTGGTGGGTACTGAAATGGCGGACCGCGAGCAGGGTCGCCAGCCCCTGCAGCACGGCACAGAAGTAGTACGGCGCGCCAATGCGCCAGTCGCCGCGCGGCAGATGGGAGACGACCGAAAGCAGCGCCGGCCCGACGATGGGCGCGATGACCGCCATCAGGCTGTTCAGGCCGGCGACGGCGCCCATGGTCTGGCCCTGCGTGCTCTGGCCCGCGGCGTTGGAGATGATGCTCTGGATGGCCGCCGTGCCGGCGAAGCCCAGCAGGTTGGCAAAGATGACGGCGTACATCATCCAGCCCTCGGTGGCCGCCCCCCAGGCGGCGAACGCCAGGGTCGAGGACAACAGGCCCAGCACGGCCAGCCGGCGGGGCGAGAAGCGGCGCAGCAGCGGGCCCATGAGCACGCCCTGCACGAGGGCGGACATGACACCGACGGCGAACAGCGACCAGCCGGTCTCGCGCGGCCCCCAGCCGAACTTGAGGTCGGTGTAGAGCACCCAGGTCATGTGCAACGTGAACTGCGCCAGGCCGGCCAGCCCGACCACCGCCACCAGCAGCCCTATGCCCTGGATCTGGGCCAGCCCGGAAAGCGAGCTGACCGGATTGGCCCGCTTCCACTCGAAGCGGCGGCGGCGCTCGGGGGGAAGCGACTCCGGCAGCACGAAGTAACCGTACAGCCAGTTGGCCAGCGCGAGCACGCCGGCCGCATAGAACGGCAGGTGCAGGTCGATGCCGCCTAGCACGCCGCCCACCGCCGGGCCGAGGATGAAACCGAGCCCGAACATCGCCCCCAGCATGCCGAAACGCTTGGCTCGCTGGTCCGGCGTCGAGATGTCGGCCACGTAGGCGTTGGCAACGGCCGCGTTGGATTGCATCGCCCCGCTGAACAGGCGCACCACGATCAGCATCCACAGCGCCGTGGCCATCGCGGTGACGAAGAAGCTGAGCGCGAGCCCGCAGAAGCCCACCAGCAGCACCGGCCGGCGGCCGTAGCGGTCGGACAGTCCACCGATGATGGGCGAGCCGAAGAAGTTGGCGATGCCGAAGGAGAAGGCCACGACGCCGAACCACATCGTCTTCTCGGTGGCCGACGAGGTGAAGCTGCCCACCAGGTGCGGCAGCACCGGGATGATCAGGCCGATCGCGATCATGTCGATCAGCACGGTCAGCATGATGAAGGGCATCGCGGCTTCGCGGCCGCGGGCGGCGGGAGCGCTCATCGACTTCTGATTCGTTCGCTGCAAATGACCGCGCCCGGCGTCATGGCCGGGCGCTTTCCATCGGGGGGCCGATCCCCCTCGGGGGGACCGGCGCCATTGGCGCCGTACGGGGTCTCGGCCGCCGACGGGCCGCCCCTAGGTGGCCGATCCCCCTTGGGGGGACCGGCGCCATCGGCGCCGTAGGGGGCTTCATTCACTCGGCCCGGTAGTTCGGTGCCTCTTTGGTGATCTGCACGTCGTGCACGTGGCTCTCGCGGATGCCCGCCGAGGTGATCTCCACGAACTCCGCCAGCTCGCGCATCTCGTCGATCGTCGCGCAGCCGCAGTAGCCCATGGCCGCCCGCAGGCCGCCGGCCATCTGGAAGATGATGGACACCATCGAACCCTTGTAGGGCACCCGGCCCTCGATGCCCTCGGGCACCAGCTTGTCGGCGTTCGGGTTGGTGGTCTCGTCGTTTTCCTGGAAGTAGCGGTCGGCCGAGCCGGCCTTCATCGCGCCGATCGAGCCCATGCCGCGGTAGCTCTTGTAGCTGCGGCCCTGGAAGAGGATGACTTCGCCCGGAGCCTCTTCGGTGCCGGCGAACATGCCGCCCATCATCACCGTGCCTGCGCCGGCTGCGATGGCCTTGGCGATGTCTCCCGAGTAGCGGATGCCGCCATCGGCGATCAGCGGGACGCCGGTGCCCTTGAGCGCCGTCGCGACGTTGTCGATCGCCGTGACCTGCGGCACGCCCACGCCGGCGACGATGCGGGTGGTGCAGATGGAGCCGGGACCGATGCCGACCTTGACGCCGTCGGCGCCCGCCTCGACGAGGGCGAGTGCCGCGGCACCGGTGGCGATGTTGCCGCCGATCACGTCGACCTGAGGGAAGTTCTTCTTCACCCAGCGGACCCTCTCCAGCACGCCGTGGGCGTGACCGTGCGCCGTGTCGACCACCAGCGCATCGACGCCGGCCTTGACCAGCAGTTCGACGCGCTCTTCAGTGCCCTCGCCCACGCCGACCGCAGCGCCCACGCGCAGCTTGCCGTTCGGGTCACGCGCCGCGTTCGGGAAGGTGGTCTGCTTGGTGATGTCCTTGACCGTGAACAGGCCGCGAAGCTCGAGCGCATCGTTGACGACCAGCACCCGCTCCAGCTTGTGCCGGTGCATCAGTGCCTTGGCTTCGGCGAGCGAGGCGCCCTCGCGCACCGTGACCAGCCTTTCGCGGGGGGTCATGATGTCGCGTACCGGGGCGTCGAGCCGGGTTTCAAAGCGCAGGTCGCGGTTGGTCACGATGCCGACCACCCTGCCGTCCTCGACCACCGGGAAGCCCGATATCCCATGCTGGCGCGAGAGCTCGATCACGTCGCGCACGCGGGCGCCCGGGGCGATGGTGATCGGATCTTTCAGCAGGCCGGACTCGTAGCGCTTGACCCGCGCCACCTCGGCCGCCTGCTGCTTGGGAGACAGATTCTTGTGGATGATCCCCATGCCCCCCTCTTGCGCGATGGCGATCGCCAGGCGCGCTTCGGTCACGGTGTCCATCGCGGCGGACACCAGCGGCAGGTTCAGGAGGATGTTGCGGGAAACGCGGGTGGCCAGCGAAGTGTCGCGAGGCAGCACCTGGGAGTACGCCGGCACCAACAACACATCGTCGAAGGTGAGCGCTTTGCCTAGAAGGCGCATGGGAAAGCTCCAGACGCAAAAGAGGATTATACGGATGACCGAATGCACGGCTGCGGCCGGGGCGCACGCCGTACACTGCCGGCTGAGATAGCCACCCACGTGACGGGTCCGCAACGGGCCTGCCGTCGCCACGCATGCAATACAAAGCCACGCCATTCCGCTCGTTGGGACGACTCGGACTCCTGGCCCTGACGCTGGCGCTCGCCGCCGGCGCGGCCAACGCCCAGAGCATCTGGAAATGGCGCGACAAGGACGGTCGCGTGCAGGTCAGCGACCGGCCGCCGCCGATGGAAGTGCCGGAAAAGGACATCCTGCAGCGGCCGCACGGCGCCCGCGCGCCTATGGCCGCCGCCAGCGATGCGCCGATGGGCGCCGAGTCCGCCTCCGGCGTCGATCCTGCGCTGGAGGCCAAGAAGAACAAGGCCCTGGCCGACAAGGCCGCTGCCGACAAGGCGAGGCTGGCGGCCGACAAGGCCAGGAGCGACCAGGTCAAGCTCGAGAACTGCCAGCGGGCCCGCAACCAGCTGACGGCGCTCGAAGGCGGCCAGCGAGTCGCGCGGATGAACGACAAGGGCGAGCGCGAGGTCCTGGACGACGCGGGTCGCGCCGCCGAGATCGCCCGCACCCGGCAGATCGCCGACGCCAACTGCCAGTAGCGCGACTCAGCGCTTGTGCTTGCGGTAGCGCTGCCGCCGGGCTTCCTTCGGGTCCACCGTCAGACCGCGGTAGATCTCTATGCGATCCGCCTCGCGCACAGGCGTGTCCAGCGGCTTCGCCTTGCCCCAGATCCCGACGCTGAGGCCATCCTCGGCGCGAAGGCCGTGCCGCTCGAGAAGCCCGCTGGCGCGCAGGGCATCGGCCAGCCGGCTGCCCGGCGGAAGATCCAGTTCGACCTGGTCCACCCGCCTGGGCGCAGGGCTGTAGCTGACCTGGACCTTCACCGCCACCGCCTCTTCAACGCGGGCCATGGACCTGCTCCGCCCGGCTGACGAAGGAATCGACGAAGGTGTTGGCCACGCGGTCGAAGACTGGGCTGAGCACCGCCTCCAGCGGCCGGCTCGAGAAGGCGTAGCGCAGGTCGAACTCGATGCGGCAGGCTGTCGGCGCCTCCGCGCCCGGCCGGCCCAGGGGAACGAAATCCCAGGCCCCTTCGAGCAGCGAGAACGGCCCGTCGACCAGTTTCATCAGCACCTGGCGATCGGGCACGTGCACGTTGCGGGTGGTGAAGGCGTGGCGCACGCCGGCGTAGTGCAGGCCGATCCTGGCGGTCATGCCGTCCTCGTGCTGCTCGAGGATCTCGGTCTTCTCGCACCAGGGCAGGAAATCCGGGTAATGCTGCAGGTCGGTGACCAGGCGGTACATCTCGGCGGGGGAGTACCACAACAGGACGGACTTCTTCACGTGCTTCATACAATGGCCGGATTCTAGGCACCCGCCATCGCATCCGAAGGTGCCCCACGCCCCATGCCGCCTGCTTCCAACGCCCTCATCGCCGAAAACCGCCGAGCCCGCTTCGAATACCACATCGAGGAGCAGTACGAGACCGGCATGGTGCTGGAAGGCTGGGAGGTCAAGGCCATCCGCGCCGGCCAGGTCCAGCTGACCGATGGCTACGTGGTGATCAAGGGCGGCGAACTCTTCCTGATCGGTTGCCGGATCAACGCCTTGCGCAGCGCCTCCACCCACGTCCATCCCGAGGCCGACCGGACCAAGAAGCTCCTCATGAGCAAGGACGAGATCCGGCGCCTGATCGGGAAGGTCGAGCAGCGGGGCTTCACCCTCGTGCCGCTCAACCTGCACTACAAGGGCGGCCGCGTGAAGGCCGAGATCGCGCTGGCCAAGGGCAAGGCCCAGCACGACAAGCGCGAGACCGAGAAGAAACGGGATTGGGACAGAGAAAAGGGCCGCCTGATGAGACATAAGGTCTCATCAGGTCCGAAGGAATGAACGGCGAAGCCGGTCAGCGGCCCTTTCGGCACCGCCACAAGGGCCGCCTGATGAGACATAAGGTCTCATCAGGCCCGAAGGAATGAACGGCGAAGCCGGTCAGCGGCCCTTTCGGCACCGCCACAAGGGCCGCCTGATGAGACATAAGGTCTCATCAGGTCCGAAGGAATGAACGGCGAAGCCGGTCAGCGGCCCTTTCAGCGCCGCCACAAGGGCCGCCTGATGAGACACAAAGTCTCATCAGGTCCGAAGGAATGAACGGCGACAGGCCGGAACACAGGGGGTTGACCATGACGCTGGATGACGTGCTCTACCCTCCCCTCGAGCCCTTGCGCACCGGCCGCTTGCAGGTCAGCGCGCTTCACGAGATCTACTGGGAGACGGTCGGCAATCCCCACGGGATCCCGGCAGTGTTCCTGCACGGTGGCCCGGGCGCCGGCATCTCGCCCAGGAGCCGGCGCTACTTCGATCCGGCGCGCTACCACGTCACGCTTTTCGACCAGCGCGGAGCCGGCCAGTCCAGCCCGCTGGGCGAGACGCGAGAGAACACCACCGGATTGCTGATCCAGGACATCGAGCGACTGCGCGAGATGCTGGGCATCGAACGCTGGCTGGTCTTCGGCGGCTCCTGGGGCTCGACGCTGTCACTGGCCTACGCGCAGGCCCACCCCGAGCGCTGCCTGGGCCTGGTGCTGCGCGGCATCTGGCTGGTGAGCGACGAAGAGATCGACTGGTGGCTGCACGGCGTGCGCAACTTCTTCCCGCGCGAATGGGAGGCGTTTGCGGGTCATGTGCCCGAGGCCGAGCGAGGCGACCTGCTCGCCGCCTACAGCCGCCGCCTGAGCTCGGACGACAGGGCCGTCTACACGCCGGCGGCCCGGGCCTGGAGCCGCTACGAAGGCTCGTGCCTGCACCTGCTGCCCCACCCTGAGACGGCAGACGCCTTCACCGAGGACGCGATAGCCCTCGGCATCGGCCGCCTCGAGGCCCACTACTTCCGGCACAAGGCCTTTCTTCGGCCGCGCCAATTGCTCCAGGACATGGCCCGCATCCGGCACCTGCCGGCCTTCATCGTGCACGGGCGCTATGACGTCATCTGCCCGGTGCGCTATGCCTTCGCCCTGGCCGATGCCTGGCCCGGCTGCGAACTGAGGATCATCGAGGACGCGGGCCATTCGTCCTACGAGCCCGGCATCGCCGCGGCCCTGGTCGACGCCACCAACCGCTTCGCCCGCGAAGGGCACTTCGCCGGCCGCTGAGCATCAGGCGGCTTGCAGGCGCTGCAGGCCCAAGGCGAGGTCGGCGATGAGGTCGTCGGTGCCCTCCAGCCCGATGGACAGGCGCACCAGCGTGCCCGCGTAGGGGCTGCCCAGCTGGCGCAGCCGCGTGCTCGCCTGGTAGGGCACCGCCAGGCTCACCGGCCCACCCCAGCTCCAGCCGATGCGGAACAGTGCCAGGCCCTCGATGAAGGCATCGACGCGCGCCGGCTCCACGGCCGGGTCGAACTCCAGCGTCATCAAGCCGGCGGCCGCACGGCAGACACTGGCCCAGTGCTCGTGCCCCGGGGAGCCCGGCAGGGCCGGGTGCAGCACGCGGCGGATGAGCGGCCGCTGGCCCGCAGCCCACTCGGCGATCCGCCGGGCCGAGGCATCCTGAGATGCGTAGCGCAACGGGAGTGTCGGCAGCGCACGCAGGACGGCCTCGGCATCGTTGGCGCCTACGCCCAGACCGAGGCGGCTGTGCGTCATGGCCAGTCGCTGGTAGAGCGCCTGGTCGCGGCAGGCGATCGAGCCCATCAGCAGGTCGCCACCGCCCGAGGGGTACTTGGTCAGCGCGTGGATGGTGAGGTCCACCCCCAGCTCGAAGGCATCGAAGGCCAGCCCCGCGCCCCAGGTGTTGTCCAGCGCGATGACGGCCTGCGGCGCAGCTTCGCGCACGGTGCGCACCAGCGCCGGCAGGTCCGGGAACTCCATCGTCACCGAGCCCGGGGCCTCCAGCCAGACCAGTTTCACATCCGGGCCGAGGGCCTGCAGCAGGGACTCCGGCTGCATCGCGTCGTACACCTTGTGGGAGATGCCCCACCGCGCCAGTTCGTGGCGCGCGAACTCCTTGCTGGGGTTGTAGACGTTGTCGGGCAGCAGCACGGCGTCACCGCTGGACAGCAGCGCCATGTTCACGTTGGTCAGCGCCGACAGGCCGCTCGGAGCCAGCAGCACATGCTTGGCCCCTTCCAGCGTGGCCAGCCGCTCCTCCAGGGTGAAGGTGGTGGGCGTGCCATGCAGGCCGTAGGTGTAGGCCTGCTTGTCGAGCCAATGCTGGCTGCGCAGCGCCGCGACGCTGGGGAAGAAGACGGTGGAGGCCTTGCAGACCGGCACGGCCGGCGATGCAAAGCCCTCGGGCGGGCGGTATGGATGGTGGATCAGGCCGGTGGCCGGTGAGCAGTCCTTCTTTGCACTCATAGGGGCTGGCCCACCAGGTCGTGCCCTTCCGCGGCAACGATCCGGGCCTTGGCGAATTCACCGGCACGCAGCTGGGTCGAGGCCTTGAGCGGCGGCAGCAGGCGCACCGTACCGTCGATCTCGGGCGCATCGGCATACGAGCGCCCGACGCCACCCTTGCGGCCGAGCGCCGGCGCATGATCGACCAGCACCTGCATGGTCGCGCCCACGCGGCGTGCCAGGCGAGCGATCGACACCTCCTCCGCCACCGCCATGAATCGCGCGCGCCGCTCCTCGCGCAGTTCGTCCGGCAGCGCGCCGGGCAACTCGTTCGCCGCCGCGCCGGTCACCGGCGAGTAGGCGAAGCAGCCCGCACGGTCGATGGCCGCCTCGCGCATGAACTGCAGGAGGTGGTCGAACTCGCCTTCCGTCTCGCCCGGGAAGCCGGCGATGAAGGTCGAGCGAATGACCAGCTCGGGGCACATCTCTCGCCACTTCTGGATGCGCTCCAGGTTGCGCTCGCCGCTGGCCGGGCGCTTCATGCGCTTGAGCACATCGGGGTGCGAATGCTGGAAGGGCACGTCCAGGTAGGGCAGCACCAGCCCCTCGGCCATCAGCGGGATCACCTCGTCGACGTGCGGATAGGGGTAGACATAGTGCAGGCGCACCCAGGCGCCGTGAGCCTTGGCCAGCTCGCCCAGCTGGGCCACGAGATCGAGCATGCGGGTCTTGACCGGCTTGCCGTCCCAGAAGCCCGTGCGGTATTTCACGTCCACGCCGTAGGCCGAGGTGTCCTGGCTCACCACCAGGAGCTCCTTCACGCCGCCCTCGAACAGCGCCCTCGCCTCCTTCAGCACGTCGCCCACCGGCCGCGAGACCAGGTCGCCGCGCATGCTGGGGATGATGCAGAAGGTGCAGCGGTGGTTGCAGCCCTCGCTGATCTTCAGGTAGGCGTAGTGCCTGGGCGTGAGCTTGATGCCGGCCGCGGGCACCAGGTCGACGAAGGGATCGTGCGGCTTGGGCACGTGCACGTGCACCGCGTCCATCACCTCCTGCGTGGCGTGCGGGCCGGTCACGGCCAGCACCTTGGGATGGATCTGCTTGACCAGGTTGCCGCCACCATCGCCCTGCTTGGCGCCCAGGCAACCGGTGACGATGACCTTGCCGTTCTCGGCCAGGGCCTCGCCGATGGTGTCCAGGCTTTCCTTCACCGCGTCGTCGATGAAGCCGCAGGTGTTGACGATCACCAGGTCGGCCCCCTGGTAGGTCTTGGCGGTCTGGTAGCCCTCGGCGGAGAGCTGGGTCAGGATGAGTTCGGAATCGGTGAGGGCCTTGGGGCAGCCCAGGCTCACGAAGCCAATGGTCGGCGCGGGCTTGTCGGCGCCCAGCGCGGTGGGGTCAGCGGTCATCCCGCGATTGTCGCAAACCGGCATCGGCCCGCCCGGGCTGCCGGGGCAAGGCCTACTTCTGCGGCGGCGCGGGGAAGCCGGGGAACAAGCCGCCCGACTGCTTCTGCATCTGCTCCTGCATCTGCACGAAGAGGTTCTTGGACTGTTCCAGGTAGTTGCCCATCAGCCCTTGCATCATCGGAGCCTGGCCGCTCATGAACTGGGCCCACATCTCGGGCGTGAAGGCCTTGGGGTCGTACAGCCCGCGGGCCTGCTCGGCCATTCGGGTCTGCATCTCGACGAAGGTCTGCAGGTTCTTCTCGAGGTAGGAGCCCATCATCCCCTGCATGGCGTGGCCGTAGAAGCGGATGATCTGCTCCAGCATGGTGGCGGTGAACATCGGCGCGCCGCCGGTTTCCTCTTCCAGGATGATCTGCAGCAGGATGCTGCGGGTGAGGTCGTCGCCGGTCTTGGCATCGCGCACCTCGAAGGCCACGCCATCGAGAACCATCTGCTTCACGTCCGCCAGGGTGATGTAGGTGCTGGCGCTGGTGTCGTAGAGGCGGCGGTTCGGGTACTTCTTGAGCACCCGCAGGGGCGGGGGCGCGGTGATCGCGGCACCGGGCTCGGGCCGTCGGGCGGATGGCATCGGGTGGGGCTCCTTGTGCGCCGCGGCACATGGGAAAGTTGTGCAACTGCACAACGATTCTAGGTGCGCGGTCCGCGATGCCCCCCGCGGGGATTCACTGTCAGGGCAGCCCCGAACGCCGCCCCGGCGCCGGCGGGTCAGCCGGCCGGTTGGTCCTGGGCGTCGAGCTGCGCGATCTCATCGGCCGTGAACACGCGCGAGCGGGTGTGGAAGGCCTTGCCTTCGGGACCCTCGAGCGAAAAGGTGCCGCCATGGCCCTCGATCACGTCGATGATGAGCTGGGTGTGCCGCCAGTACTGGTACTGCGCCTTCCCGATGTAGAACGGGCAGCCGCCGATGTCGCCCAGGTACACGTCGCCAGCCCCGGTGGTGATCTCGCCGAGCAGGTAGCAATTCGCCGCGCTGTTGTCGCAGCAGCCGCCGCTCTGGTGGAACATCAGGCCCGGACCGTGCCGGGCCTTGAGGAACGCGATGAGCTCGAGCGCCGCCGGGGTGGCGATGACCTTCTCGATCATGGGAATCTTTCATGGTCCGAATGAGAAAAAGGGAGGCGGTCGCCCGCCTCCCGTCGTCGTGGTGAACCTCGGCCCGCCGCTCAGAAGAAGCCCAGCTTGTTCTCGCTGTAGCTCACCAGCAGGTTCTTGGTCTGCTGGTAGTGGTCCAGCATCATCTTGTGGGTCTCGCGACCGATGCCCGATTCCTTGTAGCCGCCGAAGGCGGCGTGTGCCGGATAGGCGTGGTAGCAGTTGGTCCACACGCGACCGGCCTTGATGGCCCGGCCCATGCGGTAGGCCACGTTGCCGTTGCGGCTCCAGACCCCGGCGCCCAGGCCGTACAGCGTGTCGTTGGCAATCTCGAGCGCCTCGGCCTCGTCCTTGAATGTGGTCACGGCCAGCACCGGGCCGAAGATCTCCTCCTGGAAGATGCGCATCTTGTTGTGGCCCTTGAAAAGCGTGGGCTGCACGTAGTAGCCGCCTTCGAGTTCACCGCCGAGCTTGGCCTGGCTGCCGCCGCAAAGCAGTTCCGCGCCCTCCTGCTTGCCCAGGTCGAGGTAGGACAGGATCTTGGTCAGCTGCTCCTTGGACGCCTGCGCGCCGATCATGGTGTCGGTGTCGAGCGGGTTGCCCTGCTTGATCGCCGCCACGCGCTTGAGGACCCGCGCCATGAACTGGTCGTAGATGCTCTCGTGGATCACCGCACGGCTCGGGCAGGTGCAGACCTCCCCCTGGTTGAAGGCGAACAGCACCAGGCCCTCGATCGCCTTGTCGAGGAAGGCGTCGTCCTTGTCCATCACGTCGGCGAAGAAGATGTTGGGCGACTTGCCTCCGAGCTCCAGCGTGGCCGGGATCAGGTTGTTGGCCGCGGCCTGTGCGATCACGCGGCCGGTGGTGGTGGAGCCGGTGAAGGCGATCTTGGCGATGCGCTTGCTCGTGGCCAGCGGCATGCCGGCTTCACGGCCATAGCCGTTGACGATGTTCAGCACGCCCGCGGGCAGCAGGTCGGCGATCAGCTCGGCCAGCACCAGGATCGAGATCGGGGTGTTCTCGGCCGGCTTGAGCACCACCGCATTGCCCGCGGCCAGCGCCGGGGCCAGCTTCCAGGCGGCCATCAGGATGGGGAAGTTCCACGGGATGATCTGGCCGACCACGCCCAGGGGCTCGTGGATGTGATAGGCCATGGTGTTCTCGTCGATCTCGCTGATGCCGCCCTCCTGGGACCGCAGCGCGCCGGCGAAGTAGCGGAAGTGGTCCACCGTCAGCGGGATGTCGGCATTCAGCGTCTCGCGGATCGGCTTGCCGTTGTCCACCGTCTCGGCGTAGGCCAGCAGCTCGAGGTTCTGCTCGAGGCGGTCGGCGATCTTCAGCAGGATGTTGGACCGGGTCGCGGCATCGGTCTTGCCCCACTTGTCGGCGGCGGCGTGGGCGGCGTCCAGCGCCAGCTCGATGTCTTCGGCCGTGGAACGGGCGGCCATCGTGTAGGGCTTGCCCGTCGTGGGCGTGACCACGTTGAAATACTCGCCCTTGACCGGCGGCGTCCACTGCCCGCCGATGAAGTTGTCGTAGCGATCCTTGAAGGCGATCTTGGCGCCAGCGGCGCCGGGTGCAGCGTAGATCATGTGTCTCTTTCGGTCTGGTGGAACAGGTGGCTTTAGCCGTGCGGCCGACCGAGACAACCCAACTTCCGTGCCAGGCGCGCGACGTGGGCGATCGGCCCGCCGGGCCCAGGTTTACGCCTACCGGCTGCTCCCGCCGGAGACGCAACGCCCTGGTGTCATTGATCCGCTGTGTCACCTTGAAGCAGGCGTCTCGGTCGAACAAGCGCCGAGGGCATCAACCTTGAGGAACATCGGCTGCCGACTCGTGGAATCGAAGGCGGTGTCCCTCGCTTCGGGTGGTGGTCGGAACTTGAGCGCCCACGTGCACCGCGCTGCCACAGCGCGCGGCCAGGTCAGCCCGCAGCCTCGTGGCAAACCCGTAGCGCGAGCGCTGAATTCGGGGCCCGACCGTGGTTTGAGCGCCTGGCACGCCGCTGGCATCTGAGCGTCGAACACCTACGAGGTGATGCCGGCCCCCGTGCCGGCAGACCCAGCAGCTGCTGCTTGACCACGGCGGACAGCTGCCGGGCCTCGCCAGAGGCCCGAGGCGCGACAAGGCGCCACACCCCCTGTCCCGAACAACCACACCCAGGCGAGGAACGGGCCTGCGCGTGAGCGCGCGCAAGGCCCGCCACTTCAGCGCTCGAAATCCACCCAACCATCCATCGAGGAGACAGACCCATGCATTCAGCCACCCCCAGCCGCGTCCTTGTTCCGTTGGCGTTGTGCGCCATGGCCGGCCCGGCAGGCGCCGTCGACATCAAGGCCGGAGACTGGGACCTGTCGGTCGGCGGCTTCATCAACGCCTATTACACGTATGCCGATTGCGACGGCAACCAGGCGATCACCGGTGTCGCCCTGGCCACGCAAGCGCTGGGATGCGGCGGACACGACAAGAGCACCGTCATCGGCAACGGCCTTTTGCCCAACGCGCTCATCGTCGGCGCCAAGAGCAAGCAGGCGGGCTACGACGTCGGCGCCACGCTGATGATCGGCGCCGCCGTCGCCACCGGCAGCTCCATCGCCAGCAACAGCGAGGTGGATGTCCGCCAGGGCTTCCTCACCGTCGGCCGTCCCGAGATGGGCACCTTCAAGCTCGGCCGCGACTACGGCATCTTCGGCGCCAACGCCATCCTCGCCGACATGACGCTGCTCGGCGTCGGCTTGCCCACCTCCGCCACGCAGCGCGGCCGCGTCTCGCTGGGCCACATCGGCGCCGGCTACAGCTACCTCGGCACCTATGGCGAGATCACCTACACCGCGCCCACCGCCAGCGGCTTCACCTTCAGCGGTGGCCTGTTCAGCCCGGTCAGCAATGGCGTCAACGCCCCCAGCGCCACCGAGCCGCAGTTGCAGGCCCAGCTGGCCTACGCGATGCCCGCGGGCAAGGTCTGGCTCGGCGCCAAGACCCAGAAGTTCGACGAGAGCGTGGCCGGGGCAGGAGACGACTTCCGCATGAGCGGCGTCGAGCTGGGCGGCAGCGTCGACTTCGGCGCCTTCTCGCTGCTGGCCAACGTGCAATCGGGCAAGGGCCTGGGCGTGCTTGCCGACGGCGACTCCGGCGACCGCAAGCAGACCGCCGTGCTGGTGCAGGCCACCTTCAAGGCGACCGCCGACCTCAAGCTCGGCCTGGGCTACGGGCAGACCAAGCTGAAGGACGGCGTCGCCACCGACCTGGACAAGAACGTCAGCCTGACGCTGGGCAGCTACTACAAGCTCACGCCCTCGTTGACCCTGGTGGGCGAACTCAACCGCACCGAATCCACCCCGGTGGTGGGCGACAAGGCGCGCCAGAACGGGGTTTCTCTCGGCGCCATCCTGTTCTTCTGAGACCCAACTCGCGCCCCGCGGCTGCGGGGCGCTGCCACGGCCGAGGCGCTCGCCCTGATCGAGCGCCTCGTAGCCGGCCTGGCGGCGGGCGCAGGATCAGGCAGCCCCTGCCCTTCCGTAAGCCTCGCGAAAGCACTGTCACCTTCCGGACCAGAGTTGTCCCGGATTGGGACAACCCTGTGCCCCGCACCAGGGATTCCTGCAGCTGACGCAGATCAATTCCAGGGCCTACGATGGCTTGTGCGTCGCTGTCCGGCCGCTACGCTTCGCAGCACCCGGCGGTCGCTACGCTTCGAAGGACCGGCGATACGCAAAAGGACCCGTGCGATGGTGAACTCTCTCCCGGCTCGCGACCCGACCACCCTGCCGGTGCCCGGGGACACATTGCATGCCGAGACCATCCTGCATTCGCACGAGCGCTGTGTCGCACGGGGCTTGTCCCGCATAGACCGGCCCGACCACGCCGGCCTGATCCGCTCCGATCTGGCCATAGCCCGCGAGCGCAACCTGCGCCTGCACCTGCATGCGGCGCCGGTGATGGAGCTGCTGCTGGAGCAGACCATGGCCAGCCAGAGCATGGTGCTGCTGACCGACGCGCAGGGCACCGTGCTGCACTCGGTGGGCCACGATTCCTTCCTGCAGAAGGCCTCCAAGGTGGCCCTGGCGCCGGGGGCGAACTGGTCGGAGTCCAGCAAGGGCACCAACGCCATCGGCACCGCGCTGGTCGATGAAATCCCGACCGTCGTGCATGCCGACGAGCACTACATGCATGCCAACGGCTTCCTCACCTGCTCGGCATCGCCCATCTTCGACCCGCGCGGCAACATGCTCGGGGTGCTGGATGTCTCGGGCGACCAGCACTCGTACCACATGCACACCATGGGGCTCGTCAAGATGTCGGCCCGCATGATCGAGAACCACTGGCTGACGGACGACTTCCGCCACGCCCTGAGGCTGCATTTCCACAGCCGGCCGGAGTTCATCGGCACCCTGATGGAAGGCATCGTCGCCGTCGGCCGCGACGGCAAGCTGCTGGGCGCCAACAGGAGCGCGCTCGACCAGCTCGGCCTGAGCGGTGCAGCCCTGCGCATGAACAGCGTCGCCACGCTTTTCTCGGTCACCGTCGGCGCGGTGGTCGACCATTTCCGTTCCCCCATCGCCCCGCCCATGGCCATGGTGCTGCCCAATGGCCAGCGCCTTCACATGCGCGCCGCCTTCAACTGGCCGACCTGGCACGCGCTGGGCAGCACGACAGTGGAGGCGGAGGAGGATCTGCCTCCCCCGTCGTCCTGCCCGCCGGTGGAGTCCGCCTACTTCTCGGCTGCGGCGAGACCCGCGCCGGGCATGACGTCGGGCAGCGCGCCGGGAGCCGCCAGCGGGCTGTCCGGCCTGCGCTACCTGCAGACGGGCGACCCGCAGATGGAAGCGGTCGTGACTAAGGTCCGCCGCGTGCTCAACCGGGACATCTCGGTGCTGGTGCTGGGCGAGACCGGAACGGGCAAGGAGCTGCTGGCCCGCGCCATCCACCAGGATTCCGACCGTGCCCGCCACGCCTTCGTCGCCGTCAACTGCGCCTCCATCCCCGAGAGCCTGATCGAAGCCGAGCTCTTCGGCTACGAGGACGGCGCCTTCACCGGCGCGAGGCGCAAGGGGGCGACCGGCAAGATCCTGCAGGCCAACGGCGGCACGCTGTTCCTGGACGAGATCGGCGACATGCCGCTCGCCCTGCAGGCCCGCCTGCTGCGCGTGTTGCAGGAGCGCCAGGTCACGCCGCTGGGCTCGGCGAAATCGGTGCCGGTCGATGTCGCCGTCATCAGCGCCACCCACCGCAACCTGCGCGAGATGATCAGCGGCCAGGGCTTCCGCGAAGACCTGTACTACCGCCTCAACGGCCTGGTGGTGCGCCTGCCCGCCCTGCGCGAGCGGACGGACCTGATGACCATCGTGCGGAAGATCCTGCGGGCCGAAACGAACGGGCGGCCGCTGGACCTGCACGCCGAGGTGGTCCAGCTGCTCCAGGGCTACCACTGGCCGGGCAACATCCGCCAGCTCACCAACGTGCTGCGCACCGCCGCCGTCATGGCCGGCAGCGACATGGTGATCACGCGTGCCCACCTGTCGGACGACTTCCTCGAGGACGCGCAGGAGGACCTGTCTGCGCCCGCGGTGGCCGTACCGGTGGCGTCGGCATCGGCACAAGCTGTCGCGCAACCGGTGGCGACACCCTCCGTGCCGCCTTCCTCCACCGAGCCCGATTCGGGTGCCGCCACGCTCGAGGAGCTCGAGCTGCGAACCATCCAGCGGGCGGTCGACGAGGCCGGCGGGAACATCTCCGTCGCCTCCCGGCGCCTGGGCATCAGCCGCAACACGATCTACCGCAAGCTGCGCTGGCAGGCCACGACGAGCCGGGGCTGAGAGTTTCCCCGAACTGACGCGCGGGGCACGCGTCTTGCAGTGCTGAGGGCATCTGCCACAACGTGGAGCGGCGAGCCAGCGGCCCATCGCTCGCAAGCCCTTCAGCGAAATGAAAATCCTCGTGCTCGGCTCCGCTGCCGCGGGAGGCTCGCCCCGCTGGAACTGCACTTGCCGCCAATGCGCCGGACTGCGTGACGGGACCTTGCGAGGTCGTCGCCGCACCCCCGGCTCGATCGCCGTCTCGGCCGACGGCGAAGGCTGGCTGCTCATCAACGCCTCGCCCGACCTGCCTCAGCAACTGCGCGACACGCCGGCCCTGCAGTCACCGTCCGGCTGCGGCGGCCCCCCGCCCATTCGCGCCATCCTCCTGACCGACGCCCGGCTGGACCACGTCGCCGGCCTGCTCAACCTGCGCGACGGCCCGCCCCTGGAGCTGTACTGCACCCCGCGGGTGTTCGAGGAGCTCACCGGCGAACTGGCCCTGCTGCCGGTGCTCGACCACTACTGCGGCGTGCGCTGGCACCTGCTGCCGATCTCGGGTGAACTCGGCGACGAGCAGGAGCCGGCCGCGCAGTCCAGCGCCGAGTTCCGCGTCCCCGGCTGCCCCGGCCTGCGCCTGCGTGCGATCGCCCTGCCCGGCTCCCCCCCGCCTCACTCGCCGCGGCGCGACGACCCTGCGGCCGGCGACTCCATCGGCGTCCTGATCGAGGACGAGGCCAGCGGCGAGCGCCTGTTCCACGCGCCGACGCTGGAAGGGGTGGGCCCGGTGGAGCGCGAATGGATGGCGCGCGCCCAGTGCATCCTGGTCGGCGGCCTGCACGCGCCGCTGAACGACCTGGCCACGCTCTCGGCCACGCGCAAGGTCCTCACCGAAGCCCAGCACGACCACCCTCTGCTGGACGAGGCCAGCGCCGAACGCCGCCAGCTCGCCGCGCACGGCATCGAGGTTGCGCACGACGGCATGGAGATCGAGCTGAGCTAGGAGGCAGCAGGCGGAGCAATGGCCGATGGCCATTGCCCCTGCGAACGTTTTGCTCCCCCGAAAGCCCGCCTCCAAGCGGGGGCTCCCGTCAGGTCGTCAACACCTCCCAGCCCTCCTCCGCGAGAACGCCACCAGCCAGACCGACGAAGGGCGCTGGCAACTCGTCACTCATGCTGGAGCCTCCCTCTCGGAGGGAGGCTGGAGGGAGCCCATTGCAGGCTGGAGCCCCCGCTTGGAGGGGGCTCGGGGGAGCCCAGCATGCGGCCAACGGCCATCCGCTGAGCTATCAGCTCAGCGGATTGCCACACCCCACGGCAACTTGCCCACGCGAATCTCGGCCAGCTTGATGTGCTTCAGGGCATCGACCACGGCGACGGTGCCCGAGCGGCCGCAGGCCACGTAGAGCTTGGCGCCGTCGGGCGACAACGCCATGTTCCAGGGGCGCTCGCCCACGGGCACCGTGGCCACGGTGGCCAGCGTCGTCGAGTCGATGACCGACACCGAGGCCGCGCCGCCGTTGGAGACAAAGATCCACTTGCCGTTGGGATGGACGGTCACGCCGTTGCTGCGCGAGCCGACCTTGGCCTTGTTGGCCACCTGCAGGGTGCGGGTGTCGATGACGTAGAGCTCGTCGGAGTTCTCGGCGGCCACGTAGGCCCTGGAGCCGTCGGGCGAGAAGCCGATGCCGCGCGGCCGCGCCCCGACCGCGATGCGGGCCACGTCCTGCCGCTTGGCGACGTCGATCACGTTGACCGCCTCGCCCTCCTCCGCACTGACGAACAGCAGCTTGCCGTCGGGCGAGAACACCACGTGCTCAGGGTTCTTGCCGGTCACCGGCACGACGAAGGCCTTGGTGTTGGTCGCCGTGTCGACGAAGGCGACGTCGTTGCTCTCCTCGATGGCCACCGCAGCCAGGCGCCCGTCCGGGGACAGGCCCACGCCCTCGGGCGACTCGCCCAGCGCCACCTCGCCGCTGGCCTGGCGCTTGACCAGGTCCACGATCACCAGCCGGTTGTTCGGCTGGTCGCTGACGTAGGCGCGCAGGCCGTCCTTGGAGATCACGGTGCCGCGGGGCTTCTTGCCGGCAGCGACCTCGGCCACGACCTGGTCGGTGGCGATGTCGATGATGCTCAGCGTGCCCGAGCCTTCGTTGGGCACGTAGGCGAAGGGGGCCGCCTGCGCATTGCCGGCGACGACCACGAGGCCGGCCGCCAGGGCCGCCGGCCACATGCGCTGGAACAGGCCGTCGCGACGCACGATCAGGTGCAGCAGCGCGAAGGCCACATGCCCCGCGATCAGCGCGCTGAAGGCCCAGCCCAGGGCCACGTGCATGCCGTTGAAGAAGTTGTAGACACCCGGCAGGTTGGGCCCCCACGGCTTGAGTGCGATGCCGAAGAACTTCACGCCGTGCTGGCTGAAGTTCGAGGCGATGTAGCCCGACAGCGGCATGAGCAGCATGCAGGCGTACAGGGCCCGGTGGCCCCACAGCGCGGCGCGGCGAGCGCGCTGCGCCATGCCGGCGGGCCACGGGGGCGGACGATGCGCGAGGCGCCACGCCAGGCGCAGCGCGATCAGCGCCAGCAGCACGAGCCCGAAGGATTTGTGCAGGTTGACCACCTGCCCTCGCGCCGGCGTGCCCTTGGGCGCCAGGTCGTCCAGCAGGAAGCCGAACACGATCTGCGCCAGCAGGGCCAGGCCGATGGCCCAGTGCAGGATCATCGCGACCCGGTCGTAACGGGCAGACCGCTCATCCATGAAGGCAACTCCTCGAGGCCGTGGGACCACTTTGCTTGAACCCCCGCGGGGGCGGGCTGGGCGCAGCCCGGCCCTGGGGGCGATCAGAAACTGTAGCTCGCGTTGAAGCCGGCCAGCCAGGTGCGCCCCGGCGCCGGTTCAAAGAAGCGGCCGTTGCCTTCATTGACGATCACCGAGCCCGCATAGTTCCGGTCGAAGAGGTTGTCCGCCCGCACGAAGCCATTGAAGGCCCACGGCCCGCGCTGCACGCGGTAGCCGACGCTCGCGCTGGCCATGCCGAAACCGGCCGCGGCGTCGCTGTTCAGGTCGTTCACCTTCACGTCGCTCAGGGCCCGGACCTCCACGCCCGCCTGCCAGCCTTCCGGCGGCGCCCAGCGCAAGGCGGCGTAGCCGGAGGTCCTGGCCACGCCGGGCAGCCGGTTCCCCGCGGGGATGACGAGCGTCGGCGTGTTGCAGGGGGGCGCGGCGCAGGTGGTGAAGCTCTCATCGTACTGGGCATCCAGCCAGGTCAGCGAGGCCTGGGCCTTCCAGTCGCTCGCGAGCTTGGCGGACCAGCCGATCTCCAGCCCGTCGCGCCGGGTCTTGCCCGCGTTCTGGAAGCTCGCGCGGCCGCCCAGGTTGGTCTGGGTGACGATCTCGTCGGTCGTCCGCACCATGAACAGCGCCGCGTTCAGGGCCTGGCCTTCCGCCGGCTTCCACTTCACCCCGAACTCGAGGTTGTCGCTGCGGGCGGCCTTGAGGTTGGTGTTGAGGCCGGCCGAGCCGTCGCTGCGGTAGGCCAGCTCGTTGAGCGTCGGCGTCTCGAAGCCGCGGCCGGCGGAGAGGTAGACGTGCAGCGTCTCGCTGGCCAGGTACATCACCGAGGCGACCGGCGTGGTGGCGCTGAAATCGGTGCTGCCGCTGTCGTCCCCGTTCGGGCCGACGATGTAGTGGTCGCGGCTTCTGACCTTGACCACGCTGTGGCGCACGCCTGCGTCGAAGCGCCAGTCGGCCCGCGGCCTGACCGTGGCCTGGACGTACTGGTCGAAGGCGGTGCTGCGGTTGTCCTCGTCCCGCCTCAGGCCGCCCTTGACGCCGAGGGTGTCGCCGATGAAGTTCTCGTAGCCGCGGCGATGCTCGTCCAGCCCGTCGAAGGAGACGCCGGCAACGACCGCATAAGGCATCAACGCGAAGCGCTGGTCCAGCGTCCAGCGCAGGTCGGCGCCGCTGTAGTCACGTGCCAGGTCGATCACGCCACCGGGGTGGGTCGGGCTGCCCTGCGGCCCGACCGGGATGGCCTGGAACTGCTCGGTGTGGCGGCTGCCGCCGTAGGCCATCAACTGCAGGCGCTGGCTCGCCCCGAGCGACTGCTCGTAGGTGGCGCCGAGCTGGGTCTGGTCGAAGGACTTGCGGGTGTTGAAGGCGAGCGCCACCGGATCGACGCTGCGCGGGTCGGCATCGAACTGGGCACGGGTCAGCCCCAGCGGATCCTGGGCTTCAGGCGTGTCCACGCTGTTGGCGACGACCGTGAGCTTGCTGCCGCCGCCTGCCGGTTGCCAGGTGAACTTGAGGTTGCCGATTTCGCGCCGGACCGCGCTGTGCACCCGATAGCCGTCGGTCTCGAAGTGGCTCACGTCGGCAAGGTAGCCGAACTCTCCCGCTGCGCCCTGCAGCTGCAGGTTGGCGCGCAGCGCCTGGTCGCTGCCGGCGGCGTAGCCGAAGTCCAGCGTGGGCGGGCCGCTGCCCTCGGCGCTGGTCACTTCGATCACGCCGCCCGAGGAGTTGCCGTACAGGGCCGAGAACGGGCCGCGCAGGATCTCTATGCGCTGGGCGCTGCTCAGGTCGACGTGCGAGACCTGGCCCTGGCCATCGGGCAGCGTGGCGGGGATGCCGTCGACGTAAAGCCGCACGCCGCGGATGCCGAAGGTCGAACGCGCGCCGAAGCCTCGCACCGAGACCTGCACGTCCTGCGCGTAGTTCTGCCGGTCTCGTGCGAGCAGGCCCGGCACGCCGCCCAGGCTCTCGGCGATGTTGGCTTGCAGCCGCGTGTCGCGGATCTGGTCGGCCTGCAGGCGATCGACCGAGGCCGGCACGTCGAAGGGCCGCTCCGACAGGCGCGTGCCGATGACCACGACGCTTTGCGTCTCGGCGTCCGGCGCAGGCGTGGGCGTCGGCGAGGCCGCCTGCTGGGCACCTGCGGCTACCGGCAACAAGGCGGGCAGCAAGGCCCGGAGGGAGGAAGCGAGGAAAGAGGCGGGTCGATTGTTCATGCTGTCGGCCGCCTGCGCGGCCCCGGGGCAGACCGGCTTGGCCGGCCTGCTTAAACCCCCGCGGGGGCGGACTGAGCGATGGCCCCGCCCTGGAGTGCTCAGAGGTGCCAGCTCACATGCTCGGCAGCGAAGATAGCCTGCAAGCGCCCGCTTGCCTGCAGGGTTTGCATGGCCTGTTGCAATGCCGCCGCGAGTTCGCCGGCGTCCTGCCTCACGGCGCAGCCGACGGCCCAGCCGTCGCGAGGGGCGCGGGGCGAGGGCAAGGGCTGAAGCACGAAGCGCGGATCGCCGGCCAGCACCGCCTCGAGCTCGGATGCCAGGCCCGAAGCGGCGTCGGCCTTGCCCTCGAGCAAGGCCTTGGCCGCCGCGGCGCCGTCCGGGAAGGCGGTGGTGAGGCGGTCTTTCAGGACGCCGCCCTCCGCCCCGGCGAGCAGCCAGCCCGGCAGGGACTGGCCCGCGACCGCCACCGCCAGGCCCTGCAGGTCGGCCAGGCTGTCGGCCCGGCTCAGCTTGCTCTTGTCGAGCGCCAGCACCACCCGTTCGCGGTAGTACGGCGCGACCACCTGCACCTGCGGATTGGCCTGCGTCAGCTGACGGTCCAGCGGCACGTGGAGCAGCACGTCGGCCGGGCCCCAGCCCAGGTAGTGGCCCTTCCAGACCATGTTGCGCAGGTCGTCGTTCATGTTCTCGCCCGCCTGGAAAGGCAGCGCGCTGAACTTCAGCCCCATCTCCTGGGCCAGCAGGCGGCCGAGCTCGACGTCGATGCCGCGCCCGTCGACGTGGAAGGGCGGCATCTCGTGGTAAAGGCCGACGACCAGGCTGCCGCGCTCGCGGATGCGATCGAGCCGTCCGCCGCTGCCTTGCGCCCGGGCCGCTGCCGGCCAGACACACGCGCCGGCGGCCGCTGCCAGCCAGCGCCGGCGCGAGACCGCCCTCGGCTCCGGGCCGATGTTCCGGTCGAGCAGCCCGGCCGAGCTGGAGCTGCCTGGGGCATCACATCGGCTTCTCACGCCGGGTCTCCAGGTAAGACTTGATGGCCCACATCGCTTCCTGGTTCAGCGTGCCCTCGAAGGGGGGCATGTAGACGGCGCCGTTGCGAGAGCGGCCGTTGCGCACCGTGGTGAGGAAGTACTGGTCGTTCTCCGTCACGCAGGCGTTGCGCTTCTTTTCGTCCTTCAATGAGACGCAGTCGTTGTCCAGGCGGCGCAGGTCGGGCGCGATGCCGCCGGAGATGGCCTCCAGCCCATGGCAGCGGGCGCAGTTCTGGTTGAAGGCCGAGGTGCCGATGCGCACGGCGGTCTCGCGAGGATTGCCCTGGTCGCGGAACGGGTTGAGCTCACGCCAAGCCTCGCCGAGGGTGGGCAGCTCGTGGGTGTCCACGGCCTGGGGCGTCACGTCTCCGTGGGCCATGGCCAAGGTGCAGGCGAGCAGGCCGGCGGCCAGGCTGGCCGCTCGCATTGCTTGTCTCCTCATGTCGGAACTCCTGGGTCAAGTGGATGGGCTTGGGGCGTGCCGACTGCAATGGGTATGCCACCTTTGCGTTCCCCGGCCTCGTACCGGGCTGGCTCAGGGAAAACATGCATCGGCCTGTCCCATATCAAGACAAGGTGACGCCTGTGACACCCAGGGTGGAGCGTGCCGTCGCATCCGCGCACAGGCGGCGACGTCGCAAACCCGGTGTCCGAAGCCGTGGCGGCCGCCTCCAGGCCAGGCACGGCCATTGCGTTCATTCCGCCCCATGCGCACCGCCAGTGCCTCCATGACACACCGCTGCAGGGCCATGCTGGTGGCTGCCTTCGTGTTCGCCTGGCTGAGCAGCCAGGCGCAGGCCGGGGTGATGACGCGCGAGCGCCTGCAGGAGCTCTTCCCGTCGCCTCTGATCCTGGGCGAGCGCGATGCCGCCCTGCCCGTCTGGCCCCTGTTCAAGCAGGAGGCCACCGCCACGGTGCTCGTGGCCTATGTCTTCGAGTCGATCGACCTGGCGCCGGTGCCCGGCTTCTCCGGCACGCCGATCAACCTGCTCGTGGCGCTCGACGCGCAGGGCAGCTTCCTGGACGTCCGGGTGCTGTCGCAGCACGAGCCGGTGTTCCTCGACGGGCTGGGCGAGGCACCACTGATGCGCTTCGTCCAGCAGTACCGCGGCCTGTCGCTCAAGCAGAGCATCAAGGTCGGCAGCGAACAGACGCGGGCCGCGCGCCAGACCAGCGCCACCGCGACCATCGACGGCGTGGCCAAGGCAACGGCTTCCGTGCGCATCCTCAACCAGAGCCTGCTGGCCGCCTCGCTGAAAGTCGCGCGCGCCCGGCTCGGCTATGCGGCCGGGCGCGATCCCGAGCTGGTCGCGCACCTGCGGACGGGTCCGCCACAACGCCTGGACTGGGCAGCTCTGCAGCGCATGGGCCTGGTGCAGCACGTGACCCTCAGCCGCGATGAGGTCGAGCGAGCGTTCGCGGGCACGGCGGTCGAAGGCCAGGGCGTCTCCGGCGACGGCCCCTACATGGAATTCTGGCTGGCCCACCTGGGCGTGCCGAGCGCCGGCCTGAGCCTGCTCGGCGACGGCGGCTGGGCCCATCTGCAAAGCCGGCTCGACAACGGTGACCATGCCCTTCTCGTCGTTGCCCGCGGCGCCGACAGCTTCGTCGGCGAAAGCTTCGTGCGCGGCGCCGTGCCCGATCGGCTCACCCTGCGCCAGGGGGAGTTGCCGCTGGAGCTGCGCGACCTCGATCTCGACGACCCGCTCGCGCTTCCCCCCGAGCTGGCTGGCGCCGAGTCCAAGGTGTTCCGGGTCATCGGACCGGCCGGGCTGGACCCTTCCCAGCCGCTGAGCTTCGGCTTCCGGGTGACCCGCAGCAAGGGCATCGTCTATCCCGAAAGGGTCAGCCGCGACTTTGCGCTGGCCTACAGCGTGCCTTCGGACCATGTCGAACCGGCGACCGGCGATGCCAAGTCCTGGCGCGGGATCTGGGCCTCGCGGGCGACCGAACTGGCAGTCCTCGGCTTCGCGCTGGCGGCACTGGCGATCGTACTGGCGCGCCCCTCGTGGCTGGTGGCCGACGCTCGGCGACTGGCGTGGTTTCGCAATGGCTTCGCCGTCTTCACGCTGGCCTTCATCGGCTGGTTCGCCCAGGGGCAGCTGTCCATCGTCAACCTGACGGCCCTGGTTCAGGCCGTCCGCGCCGGCCGCTCGCTCGAGTTCTTCCTCTATGACCCGGTGACGCTGGTGCTGTGGGGCGTCGTCCTGCTGACGCTGCTCGTCTGGGGGCGCGGTACTTTCTGCGGGTGGCTGTGTCCCTTCGGCGCGCTGCAGGAACTGGTCGCGCAGGCCGCGTCTGCCTTGCGCCTGCCGCGCTGGCGTTTGCACCGCAAGACCGATCGCGCGCTCAAAGGCCTGAAGTACGTGGTGCTGGCGGTCCTGCTGGGCAGCGCGCTGATGCCGGGCGGCCCGACCGATACGCTGGTCGAGGTCGAACCGTTCAAGACCGCCATCACGCTGGGCTTCGGTCGCGCCTGGCCCTTCGTCCTCTGGGCCGCAGGCCTCGTGCTGGCCAGCGCGTTCGTCTACAAGGCCTATTGCCGCTACCTCTGCCCGCTGGGCGCCGGACTGGCCCTGCTCGGCCGGCTGCGCCGCTGGGACTGGATCGCCCGCCGCGCCGAGTGCGGCACGCCATGCCAGACCTGCCGCCATCGCTGCGCCTACCAGGCCATCGACCCGCGCGGCCGCGTCGACTATGCCGAGTGCTTCCAGTGCCTGGACTGCGTGGCCATCCATGCCGACCCGCGCCGCTGCGCGCCCTTGATCGCCCAGGGGCGGGACGATCGACGGGTCTTCATCCTCCGCCCCGTACCTATGGAGCCCACGCCATGAAACGACGGCAAGTGCTGTACGCCGCCATGGGGCAAGGACTGATGAGCGCCACCTCTTTGCAAGCAGCTCCCTCCCCTTCCGCGCCGCTTGTGTGGCGACGGCGTGACTGGCTGGGCTTCGGCACCATGCTGTCGATGCGTGCCGGCGGCGAGGATGAAGCCCAGCTGGAGCGCGCCCTCGACGCCAGCGTGGCGGCCGTGCGGCTGATCGAATCGCAGATGAGCCTGTTCGACCCGGGCAGCGCGCTCTCGCGCCTGAACCGCGACGGCGAGCTGCGCGATCCCCCGGGCGACCTGCTGGCCGTGCTGCGCCTGGCCCAATGGGTGGCGCGCCAGAGCGGCGGCGCCTTCGACGCCACGGTGCAGCCGCTGTGGGAGCTGTTCGACGCCGCCCGCCACGAGGGCCGCCTGCCGCGGGCCGCCGAGGTCGCGGCAGCCCGGGAAAAGGTCGACTGGCGCGCCGTGAACATCGAGCCAGGCCGGGTCCGCTTCGGCCGCCCGGGCATGGGCATCACGCTCAACGGCGTGGCCCAGGGCTATGCCTGCGACAGGGTGCGCGACGTGCTGCGCGCCCACGACGTCCGCCACGCCCTCATCGACACCGGCGAACTGGCGCCCATGGGCCACAACGCCGAGGCGACGCCCTGGAGACTCGGCCTGGTCGACCCGCGCGACGAGCACGCGCTCATGGCCCGGGTGCTGGCCGATGGCCGCTGCGTGGCCACCTCCGCCGACGAGCCCAGCAGCTTCTCGTCCGATCACCGCCACCACCACATCTTCGACCCGGCCAGCGGCTACTCGCCTCCGGGCTTCGCCAGCGTCACGGTGGCCGCGCGCAGCGGTGCCCTGGCCGATGCCCTGACCAAGGTGATGTTCGTCGCGGGGCCGGCTCACGTGGCCGAACTCGCCCAGCGCTGGCAGGTCGACGTGTTGTGGGTCGACAAGCACGGCCACCAAGGCGCCACGGCGGGCTGGAACCTCGCGTCCTGAGGGGCGCCCGGGGGACGGCCTCTAGGGAACAACCCGCGGCTGTAACAGCCGCACCTCGCAGGAGGAACGCGCTAAGCTTTTGACGTCCAGGGAGCAGCGAGAACAGTGCGACGGGTGGTGCGTACATGCCCGATCAGGCCTCGAGAAGCGTCCCGGTCCTGCTGTCCAATGCCGTCCCCACGGCGGCCGAGCAACGGCTCGCCCTGGCGGTCGTGCTGCTGTCCACGCTGGCCTTCGCGGCGGCCGCGCCCTACGCGAAAACCCCGCTCGCGCCCCAGCCGGTCTTCGTCGCCGTCTACCAGTCGGCGCTGGCCATCAACGACGCCCTCACGGCCGTGCTGCTCCTCGGGCTGTTCGGGTTGATGCGCACGCGCGCGCTGCTGCTGCTCGGCGGCGCCTATCTCTTCACTGGCCTGGTCGCGCTGGTCCACGCCCTGAGCTTCCCCGGCCTGTTCGCCGCCAACGGCCTGCTGGGGGCGGGGACGCAGACCACCGCCTGGCTCTACATGCTCTGGCACGGCGCCTTTCCGACCGCTGTCATCGGCTATGTGCTGCTCGGCCAGGATCGGGCGGGACTTGCGTGGCGCACCGACGTGGTCGTCGCGCTGACCGCAGCGGCTGCCGCCTTGCTGGTGGCCGCCTTCACCCTGCTCACCACCGCGGGCGAGCGCTGGTTGCCGGCGATCATGGATGGCCACCACTACACGCCGTCGATGCTCACCGTGGTGACGATGGTCTGGTCGACCAGCGCGGTGGCTGCGGCCACGATGTGGCGCCACCGTGGCCGTTCGGTGCTCGACCTGTGGCTCTTCGTCTCGATGTGCGCGTGGGTGTTCGACATCGGCCTGAGCGCCGTGTTCAACGCCGGCCGCTTCGACCTCGGCTTCTACGCCGGCCGGCTGTACGGCCTGCTGGCTTCCTGCCTCGTCCTCGTCACGCTGCTGACGCAGACGCTGCGCCTGTACGGCCAGCTTGCCGCCGCCAACGACACCCTTAGGGACCTCGCCGAGCGGGACGGCCTGACGGGCCTTTTCAACCGCCGGCACTTCGATCTCGCGCTGCGATCCGAGCTGCTGCGCAACGCGCGCGAGCAGCGGCCACTGTCGCTGCTGTTGGTGGATGTGGACCACTTCAAGCACTTCAACGACACCCACGGCCATCTGGCCGGCGACACCTGCCTGTGCACGGTGGCGCGTTGCGTCGGGCGATGCGTCGGCCGGCCGGCGGACCTGGCGGCACGCTTCGGCGGCGAAGAGTTCGCGGTCCTGCTGCCCTGCACCGACGCCCCGGGCGCGCTGCGCGTGGCCGAGCAGGTGCGCACCGCGGTCGCCGCGAATGCCGCGCAAAACGGCACGCCGGTCACGGTGAGCATCGGTGCCGTCACCCTGTGGCCGCACCCCGGCACGCAGCCGGACGAGGCCATCGCCGCGGCCGACAGCGCGCTCTATGAAGCCAAGGCCGCCGGCCGCAACCGCGTGGCTCGCCGCCTGTCGGCGGATGCCGGCTTGAACACCCTCGCCGCCTGATCCGGCCCGACTTCGAACAGGCGCTCCGCAGGAGCTGCCCCTCGAGCGCGCGCAGTGCCGCTCCCTACCAGGGCGTGCGCGGCCACGGCAACTCCGCGTTCTCACCGCGCCAGCGGCGTATGGCTGAACTCATAGGCAGAGTTGCGGCCTACGGTATCCGGTACCGCGACGCGCACGCCCCGAATCCCCCCGCCTGCCGCCCGGACCAGCTCCCAATCCGCCACACCGCTGAACGGATTCGCATAGAACTGACGAAGGTGCCTTCGCGTGAACGCGAACCGTCTGTCCTCCAGCAAGTCCTCCAACGCCGTCGGATACGTTTTAACTTGACCAGGGGAGTTCTCGTAGTAACTGCCGATCGCCTGCACGTACTGCTGCCCGACCCACTCTAGTTGTTCCATGCGCTGACGCCGGGCGGTCGTCACCCAGACCTCCGATGCAGCCACCATCCCGATGCCGAGCAGCGCAATGGCCAGCAGCAGGCCCAGGTAGGTGAATCCGCGCTGCGCTCCCATCGCTACCAGCTGCCAAAGGCCGTGCCGTCGCGTGCGACTCCGGGAGCGCCGCTACGCACGTCGTAGACGCCCGCTGTCACGCCGTCCGGCGCCGGCACCACGACCCAGGTGTCCGCTCTGTCGGTGAGCGGGTCCACGGGAACCGTTCGCAGGTAGCGCGCCTGAGCGAGCTGCTCCAGGCTCTCCGGCAGGCGCCCGGTGTCGGCTCGATGCTTGTCGATGGCCTCGCGCAGCATCCGCAGATCCGTGCGCAGCGCCACCTCCTTCGAGCGTTCGACCGACGCAAAGTAGCGCGGCGCGGCCAGCGTCAGCAGCGTGGCCAGGATGGCCATCACCACCAGCAGCTCGATCAGCGTGAACCCGCCTTGCCGGCCCGTCATGGAAATCCTCACCACTGCCTGTACGCCCTGCCGTCCAGGCCCTTGCCCGATGCCATGGAGTAGACGTCGAACACGTCGCGGCCGGGCTTTGGGTTGTCCGGCGGGCTTTCGTAGCTGCGCAGTCCCCAGGTCTGCGCATCATTGGCGGCGCGGTCGGCGAAGGGGTCGCGCGGGATGCGCCGCAGGAAGTACAGCTTGCTGCCCTGCGGCACCTGCGCGTTGACGACACCATCCACCAGCACCTGCAGGTTCGGCGGATACCCGGAGCCGCCCGCCGGCCTGGCGATCAGGCCGGCATCGACCATGCGCTTGTAGGCGTCCAGCGCCGAGCGGATCTCACGCAGCGCACGCCTGAGCTCCTCCTCCTTCGCGCGCTGATGCGACAGCTCCGCCAGCGGCATGGCGATGCCGGCAAGAACGGACATGATGGCGATGACGGCCAACAGCTCGACGAGCGAGAAACCTCGTCCAGCCATGATCCGGGTGCCGGGCCAGCCCATCGCGCTTTAGCTCCCGTCCGCCTTGGTCGGTACGCCCGCACCGTTCCTGGGCGGCTCCTTGGGGGCCTCGCTGGAAGGCGCTCCCGGCGACGTCGGGATCATCGGTGGAGGAGTGAAAACGGGCGGCTGCACCACCGGCTGTTCAGTCGGTGGCGCCATGCCCGGCACCGGCCAGCCAGGGGCCGCCGGCACGCCCGGCGCCACGGGAGATGCACCGGATACGCCAGCCGCTGCAGGCGTGCCGAGCTGGATGGGCGCGGCGCCCACCGATGCGTCGGTGCCTGCCAGGAACTCCTGCAACCCCACCCCCGGCAGTTCGACGTTGCGCACGATGTGCGGCGTCACCAGCAGCACGATCTCCGTGCGCATGTCGCTGTCCTGCGCCGCGCCGAAGAGCTTGCTCACCAGCGGCACCTCATTCAAGCCTGGCACGCCGGTGTTGGAGCGCCGTTCGTCGCGCTGGATGAGGCCCGCGAGGATGTTCGTCTCGCCGTCGTGCACCCTCAACGTCGTCGATGTGTTGCGCGTGCCCAGCCGGTAGGCCCGGGTTCCGCTCGTGCGCGTGATCGTCTCGAGGATGTTCGACACTTCCAGCGCCAGCTTCATGCCGACCTCATCGTCGATCGACACGGTCGGCTCGATGTCGAGCTTCAGGCCCACGTCGAGGTAGTTCACGGATTCCGACGTACCGACGTTGGCGGTGGCCGTCGTCGTGAACACCGGCACCCGCTCGCCGATCAGGATCTTGGCCGACTGCTTGCTGCGCACGCGCACCCGGGGATTGGCCAGCAGATGGGCGTCGCCCTTCTGGCTGCGCAACTGCGCCGCAATCGCCGGATCACTCACGTTCAGCCGAACCATGCTCGAGTTGCGGTTGCGGAGCTCGTCCAGCGTGAGCTGCCCCGCCACGCCGCCCGCGCCCACGACACTGGCAGACGCCGACGTGGGCCAGCTGATGCCCATGTCCAGCAGCCGGCTGACACTGACCTCCAGCACCTCCAACTCCAGCATCACCTCGGGCTCGGCGACGTCCTGCGCCGCGACGAGTTTCTCGGCAAGGCGGACGATTTCGGCACTGTCGCGCACGACGAGAAGGTTGAGCTTCTCGTCGACGACCACGTCCCTGGCCTTGGCGATCGCCCGCACGGTGTTGGCCACCTTGGCGGCGTCTGCATTGCTCAAGTAGAACGTGCGCACGACCATCTCGCGGTACTCCGCGGCCTTGGCCTGCGTGTTCGGGTAGATGAGCAGCGTGTCCTCGTCGAGCACACGGCGCTCGAGCTGGTTGGTTGCCAGCAGCAGGCGCAGGATGTCCTCCACCGGCTTGTTCGTCACCGACAAGGTGACACGCTGGTCCGTGCGAACGTCCTTGTCGAACATGTAGTTCAGTCCGGACGCCTGCTTCAGCGCCTCGAACACCTGCTGCAGGCTGGCCCCCGTGAAGCTCAGCGACACCGGCTTGCGGTAGCCCTCCTTCAGCTTCGGGTAGATGCCGAATTCCCGCCCGGTCCTGTCGGCCTGCTGCCGCATCAGTTGCCTGAGCGAGGCGTTGCCTCGCGGGTGGTTAGGGTTCTCGGACAGCACCTCCTGCACCTTCGCGATGGCCGCGTCCACGTCTCCCTTGCGCGCAAGCACCAGGCTGGCGTCCAGCGCCGTCCAGTGACGCTGCGCAGCCTCGACGCGCGTCAATCCAGCGGAGGCTCGCGCATTGGCCGGGTCGATCTTCATGGCCGCGGCATAGGCCTGGCGCGCGGCGTCGAAGTTCCCGGCATCGATGGCCAACTCAGCCTGGCGGAACAGCCGGTTCAGCGCAGCCTCGCGTTCAGTGAAGTAGCTGCTGCGGTACTCCAGGTTCTGCGGGCTCTGGTCGGTCGCCTGCCTGAGCTTGGTGAGGCCAGCTTCCACCTTGCCTTCGGCGAGATCGGCGCGCCCCTCGCGGAAAGCCTGGTACCCGGCGCAGCCGCCAAGGCTCGTGGCGACGGCAGTCAACGCGAGGCATCGGCGCAAGCGTCGCAAGGATGGGATTCGGCTGGGCACGGCTACTTCGATGGAATCAGGAAGGACGGGCCGGACCCCGGGGGGACGGCCAGCGGAACCTCGCGGCGGGTGGCGAGGTGATGCAGCAGCACCTGCTGCGGCTCGATCTGCGCGATGCGGTACTCGTCACCGAGCACGTCGCCGACGCGGCCCTGCAGCACGCCGCGCGGCCCCGCCAGGAACACGCTGGCGCCCTGCTCGTCGCGCCAGCTGCCGATGACCTGGTACGGCGGCGGCGGGGGCGGCGGCGGGAGCGGCTCGATGAAGGGCTGGGCCGCGGGCGCCGCGGCGACTGCCGGAGCGGCTGGGGCAGGCGGAGGCATGCGAACCGCGAAGGCATTGCGCGGATCGTCGGAGTCGGTAGCCCGCGTCCCTGCCGAGAGGTCGTCGGGGATCGCAACCGCGTCGGCACTCGCCGGCACTGGGGACGGAGCCATCGCGAGAGGCACGGGCCGCACGATGGCCGCGGCCACCTCGGGCGCGACATCACCCTCCGGCGGAACCCACCAGCGCAGGACCAGCAGCGCCAGCAGAATCGCGAGCAGCACGGCGAGGCGGCGCTGCTTCATGGCGTTGCGGCCCCGGTTGCAACCGGCCCCGCCGTGCCCGACGCCAGGTAGACGACGATGCCCAGCTTCGCCTCGACATCCGCCGTCTCGGCGCTGGCCCGGCTCAGGCTGAACTCGCGCAGCGTCAGCGTAGCGTTGTCCCGCAGTAGCACGGTCACGAAGCGCCGGATGCTCGGGTACGGGCCCGTGAGGGCACAACGCACGTCGAGGCTGGCCGGCGTCTCCTCGGTGGCGGGGTTGAGGCGGTAGTCCGCCGCCGGCCACCCGAGGCCCTGCTGCACCGCCGCGCGCTGCATGCGGGCGAGCAGTAGCGGCACGTCGCTCGTTGGCGGCAGGGGATGCGGTGCGGGCAGCTCGGCTCGCAACGCCTGCGCGGTGGCGATCGGCGGGGCACTCGCGGGTGCCTCGCGCTCCCAGCGCTGATGGGCACGCCAGGCCAGCCCACCACTGACGAGCGCCGCCGTGATCAAGACCAGGCCACCCATGCCCGCTGCACCGAGGCAGTGATGAAGGCGCCCGAACGCGATCCTCGCCGGCCGAATCATGGCGAAGCCCACCGCGTCAAGATGCTGAAGCGCACCACGCTGCGCCCCGCCGGGTCGGTCGCCTGCTCATGCGAACGCAAGGCGGCTGGTCCGAGCAAGCCGGGCTCGTCGAGGGATCGCACATAGGACAGGGCGTCTTCGAACGTGGGAGCCTCGCCGTCGATCCGCAGCCCGCCGGAAGCAGGATCGACCGACAACGCCAGCAGGTACACGGGTGGCTCGGTGACGTTCTCGATCAGGCGCAACGCAGGCAGCCAGGGCTGCCGCAGCCGGGGTGCGATGTGCTGCAGCCGGCGCTCGTCCGGGGAGAGTGCCACTGGCCTCAGCGCCGCGCGCTGCGCCTGCTCGGCGGCTTCCTGCCGCGAGCGCACCTCCGCATCGCGCTGCGCGCGCTGCCCGGTCCATCGCTGGCCGAGCCACAGCGAGGCCGCGAGCGCCGCAAGGCCCGCGCCCAGCAGGATCCAGCCGAGCCAGGCAGTGCGTTGGCGGCCCAGGAAATCGATGGTGGGCGCACTCACGCAGCCACCTCCGTCCGCCCTGGTGATCGAGGTGTCGGACTGTGTGCACCCGACGCCACCAGCTCGTTCCAGCCTGCTGTGACAGCCGCACCGTCCGGCCCCTCGATGCCCATCCGGGCGGCCTCGATGGCCACGAGGCGGATAGCCTCTTCGTCGTCGCTCGGCATGGCAGCTCCAGCGTTCATCGCGGTGATGCGGCCGTGCTCCATTCGGCACACCATCGCGCGGTCCTGCTCGACCCATGTCCACCACCCATGGCGCAGGCCTCGACGACGCCGCTCGAAGCGCTGCCACCCCCACGCAAAGGCCGGCTGCAGCGACGCAGCACGCAGGCCCGCAGCAGCCATCGCGCCCAGCACCGCTTGGCTGACCGACGGTGCAAGCCCGTAGCCGATGGCCTGGGGATCGCCCACCCGATGGTCGAGCTGCAGCTGCCATCCACTGGCGGATTCGCCCGGGTTCGCGTAGAGCGCGGCGAGCCGGTGCCTCAGCAGGTTCTCCACCTGGGCGCGAGACCACAGGCTGCGGCCCAGCTCGAGCAGCAGCACCGGCAACCAGGCCGATTCGAGCACCAGGTCCAGCGGCTTGCCTCGCGCCTCACTGTCGATCGTCTCCAGCCAGGCGTGCAGCTCGGCTTCAAGCAACGCCTCGGTGCCCGGCTTCGCGCTCAGCACGTGGTGGCCGCGCAGCTCCAGCCCGGCCGCAGAGCAGGCCCAATACTCGGCACGCTCGCGGCCGATGCGCAACACGCCGCGCCGGCGCCTGGTACCGAACTCAAGCGGCCACACGGTCCACCTCCTCCAGTGTCGTGTGGCCCCGCAAGGCGGCATCGATTGCGAGCGCACGCAGGCTGCGCCAGCCGGCGCGCTCGGCCTCGGCCTGGATCTGGGCCTGCGGCGCGCGCGCGGCCACGAGGCCCTTGAGGGCGGCATTGAGCGGCAACAGCTCGCCGAGCGCAAAGCGGCCCGCGTAGCCCGTGCCGCGGCACTGCTCGCAGCCGCGCGCCTGCATCAGCCGCGGCGTCCCGGCCAGCCGTTGCAGCGCGGCGCGCAGGTCCGCGTCCGTTGCATGGCCGGTCACGTCCATCGGCACCGCGCAGTGCGGGCACACGCGGCGCAGCAGCCGCTGCGCGAGCACACCGTTGATGGCGGATGCGAAGGTGTAGGCATCGATGCCGAACTGCTCGAACCGCCCCACCACGTCGAACACCGTGTTCGCGTGCACGGTGGTGAAGACGAGGTGGCCGGTCAGCGCCGACTGCACGGCGATCTGCGCCGTCTCTGCATCGCGGATCTCGCCCACGAGGATCTTGTCCGGGTCATGGCGCAGGATGGAGCGCAGGCCCCGCGCGAAGGTCAGCCCCTTGCGCTCGTTGACCGGGATCTGCAGCACCCCGGGCAACTGGTACTCCACCGGGTCCTCGATGGTGATGATCTTGTCGCGCGACTGGTGCGTCTCGGCGATCGCCGCATAGAGCGTGGTCGTCTTGCCGGAGCCCGTGGGCCCGGTCACCAGCAGCATGCCGTGCGGCTTGCGGCACAGCTGCCGAAGCGCCTCGGCCGATGCGTCGTCGAAGCCCAGCTTGGCCAGCGTCAGCCCGGCCAGGCTCTGGGCCAGGTGCTGGCGGTCGAGCACCCGCAGCACGGCATCCTCGCCGTGGATGCTGGGCATGATGGACACGCGCACATCGATCGAACGGCCGGAGTAGCTGATCTGCAGGCGGCCGTCCTGTGGCACACGGCGCTCCGCGATGTCCAGCTGGGCCATCACCTTGACGCGGCTGATGGCCTGGGCGGCCAGCTCGGCGCTTTCGATCCGGCGCATCGCGGTGAGCACGCCATCCAGGCGGAACTTGACGTTCAGGCCGGTGGGGTCGCTTTCGAGGTGGATGTCCGACGCGCCGGACTTCAGCGCGTCATACAGCGTGGAGTTGACGAAGCGCACGGCCGGGCTTTCGTCGTTGCCGATGTCGCGCAGGCTGAGCACTTCCGCGCTGGCCGAGACGACCGCGGCGCCGCCCGCCTCGGAGCCCATGGCCAGGCTGCCCAACGCGGTCAGGCTGCTCTCGCAGTGCGCCAGCCAGGCGTCGAGGGTGCCCACGCTCACCAGCGATACATCGAGTGATCCGAAGCGGCTGCGCGCCCAGGCCACGGTGTCGTTGTCGAAGGGGTCCGTGATCACCAGTTGCGGCCTGGATGCCGCGTCATGCAGCAAGGCGCAGCGGCGGCGCGCGCATTCGGTGAAGGGCAGTTGCTCGAAGCGTGGCTCCCATCCAAGCAGCGTCTGCATGCGCTGCACCGGCAATTGCAGCAGCGCGCCCAGCTCGTCCACCAGCGCCTGGGCGTCATCCGCCGTGGCCAGGAGCGCCGGCAGCACGTCGGCTTCGCCCTGCGAGCGGATGGCGGCGATGCGCTGTGCGAGCGTGCCGGTCATTGAATGGCCGCCGCCAGCTCGAAGATCGGCAGGTACATCAGCACCACCACCGTGCCGACGCCCACCCCGATCAAAACCATGACGATGGGCTCCAGCGCGCGCATGCCGCGCTCCAGCGAACGCGCCACTTCAGCGTCGTGGAACTGCGCGATGCGCGTGAGTACGCCACCCATGTCGCCGGTGCGCTCGCCGGCGCGCATCAGCTGCTCGGCCACCGGCGTGACCATGCCGGCGCGCACGTGGGCGTCAGCCGGCGCCAGGCCGTCGCGCAGCGCCCGCTCGGTGGCGCTGCCACCGTCCCGCAGCCCTTGGGGCAGCAGGCCGTTGGAGAGCGAGAGCGCCTCGGGCAGCGGGATGCCGCCGGACACCAGCATGCCCGTGGCGCGGTACCAGCGCGCGAGGAAGTAGGTGCGCAGCCGGGCCCGCAACGGTGCCCACCGCAGCAGGCGCTGCAGCATGCGGCCCCGGAACGACGGCGTGATGGCCGCGGCAACGATGGCCGCCACCGCCACGCCCGCAGCAGCAACCAGCCATGCGCCGTGCGCACCCAGCCACCCGGCCCACCACACCATCGCGCGGGCCGACCACGGCAGCTCGCCGCCCATGCCCTCGAACACGCGCGCAAAGCGCGGCATCACGTACAGCAGCAAGAAGAGCAACACAGCCGTGCCCACGCCGGAAAGTAGCAGCGGGTAGATCGCCACCGACGTGATGCGATGCCGCAGTTCGGCCACGCGCTGCTCGTGTTCAAGGAAGCGGGTGAACGCCTGCGGCAGGTCGGAGGTCAGCTCGGAGGCGCGCACCAGCGCCACCAGCAGCGCCGGGAAGCGCGCATCGGCAGACAGCGCGTCGGACAGGCGCGCGCCGCCGCGCAGGCGATCGGTGAGGGCCTGCAGCACTGGGCGCTGCGGGGCCTTCGCGGCCTGGCCCAACGTGTCCAGCCCTTCGATGAGGCTCAGGCCCGCTTGGAGCAAGTCCCGCAACTGCTCGACGAACACGAGCACATCGAAGGACGAGCGCGTCGCCCCCACGTCGAACACCTGCTCCAGGCCGAAAGCTGCCGGACGCAGCGTCAGCACGGAGTAGCCTTGCTGCGTGGCCCGCTGCCGCGCGTCGTCGAGGCTCGCCGCGTCGAGCTCGATCGCTTGCGGCGCGCCGCGCCCGCGCACGACTTCCAGTTTGATGCGCATACCGCCGCGGCGCGCTCAACGCCCGGAATCCCAGACGCTGAGGTCGGCGTTCTCATCCGAACCGCCCCGCTGGCCGTCCTTGCCGTAGCTCAGCAGTTCGAAGTCGTGTCCCGCGTCGCCCGGTCGGCGGTAGAGGTACGGGTGGCCCCAGGGGTCGAGGGGAAGCGCCTTCGCGAGGTAGGGGCCCGACCATTTCGGTTCGTCGGCCGGGCGCTCGACGAGGGATTTGAGGCCTTGTTCCGTGCTGGGATAGCGTCCTGCGTCCAGGCGGTACGTGGCCAAGGCCTTGTCGAAGGCGTCAAGCTGGGCGCGCGCGGCCTTCACCTCGCTCTTGCCCACCTGCTGGAAGAAGCGCGGCGCAACGTAACTCGCCAGCAGGCCAATGATGACCATGACGACCAGCAGTTCGAGCAGAGTGAAGCCCGCGGTGCGCGGTTGCGCTCTGATTGAAGTTAACTGCACTGCGCAGACGCCGAGGTGGCCACCCCATTCAACTCGGCAAGCAGGCAAGGTACCCCTGGCATGTTGGACCTCTCTTGTATGGACGCCAACACCTTCTGCTGCCGACTCGAATCCATTCGAGTTCGGAACATGTGAACGTATTCCAAGCGCATTTCCCGATCCCCCGCTAGCGCGCCGGTGAGTGCCCAGTGCTCCGACATCGCCTCGACGCCGTCGGACGCGGCGCGCTTGTAAAGCGCGCGAATAGCCTCCACGTCACCGCGGTCCGCGGAGGCCATCAGCGCTTGAACTTCAGGGTCCGTCTTTTCGCAGCATCCTCGGTCACGAATCATGGCGACTGAACCGAACAGGATGGCCAAAAGCACAAGACAAATCGCGATCAGAGACTTCCTGGCAAGCATCACTCTTATCTCAAGTCGTAGGTAATCCACATGCCGGGCGTCACACCAATGCCAAGCGAGGTCCCAGGGATGCTCAACATATTCCAAACACCGGTATCGAAGGAGCCAAACGAAGAGGATTGACCATTAGGGGCTGTTACCGGGACATCAAGTTGTCGGCTTAGGTCCATGGCAATGTTTGTCTTCCCTCTGCCTGTCCTGCATGCATCAAGCTTGATTGGCATTCCCGGCGCCCATTTGCCACTTTCTCGAATAAGTGTAGCAAGGCGCGATGCATTCATCTGGCTGACAGTAGTCTGACTGCCGTGCGAAATGATCGTCAGCAAGCCAGGTGTATCTGGCGCCGCTTGTGCAGCGGCGTAGTTTGAATCAGTGGGCTTGAGGAGGATTATCTTTTCTAGGCCGTTCGGGTCGACAGCGCCGATTGGGCTTCCATCCACGTAGGCATAGGTGTTGACGCCACCCGCCAACCCAATCGGATCGCTCTGGGTATACCGCCCCGTATTCGGATCGTAGTACCGATTCCAGTTGTACCAAAGCCCGCTCTCGGCATCGAAGTACTGCCCCGGGAAGCCGATGTTGAGGCCGCCGACGGTGTTGGTCACCACGGTGCGCCCGAAGGCGTTGTTCGATGCGCGCCAGACGACCTGGGCGGCAGCATTGGTCACCACCTCGGGCCGGCCCAGGTGGTCGTTGTGGCTGGCGTAGAAGGCACCGCCGCGCATGAAGCCGATCATCTCGCCGCCCAGCCACACATAGGCCGTGTTGCCCTGCGGGCCGCGCTCGTACAGCAGCTCGCCGCCCGCGCCGTAGACGAACAAGGTGTTACCCAGCGAGGTGGTCTTCCACAGCCGCTGGTTGTTCGTCGCATAGCCGTAGGTGCCCACCACCGTGCCGCCCACCTTCGCCTGAGACAGGCGGTTGAAGGCGTCGTAGTCGTAGGTCTGCGCGGTGCCGTTGGGCGCGTGTTGCTTGAGGTTGCCCACCGTGTCGTAGATGAAGTTCTGCGTCGTGCCTCCGCCGGTCACGGTCTTCAGCCGGTTGGAGGCCGGGTCGGTGGTGTAGGTGTAGGTGACACCGCCGACGGTGTGGGTCTTGCGGTTGCCGCTGGCGTCCAGCGTGAAGCTCTGATTGGCGCCGCTGCGCGTCACCGTGTCCAGGCGATCCTGGTCGTCGTAGGCCAGCGTGGACGACTGGCTCGCGCCGTAGACCTGGTCGGTGATGCTGGCGATCGTGTCCAGCTTGGGCGTGAAGCCGTATTGCAGCCCATGCACCGCGCCGCCGCCCAGGGCGGTGAGACGGCGGTCGACGTCCTGCGTGTACATCCGCGGCAGTCCGTTGCCGAAGCGCCAGGCGTAGCGCTGGTCCGTTGCCGGCTGGTAGAGCATGCTGTCGGCCACCACCAGCGAGCCGTTGCCGGGGTTGCCCAGCACCTTGCTCAGCCGGCCGTAGGTGTCGTACTGGAAGGTCAGCGTCTGGCCGTCGGGGTAGCTCATGCCGGTGAGCTTGCCCACGGTGTCATACGTCCAGTTCACGGCGAGCGACTGGCTGAGCGCCGTCACGGTCTGCTTGGTCAGCCGGCCCCCCACCTCGTAGGCGAAGGCCACGCTGCCGCCGGTGCCGGCCAGCTTGGTCAGCCGGCCCTTGCCGTAAGTGCCCTCGTCGTAGGTGAGGCTCTCGGCCGTAGTGCCGTTGGTGCGCGAGGTCACGCGGCCGGCAGCGTCCAGGCCGAGCTTGACCTCGCGGCCGTCGGCGTACTTGGTGGAGCTGAGCCGGCCCACGGTGTCGTAGCCGAACGTCGTCACGCCCGTGTCCGGGCTGGTCTGCTGGGTGACCTGGCCGAAGCCGTTGTACAGGTAGCTGGTCTTCAGGCTGCGCGGGTCGGTGAAGCTCTCCAGCTGGCCTGCGGCGTCGTAGGCGTTGATGGTGGAACTGCCGTCGGGCCAGTGCTGGGTCTTGGTCACGCGTCCCAGGATGTCGTAGTCGATCTGCGTGGCATGCCCGTCCGCGGTGGAGATGGCCCGGGCGTTGCGCGCGCCGTCGTACATGAACGTCGTGGTCTGGCCGGCCTTGCCGGTGATCGTGACTGGCTTGCCGGAGAGCCCGTCGAGGGTCATGTTCTCCTCGAAGAACGGCACTCCGTCGACCCAGTCGAGGGCATAGTCGGGAATGGTGTCCCACTGGTCTGGCGGCACGTGGTTCGCCTGCAGCCATGCGGGGCGAACGGTGCCGTCGCGCACCGACTGCCACGTGGTCGCGGAGACGGCGCCGTTGCTGTAGGTGGGCGTGTTCCGGTGGAACTTCGACTTGTGGGTCTGAAGATCCTTGGTGAACAGCGCCTCCTCCGCGGCGGCGTTCTTGGTCTTCAGCAGGAAGTCGCCGTTGTAGGTGAAGTCCGTGCGCGCCCCGGTGGAGTCGGACGTCGACAGCAAGCGGTCTTGCGTGTCGAACTGGCTCTTGGCCCAGCCCACGCTGGCCGTGGTGGCCGAGAGCGTGTTGCCGCGGAAGTCGTAGGTCAGAGTGGTGGTGACGCCGTTGGCGTCCTTCACCGAGCCAGGAAACCCCATCGCGGTGTAGCCGCTGTAGGTGGTGACATGCCCCAGCGGGTTGGTGACGGTCAGCAGGCGCCCCTTGTCGTCGTAAGTGGCGGTGGTGCTGGCCGTGCCCGACGGCAACGTTTCCTTCGTGACGATGGTCTTGGAAACGCCGTTGGGGTGGAAGAGGGAGTACTCGTAGCTGACGGTGCGCACAGCGCCGCCGGGCTTGAGGTCCTTGACGGTGATCGAACCCGGCAGGTTGTTGAACATCGCGCCGGCCGGGCTGGTGTAGGTATAGAGCGTCTGCTGCAGCGCTACGTCCTTGGCGTCATACTGCGTGATGGACTCGATCTGGTCGCCCGCGTAGGTGTAGACGGTCTTGCTCTGCGCCGCCGTGCCGGGCGCGACGGTGCGCACCTTGATACGACCGTCCTTGTCGAACTCGTAGTTCGTGACGGCGCCGTTCAGGTCGGTCGAGCTGGTCAGGCGCCCATCCGTGTAGCTTTGCGTCGCGGTGGCGGCCGAACAGCCGGGGGACGCGCTGTACTCCGTGCGCACCACGTTCTTGCTCCCGTACGAGGCGGCAAAGGTGTACTTGGTCGTGGTGCCGCCATGGGTCAATGTGGTCGAGTCGGTGCCGTAGGCAAGGCCGTCGACGTCGCTGACGATGACGCGGCCGAGACTGTCGTACTGGTACGACTTCCCATTGGCGCCGGTCAACAGATGGGCGCCGGCAGAGCTGGTGTAGCTGTACGACGAAGCCGATTTCCATTCAGTGGAGCCGGCCACCTGGCTCTGCACCGACGACAGCATGCCCGCAGAGGTATACGTGTACTTCCACAGCGAGTTGTCCGGCGCGGTGACCTGGGTGACGTGCTTGCCGTCACCCCAGACGAAGCTGAGCTGCTCGCCCATCGCGTTGCGCAGCGTCGACAGGCGGCCGCTTTGTGCATCCCGCGTGAAGGTATGGCTCGCCGTGGTGGAGTAACTGTCCTGGATCTTGTTGACCAGGAAACGGCGGCTGGAGCCTGCAGGCGTGTACGCCGAGAAGTAGTGGGCAATGCGTCCAACGTAGACCACGATCGCACTGCTGGAGGACCTGATCGCGTAGACCTGCGAGTTGCCGGGTGTGCCGCCTGCCCTCAATGCGCTGGGCAGGAAGTAGTAGGCCGTGGCGCCGGGCGGCACCCACTTGTACAACTCGAAGGTGTCGCCACCGGGCAGCGAGAACGTGATGGTGTCGTCCCAATTCAGGGGGTTGTTGGTGATGCTCTCGCTGCCAACGTCCAGCGCATAGTCCACGCTCGACTGCCAGTTCGTCCCGAAGATGAACCCCCGATCCCACTTGTCTTCCGATCGATAGCGTCGGCCCATGCCGAGTGGCAGCGCCGAGTCGTGCACGAAATCGGTCTGCCGCAAGCGCTTATTGCCGGTGGCCAGATCAACAGGGTTTGGGGATTCTGGTGTGGTGGACGGAACGCCAGAGGAGCAGCTGTCACCCGACTCCTTCTTGCCATCGCCGGCGCCTGTGGTGTTCGCCTGGAAAGTCGGTGGCTGGCGAGAAGGATCTGGGTACGCAGGAGTGGGCGAAAACCCAGGGCGGGCATTCGGGTCGAGCGGCGGCGGGTTGGGCGGCGGCGGTTCGGGCGGCAACCGATCCCCTTTGACGGGGACCACTTGGGGGGGCGGCTCCTGGGCAGTTGCGTTCAGCGCGCTCAGCGTGATCGCAAACAGCACACCTACAGTGGCAATGGCTCGTGGGTTCATGGGGTCGTGGGGCATCGGATCGCCTGCTGGCGACCGTATTCGAATTGACGTGGATAAGCCGCAGGAGCGCTCGCCGAGGCCGGAGCGCTTGACCTCAGCCCTCGCTGGAGTTGCAGAACTTTACCGGGGGGTGATTGAACGACCGCACAGTGGCGACGGCGGGGCACCTACAGCGCCCGGGCGATGGGTATACCGCTCAACTTCGCGGCCGACGCGCAATGAGCAGCGCAAGTCGGAAGCTAGGCCCGGCCGCCGATTCATGACCAAATGGAGGAAGGCGCACCGGCGGGCCTGATCGCATTCCCGCCAACACATGCAGCAGCACGGATGTGCTCAGTTCGACGCGTGAGGCCCAAGTCCGCCGACCTTGCGCCCCAACAACAGCGACATCACATTGGCAACGCTGATCACGGGGCCCCAAAGCGCCAAGTACGGGAAGTACGAGGCCACAACAAGCATGGGCAGGATGCCTGCTCCGCCGGCTATCGCGACAAATCGATCTGAAGCGGCAATCACACCCAGATATGCCAGCGACGAACTTAGGTAGGGGATGAGAGCGACACCGAACATTTGCTTGCCGAAGCCCGCTCTCCTCCCGATCCTGGCGAAGCAGAGTAAGAGAACAATTGACAGAACTGCGTACCCAGCAAGCACGGGGACAGTTTCTTTAGACAGACGCCGACCAATCTGGTCCCAGTGGATACCCAGCAAAACGGACGAAGCGATGAAGTGCCCCGCACCAACAATCCACGCAACGCGTTGCCATCTCATCGCCAACCCCATGGTGTATCGGGAAGGAACGGCGATGACGCAGGCGGATTCAGCAGCCGATCCAACTCACGACCAAGTCCTCCCGGTGTCATTGTGCTGCCGAGGTTCTTGAATCTGCCCACGCCCCTCACTGCATTGCCAACACATGTGGCACAGAGACCCGGCATGCATCCGCCCTGCTTTTCGATGTTGTTCGCGATTTGAGCTTCCTCTGTAGGCGTCGTAGGGAATCGAATTGTCCGAACAGCTGGCCCGTCAAGGCGTTGATATGAGACGTACGCCCCAAGCGACGCGTCCCTATCAAACAGGGCGTCTCCGGAGCCCTTAATGTCATTGCGGAACGAACCGCCCGGATCGTAGAGAACGGCCCCAGGGCCACCACCAACCAGTACGCCGGCGTGTCCGACGCCGTTCGTATTGACGATGAAGACCGTGTCGAGTCCCTTTGGGTCAATGCCATTCAGCGGATTGCCACCGACATACGCGTACGTATTGACCCCACCCGCCAACCCAATCGGATCGCTCTGGGTATACCGCCCCGTATTCGGATCGTAGTACCGATTCCAGTTGTACCAAAGCCCGCTCTCGGCATCGAAGTACTGCCCCGGGAAGCCGATGTTGAGGCCGCCGACGGTGTTGGTCACCACGGTGCGCCCGAAGGCGTTGTTCGATGCGCGCCAGACGACCTGGGCGGCAGCATTGGTCACCACCTCGGGCCGGCCCAGGTGGTCGTTGTGGCTGGCGTAGAAGGCACCGCCGCGCATGAAGCCGATCATCTCGCCGCCCAGCCACACATAGGCCGTGTTGCCCGCCGGCCCCCGCTCGTACAGCAGTTCGCCGGCCGGGCCGTAGACGAACAAGGTGTTGCCCAGCGAGGTGGTCTTCCACAGCCGCTGGTTGTTCGTCGCATAGCCGTAGGTGCCCACCACCGTGCCGCCCACCTTCGCCTGAGACAGGCGGTTGAAGGCGTCGTAGTCGTAGGTCTGCGCGGTGCCGTTGGGCGCGTGTTGCTTGAGGTTGCCCACCGTGTCGTAGATGAAGTTCTGCGTCGTGCCTCCGCCGGTCACGGTCTTCAGCCGGTTGGAGGCCGGGTCGGTGGTGTAGGTGTAGGTGACACCGCCGACGGTGTGGGTCTTGCGGTTGCCGCTGGCGTCCAGCGTGAAGCTCTGATTGGCGCCGCTGCGCGTCACCGTGTCCAGGCGATCCTGGTCGTCGTAGGCCAGCGTGGACGACTGGCTCGCGCCGTAGACCTGATCGGTGATGCTGGCGATCGTGTCCAGCTTGGGCGTGAAGCCGTATTGCAGCCCATGCACCGCGCCGCCGCCCAGGGCGGTGAGACGGCGGTCGACGTCCTGCGTGTACATCCGCGGCAGTCCGTTGCCGAAGCGCCAGGCGTAGCGCTGGTCCGTTGCCGGCTGGTAGAGCATGCTGTCGGCCACCACCAGCGAGCCGTTGCCGGGGTTGCCCAGCACCTTGCTCAGCCGGCCGTAGGTGTCGTACTGGAAGGTCAGCGTCTGGCCGTCGGGGTAGCTCATGCCGGTGAGCTTGCCCACGGTGTCATACGTCCAGTTCACGGCGAGCGACTGGCTGAGCGCCGTCACGGTCTGCTTGGTCAGCCGGCCACCCACCTCGTAGGCGAAGGCCACGCTGCCGCCGGTGCCGGCCAGCTTGGTCAGCCGGCCCTTGCCGTAAGTGCCCTCGTCGTAGGTGAGGCTCTCGGCCACCGTGCCGTTGGTGCGCGAGGTCACGCGGCCGGCAGCGTCCAGGCCGAGCTTGACCTCGCGGCCGTCGGCGTACTTCGTGGAGGTCAGCCGCCCCACGGTGTCGTAGCCGAAGGTCGTCACGCCCGTGTCCGGGCTGGTCTGCTGGGTGACCTGGCCGAAGCCGTTGTACAGGTAGCTGGTCTTCAGGTTGCGCGGGTCGGTGAAGCTCTCCAGCTGGCCTGCGGCGTCGTAGGCGTTGATGGTGGAGGTGCTGGCGGCGCCGCCGCCGGGCCAGTGGTAGCTCTTGGTCACCCGGCCGAGGATGTCGCGGTCGTTCGTCGTGGCACGCCCGTCGGCCGTGGAGATGGCCCTGACGTTGCGCGCGCCGTCGTACATGAAGGTGGTGACTTGCCCCGCCTTGCCGGTGATGGTGACCGGCTTGCCGGAGAGGCCCTCGAGGGTCATGTTCTCCTCGAAGAACGGCACTCCGTCGTACCAGTCAAAGGCGTAGTCGGGAATGGTGTCCCACTGGTCTGGCGGCACGTGGTTCGCCTGCAGCCATGCGGGGCGAACGGTGCCGTCGCGCACCGACTGCCACGTGGTCGCGGAGACGGCGCCGTTGCTGTAGGTGGGCGTGTTCCGGTGGAACTTCGACTTGTGGGTCTGAAGATCCTTGGTGAACAGCGCCTCCTCCGCGGCGGCGTTCTTGGTCTTCAGCAGGAAGTCGCCGTTGTAGGTGAAGTCCGTGCGCGCCCCGGTGGAGTCGGACATCGACAGCAAGCGGTCTTGCGTGTCGAACTCGCTCTTGGCCCAGCCCACGCTGGCCGTGGTGGCCGAAAGCGTGTTGCCGCGAAAGTCGTAGGTCAGGGTGGTGGTCACGCCGTTGGCGTCCTTCACCCAGCCCGGAAACCCCATCGCGGTGTAGCTGCCATAGGAGGTGACGTGCCCCAGCGCGTTGGTGACGGTCAACAGGCGCCCCTTGTCGTCGTAGGTGGCCGTGGTGCTGGCCGTGCCCGACGGCAGCGTTTCCTTCGTGACGATGGTCTTGGAAACGCCGTTGGGGTGGAAGGCAGAGTACTCGTAGCTGACGGTGCGCACAGCGCCGCCGGGCTTGAGGTCCTTGACGGTGATCGAACCCGGCAGGTTGCTGAACATCGCGCCGGCCGGGCTGGTGTAGGTGTAGAGCGTCTGCTGCAGCGCTACGTCCTTGGCGTCATACAGCGTGATGGACTCGATCTGGTCGCCCGAGTAGGTGTAGACGGTCTTGCTCTGCGCCGCCGTGCCGGGCGCGACGGTGCGCACCTTGATACGACCGTCCTTGTCGAACTCGTAGTTCGTGACGGCGCCGTTCAGGTCGGTCGAGCTGGTGAGGCGCCCATCCGTATAGCTCTGCGTCGCAGTGGCGGCCGAGCAGCCCGGGGAGGCGCTGTACTCCGTGCGGACCAATTGCTTGCTGGCGTACCAGGTGGCGAAGGTGTACTTGGTCGTGGTGCCACCGTGGGTCAACGTGGTCCAGTCGGTGCCGTAGACGAGGCTATCGGTGTCGCTGACGGTCACCCTGCCGAGACTGTCGTACTCGTACCCCTTCCAATTGGCCCCGATGTTGACGCTGGTCAGCAGATGAGCGCCGGCCGGACTGTTGTAGCCGTACGCCGAAGCCGGCTTCCATTCGGTCGAACCGGCCGCCTGACTCTGCACGTTTGCCAGCATGCCCGCAGAGGTATACGTGTACTTCCACAGCGAGTTGTCCGGCGCGGTGACCTGGGTGACGTGCTTGCCATCGCCCCAGACAAAGCTGAGTTGCTCGCCAATCGCGTTACGCAGCGTCGACAGGCGCCCGCTTTGCGCATCTCGCGTGAAGGTATAGGTCGAGATGCCGGTCCAGCCGTCAAGGATCTTGTTGACCAGGAACCGCCGGGTACCGCCAGCAGGCGTGTACGCCGAGAAATGATGGGCAATGCGACCGACGTAGACCACGATCGCGGTGCTGGTGGACCTGAACGCGTAGACCTGCGAATTGCCGATAGCGCCACCCGCTCTCAGTGCGCTCGGCAGGAAGTAGTAGGCCGTGCCGGTGCCAGGCGGCACCCACTTGTACAACTGGAATGTGTCGCCGCCGGGCAGCGAGAGCGTGATGGTGTCGGCCCAGCCACGGTAATCGGAATAGCCACTGTCAGCCGGAACGTCCAAGCCATAGTCCACGCTCGACTGCCAGTTCGTTCCGAAGATGAATCCCCGATCCCACTTGTCTTCGGATCGATAGCGTCGGCTCATCCCCAGGTTCAGCGCTGACGCGTGCACGAAATCGGTCTGCTCCAGGCGTTTGTTGCCGGTGGCCAGATCCACCGGCATGGTGGATCTTGGCGTAGTGGACGGGATTCCGGAGGAGCAGCTGTCACTTGATTCCTTTTTGCCGTCCCCCGCACCGACGGTACTCGCCTGGTAATACGGTGGTTGGCGGGCGTATCCCGAAATCCCACCCCCCCATCCCCCTGCTGAGCTGAAAGTACCTTCTGTCAACTTTCCGATGATTTCTACCCGCTGAGGATCAGAGTCGTCATCTTGAGCCGTCGCGCCCAGTGCACTCAGCATGGCCACCGATAGAACGCATAGCCTGGCAATGTCCCTTGGATTCAGCATAGATTCGTGTGACTCTCGAGGGAGTGAATATCTTCGTGGCCACTCACGGCGAACAGAGTTCAAGTGCAGGTGGGCGAGCCAAAGGGAGCCTGCGGCAGGCAGGAGCGATTGACTTCGGCGCTTGTTCGGCTAAGAAACTGGAACCGGGGCGGGCTGCGCAAGCACGACGCTCGGACTCAACATCCAGGGAGCGGCGGGGCGCGCTGACAATTCCGGTACGCGAGCGATCAGTGATACGGACGTGAGGTCAACCCTTGGACGGCTGAAGCCCGTAAATGAAATGTTTCTCTGGTGAGCGTGCATGCCGCCGCACCTCCCTCAATCAAGTGTTCTTGTCGTATTGGCCAGAGGCCCGCAGCGCAGTGTACTGAGATTTACTTGCGCTAAGTTACAAGTGGGTTACCAAGAGCAACACCGGCTTCACGTTCAGCACCATGCGCTGCCCTCACCCATTCAGTACGCCGGGGGGTCGCTAGCAGGGAACGAGTGCTCCGAGCCCTTGTCGACATGCGCCTGGGTCGGGCCGTGCTCCTGTGTAGGAACCGCCGCGGGCGCCACCGCGACCGCGCGATCGCGTGCGCCCAGCAGTTGCCGCAGCACGTATTGCAGGATGCCGCCGTGGCGGTAGTACATCAGCTCCTGTGGGGTGTCTATCCGCACCAGCGCCGCGAACTCGATCGCCGAGCCGTCGCCGCGCGTGGCCTTCACCTGCACGTTGCGGCCATCCTGGAAGGCCGAGGCCACGCGCTCGCGAAGGCCCAGGATGTCGAAGCTCTCCTCGCCCGTCAGCCCCAGCGCCGCCGCCGAATCGCCCGCTTCGAACTGAAGCGGCAGGATGCCCATGCCGACGAGGTTGGAGCGGTGGATGCGCTCGTAGCTCTCGGCGATGACGGCCTTGATGCCCTGCAGGAAGGGACCCTTGGCGGCCCAGTCCCGGCTGGAGCCTGATCCGTACTCCTTGCCCGCCAGCACGACGAGCGGCGTGCCTGCCGCCTGGTAGCGCTCGGCGGCGTCGTAGATCGAGAGGACCTCGCCCGTGGGGAGGTAGCGCGTCACGCCCCCCTCGAGCGCGGGTGTGAGCCGGTTGCGGATGCGGCCATTGGCGAAGGTGCCTCGCACCATCAGCTCATGGTTGCCGCGGCGGGAGCCGTAGGAGTTGAAATCCACCGGCGCCACGCCCTGCTCCACGAGGTAGCGCCCGGCCGGCGAATCCTTGCGGATGCTGCCGGCCGGCGAGATGTGGTCAGTGGTGACGCTGTCGCCCAGCACCGCGATCACGCGCGCACCACGGATCGGTGCGATCTCGCTTGGCGGTGTCTTGCCCATGCCGTCGAAGTAGGTGGGCCGGCGCACGTAGCTCGACTGGTCGTCCCACGCGTAACGGCTGCCGTCCGGCGCGCTCAGGGCACGCCAGCGTTCGTCGCCTTCGTAGGCCTTGCCGTAGGCGTGCCGGTACATCTCGGGCCGGATGGCCTGCGCGAGCACCTCGTCGATCTCGGCCCGGGTCGGCCACAGATCCTTCAGGAAGACCGGCGCGCCGTCGCGGTCGACGGCAAGAGGCTCGTTGTCGACATCGATGTCGATGCGCCCCGCAATCGCAAAGGCAACGACGAGCGGCGGCGACATCAGGAAGTTCGCCCGCACCTCCGAATGGATGCGTCCCTCGAAGTTGCGGTTGCCTGAAAGCACCGAGGCCACGACCAGGCCGCGGCCCTGGATCGCCTGCGACACCTCTTCAGGCAAGGGGCCGGAGTTGCCTATGCAAGTGGTGCATCCGTAGCCCACCGTCTGGAAGCCGAGCCGGTCCAGGTACGGGGCGAGCCCGGCGCGCTCGTAGTACTCGGTCACGACGCGCGAGCCGGGCGCCAGCGAGGTCTTGACCCAGGGCTTGCGCTCCAGGCCTCGCTCCACCGCCTTGCGCGCCAGCAGGCCGGCAGCGAGCATCACCGACGGGTTGCTGGTGTTGGTGCAACTGGTGATCGCCGCGATCACCACCGAACCGTCCGTCAGCGAGTCGGCCAGACCGACCGGCCCCGCAGCAGCTGCGGCGGCCGGCGAGGCGCTGCTGCCCTCGCCCCACACGCCCTCGTCCTTCTTGCCGACCGGCGTGGTGACCGCGGATTCCTTGGCCGCTGCGGCGACGGCGATGGTGGGCCGCAACGAAGGCAGCGCATCGCGGAACACCTGTTTCGCCTGGCCCAGGGCGAGCCGGTCCTGTGGGCGGCGCGGCCCGGCGATGCTCGGCTCGACCGAATCCAGCGCCAGCTCCAGCACCTCCGTGAACACCGGCTCGGGGCTGTTCGCTTCGTGGAAGAGTCCCTGCGCCTTCATGTAGGCCTCGACCAGCGCCACCTGGTCTTCAGGACGGCCGGTGAAGCGCAGGTAGTCGAGCGTCACCTGGTCGACCGGGAAGATGCCGCAGGTCGCGCCGTACTCCGGCGCCATGTTTCCTATCGTCGCGCGGTCGGCCAGCGCCATGCTGGACAGGCCGGGACCGTGGAACTCGACGAACTTGCCCACCACGCCCTTCTTGCGAAGCATCTCGGTGATGGTCAGGACGAGGTCGGTGGCGGTGGCGCCCGCGCGCAGCGAGCCGGTGAGCCTGACGCCCACGACCTGCGGGATCAGCATCGACACCGGCTGCCCCAGCATCGCCGCCTCGGCCTCTATGCCGCCCACGCCCCAGCCCAGCACGCCCAGCCCGTTGACCATGGGCGTATGCGAATCGGTGCCCACGAGCGTGTCCGGATAGGCTTGCCGCAGCCCGCCCTCGCCGACGGCGCCGTCGCCCCCGGCGCCGAAGACCACCCGCGCCAGGAACTCCAGGTTGACCTGGTGGCAGATGCCCATGTTGGGCGGCACGACCTTGAAGTTGGCGAAGGCCTGCTGGCCCCACTTGAGGAAGGCGTAGCGCTCCTCGTTGCGGCCGTAGTCCAGCGCCTCGTTCTGGTGGAAGGCGGCCGAGGAGCCGAAGCTGTCGACCTGGATCGAATGGTCGATCACGAGCTCCACCGGTTGCAGGGGGTTGATCCGGTCGGGGTCGCCTCCCAGCTCCGCCATGGCGTCGCGCATCGCCGCCAGGTCCACCACCGCCGGCACCCCGGTGAAGTCCTGCAGCAGGACCCGCGCCGGCGTGAAAGCGATCTCGCGCTCTGCCGGCGCCGCCGGATCCCAGCCGGCCAGCGCCCGGATGTCATCCGGCGTCACCGTCACGCCGTCTTCGTGGCGCAGCAGGTTTTCCAGCAGGATGCGCAAGGAATACGGCAAGCGTTTCGGGTCCAGGCCCTCGCGCTCGAGCGCATCGAGGCGAAAGTATTCGTACTCGTTGCTGCCGGCACGCAGCGTCGACCGGGCGCCGAAAGAGTTTTTCATGGGGATGAGCGGTTGAGCGGCCGCAGGGCCGGAGATGAAGCGGGGCAATCGAAGTGCCGACCAGGGCGGCGAGCCGACCCTGGCATGGTGCCTCACGGCAGCCGCGGTGCATACATGCAGCCCAAAGCCAAAGCGCCGACCCGCAGGTCGGCGCTTGGATCGCCCTGGGCCGGGTCAGGCCCGGGTCAATGGTCGATGGTCAGGTCCACCATCCCGGCAATCGCGGCCTTGTAGGCGGCGAAGGCGTCGATGCGGCCGTGCCCGACCATGTTGTTCGGCCAGTCGGTGGGCGATGTCCCGCCGCAGGTCTGGTTCACCGGATCGGTCACGCCGTCGGTCTGCGCGGTCTTGCGCAGCAGCTTGGCCACCGCGTTCGGCCGGCCCTTCAGCTCGGGCACGGCCGACATCAGCAGCGCCGCGGCGCCGGCCACGTGAGGCGTCGCCATGCTGGTGCCGTTCAGGTTCGCGTAGGTGGCAGGCGGCCAGGCCGAATTGACGGCGACGCCGGGCGCGGACACGTCGGGCTTGATCTTGCTGACGCCCGCCACCGGGCCGCGGCTGGAGAAGCTCGCCAGCTTGTCGGCACTGTCGGTGGCGCCGATCACGAACGCAGACGAGTAGATCGCCGGCGGGGCCGTGATGGTGCTGCAGGCCGGACCGTCGTTGGCGGCCGCGGCAACGAAGAAGATGCCGCCCTTGGTGAGGTGGTTCACCGCCTGCTTGATCTCGTCGCCGACAGTGCAGCCTTCGCCCACCGTGCAGCCCCAGGAGTTGCTGACGATGTCGGGCGCGAGGTCGGGGTTGGGGTTCTTGCCCTTGAGGTTGGTCGGGGCCAGCATCCACTCCATGCACTCGATGTAGGTGGCCGGGGTGCCGGCGCCGGCATTCATGTTGCGGCAGCCGATCCACTTGGCGCCCGGCGCCACGCCGACCTGGTGCGTGTCGTGGTCGTCGCCGGCGAAGGTGCCGGCGGTGTGGGTGCCGTGGCCATGGTCATCGCACGGCTGCGGCGAGTTCGCCGGGCAGCTGCCGTTGGGGCTGTGGATGGCATCGTGCCAGTGGTAGTTGTGGTCGGCCGTGGCGCCGTCCCAGCCGCGGTACTGCGGCTTGAGCGCCGGGTGGTCCCACTTGTAGCCGGTGTCCTCCCCCGCGATGGTCACGCCCTGGCCGTTGAAGCCGGCGGCCCACACCTGCGGCGCGTTGATCTTCGCCACGCCCCACGCCACCGTCTCGACGCCCTCGGGTGACACAGCGCCCTGCGGCAGGGAGCCGGGCCCCGGCAGCGCGACCGGAATGGCCGGGTTCGGCTCCAGACGGCTGACGTCCGGGCGAGCGGCCAGGGCGGCGACGTCGTCGGCCGACAGCCTCGCGTGGATCACGTTGGCGATCCAGAACGGCTGGTACTCGACTCCACGAGCCTGCAGCCAGGCCCGCAGGCCCGCCTGCTGCGAATCCGCCCGCTCGCGCAGCGCCTGGACCAGCGCGCGGCGGCGCGCCTTGTAGTCTGCCGCTCCGCGCGGCAGCGGAGCCAGCGCCGGGGTGGCCTGCTCCTGCAGCACGATCAAGGCATCGGCCCGGCCATCGCGCCGCGCCTGCGCGGCCAGGTCCGGATTCACTTGGGCACCGAACACCGAACTGCAGGCCACCGCCAGCGCGGCGAGAGGCACGGGCCGAAGACGTCTTTGGGTTGTGCTCATGCTCGAAGGCTCCTCGAATGTGTTCAAAGCCGCGCGCAGCCGCGCACGGAGCAGGCTGGCGATTCTGCGGGAGGGCGGCGGCACGGCGGCCCTGCGAGATAGGGGGACGAGGCCGGCCTCGGCCGGGGTGGCACTCTTGCACGAGCCGGTCATCGGAAATCGTTCTCCCGGCGAACTGGCCCGTAGGCCGGGCTCATTTCGGCTCTTGGCCTGCCGGGGGACAGGCCGATAGTTCCGGACTGGCGGTTGTCCCTACGCCCTGAGGACCACGCCGCACTGAAGGTGTGGAATGAAGACCTTTCTCGATTTGCGCATTGGCTCGCGACTGGCTGCGGCCTTCGCGTTCGTCGTGGTCCTGCTGGTGGCAGTCGTCACCGTGGGCCTGCTGCGCCTGACCGACCTGCGCGACCAGCTCAACCTGGTCGTGGACAACCGGTACCCCAAGGTCCTGCTCGCGACCGACATCAAGAATGATGTGAACGTCATCGTGCGCAACGTGCGCGCGATGCTCATCGACAAGAACGAGCAAAGCCTGCAAAAGGCGGCGGCCGACAACGCGGCCGCGCGCTCGCGCATCGGCGAGGCGATGAACAAGCTGGACCGGACGCTGCAGGCGCCCGAAACGCGGCGGATCTTCGCCGAGCTGCAGCAAAGCCGCGCGCCCTTCGTCGCGGACCAGAGCGCCTTCGAGGACCTGATGGCCGCGGGCCAGCGGGAGGCGGCCGCGGAGCTGACGCTCGGCAAGATGCGCAAGGACCAGCACGCCTACCAGCAGTCGATCGACTCGCTGGTGGGCGAACTCGGCCGCCAGTTCAAGCAGGCCTCCGACGAGGGCAACAAGGGCTATGAGTTCGGCCGGCTGGTGATGCTCGTGCTCGGCGGTGCCGCGATCGGCCTGGCGGCGCTGATGGCGTGGATCGTCACGCGCTCCATCACGCGGCCGATCGGCAGCGCGGTGCAAGTGGCCAGGGCCGTGGCCGCCGGCGACCTGCGCTCGGAGATCCGTGTGGAGACCAAGGACGAGGCCGGCCAGCTCCTGCAGGCGCTCAAGGAGATGAATGCCGGGCTCGCCCGCATCGTCACCGAAGTCCGGCAGGGCAGCGACGGCATCGCGACCGGCTCCAATCAGATCGCCACCGGCAACCTGGACTTGAGCCAGCGCACCGACGAACAGGCCACCAACCTGCAGCAGACTGCGGCTTCGATGGAGCAGCTCACCGGCACGGTGCGAACCAACGCCGCGACCGCGCGCAGCGCCAGCGAGGTGGCCGAGGCGGCGTGCCGCGTGGCGAGCGCAGGCGGCCAGGTGGTCGGTCAAGTGGTGCAAACCATGGGCGAGATCGCGCAGGCCAGCCAGAAGATCGCCGAGATCACCGGCGTGATCGACGGCATCGCCTTCCAGACCAACATCCTGGCCTTGAATGCCGCGGTCGAGGCTGCGCGCGCCGGTGAACAGGGTCGCGGCTTCGCGGTCGTGGCCGCCGAAGTCCGGGCACTCGCGCAGCGCAGTGCCCAGGCCGCCCGCGAGATCAAGGGCCTCATCGGCGACAGCGTGACCAAGGTCCAGAGCGGCAGCGAACTGGTCGACAGCGCCGGGCGCACGATGACCGACATCGTCGCCCAGGTGCGAAGCGTCAACGAGATGCTGGCGGAGATCAGCCGCGCCACCGCCGAGCAGACCTCGGGCATCGACCAGGTGAACGATGCCGTGTCGCAGCTCGATCAGGTGACGCAGCAGAACGCGGCACTCGTCGAGGAGTCCGCTGCGGCCGCAGAGAGCCTCAAGCTGCAGGCTGCACGGCTGGTCTCGACCGTCGCCGTGTTCCGTCTGAACGACAGGGAACTCGCCGCGGCATAACTCGGATCGACCGGGACAACACCCATCGACGGCGGCCCCAGCGGGCCGCCGTTGGCGTTTCTGAGCCACTGCGGCGCTTGAAGGCGGTGGCACGTGCAGGACGAGGCAGGAGGTTTCTGTCCACCGAATAGGAGCAAACAACTACGCCCGACCGCAACGACTCCGATGCCCTTGGCAGGGCTGCTGCCTAGAGTGGGCCACGCAGTCTCGAGGCGCCACCCATTGCCGGGAATGCCTCGAATGGCTGCCAGCAGGCCATCGTCAAGGAGACCATCTTGGGCAACAGCACGTCTTTCAACAACACGCCGCAGGCTGGGGACGACCTCTACACGTCCGCGACGACCGGACTGACCGAGGACTCGCTCTTCATCAGCTATCTCGCCGTGATGGCCAACGATCTCGGCGGCGCAGCAAAGACGCTCTATTCCCTGGACAACGGCACGAACAGCAGCGGTGCCCTCAGCCCCACCGATCTCCTGACCCAGGACATCGTGAGAACAGAGGCGCTGACCACCGACCGAAGCGCGCAAGGCGCCAAGATCTGGATCACCGCCGACGGAAAGGTCGGCTACGACGCGGCCACCCTGTCCGCCGCCTTCCAGGATCAGCTCCAGCATCTTTCGGCCGGCCAATTCCTGACGGACACGTTCACCTACGCCATCCGTCTGGGCAACGGAACCCTCAGCTGGGCGACCGCCACCGTCCAGATCGCTGGCGTGAACGACGCGCCCGTGGTCACCGGCGCCGTGACCGGCACGGCCTTGGAAGATGGGTCGAGCGTGACCTTGAACGCCTTGGCCCATGCATCGGATGTCGATGCGGGCGCGACGCTGTCGGTGACGAACCTGCCCGGCTCGTTGCCCCCCGGCGTGACCTACGATGCGCTGACCCATTCGTTCACGCTCGATCCGTCCAATCCGGCCTTCCAGCATCTTGCGGCCGGCGCTCACACGACGGTGACGGTGGACTACGGCGTGACCGACGGCACCTCGACGACGCCCGCCTCGGTTTCCTGGAGCATCGCAGGCACCAACGATGCGCCTGTGGTCAGCGGCGCAGTGATCGGCACCGCCCTGGAAGACGGCTCAACCGCGACCTTGAATGCCTTGGCCCATGCATCGGATGCAGACGACGGTGCGACGCTGACCGTGACGGGCCTGCCCGCCTCGCTGCCACAGGGGGTCACCTACGATGCGCTGACCCATTCCTTCACGCTCGATCCGTCGGATCCCGCCTTCCAGCACCTCGCGGCCGGCGATCACACGACGGTGACGGTGAACTACGACGTGACCGACGGCACGGCAACGACAGCTGCATCGGTTTCGTGGACCGTCAACGGTACCAACGATGCGCCGGTGATCACCTCGAGCGGAGGCGGCGCGACCGCCACCCTGAGCATCGACGAAAACTCGACCGCCGTGACGGCCGTGACGGCGAGCGATGCAGACGACGGCGCGACCCAGACCTACTCGATCGTCGGTGGCGCCGACGCTGCCCGGTTCACTATCGACGCGTCGACCGGCGCACTCTCGTTCATCGCGGCCCCGAACAGCGAGGCCCCGACCGACGGCGACTCCGACAGCGTGTACGACGTCACGGTTCGCGTTTCTGATGGACTCTCGTTCGACGACCAGGCCATCGCGGTGACGGTCAACGATGTGAACGAGTTCGCCGTCACGACGCCCTCCGACACGAACGCCGCAGCAGACGCGATCGACGAGAACTCGGCCGTCGGCACCGTGGTCGGCGTGACCGCGCACGCCAGCGACGCCGATGCGACGACCAACGTCGTGACCTACAGCCTCTCCGACGACGCCGGCGGCCGGTTCGCCATCGATGCAACCACCGGCGTCGTCACGGTGGCCGGGGCCATCGACCGCGAGGCCGCCGGAGCCGCCCTGAACATCACCGTGCGGGCCACCAGCGCCGACGGTTCCACCGCCGACCAGGCATTCACGATCGGCATCAACGACGTCGACGAGTTCGACGTCACCACCCCGGCCGACACGAACCCAGCAACCGACGCAATCGACGAGAACTCGGCCGTCGGCGCCGTGGTCGGCGTGACCGCGCATGCCAGCGACGCCGATGCGACGACCAACGTCGTGACCTACAGCCTCGCCGACGACGCCGGCGGCCGGTTCGCCATCGATGCAACCACCGGCGTCGTCACGGTGGCCGGGGCCATCGACCGCGAGGCCACCGGAGCCGCCATGAACATCACCGTGCGCGCAACCAGCGCCGACGGCTCGACCGCCGACCAGGCATTCACGATCGGCATCAACGACGTCGACGAGTTCGACGTCACCACCCCGGCCGACACGAACCCAGCAACCGACGCAATCGACGAGAACTCGGCCGTCGGCACCGTGGTCGGCGTGACCGCGCACGCCAGCGACGCCGATGCGACGACCAACGTCGTGACCTACAGCCTCTCCGACGATGCCGGGGGCCGGTTCGCCATCGACGCGACCACCGGTGTGGTCACGGTGGCCGGCGCCATCGACCGCGAGGCCGCCGGAGCCACCCTGAACATCACCGTGCGGGCCACCAGCGCCGACGGCTCGACCGCTGACCAAGCGTTCGCGATCGGCGTCAACGACGTCGACGAGTTCGACGTCACCACCCCGGCCGACACGAACCCAGCAACCGACGCAATCGACGAGAACTCGGCCGTCGGCACCGTGGTCGGCGTGACCGCGCATGCCAGCGATGCCGATGCGACGACCAACGTCGTGACCTACAGCCTCTCCGACGACGCCGGCGGCCGGTTCGCCATCGATGCAACCACCGGCGTCGTCACGGTTGCCGGGGCCATCGACCGCGAGGCCACCGGGGCCGCCCTGAACATCACCGTGCGGGCCACCAGCGCCGACGGCTCCACCGCCGACCAGGCATTCACGATCGGCATCAACGACGTCGACGAGTTCGACGTCACCACCCCGGCCGACACGAACCCAGCAGCCAATGCAGTCAACGAGAACGTCGCGGTCGGCACGCTGGTGGGGATCACCGCCGCCGCCGCCGACGCGGACGCCACGAACAACGGGGTGACCTACTCGCTGAGCAGCAACCCAGGTGGCCTGTTCGCCATCGATGCGACCACCGGCGTCGTGACCACGGCCGCGGCGATCGACCGTGAAGCGCTCGGCAGCAGCGCGGGCATCACGGTACGCGCCACCAGCGCCGATGGTTCGACGGCAGACCAGGCCTTCAGCATCGCCATCAACGGCGTGAACGAGTCTTCTCCGGTCATCACCTCCAATGGCGGTGCAGCGACCGCCTCGGTGAACGTGGCCGAGAACTCGACGGCGGTCACGACGGTCACTGCCACGGACGCCGACCAGCCTGCGGCCCCCTTGGTCTACTCGATCGTCGGCGGGGCGGACGCTGCCAGGTTCGCCATCAACGCTTCGAGCGGAGCGCTGAGCTTCGTGTCGGCACCGGACTCCGAGTTGCCGACCGACAGCGGTGCCAACAACGTGTACGACGTGACGGTGCAGGTCAGCGACGGTACGCTGACCGACACCCAGGCGATCGCCGTGACGGTGACGCCGCAGAATGAGTTCGCGCCGGTGATCACCTCGAACGGCGGCGGCGCCACCACCTCGGTGAGCGTCGCCGAGAATTCGACCGCCGTGACCACGGTCACCGCCACCGATGCCGACCTGCCCCTGCCGACCTTCACCTACTCGATCGCGGGCGGCGCGGACGCTGCCCTTTTCACGATCAACGCATCGACCGGTGCACTGGCATTCGCCGCGGCGCCTGACTTCGAGGCGCCGACGGACGCCGGTGCCAACAACGTCTACGACGTGACGGTGCAGGTCAGCGACGGCACGCTGACCGATACGCAAGCCATTGCGGTGAGCGTCACGAACGTCGCCGAATCGGGCGGCAACGACACGTACACATTCGGCCTGGCCGCCGGCAACAACACGATCGTCGATGCGGGCGGCACCGACGCGGTCGCGATCACCGGCACACCCGTCACCTCGCTGAACTTCGAACGGGTCGGCAACGACCTGGTCATAGACGCCAACAGCACCCACATCACGGTGTCCGGCCACTACGCCGGCACCGGAAACGCTGTCGAGAGCATCAGCTTCACGGGTGGCGGCTCGGTGTACGGCTATGCCTTGGGTACCGGCACCTACACGCTCACGACGACGGCCACCGGAGGCACCAGTGACGACGTCGTCGCCGGCACCTCGGCGGCCGATGGACTGAACGGCGGCGGTGGCGGCGGAGACGACCTGCTGTTCGGCAATGCCAGCAACGACGTGATGGTCGGGAACAACGGGCTCGACCTGCTGGTCGGGGGGGCGGGCAACGACACCTTGAGCGGTGGCCAGCAGGACGACACGTTCGTCTTCAACACGGCGCTCAACGGCACCACCAACGTCGACCACATCACCGACTTCAGCGCGAACGCGGCGGACTCGATCTTCCTCTCGAGTGCCCTCTTCTCGGGCATCGGCAGCGGCGGCACCCTGGCCGCGGCGGACTTCGCCACCATCGACAGCACGTCGACGCCGGTGTCGTCGCAGACCGTCGGGTCGGGCGTCAACATCGTCTACGACAGCCACACCGGCGCGCTCTACTTCGATGCCAACGGCGGCAGCCTGAACAACGCGGTGCAGTTCGCGGTGCTGGACCTGCCCGGGTTGACCGGCACCGTCGACGCCAGCGACTTCAAGGTGGGCCCGTGACCTGCCCGGCCTCCGCGATCAACCCATGAAAGCCCTCCTGCGCCTGTTGCGACGCCCGCTGCTGCACGTGGCGGCCCTGTCCTTCTTCGTCAACCTGCTCCTGCTCGTCCCCGCGCTGTTCATGCTGCAGGTCTTCGACCGCGTGCTGGCGAGCCAGAGCGGCGAGACCTTGCTGGTGTTGATGATCGGTGTCGGCGTGGCGCTTGCCCTGCTGCTGGCGCTCGACTACCTGCGGGCGCGCCTGCAAGGGGTCGCCGGCAACATCGTCGCCGAATCGCTGTCGCCGGCGGTGACGAGGATCGTCGTCGCGCAGGGCGCCCGGCGCAGCGGCCGCGGCACGCCGGAAAGCCTGCGCGACGTCGGCGCCCTGCGCGCGCTGTTCTCGGCGCAGGGCTTGCTGGCGCTGTTCGACGCGCCCTGGGTGGTCGTCTACGTGGCCGTCATCTGGCTCGCCCATCCCGTGCTTGGAATGGGCGCGTGCGGCGCGGCTGTGGCCATGCTCGCCTTGGCGCTGATCAACGACTTCGTCAGCCGCCGCGAGATCGAGGCGCTGCAGAAGGCCGCCGCGGGTGCCACCCGATACCTGGAGGCCTCGCTGCAGAACGCCGAGGTCGCGCACACACTCGGCATGACCGACGCGCTGGTTGCGCGCTGGCAGCAGCGCAACGCCGAAGTGGTGGCGCTGCAGCACCCGACCGCCACCAAGACGGTCGCGATGGCGGCGCTGGCGCGCACCGTGCGCCAGGCCGTCCAGGTCCTGATGATGGCGCTCGGCGCGTGGCTGGTGATCCGCGGCGAGGCGAGCTCCGGCGTGATGATCGCGACCACCACCCTGCTCGGCCGCGCGCTGGCGCCGGTGGAGCAAGTGGTGGGCAGTTGGCGCATCCTGGCCGAGGGCCGTGCAGCGTTCCGGCGCCTGAGCGAGTTGCTCGCTTTCGCCGACGCGCAGCCGCCGCGCATGGCGCTGCCCACGCCGACCGGGCAGTTGCTGGCGCAGAACCTGATGTTCCGCTCGCCGCAGGGCGAACGCATGCTGATCGCCGGCGTCTCGCTGCAGCTCGAGGCGGGCGAGTCGCTCGCCGTCATCGGCGCCAGCGGTGCCGGCAAGTCGACCCTGGTGCGGCTGCTGACGGGGGTGTGGAAGCCCACCGCCGGGGTGGTTCGGCTCGACCAGGCCGACCTGGCGCAGTGGCCGCGCCAACACCTGGGGCCCTCATTGGGCTACGTGCCGCAGGATGTGGAGCTGTTCCCCGGCACCGTCGCCGAGAACATCGCACGCCTGGGCGAAGTGGATCCGGACAAGGTCGTGCAGGCCGCGCAACGCGCTCACGTGCACGAGCTGATCCTCTCGCTGCCCGAGGGCTACGACACGATGGTCGATCCGCTCAGCCCGGTCATCTCGCCCGGCCAGCGCCAGCGCATCGCCCTGGCGCGGGCGCTGTATGACGAGCCGAAGCTGCTGATCCTCGACGAGCCCAACTCCAACCTCGATGGTGCCGGCGAACAGGCCCTGGCCGAGACGCTGAAGGCCCTGCGCGGGCAGGCGACGGTGGTCGTGGTCACCCACCGCACCACCTTGATCCAGCACGTCGACAAGATGCTGGTCCTCGACGCCGGCAAGGTGCAGCACTACGGCGCCGCGGCAGAGGTCATTAGAGCGATGCAGCACAAGGGCCCGGCGGCGGGCGGCGGCGCGCAGGTGGTCCCCATGCCGCGCGCGACGAACCCGGCAGAGCATGACGTGGCGCGGCAAGTGCGCGAGGAGAGAGCCTGATGAGCAGTGCCGTGATGAGTTCCGTGGAGCCGCAGGCCCCGCTCGCCCTGCACCTGCTCGAGGCGCGCCAGCTCGCCCGCCGCGCGGCCGCGGTGCTGGTGCTCGGTGTCGTGCCGGCGGCCGCCTGGATGGCCTTCGCGCCGCTTTCGGCGGCCGTCGTCGCGAGCTCGCACGTCAAGGTCGACCTCGACCGCCGCGTGGTCCAGCATGCCGAAGGCGGGACGGTGCGCGAAGTGAGGGTACGGGACGGCCAGCATGTCGCGAAGGGCGAGACGCTGCTGGTGCTCGGCGACGTGTCGGTCGATGCGGACCTGAACCGCCTGAACTATCGCGTCGCGGTCGAACGCGCCAGCCTCGCGCGGCTGGAGGCCGAGCAGATGGCGGCGGCGGCGGTGCAGTTTCCGGGCGCCTTGATCGAGGCGGCGCGCAGTGACCCGCGGCTGGCCGAGCAGATGGCCAAGGAGCGTGCGCTTTTCAGCGCGCGGCGCGATGCGCTGGTCAGCCAATCCGTGCTGCTGCGTTCGCAGCAGGTCAAGGTGTTGCAGGAGGCGACGGCGCTGCGCGCGCAGATCGCCCAGGCCACCGAGTCGCTGAAGCACCAGACGGCCGAGCTGGAAACGAACCGCCGGCTCCTCGGCGACGGCTTCATCTCGGCGACGCGCATCTCGCAGCTGGAGGCCACGGTGGCCGACTACGGCGTCAAGCTGGAAGAAAAACGCTCGGACCTGGCGCGCGCAGAGCAACGCCTGCTCGACGCCGACCTGCGCATCAAGTCCCTCGAGGGTGACTACCGACAGCAGGCGAGCGACCAGCTGAAGGTGAGCGCGGCCAAGCTCGCCGAGATCGAGCAGGAGCAGCGCAAGACCGTCGATGCCTCGAGCCGTCAGGTGATCGTCGCGCCGGTGGCGGGCGATGTCATCAACCTGAAGTTCACGACGCCGGGCAGCGTGGTCTCGCCGAGAGAGCCCATTGCCGACATCGTGCCGAGCAATCCGCGGCTGGTCGTCGAAGCACATGTCCGCACCGAAGACGTGAGCCGCGTGCAGCAGGACCAGCCGGCCGAGATCCGCTTCACCGCATTCAATTCCCGCACGACGCCTCTGGTGCAGGGCAAAGTGTTCTACGTCGCGGCCGACCGCACGATAGACCACGCAACCAGCCAGGCGTTCTACGTGGTGCAGGTCGAGGTCGACCCGGCCTCGATGGCACGCGCAGGCGACGTGAAGCTGCAAGCCGGCATGCCGGCCGAGGTCTACCTCAAGGGCGAGGAACGCACGCCCTTGCAGTACCTGGTCGAGCCAGTGACGCAGGTGCTCAGGCGCGCCGGTCGCGAACGCTGAGCACGGGCCTTCTCGCGCGGGCGAGAAGTTGCCGGTCGGCCAGCTGCGACGGTATCGCGCAGCCGGCCGACCACACGCTCAGCCCCTCACGGCTTGCGCCAGGCCGCGCACCATCCCCCGTTGGCCACCTGCTTGCGCCCGAACATCGAGCAGCCGCCCCAGGCATCCGTGGCGGCGCCTTGCCAGAACCCGCAGTTGGCGCAGTGCTGGCTGGCTTGGTGGGTCGGGAACTTCTTGACGTCGACCTTCTGCGTGTCGTGGCGGTAGCCCAGGGCCACCGCGGTCTCGGAGTCCTCGTCGACGTGCGCGGCCTGGGCGTGGGCCGCGGGCAGCGCGGCCAGCGCCGCGCCGCTGCAGGCCAGCCGGATGACGACCCGGCGGCGGGTGGGGTGGCAGCTCATGGCTTCTTGCTCCTTCGGCTCACTTGGCCAGCTTGAAGACCCAGACCATGCCGCCCTGCTCGAGGTAGTTGACCTTCTTGGCCACGTCGCCACCCCACAGCGGCACCGCGCCGCCCCAGCCGGACACCACGGCCACGTACTGCGTGCCGTTCTGCTCCCAGGTCACCGGCGGCGCGACCACGCCGGAGCCGGTCTGGTACTCCCAGACGACCTTGCCGGTCTTGGCGTCGGCGGCCTTGAGGTAGCCCTCGGGCGTGCCCCAGAAGACGAGGTTGCCGCCGGTGGTCAGCACCCCGCCCCACAGCGGCGCGCCGTTCTTCACCTCCCAGACGATCTTGCCGGTCTTGGGATCCATCGCGCGCAAGGCGCCGATGTAGTCGTCGTTGATGGTCTTGATGGTGAAGCCCGCCCCCAGGTAGGCGGCGCCCTTCTTGTAGGCGATGGGCTCGTTCCAGATCTCCATGCCCCACTCGTTGGCGGGCACGTAGAACAGCTTGGTGTCGGGCGAGTAGGCCATCGGCATCTGGTTCTTGCCGCCGAGGAAGGACGGGGCCGAGAACACCGAGTTGCCCTTCTTGCCGTCGCCGGAGGTCGGGTCGCCCGGGCGGTTGTCGGCGTTGAAGTTGGGCTTGCCCGTCTTCAGGTCGATGCCGGAGGCCCAGGTGATCTTCTTGACGAAGGGGAAGGCGTTCTCCAGCTTGCCGTTGTTGGCGTCGATCACGTAGAAGAAGCCGTTGCGGTCGGCCTTGCCGCCCAGGCGGCGGCCGTCGGGCGCGTCGAAGGTGACGAACTCGTTGACGCCGTCGAAATCCCAGCCGTCGTTCGGCGTGCCCTGGTAGTGCCACTTGATCTGGCCGGTCTTGATGTCGATCGCCACCGTCGAGCACGAGAACAGGTTGTCGCCCTTGCGCAGGTGGCTGTTCCACGGCGCGGGGTTGCCGGTGCCGAAGTAGGCCAGGCCGGTCTTGGCGTCATAGGTGCCACCCAGCCAGGTGGCGGCGCCGCCGGTCTTCCACAGGTCGCCCGGCCAGGTCTGGCCGGTGGTGCCGGAGATGCCGTTCTCGATCTTCTTGCCGTCGGCGTCGAACTTGTAGCCCATGTGGCCTTCGACGGTCGGGCGGACCCAGACCAGCTTGCCGGTCTTCGCATCACGCGCCTCCACGCGGCCCACGACGCCAAACTCGCCGCCGGACACGCCGGTCAGGATCAGCCCGTTGGCGATGATGGGCGCGGCGGTGCTGGAGTAGCCGGCCTGGTAGTCGTCGATCTTCTCTTTCCACTCGACGTCGCCGGTGTCCTGGTTGAGCGCGACGAGTTGCGCATCGAGCGTGCTGAAGATGACGAGGTTGTCGTACAGCGCGGCGCCGCGGTTGACCACGTCGCAGCAGGGCATGATGCCCTCGGGCAGGCGGTGCTCGTACTTCCACAGCTTCTTGCCGGTGGTCGCATCCAGCGCGAACAGGCGCGAGTACGACGCGGTCACGAACATCTTGCCGTTGTAGATGACGGGCTGGCTTTCCTGGCCGCGCTGCTTCTCGCCGCCGAAGGAGAAGGCCCACGCCGGCACCAGGCGGGAGGCGTTGGCGGTGTTCACCTGCTTGAGCGGCGAGTAGCGCTCGCCGTCTGTCGACAGGCCCCACGACAGCACGTTCTTGCCCGCGCGGTTGTCGGTCTGGATCATCTGGTCGGTCACCGAGGCCTGGGTGCCAGCGGCGGCGCAGGCCATGGCGGCCAGTGAAAGGGCGCGAAGGGCGTGGAAACGCATGTCCTTGTCTCCGGTTTGAATGGGGGCGCCGCGGGCGGCGTTGCCGCGGCGATCGGCAAGCGACTGATCAAGCGCAAAGCCCATGCCACGCGGCGGGACGGCCGGAATCAGGCGCCGCCTACGTGGCAACCCTGTAGCGAGGGCGTATCCGGAGCGCGCGCTGTCGCAGCTTGGCGCAATCGAGGCGGCGCGAAGCTCGCTCCACGCTGTGACAAGCGCGGTGTCAGGCTTCGTTCAGGGTCGGCTCGGCGCGCAGCCGCGGCGCGGCGAAGTCGACGAAGGCGCGCACCTTGGCCGCCGCGCGCCGGCCCTCGGGGTAGACCAGCTGGACGGGGATGGGCGGTACCTCGAACGACTGCAGCACCCGCACCAGGCGACCCGCCGCGATGTGCGCGCGGACCTGGTACGACAGCGCGCGAGCCAGCCCGTGGCCGGCGATCGCCGCCTCGATCGCCACGTCGCCCGCATTGACCACCAGAGGCGCCCGCGGCGCCGTGGCTTCGCGCAGGCCGGGCTCACCCGGCGCCGAGAAGATCCAAACCTTCGGGGTGGCGCCTCCTTGCGCAAAGAGGATGGCCCGGTGCGACTTCAGTTCGGCCGGATGGGCCGGCGTGCCGTTCGCTTGGAGATAGGCCGGCGAAGCCACGAGCACCCTACGCACCCAGCCGACCGGCACGGCCGTGAAGGAAGAGTCCGGCAGATGCGCGATGCGGACCGCGACGTCGAAGCCCTCTTCCATCAGGTTCACCACCCGGTCGACGAACAAGGCTCTGGTGGTGACCCTCGGGTAGCGTGTCAGGAAGTCGAACAGCAGCGGCGCCACGTGCAGCCGGCCGAAGATCACCGACGCGGTGACGGCCAGCTCGCCGAGCGGCTCGCTGTGCGCGCCGCGTGCCGAAGCCTCGGCCTCGTCCAGCTCGGCGAGGATGCGGCGCGCGTCCTGCACGAAGCGTTCGCCGATGTCGGTCAGCCGCACATGCCGCGTCGTTCTGTGCAGGAGCCGGGCGCCGAGATGCAGTTCCAGCGCGGCGACCGCACGGGTGACCGCGGGGGCCGAAATGCCGAGGTGCCTCGCCGCCGCGGCAAAGCCGCCCGATTCCGCCACGGTGACGAAGGTGCGCAGGTGATCGATCTCGGCCATTGCAGCGGGCGTAATGCTGAAGTGCGACTCGTGGTGATTCTGCTCTCCACGCGAAATGCCTATCGTGCGGACATCCCCCAAGCACCCGGAGAACACCATGCCCCTGCGCCTGTACCGCTACGCCCTGTCCGGCCACGCCCACCGGGCCCAGCTGATGCTGTCCCTGCTCGGGTTGCCCGTCGAACTCGTCGACGTCGACCTCCTCGGCGGCGAGCAGCGGCGGCCCGAGTTCCTCGCCCGCAACCTCTTCGGCCAGGTGCCGGTGCTCGAAGACGGCGACGAGACCATCGCCGACAGCAACGCCATCCTGGTCTACCTCGCCACCCGCCACGACCCCAGCGGCCGCTGGTATCCGCGCGACGCTCTCGGTGCCGCCCGCGTCCAGCGCTGGTTGAGCGTGGCGGCCGGCCAACTGGCCAACGGGCCCGCCTCGGCCCGCGCGGCGGTGGTGTTCAGGCGCGAGCAGGACCCGCAGCGCCAAGCCCTGGCCGAGCGCCTGTTCGCCCAGATGGAGCAGCACCTGGCCGCCCAGCCCTGCCTCGCCGCGGCCGAGCCCACCATCGCCGACATCGCGCTCTACACCTACACCGCCCATGCGCCGGAGGGCGGCGTTTCGCTGATGCCCTATCCCGCCGTGCGGGCCTGGCTGTCACGCATCGAAGCCCTGCCCGGCTTCGTCGGCATGGCCCGGCAGCCGGAACCGCCGGCAGCGCCTGCGTGAAGGCCCGCGTCATGACCGACCGCCAACCCCTGCCCGGCTGGGCGCATGCCGAGCCGGCCTTCCATGCCGGTGAGCGGGCCCTGCAAGCCCGCGCCGGCGTGGCCGAGCGCATGGCCGAAATCGGCCACCGTGTCGTCCGCGCCGAAATGCCTGACCAGCACCGCGAGCTGTTCGAGAAGCTTCCGTTCATGCTGGTGGGCGCGCTCGATGCGGCCGGACGGCCGTGGGCGACGATGGCCGCCGGCCGGCCAGGGTTCGTTCGCACGCCGGATGCGCGTTCGCTCGTGCTCGGGCACCGGCCAATCGGCGAGACGACGCTGGACCTGCGACTGGAGCCTGGCCGGCCGATCGGCTTGCTGGGCATCGAGCCGTCGACCCGCCGTCGCAACCGGGCGAACGGTGTCGTCGCGTCGCCAGTCGCGGCCGGTGAACTCGCGGTCGAGGTGGTCCAGAGCTTCGGCAACTGCCCCAAGTACATCCAGGCCCGCGACTTCACCTGGACCGAGGCTGAGCCGGCGGGGGCTCCTCGAAGCTTCGGGCCGCTGCTGCCGGCGGAGGGCGTCACAGTCGTCCACCAGGCGGACACCTTCTTCATCGCCACCGCGTCTTCCGGCGATGCGGCGCCCTCGGCGAACGGCGGCGTGGACGTCTCGCACCGAGGCGGCTTGCCCGGCTTCGTCCGGGTCTCGCAAGCCGACGGGCGCAGCCTCCTGACGATTCCCGATTACGCCGGCAACTTCTTCTTCAACACCCTGGGCAACGTCGCGGCGTATCCGCGGGCCGGGCTGCTCGTCGTCGACTGGCGGCGCGGCGACCTGTGGTGCCTGACCGGCAAAGCCGAGGTGCTGTGGAACGACCCCGCGATCGCGGAGTTCGATGGGGCGCAACGCCTGTTGCGTTTCCAGCTCGACGAAGGCTGGCACCTGCCGCGGCAGCTTCCCCTGCGCACAGGGGAGCCAGCCTTCGCGCCGCAGTTCCGGCAACTCTGAGGCGCCGAGGAAGCCCGGCGCCACGCTTCAATCGACTCGCCGACGGCGCGGTGCGCCGTCCAGCACCCTCGCCTGCTCCTCGGCCGAGAGCGACGAACGGCTCACCGCCTCGCGCAGCGCGTTCGCAAACGCATCCGACCCTCGGGCGAGAGCGCCGCTGCAGGCCGTCACCCCTTGATGCTCGGCCAGCAGCAGCTCGACCTTGAGCGCGGCCGGCAGCGCCGAAGAAAGGACGGCATCGGCATACGCCTGCACGGCCCCGCCGCGGTCGTGCAGCGCCGCGGCCGCCAGGGCAGGCAAGCCGCCGGGGTCGCGCGCCAGCAGCAGATCACGCTTGGCGCCCGGTGGCAGGTCGGAGCGAGCGACAACGTCCACGAACTCCGCGATGGACCTCGGCTGCTCCGACAACACGGCCACCGACAGCGCCGGCCGGCCCAGCTGATCGCGGGCGGACAGCAAGTGGTACTTGTGCACCGCCGTGAGCTTGCTGGAGTTCGCAATGCCTTGCGCCAATGCGCGCACGGCATCGCCCTGGCCGCTGCCCATTCCTATGGCCAGCGCAGGCGCCGGCCTTCCATCAGGCCGAGGCCCCTGCAACAGCGCAGCGACGTAAGGCGTCTCGAAATCGGATCGTTCCAGGGCATCGACCAGTGCGCTGACCGACTGGTGCTGGCCCATCTGCATCGCCATCGACACCGCCGGCACGCCATCAGGATCAGCCGCGATGATCAGCTTCGCGCGCAAGCGCGAGTCGAGGCCCGAGTCGACGATGCCGCCGACGAGCGCACCCACCGCTTCCGCCCGCCCTTCCTGCATGCCGACATGCAAGGCCGGTACACCGTCGCCGGCCTGTCCGGTCAGGAGCTCCACCTTCGACTCGTCGTCCAGCGCGCAGTCGCGCACGATCTCGCAGAAGGCGGAGGTGGCATCGGCCATGCCCTTGTCGACGGCTGCATACAGCCCCGTGTCTTCGTCGATGTTGTAGGCGGCCAGCAACTCGGTCGCGCCTTCCGGATCGTCGCGCGCCATCTGCACGATGGTGGGCTTCAAGTCGCGCAGCGAACCGCCGAAGCCGTCGCCGAGCAGGAAGTACATCACCGTCTCGTCGAGCGGCGGCAGCTCGTTCGCCAGCCGGCGGCCCACCGGCCCCCCCGGCGGCGCCGCGGGAAGGCTCGCCAGCCCGCCCTCGGGAATGGCACGAACCAGGAGCGCGGTCGATCCGAAGTACGCGACGGAAAGATCCTCGTGCTTGAGGAAGTCCTTGATCGCTCCTTCCTGCACGTCGCCGAGGTCGCCGGTGCTCGACCTCTTGTGCGTCAGCGTCGAATTCGGGTCGTAGACCTTCTGCACGTACTGGACCGGCTGGCCGGGCTCGCGCTTGATCTTGAACTCCGCCGCCATGGTGTGCATGGTCGATTCGACGAGCATCCGCATCACCGTCACGGCGCCCTGCTCCATCTCGCGGAAGCACTTGGCGGCGAAGTGGCCCCACTCGTCGGGCTTGACGATGTACAGGTCCGTCTGCGCCGCGGCCAGGTTGTCGTAGGTGGCCTGCTCGGTGCGAGGCACGTTGCGCACGATGGCCTCCAGGCTTTCGAAGGCCCGGTAGTCCGGCTTGGCCGGGCCCGCCTCATGCTGTCGCAGCCAGGCCATCGCCAGGTGCCGGCATTCGATGAGTTCGCCATCGGCACCCGCAAAGTGCGCCTGCTGATTGAGTCTCACCTCCGGGTCGCGCCCGGGCTTGCTCGAGTAGTAGGGGATCTGCTTGAGGCCCGCGATCGCGACCGCAGCAGCGTCCGCCCCATCGGCAGGGGCCTTCTTGTGCGCCGGCGATGGCGATCGCGGCGCTGTGGCACCGGCGACCGATCCGCCTCGCGGCGATGGGCCCGGGAGACTGCTTGCGGGCAGCTCGGCCGTGGCATGCCGTCCAGCGCCAAGAGAGCTCTCGTCGGGCGTGCGGACGGGCGACGGCGTCCGCCCCGGGCTGGCGATACGGGAGGGCGAGAGCATGAGCTGGCAGGGACGAACCCAGTACGAGATGTATCGCTCGAGTCTGCTTCAACCCAGCCTGGCCATCGACGCGGTTGCGAAAGCGACTTCGACCGCCCGAACATCGCCCGATCGGACTCAGCGCTGTTTGGCGTCGAATCAATTCACGCGCCGCACTCAGCAGCCACGCGCAACATCGCCGCCAGGCTGCGCTCCACATCCCCGTCGGTGGTGGCCCATGACGACACGCTGATGCGCATCGCCGTGTGCCCCTGCCATTCCGTCACGCCGCACCAGCAGGTCCCCTCGGCCTGCAGTGCGGCGATCACGCGGCGGGTCATGGCGGCATCGCCGAAGCTGACCAGCACCTGGTTCAGCACCACCTCGTTGCGAATCACATGGCCGGCTTCGGACAGGCCCTGGGCGAAGCGCCGGGCGTGCCGGCAGCAGCGCTCGACCAGGTCCGCCACGCCCTGGCGCCCCAGCGCGCTCAGCGCCGCCCAGATGTCGACGCCACGCGCCCGGCGCGACAGCTCGGGCGTGAAGTCGGACGGCACGCGCTCCTGCGCCGTGGCCGGCAGGTAGGCCGCGGTGACGGACATCGCGGCGCGCAGCGCATCCGCATCGCGCACGAACGCGAGGCCGCTGTCGTAGGGCACGTTCAGCCACTTGTGGGCATCGGTGGCCCAGGAGTCCGCCTGCTCCACGCCATCGGACAGCGCTCGCAGCGCCGCGCAGGAGCGAGCCCACAGGCCGAACGCGCCGTCCACATGCACCCAGGCGCCCGCGGCGTGGGCCTGCGCGCAAAGCGCCGGGATGGGGTCGAACGCGCCGGTGTTCACATTGCCCGCCTGCAGGCACAGGATGGTCGGGCCGGACAGCGCGGGCAGCCGGTCGGCCCGCATGCGGCCCTGCGCATCCACCGGAACCTGCACCACGCGCCGGCGGCCGAGACCGAGCACGCCGAGCGCCTTGAACAAGGTGGGATGCGCCTCCTCGCCCACCACCACGGTCACGGGCGGCGCCCCGAAGAGCCCGTCGGCCTCCACATCCCAGCCGGCACGGGCCAGCACCGCGTGCCTCGCCGCGGCGAGGCCGCACAGATTGGCCTGGGTGGCGCCCGTCACGAAGGCGCCCGCCGCGTGCGCGGGCAGGCCGAACAGGTCCAGCAGCCAGCGCAAGGCGGCCTGCTCGAAGGCTGCCACGCCGGGCGAAGCGCTGGGGGAAGCGGCGTTCTGGTCCCAGGCAGTGGCCAGCCAGTTTGCGGCCACGGCCACGGGCAAGGCACCGCCGACAACGAAGCCGAAGAAGCGGCCGCCGGCCATCGCCATCGTGGCCGGCGACCCGAGCTCGTCGAGCCGTTGCAACACGGCCTCGGGCGGCTGCGGCCCTTCGGGCAGCGTCTCGTCCAGGCCTTGCAGTCGCTGCCTGGCCTCGGCTGTCGGCGCGACAGGACGGCCCGGCAGGCCTTCGAGATAGCAGGACGCCCGCCGCGCGGCATCGTCCAGGAGAGCGTGGGTCATGTATCGCGCCGCAGCTTGAGTTCTGGCTCGCGCGATTGTCGCCAGCGCAGCGCGCCGAGCCGCTTCGTCAGCAGCGGCCGAAGGCGGCGAGCGGGCAGCTGAAGGTGCCGCGCCAGCAGCAGACACAAAGCCAGCCCCGCCAGCAGGGGCCGCAGGTCGGCTCGCGCGTTCACCGGCCGGGCCAGCGACGGCGCGGTCAGGGCCTTGGCCAGGCCCTCCTCGCCAGTCAGGCGGTGGAAGCCCAGGCGCTGTTCACGGGCGAGCAGCCGCAGATAGGCCTCGCGCATCGACGACAGGTGCTCGCTGCCGGGCGTCGCGCCGGGCAGCGCGGGCGCGGGCGCGTCGTCGTCGACGAACTTCTCGGAGCGCACGCTGGCCCCGCGCCCTTCGCTGTAGACATCGCTCTGGGCCACTTCGTCCGACCCCCAGAACCCGAGTGAGCGACCCGACGGATCGGTCTTGGGGATGGGCATCGGCACCAGCCCGCCTACGCCCACGATCAGCCCCGCCACGTCGCCCGGCTTGTCGTCGAACGAAGGCCGGTGCTTCGGATTCAAGGGCGGCGCCTCGTGGCCGTCGGTCACGAAGACCAGCGAAGGCTGGTGCGGCAGCGCACGGGCGATCCCCCAGGCGCTGTGCAGCCCCTTGGCCACCTCGCTGTTGCCGCTCCAGGCCATCTGGCCGTCGATGCGGGCCAGGGTCGACTGCAGCTCCACCAGACCGCCGCACACCTCGATGGGCGCGATGAGCAGGAAGGCCCTGTACTCGGTGAAGATGGCCCAGCCCACCTTGGAGCCGCAGGGCAGATCGTCCAGCGCCTGGCCCAACGCGTGCTTCGCAAAGGCCAGCCGCGAGGCCGGCCGGCCTTGGACGAACTCGTCCTGCACGTTCATGCTCTGCGTCACGTCGAGCACGATGACGTGCTCGAACAGCGACTGCTCGACCTCGACACCGGGCTTCAGGAAGCAGGCCGCCAGGGCCAGCGCCGCAGCGCCCAGCTGCCAGCGGTCGGCCTCGCGCCGGGCCGAGTCCACGGCCCGCCTGCCCAGCGCGGACAGCGCCTGCGCCCCTCGGCGAAGGGGCCCGTTCATGGCAAGCCCGGGCTGTAGCCGCGCATGGTGGTGGCGGCCCGTTCGGCCCGCTTGGATTCCGCGGCCGCGTCGGGATCGGCCTCCTCCGGATCCGGCAGCATGCGCTGCGCGCGCTCGAGGTTGTAGCGGGCGTCCCAGTCCCCGGGGTCGCGCCTGAGCACCTCGCGGTAGTTCTCCTTCGCCAGCTCGATCAGCGCGATCGCCTGGCCCGAGGGCTGCCCTTCCAGCGCGCGCAGCGCCTGCCGGACCAGCAGGTTGGCGCTGTTGAAGCGCGCGGCCTGGCCCAACGCCGTCTCGGCCTCGAGCGCCTGGTAGCGCTTCAGGGCCGGGTCGAACTCGCCGCTGGCCGCCTGGGCGTAGGCGTAGGCGAACTGCAGCTCCGGTTCGGCGCCGGCCGGCGGGGGCGTAGCCTGGCCGGCCTTGATCTGCGCGTTCAGGCGCTGCAGGCGCCACGTCCAGGCACCATCGGCCGTTGCCACCACAGCGAGCGCGGCCAACGCGGCCCAGACGGCGCGCCTCACGCCCATCGCTTGATCTCCAGCAGGTTGGCCGCAGTCAGCAGCAGCACGCAGGCCAGCGCCAGGCCGTAGGCCACCGGCGCCAGGTCGCGCCGCGGGACGATCTCGCGGTAGACGATGGGCAGGTTCTCCAGCCGGTCCAGGTCGTCGATGGCCTTCTGCAGCGCCGTCGGGTTCTCGGCCTCGTAGGCGTGGTACGGCGCGCCCAGCGATTCGAAATAGCGATGGAGCACGTACTCGGGCACGACGTCGAGGTTGGCCGGGGTCTCGTTCTTCTCCACCCGCAGGCCGGGGCTGTTGAGTGATCGCAGGTAGATCCAGTAGATGCCGACGCGGTGCTTGCGCACGAGGTAGCGCAGGTGCTCGCGCACATCCGGGTCGAGCTGGTCGCCCCCGTCGGAGACCAGCAGCAGGATGCGCGAGCCGGTGTACGGCCGGCCCTCGAAGTACGACAAGCCCGAGGCCAGGGCGAGCCCGATGTTGGTCTCTGACAAGCCGCGCCCGACGCTGGCCGCCGCGATGGCGGCCTGGATCGCCTCCTGCTGCTGGGTGAAGTCGAGCACCCTCATCGGCACGGTGCTGAACACGACCATGCCGAAGCGGTCGTCCGGGCGCCGGGCGGCGAACTCCGCCAGCAGCTGGCGCGCGGCCTGTCCCTTGGAGTCGCGGTTGCGCGCGTTGGCCAGCCTCGAGTAGTAGTCCAGCGCCTCGGGGCCGGTGCCGCGCACGGCGGCTCCGCCGGCCGCCGTGGCCGAGCCGGCAAAGCCCTGGTCCATGCTGCGGCTGCGGTCGAGGATCAGCACGATCTCGGCCCCCTTGCCGACCTTTTCCACCGGGTACTCGGGCCGATAGGGCCCGCCGATGCCGATGACGATGGCGGCCAGCGCCAGCAGCGCCACCAGGCGCAACGCGGCATTCAGCGCGGCCGAAGCCCGGTCGCGCGGCATCTGCTCGGCGGCGGAATTGCGCAGCTCGTGCGCGACACCCGGCAGCAGGGCCAGCAGCGCGAGAGGCAGCAGCCACAGGGCCCAGGGATGGGTGAGGCTCATCACGATGTGCCCCGCTCGGCGTCGCGGCAGGCGCGGCAGAAGCGCAGCAGCCAGTCGTGGTCTGCCGAATCGCCAGCGGGCACCGCTGCGGCGAAGAACTGCTCACGCGAGCGCCGGAAAAAGCCCGCCAGCTCTTCGCGCAGGCCGGCGAACTGCGGATGCTCGGCCACGAAGGCGGCGATGTCGGATTCGAAGACCACGCGTCCGGCGGTCTGGTTCAAGGCGCCGTGCAGACGGCGAAATGCCTCTCGCCGCTGTTCGGCGGACGCCGTATTCCCCTGGCGCAGGGAGCGCCACACGACACCGAAGGGCCGGTGGTACGGGGCCCACCACGGCAGCCAGAGGTACACGAAGCCGAGGTAGCCGAGCAGGACCGCCGCCACGGCGGCATAGGCGAGCAGCCGCTTGCGCGCTGCGGTGGTGTCGAGCAGGGGCGGCAACCGGTCGGGCCGGAACTCGCCCAAGCCTTCCCTCGTGCGGGCCTCGGGGGGCGTCAGCGGGGACACGGTCACCGGCCAGGCGTCGACGCGCAGATCCTGCTCGCGCGGCGCGTTGCGGCCTGTCGACGAGGGCACGAGATGCAGCGTGATGGGCGGCAGCTCCAGCGTGCGAACGTCCGGCGGAGACACCAGCACCTGGTACTCCAGCTTCAGCTCGTGCCGCCGCCCTCCCGGCCGCCAGCTGCTTTCATGGGCCAGGCGGCGCAATTCGATCGCCCGCCCACGCAGCGCGCTGTCCGGCAGCGAGGCCTCGTCGAGGTCGAGGCCCGCCGGTATGTCGACAGTGACGACACGCAGCACGACGTCGCCGATCGAGTAGCCGAACGCGCGCGGCTCCTGCACGTGAACGCCAGGGACGTCGGCCGCGCGAACCTGCGCCCACCCGCCCATGGCCAGCGATGCCGCCAGGAGCGCCGGGACCGCGCGAGCATTCATCCGGCGCTCACGAGAAGAAGTAGCGGGTGACGGCGTCGGCATCGAACCCGTCCTCCAGGAACAGCGGTGCCAGCCGCCGAGCCTGGAACTGCTTCAGCAGGGCATCGCGGCGGGCCTGCTGCTGGACCAGCCAGCGCTGGCGAAGCGCCGGCCGCCACCAGACGAGCCGGCGGTGGCCGGACTCCGGATCCACCACGCGGGCCAGGCCGCTGCGCGCCTGGAGGGCGAACTCCTGCCGGTCCCACAGCACCACCGGCACCACGTCGTGCGAGGCCAGGCTGTCGAGCACCTGCTCCACCAGCGCCGGCGGCAGGTGGAAATCGGACAGCAGGAAGACCAGCGAGCGCTGGCGGCTCAGGTGCCGGTGCGCCTGCAGCAGCCCGCCGGCCGATCGGCCCTGCGGCCTGAGGCTGCGCAGGCTGTCGGCTATGTGCGCCACGGCGCCTCGCGCGCGGGTCTGCGGCTGGAGGAAGCCCTCGATCACCTGCGTGTCGCAGCCTATGAAGCCGAAGCTGTCGGCATTGCGCCAGGCCGACCACGACAGGCTCTCGGCAAAATCCGCCAGCACCTGCAGCTTGGGGCGGGCCCCTTCGAAGCCCATGGAGGCGGACAGGTCGGCCACCATCGTGACCGGGATTGAACGGCGTTCGCTCTGCACCCGTACCAGCCAGTTCTCCAGCGGGTCGCGCAGGCTGGCGTGCAGGTCCAGGCGGCGCGGGTCCGGCACGTCGAGCAAGGAGGCGTGTCCGCGGAACTCGAAGCCACTCGCGCCGCGCGTGCTGCGGTGCCGGCCGGGAAACTGGCCGCGCACCATGGTGCCGACCCGGTAGTGGATCTCCCTGGGCGGCGCCGCATCCGAGGCCATGGCGTCAGGGCGCTGCCACGCCGTGCAGGATGCCCGCCACCAGCGGGCCGGCGATCTCGTGGCGCCGCATCTCGTAGACCGGCTGGTAGCAAAGGCGATGCGCCACGCTCTCGAAGAACACGGCCTGCACGTCCTCGGGCGTCACGTACTCGCGATCCTGCAGCCAGGCACAGACCCGCGCCGCGCGCAGCACCATGCTCATGCCGCGCGGGCTGGCGCCGGCCAGCATGAGCTTGGAGACATCCAGGTCCGACAGGCGCACGCCATAGTCGGCCGGCGCGGCGGTCGCCTGCCACAAGGCCAGCGCATAGTCGGAAAGCGCCTGCGAAGCGCTGATGCTGCGCTGCACCAGCGCGCCGATCTCGTTCAGGGCCTGGTGGTCGACCATGGCCGGTGGCAGGTCGCCGACGAGGCGATCGGTGTCGTGGAAGCGCGGGTCGAACATCAGCGCGCGGCGGTCCTCGGCCGTCGAAGGGGCGTCGATGGTGATCTCCATCATGAAACGGTCGCGCGCCGCCGACGAGATCTCGAAGGTCTCTTCACGCTCCACCCGGTTGCGGTCGGCAAAGACCTGCAGGTGCGGCAGGCGGACCTCCCGGTTGAAGGCCGAGATGCTGCGCTCGGCCATGGCCCGCAGCAGCAGCGAATGCACTTGCGGACGGGCGCGGTTGATCTCGTTGAAGAAGAAGATCGCCAGCTCTTCGCCGTGCCGGATCAGCGGGCCGGGGTCGACCGCAGGGCGCCCGTCGCGACCGATGTGGGTGTAGTAGACGAGGTCGTTGGGCATCAGGTCGATGGTGCCCTCGGTGCGGGCGAAGGCGCCGCCCAGCACTTGCGCGAAGGCGCGCAGCAGCGTGGTCTTGCCGACGCCCACGTCGCCTTGCAGCAGCACGTGGCCGCGCGCGAAGACGGCGATGTTGACCAGCCGGATGACCCTCGCCTGGCCGATCATGGCCTTGGCCACCTCGGATTCCAGCGCCAGCGCGCGCTGCCGCCAGTCGGCCAGCAGCGCGTCGTCTCCGTTCATGCGGCACCCTTTGTCGGTGTTGTCGTTGGTGACAGTGTGCGCCGGACACGGCACAGCCCTTGCGCCGGAGCGCTCCGTGCCCCGGCAAGCAAGAGCCGAGCCGTCGTTCACAGCTGCGCCCGGCCGCAACGATCGCAAACCGGGGCCGCCGGTTCGCGCCGGCGTAGCTTGGTTCGGGCCGCGTGAAGGTGGCGTGCCCAGGCCGCCCTACCCTGGGCCCGGACCGATCATGACGCGACCTCTCACGCCTTCAGCGCCGCCGCATGCCGCGCACCGACCTTCTCCCTCGGGAGACACCCACCGCCCGGCCACTCCGCAGCCGGGGGGATCCAACCCTCCTCCCTCCACGTTCCAGGAGCTGCCGCCCCGCGGCTTGCAGGCCCTGGAAAGCACCACGCTCTCGCGCCGCGCGCCGTTGCCGGTCGAAAGCCGGCTCACCACGCGCGGGCAGGCGGCGACCATTCCCTTGCGGCAACCCGATCGGATCGCCGCGCAGGAGATCCCCCTGGCCGCTTACGTGGCGGCCAGGGCGCTGGACGGACGCAAGGTGGAACCCGAGGACCTCGACCGGCTCAGGCGCTCGGATGAGTCGCTGCGCGAGGCCCGGGCGCTGCTGCCCTACGGCCGCGGCAATGTCCGGGAGGACCACAGGCAGGGATTCGGCCAGGCCACCACGCGGGTGGAGGCTGCCCGCACGCTGGAGTTCGCCACCCTGACAGCGTCCACGGCGGCTCGGGCCCTCTGGGCCGGTGCCGGAAACTGCGGCGAACATGCCGTCGTGACGACCTTCGCGCATGCCGGCCGCCTGAGCGCCGGATCCGGCGAGACCGTGGTCATGCTGGGCAACGTCGTGGCCGATCACGGCTGGGCCGAATCCGTGATGGCCGGGGCACGCAAGCTTTCGTCGCTCTGGAAGCCGGACGAGAAAACGATCGTGCTCGACGCGTGGAAGGACGGCCCGGCCGTCTTCGCGCCGGACAGCACGCGGGTGCAGTGGAAGTGGCTCAGCGCCTTCACCTTCATCAAGGTCGACGGGCCGCGGCCCGAGCTCCTCGGGCAGGCCAAGAGCGACGCGCGCCACATCGCACTCGAGCACGATCCGCGCAACCTCCCGTCGCAGAACAGCACATGGGGACTCCTGCGCGCCCAGCCGGGCGTCAGCGAAGCCTTCGTGCAGCGGGCGCTCTCGAAGCCAGTGTCCGCGCAGGAGGCGCTGGCCGTGGCACTCAAGGGTCGCCCCGTCACGGGCGGCGAGGCCACTTCCGCAGCGGTCCTGCCCGCGGAGGTTCGCCAGGAGATCCTCGTGGCCGGGGTGGCTCGCGAGTTCCTGGAGGCGCCGCAGCCGCTGGAGACCACCGCGCCCGGCCGGGGCCGGGTCCGATCGGCGGCCGATCAGGCACCGGAGGTCATGGCCGCCATCGGCCGGCTCGCGCAGGTGCAGGTGCGACAGCACTTTCCAGGGTTCCTGCCGTCCTTCGGGCCACCCTTCACCCTGGGCCTGCCCGTCCAACCGCGGCTGGTGACGCGACCGGTGCGGAGCCCCCAGGGGCCCGAACCAGCGTGACCTGGGGCGATCTCCGTCATTCCCGGGCGCTCAGAACCCGATGCGAACGCCCAGCCACCCGGAACGCGGCGCGCCGGGCCCGACGAACTGCTCGGTGCGCCACTCGTCGGGCGGCAGCAGGCGCTGGCGTGAATCGAAGGCGTTCTGTCCCAGCAGCCCGGCCGTGCCGTAGCGGCGGTCGAAGAGGTTGGCGATCTTGCCGATGAGCTCGACGCCGCGGCCGAGCTTCCAGCCGGCGGTGAGGTCGACCACCGCGAAGCCGCCTATGCGCCCGCTGCCGTTGAAGGCATCGCCGTCCGGCCGGTGGGCGTTGTTCTCGTTGCCGCGAACATACTGGCCAGAGTAGGCCCGCAGCTGCGTGCCCAGGCTCCACCCTCCGCCCGGCTGCCAGTCGGCGGCCAGCTTGAACGTGTGCTGCGGCAGGCCCGGGAGCCGGTTGCCGGGCCGCACCTCGATCTCGCCCTCGCCCGTGCAGCGCGGGCTCGTCCCGGCGCTGCTGTTGGCCTCGGCCACCAGGCAGGCCGAGGATTCGAAAGTCGCGCGCAGGTAGCTGTAGGAGGCCGACCAGTTGAAGCCCGTCATCTGCTGCGACACGGCCAGCTCGACGCCCTGGCGCTTGGTGCGGCCGAAGTTGGTGAAATAGCCCGCCGCCAGGCCGTTGCTGATGAACAGCAGGTCATCGCGGTTGACGGTGCTGAACAGCGACGCGTTCCAGTGCCAGTCCGGCTCGAAGCTGCCCCGGATGCCGGCCTCGACGGTGCGGGAGACGACCTGCTTGAGCGGCGGGTCGGATTGCAGCGCGTTGGGCAGCACGCAGGCATGCTCGGGGTCGGAGCATCCGAGCTCGATCGGGCTCGGCACGCGATTGCCCTGGGAAAGGCTGGCATACGCGGTGAAGCGCGGCGTCAGCTGCCAAGTGAATCCGGCGGCCGGGTTGAGCTTGCGGTAGTGGCCTTCGCCGTCGAGGTTCGTGTCGAGCCCGAGGTCACGGCGGCCCTCATCCACCGTGGTCACCCGCGTGTCGTTGAAGCGGGCCGACAGCGTCAGCTGCAGGTCGGGCCTCAGGGCATAGAGCTCGTGGACATAGACGCTGGCCGTGCGGCTGTGGCCGGCGATCAGGGCGTCGGTCTGGGGTGCCTCGGTCGGGACGATCAGGAGCGTGTCGTCGATGTCTCCTTCGGCCGCGGTCTGGCGGAAGCGGCTGCGCGCGGTGTCGATCGAAGCGCCCACGGTCAGGCGGTGCGGCGCACTCGTCCAGGTCGATTGAAGGGCGGCGCCCATGCCGCTCTGGCGGGTGTGGGTGCGGTGCTCGACGCCGGCCGGGGTGCCAGCCGCGGGGTCGTAGTCATCGTTCAGGTCGCCGTTCAAGGTGTCGGCGTTGGCGATCCGCGTATAGACCGTCGCCGACAGGCGGTGTTCGCGGCTGAGGTCCAGGTTGGCGTTCAGGTCGACGAGCGTCATGTCGTTGTCGGTCCGGTCCGGCCGGGTGTAGACCTGCTCCCGGCGTTGCGCCAGCATGGTCTCCGGCAAGGGCCCGTTGCCGATGAGGCTGCCGCCGACATGGGTGAGCGCCACATCCCAGGAGAAGCTGCCGAGGTGCTGCCCGCCCTTGCCGAAGAACTGGCGCAGCTGCGACGGCGAGTAATCGCGCCAGCCATCCTCGTTGAAGGTGCTGGCGGCCAGGAACAGATGGCCTTGCTCCCCCAGGGCCTGGCCGTGGGTGACCTCGGTGCTGACGCGGTTGAAGGAGCCCAGCTCCAGCTCGACGTCGGTGCCCGGGTGGGTATCGCCGCTCTTGGTCTGGAGGGACAGCGCACCGCCCAGCGTGTTCAGGCCGAACAAGGGGTTGGAGCCTGGCAGCAGGGTGATGCTGGCCAGCGCGGCCTTGGGGATCAGGTCCCAGTTCACGATGTCGCCGAACGGCTCGTTCACGCGCACGCCGTCCTGGAACACCGACAGGCCCTGTGGCGTGCCGAGCAGCGGGCTGGCGCTGAAGCCGCGGAAGTTCACGTCCAGCTGGAACGGATTGCCCTGCATCTCGTTCACATTGACGCTGGGCAGTTGGCCGCCCAGGAAATCCGGCAGGTTCAGGCTCTGGAGCTGGCGCAGGCGGCGATCGTTGGCCGTCTGCACGTTGGAGGGGATCTGGTCCTTGGCGACGCCCGTGCCGGGCACCGGCGTGACGCCGATGATCTCCACGCGCTGCACGTCCCCGGCGGCGGCCACCAGCTCGTCCTGCCCGGGCTCCTGCGCCGCCGCGCCGGCACAGGCCAGCGCGCTCAGGCCGGCCAGGGCCAGGGGGTGTCTGCGCCAGTGCGGCGTCCGAGGGAACATCCGGAGTCTCCTGTGTCCTGTGCCCGTCATCGATCGGCGAGCTTGGCGCCGACGCTATCAAGGGCCCTTCGCACCGACCACGGAAAACTTCCCGGCGTTCACCGCCGCGCCCTCAGGCCCCGGCGGTCGAGATCACGCCATGCCGCATCGCCAGGTGCACCAGGGCCGCGGAGGTGGTGACGCCGAGCTTGTCCTTGATCACCGTCTGGTGGTTGGAGACGGTCTTCGCGCTGAGCTTGAGCGCCTCGGCGCATTCGCGCGGCGATTGGCCCTGGGCCAGCAGGCGGAAGACCTCGAACTCGCGGCCGCTGAGGGCCGCCAGCCGCGCCGCCTCGTCGAGCGGGTCGCGATGCAGGAGGTTCGACGGCAGATCGGGGTCGAGATATCGGCGCCCGGCATGCAGGCTGCGAACCGCGTCGACCAGCCCTTCGGGCGGGCTGGCCTTGGTGAGGTAGCCGCGCGCGCCGGCCTCGAAGGCGCGGCGCACGAGCAGCGGGCCGTCGTGCATGGTGAACACCAGCACGCGTGCCTGCGGCTCACGCGCCAGCACCCGGCGGATGAGCTCCAGGCCGCCGCCGCCCGGCATCGACAGGTCGGTCACCAGCACGTCCGGCCGCGCGCTCGAGAAGGCCGCATAGGCGGCGTCCGCGTCGCCGGCCTCGTCGACCACCCGGATGTCGCCCGCCTGGTCGAGCAGCCGCAGGTAGCCGCTGCGCACCACCGGGTGGTCGTCGGCGAGCAGGACGCGGATCATGCGGCCTCCTGCAGCGGTGGCGCTTCGACGATCGCCGGCAGCGGGATGCGCAGCGTGAGGCGCACGCCGGAGCCAAGCCGCCCGTCCACCTCGAGGCTCCCCCCGAGTGCTGCGGCTCGTTCGCGGGCCCCGAGCAGGCCCAGGCCGCGCGTGGCCGCCTTCGGGTCCATGCCGTCGCCGTCGTCCTGGACGGTCAGACAAAGCTCGCTGGCCGACGGACGATCCAGTCGCACGCGAACCAGGCTGGCCCCGGCGTGACGCATCACGTTCGTCAGCCCCTCCTGCACCGTGCGGTAGACGGCGATGTCCACCGATTCGCCGAGCGAGGCCGGCAGCACGTCGTGGTGGAAGGCGCAGCTGACGCCGGTGCGCTCCTCCCAGCTTTCGCACTGGGCCTGCAGCGCGGCCACCAGGCCCAGCGCGTCGAGGTCGGCCGGGCGCAGCCGGCGCAGCAGGTCGCGCACGAGCTGGTAGAGATCGTGCGCTGCGTTGTCGGCGCGCCGGGCGGCGGCCAGCATCCCTTCGCGGTCGTCCACGGCGCAGCGGCGCAGCCAGGCCGTCTCGGCGCGGATGGCACTGCAGCGCTGGCCGAACTCGTCGTGCAGCTCGCGGGCCAGGGCGCGGCGCTCGCTCTCCTGCAGGGCGATCAGGCGCTGCGCCAGCTCGCGGTTGTGCTCCAGCAAGTCACCGACGTGGGCTTCGGCCTGGACCCGGCGTCTGAGCTCCGCCAGGGCTTCGCGCCGCCGCCGGAAGGCATACCAGGCCAGGCATCCGGCCAGCACGGCCAGCACCAGCGGCAGCTCGTCGAGCTGCCAGTGCTCGTAGCGGCCCAGCCAGCGCGCGTAGTGCTCATGCAGCTCGAAGGCAACGGACAGGCCGTAGGCGCCTGCCGTGACGACCACCACCCAGCCGAGGTCCCCCAGCCCGGGTCTTCGTTTCATGGTCCCCCTCCCCCGCCCCGCTTGGTGAGGCCGCCGAAGCCGCGCTGCGGGTCGTAGCCCCAGCAGGCGAAGATGAAGAACGCGGCCAGGCAGCCCAGCACCACCCAGGGCGCCGGCCCGGGGTCTTTCCCATACAGGGCGAAGCGCATCCACTCGACCGCGTGCGTGAAGGGATTGAAGCGCGCGACCTCGTAGACCCAGCCGGCGCCCTCACGCAGCTTCCACAGCGGATAGAGCGCCGTCGACAGGAAGTACATCGGGAAGATGACGAAGTTCATCGTGCCCGCGAAGTTCTCCAGCTGGCGGATGTGGACCGACAGCAGCAGGCCGAAGGCGCCCAGCATCAGCGCCCCGGCCAGCAGCGCGACGAGGGCGTGCAGGCCGCCGAGCGACCACAGCGGGAGCTTCGTGCCGAACAGCAGAGCCACCGCCACGAAGGCCAGCGCCTGCAGCACCGACAGCAGCGCGGTCGCGCACAGCTTGCACGCCAGCACCCAGGCTCGCGGCAGCGGTGCCGTCAGCAGCAGGCGCATCAGCCCCATCTCGCGGTCGTAGACCATCGACAGCGAGGACTGCATCCCGTTGAACAGCAGCACCATGCCGGCGAGACCGGGTGCGATGTAGACGTCGTAGGGAATGGCAGTGCCGTAGGGCTGCACGACCGCGTCACCCAGGACGTTGCGAAACCCGGCGGCGAACACCGCCAGCCACAGCAGCGGGCGGACGAGCGCCGAGACCAGGCGCCCGGTCTGCTGGAAGAACTTGAGCAGCTCCCGCAGCACGATGGCCCGCAGCGCCTGCAACGCATGCGGAATGCCGCGACGGGCCAGCGGCTCGGCGCCCACGCCGTTCACTGGTGCACCCTCGGGCCCGCGGCCCGGTCCCTCCGAGAGGGAACGAGCCCCCGGGCCATGCAATGGCCCCTTGCGGGGCCGTGGCGGCCGGGCGCCGCTCATGCGGTGCAGGCGATGAAGCCCGCCTCCAGCGTCGCGCCGCCGAGCAGGCGCGTCACATCTGCCGGGCTGCCATCGGCCAGCAGCTCGCCGCGGTGCAGCACGAGCACGCGATCGGCCGCCTCGGCCTCTTCCACCAGGTGCGTGGCCCACAGCACGCAGGTGCCGCGCTCGCGCACGCCGACTCGCAGCGAGGCCAGCAAGTCCTGGCGCGACTTCGGATCGAGCCCGACCGTCGCCTCGTCCATCAACAGCAACGGTGGCCTGTGCAGGTTCGCCCGCACCAGCTCCACCTTGCGCCGGTTGCCGCCCGAGAGCTCGCGCGCCGGGCGGTCCAGGTCGGCCTGTATGCCGAGATCGGTACAGCCTGTCTCGATGCGCTGCGCCGCCAGCGCGCGCGGCAGGCCGTGCAGGTCGGCCTGGAACAGCAGGTTGCGGCGCACGCTGAGGTCCAGGTCGAGCGACAGCTGCTGGAACACCACGCCGATCTGCCGCAGCGCACGCGTTGCCGCGTGCCGCAGAGAGTGGCCCGCCACCTCCACCTCGCCCTCGTCGGCCGCGAACAGCCCGGTCAGCACCTGGAACAGCGTCGACTTGCCCGCGCCGTTGGGGCCGAGCAGGGCCACGAAGCTGCCGGCCGCCAGCTCGAGCGAGAGCGAGCGCAAGGCCACGTGCTTTCCATACCGCTTGGTCAGGCCGGTGGTTCGCAGCATCGCTGCAGCGGGAGCTGGAGCAGTCATCGGCAGCACATGGATGGGGACTCACCTGAAAGCTCGGAATGGAGGCAACGATAGCTGCCCTTGATAGCAAGGCCCGGGCCGCCGCGCGCGCCGGCGGGAACGCCCCATGCCCCGGAGCCTGGCGATGAAACACTCTGTGCCGGCCCGGATGCTTCGCTTTCGACGCACCCTGTCAGCAAGCGGTGTGGAGGCGCATTGCCGTCCCCTCGGCGAAGACGTCGAGCCCTCGTACTTTCCCTATCCGGATGATCCCTGAATCGTCGGCCGCCGGACCGCGCCGAAGCGTTGCTCACGAGGACAGCTGTGCCGGCGAGAACCAGGGCCTGGAGCAGATCCGGCGGGCGGTCGTCGCAACGGCCGCATAAGTGGGCGCAGAAATTGCGGTTGGCTCGCTTGCCGAGTTCTCGAGGTCGCGTGGCGACTCATCGAAAGGATGACGCTGCGAGGCCGGGCTCCGGTCACTTCTACAAGGAGACACAGCAATGCGCATTTCTGGGCAATCTCGTCGGCCCGCCTGGTCGCGTTTGGCGTTGGCCGTGTTCGCCCTGCCGGGCCTGGCTCTGGCAAACGCGGACGTCGAGAAGAACATCGCCAACGAGAAGAACTGGGCGATGCAAGCGGGTGACATGTACAACCAGCGCTACAGCAAGCTGAAGCAGATCAACACCGGCAACGTCGGCAAGATGCAGGTGGCGTGGACCTTCTCCACCGGGGTCCTGCGCGGCCACGAAGGCTCGCCGCTGGTGATCGACGGCACGATGTACCTGCACTCCCCGTTCCCGAACAAGGTCTTCGCGATCGATCTCGACACTCAGAAGATCAAGTGGAAGTACGAGCCGAAGCAGGATCCCGCGGTGATCCCGCAGATGTGCTGCGACACCGTCAACCGCGGCCTGGCCTATGCCGAAGGCAAGGTCATCCTGCAGCAGGCCGACTCCATGCTCGTCGCGCTGGATGCCAAGACCGGCAAGCCGGTGTGGCAGACCAAGAACGGCGATCCGAAGCTGGGCGCGGTGAACACCAACGCCCCGCACGTCTTCAAGGACAAGGTCATCACCGGCATCTCCGGCGGCGAATGGGGTGTGCGCGGCTTCCTTGCGGCGTACAACCTGTCCGACGGCAAGCTGGCCTGGAAGGGCTACAGCGTCGGCCCCGACGCCGAGATGCTGATCGACCCGGCCAAGACGACGACCTGGACCGACGGCGCCGTCAAGCCCGTGGGCCCGGACTCGTCCATCAAGACCTGGAAGGGCGACCAGTGGAAGATCGGCGGCGGCACCACCTGGGGCTGGTACAGCTACGACAAGGCGCTCAACGCGGTCTTCTACGGGACCGGCAACCCCTCCACCTGGAACCCGAGCCAGCGCCCGGGCGACAACAAGTGGTCGATGAGCATCTGGTCGCGTGACGTCGACACCGGCAAGGTCAACTGGGTCTACCAGATGACGCCTTTCGACGAGTGGGACTTCGACGGGATCAACGAGATGATCCTGGCCGACATCGACGTCAAGGGCAAGCCCACCAAGGCCCTGGTGCACTTCGACCGCAACGGCTTCGCCTACACGCTGGACCGCACCAACGGCGCCCTGCTGGTCGCCGAGAAGTACGACCCGCAGGTCAACTGGGCCACGCACGTCGACATGAAGACGGGCCGGCCGCAGGTGGTGGCGAAGTACTCCACGGCCCAGAACGGTCCTGACGTCAACACCAAGGGCATCTGCCCGGCGGCGTTGGGCAGCAAGGACCAGCAGCCGGCGTCGTACGACCCCGAGACCAAGCTCTTCTACGTGCCGACGAACCACGTCTGCATGGACTACGAGCCGTTCAAGGTCGAGTACACCGCGGGCCAGCCGTACGTCGGAGCCACGCTGTCGATGTTCCCGGCGCCCGGCAGCCATGGCGGCATGGGCAACTTCATCACCTGGAACGCCGGCACCGGCAAGATCGTGCAGAGCCATCCCGAGAAGTTCTCGGTGTGGAGCGGCTCGCTCAACACCGCGGGCGGACTGTCCTGCTACGGCACGCTCGAGGGCTACCTCAAGTGCGTCGACAAGAAGGACATCAACAAGGAACTTTTCAAGTTCAAGACGCCCTCAGGAATCATCGGCAACGTCTTCTCCTACGAGCACAAGGGCAAGCAGTACATCGGCGTGTTCTCGGGCATCGGCGGCTGGGCCGGCATCGGCATGGCGGCAGGTCTCGAGAAGGACACGGACGGCCTGGGCGCGGTGGGCGGCTACCGCGAGCTGAACCAGTACACCGAACTCGGCGGCTCGCTGACCGTGTTCGCCCTGCCGAACTGATGACGAACCGGCCGACCACTGGACCGGCCTGAACCGAGGGGGATGGCGCCATCCGGCTCCGTCCCCCGTTCTTTGATGTGGATGACCAAACATGCTTCGAGCGACTGTCTGTGGGTTGTTGATCGTCATGGCGGGCAGCGCCCTGGCTGCGGATCCTCCGCTGTACACGGTGGTGGACGGCTACAAGGTGGATCCGGAAACGATGAAGGGCTTTCGCACCTGGCGGCAGGCGGCCTGCGACCGCTGCCACGGCGCCAACCAGGAGGGGCTCGTCGGCCCGTCGCTGGTGAACAGCCTGAAGACCCTGACCAAGGAAGAATTCGTCAAGACGGTCCGTGACGGCCGGCTCGACAAGGGCATGCAGAGCTTCGGGAACAACCCGACGGTGATGGACAACATCGACCACCTGTATGCCTATCTCAAGGGCCGCTCGGACGGCGCGATCACCCGGGCCAAGGTGGAGCCCATCCCATGACGAGGCGTGCGGCGATGAAGGCTTCGGTGGCTTGCGTCGCACTCGCGATGGCGGCAGCGCCGGCCTTCGGCCAGGACAAGCCGCCCGAGCGCAAGGCGCTGCGCGTGTGCCAGGACCCGAACAACCTGCCCTTCTCCAACACCGGCGGCGAGGGCTTCGAGAACCGCATAGCCGAGGTCTTCGGCAAGGCGCTCGGCCTGCCGGTGACGTACTACTCCTTCCCGCAGCGCATGGCTTTCATCCGCAACACGCTGCGCTACAAGCTGCCCGGTGCGGACTATCCCTGCGACATCGTGATGAGCGTGCCGGTGGGCTTCGACCAGGTCTCGGTCACCAAGCCCTACTACCACTCCACCTATGCGATGGTGTTCCCGCGCGGCAAGGGCCTGGACGGTGTCGCCTCGAGCGACGACTTCCTCAGGCTGGACCCCGCCAAGCTCGCCAGCTTGAGGATTGGCATCTACGACCGTTCGCCCGCCTCCGAGTGGCTGAGCCGCCATGGCCTGCTCGAGCGCGGCGTGCCCTACAAGATGCTCAACGCCGACCCCGAACAATACCCCGGCGAGATCATCGAGAAAGACCTGGCGGCCGGCAAGATCGACGTCGCCATCGTGTGGGGCCCGATCGCCGGCTTCTTCGCGCAGCGCGTGAAGAACCCCGTGCTGTCCGTGGTGCCGATGAAGTCGGAGCCGGGCATCAAGCTCGACTACCAGATGGCCATGGGCGTGCGCTACGGCGAGCGCGAGTGGAAGCAGCAGGTCGAGTCGCTGATCGAGTCGCGCCAGGCCGAGATCCAGGCCATCCTGAAGAACTATGGGGTGCCGGTGGTCGACGACTCGTACGCGGCACCGGGCAAGTAGACGCGATGCGCTGTTCACCACGCCTTGCCGGCCTCCTGGGCAGCCTGTTGCTGAGCCTGTCCGGCCACGCGGCCGAGGACTTCTCGGACGCCGAGCGGGCCCTGTTCATGGACAACCAGCTCGCCAACCTGCAGCCGCCGGCCACGGTGCGCTATGTCTACCGAAAGTCGGGCAGCCTCGAGACCCCGTTCGAGGACAGCGCCACGCTCACGCTGGCGAAGAAGCCCGATGGCAGCTGCTGCGCGGCGAACGCCGAGTTCCTCACCGGCGCGAGGCGTGTGACCCTGCCGGAGCTCGAATCGCCTCAGGGCAACCCGGTGATCCTGTACTTCCTGGAGCGCGACATCCACGAAATGCAGCGCCTGACCAAGGGGCAGCACAACTACTTCCGCAAGCGCATCCGGATGGCCGTCTACGAAGGCGCGAAGGTCCGCGACGTGACCCTTTCCTACCGCGGCGCGAGCGTCCCGGGCAAGGAGATCACCATCTCGCCCTACCTCGACGATCCGCTGCGCGCGCGCTACGAGAAGCTGGCCAACAAGCAGTACGTCTTCACCCTGTCCAGCGCCGTGCCGGGCGGGGTTTACGCGATGCACTCGCGGATCAGCGCCGACCCGGCCGATGCCGAGCCTCTGATCGAGGAAGACCTGCGGATAGACGGCGCGCCCGCCCCGGCCGCCGGCCCGGCGCCGCGCAAACCTTGAGTCCCCGACGGTCCACTCACTCCCATGAAGAAGACACTGCATCGCCTGGTGAGCTCGTCCGCCCTGTCCTTGCTGGCCCTGCCGGGGTTGGCGCTGGCCAATGACTTCCCCACCGTCGATCGGGTGCTGTACGTGCAGGATTGCATGAGGGCGCATCCCGGCGCGTACTACGAGATGGTCAACAAGTGCTCCTGCGCCGTCGACCGGCTGGCCGAGGAGGTGAAGTTCGACGACTACGTGACCATGGCCACCGTGGTCAACGCCATGACGATAGGCGGCGAACGCGGCAGCGAGCTGCGCGACAACGAGTCGCTCAAGCCGCAGGTCGCGCGCTACCGCGAGCTGCAGTCGCGAGTGCAGAAGGCCTGCTTCATCAACCCGGCGCCGAAGTAAGCCGCCGGGTGGCGCTGTACCGGCGGCGACCATGACGCGCATCCCCAGCCTCGTCGCGTGGCTGCTGCTCATGGCGATGGGCGCCCAGGCGGCGCCATTCGCCTACATCACCAACCAGGGCAGCCACGACGTGTCGGTGATCGACCTGGCCACGCACGCCGTGGTCGCCACCGTGCCGGTGGGCCGCTCGCCGGCCGGCGTGGTGGCCTCCAGCCGCGCCGGGCAGGTCTTCGTCTCCAACCCGGACAGCAAGACGATCTCCGTGATCGACATGCGCCGGCAGGCCGTGGTCGCCACCTGGCCTGCAGGGGACGGCCCCGTCGGCCTCGATGCTTCGCCGGACGGCCGGCTGCTGGCGGTGGCCGACTGGTACCGCCATCGCCTGCTGCTCATCGACACCCGTTCGCCTGACGGGGCGAGCACCGAGGTGCCCGTCGGCCAGGCTCCGGCCGGTGTCGCGGTGCATCCCGACGGCCGCACCGTCTTCGTGGCGGAGCGCGACGACGACAGCGTGGCCGTGGTCGACATCCGCAGCCGGCGGGTGACCGGCCGCTTGAAGGTTGGCTCGCATCCCTTCGCGCTGCTGTTCGACGGTCCGCGCGAACGCCTGTACGCGCTCAACGTGCAGAGCAACGATGTTTCGGTCATCGATACGCGCCGCCTGACCGTCATCGCCACCGTGCCGGTCGGCAAGGCCCCCTACGGCGCCGCGCTGGCCCGGGGCGGCGCCCTGCTCTACGTGACCAACCAGCATGCGGACAGCGTCAGCGTCCTCGATGCCGAGGCGCTGAAGGTGGTCCGCACGCTCGATGGTTTCGGCTACCCCGAGGGCGTGGCCGCCCACGGCGACCGCGTCTACGTCGTCAACTGGATGGACGACAACGTGAGCGTGCTCGATGCCGCCACGGGCCGCACTCTCACCCACGTCGCCACCGGCCGCAACAGCCGCGGCTTCGGTTCTTTCATCGGAACGCCACCCCCATGAAGCAAAAGCCCCTCCACCTGACCCGGCGCGCCGTCGCCATCAGCCTGCTCGCCGGCCTCGCCACGGCGAGCAACGCCCATGGCCCGACGCGGCAGAAGGTCGTCGAGCAGGTCACCATCGACGCGCCGCCGGCCGCCGTCTGGGCGCGCATCCACAACTTCGACAGCCTGAAGGACTGGCATCCGGCGATCGCCGAGAGCCCGGCCGACAAGGGCAACGAGGAAGGCTCGGTCCGCTTGCTGAAGATCAAGGGCGGCGGCGAAATGACCGAGACACTGGAGGCCCACGACGAGGCCAGGATGAGGTACAGCTACCGCGCCAAGGATGGCGGCGCATTGCCGGTCAGCAACTACACGTCGACCCTGAGCGTGCGCGGCGAAGGCAGCCAGTCGGTGGTGGAGTGGCGCGGCGCGTTCTACCGCGGCTATCCCAACAACGACCCGCCGCCCGACAAGAACGACGAAGCGGCCGTGCGCGCCATCACCGGCGTCTACCAGAGCGGCCTGGCCAACCTGAAGAAGCTGGTCGAAGCGAAGTGAAGTAGCCATGGGCATCGCGCTGCACCGGCCCGTCGTCCTGCTGGGACTCGCCGTCCTGCTGGTCGCGTGCGCGGCGGCGCCGGCCTTCCTCGCCGAGCCGGTCGGCACCCAGGCGATCCAGCTCGCCGGCGGGGTCTACATGGTGCCCGGCGCGAGCGGCGTCGCGGACGAGCAGAACCTCGGGCGCATTGGAAATGCCGGCTTCATCGTCGGCGACGAAGGCGTGCTGGCGATAGACACCGGCACCTCGTATGCGCAAGGGCGCGCGCTGCTCGAGGCCATTGGCCGGGTGACCGACAAGCCGGTGCGCGAGGTGCTCGTGACCCAGGTCCACCCCGAGTTCGTGTTCGGCGGCGCGGCGTTCCGCGAGCGCGGCATCCCGGTGGTCATGCACGACGAAGCCGCACGGCTCATGACCTCGCGCTGCAGCGTGTGCCTGCGGCAGCTGCACGTGAGCGTGGGCGACGAGCCCTTGCGAGGGACGGCCACCTATGCGGCCGACCGATCGTTCACCGCTCCTCACAGCGTGGCCTCGTTGGGCCGGCCGGTGCAGGTGCTGTACTACGGCCACTCCAGCGGACCGGGCGATGTCGCGGTCTTCGACGAATCCAGCGGCGTGCTCTTCGCCGGTGGCCTGCTCGACAACCAGCGCATCCCCGACATCCAGGACGCCGACCTCGAAGGCTGGAAGCGCGCCCTCGCCGCCCTGCGCACGCTGCCCGTACGCCGCGTCGTGCCCGGCCACGGGCCGGCCGGATCGCCGGCCCTCATCGATGCGGTCGAGCGCTACCTGGTGCAGCTGGAGGACCGTGCGCGCGCCCTCGCCCAGGCCGGCACCGACCTGATGGCCGTGCCCGATGCCGCCGCCCTGCCCGAGTTCAGCGCCTGGGCGCAGTACGACACCATCCACCCTCGCAACGCGACGATCGCCTACCTGCGGTTCGAGCGCGAGCTGTTCTTCAAGTGAGGCCAAGCGCATGATGAACCGGACCTTCTCCCGGCGTGCCACCTTGCAAGCGCTCGGCGCCGGCGGCCTGGTCGCCTGCGGCCTGCCTTCGCGGGCGGCCGTCGGTGGCCTGCCTTCGGCGGCCCACGCGGACTCCTCGCCCGAGTGGGACAGATTGCGCGAGCGCCTGTTCGGGAGCCGGCCCATCGAGGCGGGGGCGCAGGCGAGCGCCGTGCAGCTCATCGCGCCGTTGCGAGCCGCGTACGGCGCCTGGGTGCCCATCAAGATCGTGTCGAAGATGCCCCAGGCCGAAGGCCTGCAGGTGAAGAAGCTCTACCTGGTGATCGACAAGAATCCGTCGCCCGTCGCCGCGGTGCTGGACCTCACCCTCGACGTCGGCCAGGCCGATTTCGAAACCCGCGTGCGGGTCGACGAGTACAGCCACGTTCGGGTGGTGAGCGAGCTGTCCAACGGCCAGCTGCACATGGACTCGCGCTACGTGAAGACCTCCGGCGGCTGCTCGGCGCCACCGAACCGCGATGCCCTGCACCTCATCGGCAAGACCATGCTGAAGCTGGCCGGGCCGATGAAGCTGAACGAACCCAACGCGGCCGACGTGACGGTGGTCCATCCGAACGACACCGGCTTCGAGCTCAACCAGCGCACCCTTGTCTACATCCCGCCGCATTTCGTGCGCTCCATCCGGGTCAGCTATGCCGGAAGGAAGGTGTTCGACGCCGACCTCGACTTCTCGATCAGCGAGAACCCGACCTGGCGCTTCAACTTCGTGCCGCACGGCCCGGGCGAGCTGCGCGCGGAGGTCACCGACTCGCGCGATGGCCAGTTCGTCGGCACGCTGGCGGTGGCCTGAGATGCCCCGTGTCCGACGTGTTCTCGTCTGGATTTGGCTGGCCGCCGCATGGCAAGGCGCAGCGGTAGCGGCGTTCCCGTCGGCCTACGCGCCCATCGTCGTGCAGCCGGTGCCGACGAACCAGGCACCGCAAGGGCAGGAGTTCGATCTCACCCCGGCCCTGAAGCAGGCACGACAGCAGCACAAGCGGCTCTACGTCTACCTGGGGGCCAGCGACTGCGCCTACTGCCGCCGCTACGAAACCTTCCTCCAGAAGCACGCCGCGGAACTGGTGGCGCCCTTCGCCAAGGATTACCTGGTCGTCGACCTTCGCAGCCAGCTGTCCTTCGACGCGCCGCGCCTGTTCATCAAGGTGAATGGCCGCAGCCTGCCTTATGCGGACTTCCAGCGCTCCATCGGCGATGAACGCGCGCGCCTGCTGGTCTACCCCAGCGTGTGGCTGTTCGATGCGGATGCCAAGCCACTGATGCAGATGCCGGCCGGCGCGGGCACCTTCGAGACGGTGCCCGAGCAGTTGGAGATCCTCCGGCTCGAACAGTGACGCGCTGGTCTCACCGAGGTGCCATCGGGCCCTTCGACAGGCTCAGGGCGAACGGATTCCCCCAACCCGTTCGGGCTGAGCCTGTCGAAGCCCACCCCTGCGCCATCGGGCCCTTCGACAGGCTCAGGGCGAACGGATCCGCACCCGTTCGGGCTGAGCCCGTCGAAGCCCACCCTTGTGCCATCGGGCCCTTCGACAGGCTCAGGGCGAACGGATGGAGGTGGACAGGCACTCCCCCGCCCGTTCGGGCTGAGCCTGTCGAAGCCAGCCCGATCCACATCCGTTCGGGCTGAGCCCGTCGAAGCCCACCCCTGTGCCATCGGGCCCTTCGACAGGCTCAGGGCGAACGGATGGAGGTGGACAGGCCCTCTCCCACCCGTTCGGGCTGAGCCTGCCGAAGCCAGCCCGATCCACATCCGTTCGGGCTGAGCCCGTCGAAGCCCACCCTTGTGCCATCGGGCCCTTCGACAGGCTCAGGGCGAACGGATGGAGGTGTGGACAGGCCCCCTCCCACCCGCTCGGGCTGAGCCTGCCGAAGCCAGCCCGATCCACATCCGTTCGGGCTGAGCCTGTCGAAGCCAGCGCAGTCCATATCCGTCGGGCTGAGCCTGTCGAAGCCCACCCTTGTGCCGGCTGGCTCTTCGACGAGCATCAGCCTGAACGGACCGCGGCGGACGCGAGCCGCCTGGACTGCACCGGATCCCGAAACACCAGCGGATGCTCGGTGAGCTGCGCCGCGCCGCTCTCCGCGCGGGCCACCGCTTCGAGCACCTTGCCGTGGTGCGGGCTCTTCACGCAGACCGGGTCGGCGGCCTCCGGATCGTTGGCGATGAGGTAGGCCTGGCAGCGGCAGCCGCCGAGGTCCTGTTCCTTGTGCTCGCAGCTCGCGCAGGGCTCCTTCATCCAGCCGGTACCGCGGTAGCGGTTGAAGCCTTCGGAATCGAACCAGATCTCGCGCAGGCCCTGCTCGCGCACGTTGGGGAAGGCCAGGCCCGGCAGCATCTTCGCGGTGTGGCAGGGCAAGGCCGTCCCGTCGGGCGTCACGGTCAGGAACATGCTGCCCCAGCCGTTCACGCACTTCTTGGGCTTGCCCTCGTGGTAATCCGGCGCGACGAAGAAGATCCGCATGCGGCCTTCCAGCTTCTTGCGCCACTCGTCGGTGATGGCTTCGGCGCGCCGCAGTTGCTCGTGCGTGGGCAGCAGGTGGTCGCGGTTGAGGTAGGCCCAGGAGTAGTACTGCGTGTTGGCCAGCTCGATGTACTCGGCACCGAACTCCGCCGCCATGCCGATGATGCGGTCGATGTGGTCGATGTTGAGGCGGTGGATCACCACGTTCATCACCATCGGCCAGCCCTGGTCCTTGATGGTCTGGGCGACCCGGTTCTTCAGCTCGAAAGTCTTGGTGTGCGAGAGGAAGTCGTTCATCTCCCGCGTGGAATCCTGGAACGACAGCTGGACGTGGTCCAGCCCCGCCGCCTTCAAGGACGCGGCACGTGCCGGCGTGAGGCCCACACCCGAGGTCAGCAGGTTGGTGTAGTAGCCCAGGCGGTGCGCCTCGGCGACGATGAGCTCGAGGTCATCGCGAACCAGCGGCTCGCCACCCGAGAGCCCGCACTGCACGGCGCCGAGCTCGCGCCCCTGGCGCAACACGCGCATCCAGTCCTCGGTCGACAGCTCGTTGCCCTGCTCGGCGTAGTCGACCGGGTTGTAGCAAAACACGCAGTGCAGCGGGCAGCGGTAGGTCAGCTCGGCCAGCAGCCACAGCGGGGGACCAGGCCGGGCGTTCGACGAAGCGACGTCGCTCATTCCCACACCAGCCAGCCTTGCTTGGCCGCCATTTCCATGAAGGCCACCACGTCGGGCCGCAGGCCCTCGGCCTCGAAGGTCTGCTCCAGGTCCTTCACGATCGCCGCCACTTCGCTCTGCCCGTCACAGCGCTTCATGATCTCGCCGGCCGTGCCGTTGAGCTTCACCATGCCCTCGGGGTAGAGCAGGACGTGGCAGTCCTGCACCTGCTCCCATTGCAGCCGGAAGCCGGGGCCGACGCGCGGCCGGCTGAGATCGCCCAGGATCTCGCTCAAGAGTTCACCCCGTACTTCAACGCCATCGCATCGTTCATCGTCCACAGGATGTCGAGCTTGAACTGCAGGATCTCCAGCGCACGCTCCTGCAGCGGCCGGGTGTCGAAGTAGTCCAGCGTGATGGCCAGGCCCTGCTCCACGTCGCGCCGCGCCTGACTCACCCGGTTGCGGAAGTAGGACAGGCCTTCCGGCTCGATCCACCGGTAGTGCTCCGGCCAGGTGGCCAGGCGCTGCTTGTGGATCTCGGGCGCGAAGAGCTCGGTGAGCGAGGAGCACACGGCCTCCTGCCACGGCGCCCGGCGCGCGAAGTTCACGTAGGCGTCGACCGCGAAGCGCAGCGTAGGCAGCACGTGGCGCTGGTCTTCCACCTCTTCGCGCGTCAGGCCCACGGCCTCGGCCAGGCGCAGCCAGGCCTCGATGCCGCCGGGATCCTTCACGCCGCCGAGCTCGAAGCCATCGTGATCGAGGATGCGCTGGATCCAGCCGCGCCGCACTTCGCGGTCGGGGCAGTTCGACATCACCGCCGCGTCCTTCACGGGAATGGCGATCTGGTAGTAGAAGCGGTTCGCCACCCAGCCGCGGATCTGCTCCGGCGTTGCCTTGCCGGTGTTGAGCATCACGTTGAACGGATGGTGGATGTGGTACGAGCGGCCGCGCTCGCGCAGCTGGGCTTCGAACTCGGTGCGGCTCCAGGCCGGTGGGGTGCTGCGGGTCATGGTGTCAGAGCTCGATGGTCATGTGGTCCTCGCAGACCTCGATGCCATGGCGGCCGAGCGCTGCGCGTTCACCGGAATCCTCATCGAGGATGGGGTTGGTGTTGTTGATGTGAATCAGCAGCCGCCTCGTGTGCCGCGGCAGGCGGCCGAGCCACTCGATCATGCCGCCCGGGCCCGACTGCGGCAGGTGGCCGATGTCGCGCGCCGTCTTGCGGCTCAGGCCCAGGCCGATCATCTCGTCGTCGGTCCAGAAGGTGCCGTCGACCAGCACCGCATCCGCGCCGCTCATGGCATCGAAGACCGGCGGCGTGATCTCGCCGAGACCGGGCGCATAGAAGGCGCTGAGGCCGCTGCGGCGATCGCTGATCAGCATGCCGATGTTGTCTCCCGGCACCGATTGCTCGCGGTGCGGCGAATACGGCGCGGCCTTGCTCGACAGCGGCATGGCGCGGAACTGCAGGTCCGGCACGCCCGGCACCTCGAAGGCCTCGCCCTCGAGGCCTATGCGGTGGCGGTCGACGCGGCAGTAGTGGTCGAGCACGCGCAGGATGGGGTTGCCGCGGCTCAGGTCCTCCTCGACCGGGTCGGTGCACCACAGCGGTAGCGGGCTGCCGCGCTCGCGCAGCATGAAAAGCCCGGTGGCGTGGTCGATCTGGCCGTCCATCAGCACCACGCCGGCGATGGCGGTGTCGCGCAACGCGCGTGACGGCTGCAGGATGGGGTTCGTGCGGATCTGCTCGAGGATGTCGGGCGAGGCGTTGAACAGGACGCCGTCCTGGCCGTGGCTCGGCTGCACGAAGATGGAGGACTGGGTCCTCGCCTTGGCCCGCACGCTGCCGTCACGCCAGCCGGCGCAGTTGTGGCAGTTGCAGTTCCACTGGGGGAAGCCGCCGCCGGCGGATGAACCGAGAACGGTGATGCGCATCGTGGCGTGGCCTCGCGGATCGGGCCCCGGCCGCGCGCCCGGGGCTTCATGACGGCTGAAAGTCGCCGACGGGCCGCCCCTAGGCGACAGCTCCCCTCGGGGGACCGACGCCGGAGGCGGCGTAGGGGTCAAGTCAGCGCGCTGCCACGTACATCGTGATTTCGAAGCCGAAGCGATAGTCGGTCGCGGTGGGGGTCTGCCATTTCATCGGGGGTCTCCTTGAGAGGTGGCACAGAAGCCGACTGGCCACTGCGGGGATACGTCGATCCCGTGAGGCATGGTCTCCCGTCGACGGCCTGCGGCCCAGTCCCCGGATCATGAATCGAGCCTCATGATTTTCATGAATCGTCCGACGAGGCCGGGCAGGACTCGCAGCGGTGGGTGGCTTCCAGATCGTCGACACAGAACCGGGATGAGGTCGAGTCTTCGCTCATTCGGCGATCTCCCTGGAGGCGAACATCCTGAGCAGCCATGACCGGGCCTGTGGTGACTTGCCGTACGCCTGCGACCCGGGCGCACTGAACTCCACTTCCGTCCCCCTTCCTGGGCCACTGCGGACCGTGACCTTTCCGCCGACCAGCTCGGCACGTTCGCGCATCCCGCTCAAGCCGAAGTGCCCTTCCCTTTCGCCCTTGCCCAGCACATCCGCCTCTATGCCCTTGCCATCGTCGCGCACCGTCACGCGCAGCTGCCGCGGGTCGTAGCAGATCTCGATGCCGATCTGCTTCGCCTCGGCATGTCGGAAGGCATTGCGCAGCGCCTCGCCGGCGATGCGGAAGGACTCGTGGCGCACGAGCGGATGCAAAGCCTGCGGCGTGCCCTGCACTTCGACATGCGCCGATGCTGCATGTCCGTTCTCGTTCGCGAGATCCCGTGCCAGTGTGCGCAAGGACTCCGCGAGGTTGTTCTTCTCCAGGGTGGAGGCCCGCAAGCCTTGCACGGTTTCGCGGCCCTCCGTGATCGCCTCGGCCACCTGCTCGATGGCGACGGCAAGCACCTGCTTCGATTCGCGCGGGCGATCGGGCAGGAGGTTGAACGCGGCCTGGAACTGCAGCAGCAGCCCGTGGAACCGCTGCAGCAAGGTGTCGTGCAGGTCGCGCGCAATGCGCGTGCGCTCGGCCACGCGCGCCTCGAGCGTCGCCTCGAACTGCCGATGCAGCCGCCGGATGCGCATGTGAAGCCGGAGTTGGAAGCCGCTCCACGCCAGGCCGATCAGCAGGGCAGCGCAGGTGATGCGAAACCACGTCGTCTGGTAGAAGGCCGGCTGGATCGAGAACTCGAGCTGAGCGCCTTGCTCGTTCCACACGCCGCTGTTGTTGGCCGCCTTCACCCGGAAGCGGTATTGGCCTGGCGGCAGGTTCGTGTAGCTCGCCAAGCGCCTGTCGACGGCCTCCTGCCAGTCGGTGTCATGCCCTTCGAGCCGGTAGCGGAAGTGAACGCTGTGCGGCTCGGCCAGGCTGAGCGCGGAGAACTCGATGGCGATATCACGGACCAGCGGCGGCAGGCGCAGGCCCTTGCCGACCGCGTAGGTCCGCTGGTCGGCGACGATGGAGTCGATGTGGATCGGCGGGGGCACGGGATTGGACGGGATGTGATCGGGATCTATCCACGCGAGCTCGGTCCCCGCCAGGAACCACAGCTTGCCATCCGGGCCCACGGCCGAGGCAGGGTTGAAGGAGCCCTGCTCCCTGGCCGCGGGCAGGACGCCGTCCGCGGCCCCCCACAGCTTCGTTGGCACCTGCCGGCTCGGGTCGGCGATCCAGGCCGCCACGTCCTCCCGCGCGACTCGCACGAGGCCGCAGGACGCGTACATCCACATCGACCCGTTGCGGTCGAGCGTCGACCAGTGGATCCTGTCGCAGGGCAGGCCGTTGGCGGTCGAGAGCGTCTTGATGCGGCCGTCCTTGATCCGGCTGATGCCGTGTCCATTGGTCCCCACCCACATCGCCCCGTCGGCATCGAGCCGGATGCCGGTGACACGGACCGCACGCGGCCCGCCCGCGTCGCCCACGCCCGGGTCGGCCAGGTAGGTAGCCTCGATCTTGCCGTCCTTGAAATAGGACAGCCCTGCGTGATCCCAGAACGAGAGCCACAGGCCACCTCGATCAGCAACGATGACCTGCGCATGTTGCTTCTTGCCGAGAGTGGCCCACGGAATGTTCTCGACAATCCGGTCCTGGCGCAGGCGTGCCAGGCCCTTGTTGCCCGCCAGCCAGAGGTTGCCCTGCGCATCCCCCGTCATGGAGTAGATCTCGTCGCTGGGCCCGGCGTCGACAGGGACGAAGCGCCCGTCCGCGAGATAGGCGAGGCCCCGGGCCGTGCTCACCCAGAGGCGGCCGTCGGCGTCCTGGTACTGGGAATGCACGTGCGCGTCGGGCAGGCCGTCTCGCTCCTTGTAGACGACGAGGCTCCCATCCTTCCTCCTCGCCAAGCCACCGTTCGTCGCCACCCAGATGCTGCCGTCCGTGGCGGCGAGGACGGACTTCGTGACCTCGTCGGGCAGCCCCTGTCTCGTCGACACGGTGGTGACCGGCAGCTTGCGAAAGCGGTCCAACCCCCTTTCGCTGCCGTACCAGATGTTGCCCTCGTGATCCTCGAACAGGCTGCACGCGATATTGCCGGAGAGGCCATCCGCCCGCGTGAACGTGTCGGCCTGTCCGTCCTTCACGTGGATGAGGCCGCGGCTGTCCGTTCCGATCCACAGCCCGCCATCGCGATCACGCAGCAGCTTGTTCGACTGGACGTCGGAGTCGGCGACCCAGTCTTCTGACGTGCCGGCGCGTCGAAACGGATAGGGTACGAGCTGGCCGCCAGCCACTTGCCTCAGCCCTCCGCCTCGGATGCCGACGAGGATCTTTCCGTCGACCGTCGTGCTCAGGTCGCCCACACGCGGAGCGCCCGTCAGGAATTTTCGGGGCGGCCCGGGGCTCCATTGCCAGACGTCGGATTCGCCGCCCACCCAGAGGTTGCCCGAACTGTCCTCGCCCAGGCTCCACACCAAGGAGCCGAAGCCGCCCCCCTCCGGCGCGAAGCACCGGATCTGCCCGGCACGAATGCTGCACAGCTTGCCGGGGTCCGATCTCACGCCGGCCCAGATCGTTCCGTCGCGATCCTCCAGCAGCGACGTCACGAACATCTTGTGCGTCGCCGGATAGAAGGTGAACTTCCGTCCATCCCAGCTGGCCAGACCGGAAAAGGTGCCGATCCAGAGCGTGCCGTCCCGCGACACCAGCAAGGAGTAGGGATCGGACTCCAGCAATTGACCGTCCGGCGGCTGCCACGGCACGAATCGAAGGCCGTCGAAGCGGAACAGGCCGATCGACCCGGCGATCCACAGGTAGCCGTCGGGCGTCTGGGCCGTCGCGAAGACGAGGCCCAGATCGGTGCCTTCCCGGGCCGTCCACGAGGTGTGCGAGTACTGGGCGATCTGCAGGGGCGGATCGGGCGCCGCCGCGCGGGCGGGGGACGGCGGGGCGAACAGCGCCGATACCAGCAGCAGGCCCGACAGCAGACGGCTTCGACGGTAACCTTCCAGTTGACTCAAGAGCAATCCTTTTGCCGCTTCTGCCTGGCCGCAGCCTATCTCGAAATTCTCACAGATCGGCATCCCGCCAACCACGTGCCGCCGCCAGGACGAAGCCGAGCTTCGGTGGGCGCTTCACGGACCGGGTGTTCCAGACTCGACACCCGTGCGTTTCGGATGCATCGGATCGCTGTCGGCCACAGACATGCGCTGCACGTACAGCAGCATGGCCGGCCCGACGGCGTGACCGCCGTGGTCCTGCACGGCGTCCCTGGTTCGGGCCGCACAGCTGTCCGACAGCCGGCAGCTGACGCGCTGGATCGAGCAGCACGTCGAGCAGGAAAGGCGCCTGATCGCGCGCGAGCTGCACGACGAGCTGGGTCAGTCGGTGACTGCCATCCGCAGCCGGCCGAGCTGGCCCTGACGCTGTACCGGGCAGCGCAGGAGGGCATCACGAATGCTCTGCGGCAAGGCGAGGCACGCCCTTTGCGCCTCGAAGGGTGGCCGAGCTGCAGACCGGCGAGCAGGCCTGCAGCGAGTACGCGCGGGTGAAGCCGGACGTGGTCGTCATGGACCTGTCCATGCCGGGCATGGGCGGGCTGGAGGCGGTCCGCCGCCTCATCGCCCAGGATCCCAAGGCGCGCATCCTGGCCCTGTCGGCCCACGAGGACACGGCCCACCCTCGCCGGGTGCTGCGGTCCGGCGCGCTGGGCTACCTCACCAAGCGCAGCGCGCCCGACGCGCTCATCGACGCCGTCACGGCCGTGTTGCTCGCCATGATTCGCCTGCCCCTAAAGCTCTATCGTCATGTGGTCCTCGCAGAGCTCGATGCCCTGGCGGCCCAGCACCGCGCGTTCACCGGAGTCCTCGTCGAGGATGGGATTGGTGTTGTTGATGTGGATGAGCAGCCGCCGCGTCGCCCGAGGCAGGCGGCCGAGCCACTCGATCATCCCGCCGGGGCCCGACTGCGGCAGGTGGCCGATGTCGCGCGCTGTCTTGCCTGAAAGGCCCGGGCCGACCATCTCGTCGTCGGTCCAGAAGGTGCCGTCGACCAGCACCGCGTCGGCGCCGGACATGGCATCGAAGACGGGCGGCGATATCTCGCCCAGCCCCGGCGCGTAGAAGGCGCTGCGGCCGCTGAGCCGGTCGGTGATCAGCATGCCGATGTTGTCGCCCGGCACCGATCGCTCGCGGTGCGGCGAGTACGGCGCGGCCTTGCTCGACAGCGGCATCGCGCGGAACTGCAGGTCCGGCACGCCGGGCACCGTGAAGGCCTCGCCTTCGAGCGAGATGCAGTGCCGGTCGACGCCGCAGAAGTGCCCCAGTACGCGCAGGATCGGATTGCCCTGGCTCAGGTCCTCCGCCACGGGATCGGTGCACCACAGAGGCAGCGGGCTGCCGCGTTCGCGCAGCATGAGGAGCCCGGTGGAATGGTCGATCTGGCGCTGCCATCGCGCCAGCCGGCGCAGTTGTGGCAGTTGCAGTTCCACTGGGGGAAGCCGCCGCCGGCGGATGAGCCGAGAACGGTGATGCGCATCGTGGCGTGGCCCTGGTGTTCGGGGCGGCCCCGGGCGTGCGCCCGAGGCCGAATCGATTTTCATGAATCACCCGACGAGGCCGGGGCAGGACTCGCAGCGGTGGGTGGCCTCCAGATCGTCCACACAGAACCGGGATGAGGTCGAGTCTTCGCTCATTCGGCGATCTCCCTGGAGGCGAACATCCTGAGCAGCCATGACCGGGCCTGTGGCGACTTGCCGTACGCCTGCGACCCGGGCGCACTGAACTCCACTTCCGTCCCCCTTCCTGGGCCACTGCGGACCGTGACCTTTCCGCCGACCAGCTCGGCACGTTCGCGCATCCCGCTCAAGCCGAAGTGCCCTTCCCTTTCGCCCTTGCCCAGCACATCCGCCTCTATGCCCTTGCCATCGTCGCGCACCGTCACGCGCAGCTGCCGCGGGTCGTAGCAGATCTCGACGCCGATCTGCTTCGCCTCGGCATGGCGGAAGGCATTGCGCAGCGCCTCGCCGGCGATGCGGAAGGACTCGTGGCGCACGAGCGGATGCAAAGCCTGCGGCGTGCCCTGCACTTCGACATGCGCCGATGCCGCATGTCCGTTCTCGTTCGCGAGATCCCGTGCCAGTGCGCGCAAGGACTCCGCGAGGTTGTTCTTCTCCAGGGTCGAGGCCCGCAAGCCTTGCACGGTTTCGCGGCCCTCCGTGATCGCCTCGGCCACCTGCTCGATGGCGACGGCAAGCACCTGCTTCGATTCGCGCGGGCGATCGGGCAGGAGGTTGAACGCGGCCTGGAACTGCAGCAGCAGCCCGTGGAACCGCTGCAGCAAGGTGTCGTGCAGGTCGCGCGCAATGCGCGTGCGCTCGGCCACGCGCGCCTCGAGCGTCGCCTCGAACTGCCGATGCAGCCGCCGGATGCGCATGTGAAGCCGGAGTTGGAAGCCGCTCCACGCCAGGCCGATCAGCAGGGCAGCGCAGGTGATGCGAAACCACGTCGTCTGGTAGAAGGCCGGCTGGATCGAGAACTCGAGCTGAGCGCCTTGCTCGTTCCACACGCCGCTGTTGTTGGCCGCCTTCACCCGGAAGCGGTATTGGCCTGGCGGCAGGTTCGTGTAGCTCGCCAAGCGCCTGTCGACGGCTTCCTGCCAGTCGGTGTCGTGGCCTTCGAGCCGGTAGCGGACGCGCGTGCTCTTGGGGTCGACCAGGGTCAGTGCGGCGAACTCGATGGCAACGTCGCGGACCAGCGGCGGCAGGCGCAGACCGTCGGCGACAGCGTAGGACTGGTGATCCGCGACCAGGGTCTCGATCTGAACCGGCGGCGGCACCGCGTTGGGGGCCATTTGGTCGGGGTCGAAAAGCTGCACATCAGCCACCCCGGTCGACCAGAGCTTGCCATCGGGGCTCCTGGCCACCGTCGGATTGAAGTAGGTCGAAGCTTCCTGGCGCCGTGGCACGCCATCGGCCCCGTCCCACACCTTTGGCGTGACCCGGCGGCTGGGGTCGGCGATCCAGGCGGCCACGTCGTCACGCGACACCCGCACGAGGCCGCACGCCGTGTAGATCCACAGCGAACCCTTGTGGTCCGGAATAGACCAGTGGATCCGGTTGCACGGCAGGCCGTTGGCGACGGAGAGCGACATGGCGCGGCCATCCTTGATCCGGCGAAGCCCGCTCGCTCCGGTTGCGGCCCAGACTGATCCATCCGCGTCGAGCCGGATGCTGGCGACGTGCTGGCCCTCACCCGGGCCTTGTTCGGATGCGTAAGTTTCCTGGACCTTGCCGTCCTTGACATACGACACCCCTGTGCTGTCCCAGAATGCCATCCACAGCCCGCCTCTGTCGGCGAGGATGTCGTGGGCGGATCCCCGACGGCCGAAGGTCTCCCACGGAACGTTCTCGACGAACCGGCCGCGATGCAGGCGTGCCAGTCCCTTGTTGCCCGAAAGCCAGAGGTTGCCCTGCGCGTCCCCCGTCATGGCATAGACCTCGGTGCTGGGGCCGCCGTCCGCCGCCACGAAGCGGTCTTTGGCGAAGTAGGCGAGGCCGCCCTCGGTGCTCACCCACAGGCGCCCGTCGGCGTCCTGGTACAGGGTCTGCACCCTCGAATGCGGCAGCCCTTCGCGCTGCCTGTAGACGATCGGCCGGCCGTCCTTCCATCGCGCCAGTCCGTCGCGGGTGGCTACCCACACGCTGCCGTCGGTCGTGGCCACGACGGCTGTCGTCAACTCGTGGGGCACGCCCTGCCGGGACGAAAGGGTGGTGACCGGCAGCCTGCGGAAGCGATCCACCCCCTTGCTGCTTCCGAACCAGATGGTGCCCTCGCGGTCCTCGAACAGGCTGCAGGCGATGTTGCCGGACAGGCCATCCGCCTGGGTGAACCTGTCCGACTCGCCGTCCTTGACGTGGATGAGACCCTGGTCTTGGGTGCCGATCCACAAGCCGCCTTCCCGGTCACGCAGCAGCTTGTTCGACTTGACATCGCCGTCGGCCAGCCATTCGTAGGGTCTGGTGGCGCCCCGCAACCGGTGCGGCACCAGTTGCTCGCCTGCCATCTGCTTGAGGCCGCCGCCCATGACGCCGACGAGGACGTCTCCATCGACTGTCGTGGTCAGGTCGCCCACGCGCAGGCCAGTCATCGGGTAGCGCCGGGGCGTCCCGGGGCTCCATCGCCAGACGCCCGATTCGGCCCCTAGCCATAGATTTCCGGCCCGATCCTCGGCCAGGCTCCAGACGAAGCCGCCGAAACCGCTCCCCTCGGCGACCGAGCAGCGGACCTGGCCTGCGCGGACGGCGCACAGCCGACCAGGCTCCGCGAGAACGCCTGCCCAGACGGTACCGTCGCGGCTTTCCAACAGCGAGGTCACGAACCCCACGCCGACCTCGGGATGCCGTCGGATGAATTCGCGGCCGTTCCAGCTGGCCAGGCCGGCGTAGGTCCCAATCCAAAGCGTGCCGTCGCGCGACACGACCAGGCAGTAGGGCTGGTCCGGCAGCGACTGACCGTCCGGCGGCTCCCACTTCTTGAATCGAACGCCGTCGAAGCGGAACAGACCGTACGACGCGGCGATCCACAAGTAGCCGTCGGGCGTCTGTGCCATCGCCATGACGAGGCCCAGCTCGGAGCTTTCGGGCGCTGTCCACGCGGTGTGCGCGTACTGGGCGATCTGCAGGGGCGGATCGAGCGCCGTCGCGCGGGCGGGGGACGGCGGGGCGAACAGTGCCGATACCAGCAGCAGGCCCGGCACGAGGCGGCTTCGACGGTAACCTTCCAGTGGGCTCAAGAGGAATCCTTTCGCCGCTTCGGCCTGGCCGCAGCCTATCTCGAAAGGCTCACTGTCGGGTAGATCGCCATCGACCATTGGAAGATCGGCCAGCCACGTGCCGCCGCCAGGACGAAGGCGAGCTTCGGTGGGGCGCTTCACGGACCGGGTGTTCCAGACTTTGCCTGCGAAAGCCGCAGCCTCGCGCTCGCCCTGTTCCGCCAGGGGCCGCGACCGATACCATCACCTCGTGTCTTCGCCGCCCACCCTGCTCCACTTCGACACCCCTGCGTTTCGGATGCATCGGATCGCCGTCGGCCACGGACATGCGCTGCACGTGCAGGAGCATGGCCGGCCCGACGGCGTTGCCGCGGTGGTGCTGCACGGCGGCCCTGGTTCGGGCTGCACGCCGCTGCAGCGGCGTTTCTTCGATCCGGCCCGCTACCGCATCGTCTGCATCGACCAGCGTGGCGCGGGCGCCAGCCATCCGCGCGGCGCCGTTGAACACAACACCACCGCCGAACTGCTCGAAGATCTGCACGCCGTGCGAGAGCAACTCGGCATCCAGCGCTGGCTGGTCGTGGGTGGCTCCTGGGGGGCGGCGCTGGCGTTGGCGCATGCCGCCGCGGAGCCCGAGGCGGTGGCCGGCCTCTTGCTGCGATCGAGCTTCCTCGCTCGTGCCGAGGACATCGCCTGGTTCTTCGGCGGCGCTGCTTCCGAAGAGCCCCGGGCCTGGGAGGCGCTCACCGCGGCCGCACCCCACGCGCAGCGAGGCAACCCCCTGCCCTGGCTTGCCGACGAACTGGGCCAAGCCAACCCGCTGCGCCGACATGCAGCCGCCCTAGCCTGGGCACGATGGGAGCAGGCCTTGGCCACGGGGATGCAGGACGACACCACGCCCTCCCAGGCCCTGCTCGATGCACTCGCAGACCGCTACCGCGTGCAAAGTCACTACCTCCTGCACCACTGCTGGCTCGACTCGCCCACGCTGCTCGAACGCTGCGAGGCCATCCCGCCCGTGCCCATCTTGCTGCTGCACGGCACCATCGACCGCGTCTGCCGGCCCGAAGGCGCCCTCGCGCTGCACCGCGCCCTGCCGCCAAGCCGGCTGCAATGGGTGGACGGCGTAGGCCATGACCCGACGCACCCCGCCATGGCCGGCGCGATGGTCCGCGCCCTCGACACATACGCCCGACAGGGCCGGTTCGCACCATGACGCTGCGGCTGAAGATCAACCTCATCGTCGGCGCCCTCACGGTGCTCTTCGCCGCCTCGGTGATCGCCCTGCAGTTGCGCAGCATGCGAGAGTCGGTGCACGAAGAAGTGCTGGCCGCCAACCGCGTCGCCGCCCAGTTGCTCAACCGCACCGCCTGGCGCTACGCCGCGCAGGGCACGCCGGCCATGCTGGCCTTCCTGCAGGGCGTGGGCCGGGTGCGCTCGAACGACATCGAGCTGTTCGATGCACAGGGCACCAGCCTCTACCGCTCGCCTCCCTCGCCCTACAAGGCCGGCCGCGACGCGCCCGACTGGTTCGAGGCGCTGATCTCGCCGCCGCCTTCGGTTCAATCGATCGAGTTTCCGGACGGCAAGCTCGTGGTTCGTGCCAATGCCTCGCGGGCCGCGGTGGACGCCTGGGACTACGTGCGCTGGCTGGCCGGCGGCGCGCTGGTGCTGCTGCTGGTGCTCAATGCCCTGGTGTTCTGGCTGGTGGGAAGAACGGCGCGCCCCTTCGGCAAGATCGTCGAAGCGCTCAACCAGGTGCAGGCCGGCCGCTTCGACGTGATCCTGCCGCCCCTGCCCGGCACCGAGGCGGCCGCGATCGGCAGCGCCTTCAACCGCATGGTGCGTGACCTGAACACCCACATAGAGACCGAGAAGCGAGCGGTGCGGGCCGAGCTTCAGCTGTCCGACAGCCGGGAGCTGACGCGCTGGATCGAGCAGCACGTCGAGCAGGAAAGGCGCCTGATCGCGCGCGAGCTGCACGACGAGCTGGGCCAGTCGGTGACCGCCATCCGCAGCATGGCGCTGTCCATCGCCCAGCGCGTCGGCCCGCTCGACGGCCAGGCCGAGCAGGCCGCCCGGTTGATAGCCGATGAATCGTCGAGGCTGTACGACGCCATGCACGGCATCATCCCGCGGCTCACGCCCCTGGTGCTCGACAACTTCGGCCTGGCCGACGCGCTGCACGACCTGGCCGAGCGCACGCAGCGCCTGCAGCCTGAGGTCGGGATCCAGCTGCAGGTCGACCTCGGGCCGGCCCACCTGCCGGCCGAGCTGGCCCTGACGTTGTACCGGGCAGCGCAGGAGGGCATCACGAATGCCCTGCGGCATGGCGAGGCACGCCATTTGCGCCTCGAGGTGCGTGGCACGGCGGGCGAGGTGCTCCTGTCGCTGGTCGATGACGGCCATGGCCTGCCGCCCGACTGGGCCCAGCGCACGGGGCACTACGGCCTGCGCTGGCTGGGCGAGCGGGCACAGGCCCTGCGCGGCCGCCTGGACGTGGAGCCCGCCTCGCCGCGCGGGGTGCAATTGCGGCTGCTTGTTCCCCTGGAGGGCGAATGATCCGTGTGATGCTCGTCGACGACCATGCGCTGGTTCGCATGGGTTTCCGCATGCTGCTGGCCGATGCGCAGGTCGAGGTGGTGGCCGAGCTGCAGACCGGCGAGCAGGCCTGCAGCGAGTACGCGCGGGTGAAGCCGGACGTGGTCGTCATGGACCTGTCCATGCCGGGCATGGGCGGGCTGGAGGCGGTCCGCCGCCTGATCGCCCAGGATCCCAAGGCGCGCATCCTGGCCCTGTCGGCCCACGAGGACACGGCCCACCCCCGCCGGGTGCTGCGGTCCGGCGCGCTGGGCTACCTCACCAAGCGCAGCGCGCCCGACGCGCTCATCGACGCCGTCACGGCCGTGGCCGCATACGAAGCCTATGTCGATCCCCAGACCGCCCGGGCACTCGCCATGGCGCAGGTCAAGGGCGAGACCAGCCCGACCGAGGCGCTCAGCGAGCGGGAGTTCTCCGTCTTCCTGCAGTTGGCCCGCGGCCAGTCGGTGGCGCAGATCGCCGACAACCTGAAGCTCTCGCCCAGCACGGTGGGCACCCACCTGTATCACATCAAGCAAAAGCTCGGTGCCAGCAACCAGTCGGAGCTCACGCTGGTCGCTCTGCAGTGGGGCCTCATCCAGATCTAGATCGCCTTCGCCCGGCGCGGCAATAGTGCATTGCTCCAAGGGAAAACCCTTGGAGTTGGCACGCTAGTTGCCTCGTAAATAAGTGCAAACCCGGTCATTTCGACGGGTCGGGCCCTGAGGTGGTGCAGATGCGGTGGCTGTTCGTGATGTTCCTGGCAGTGGGTAGCGCCGCCGTCTCCAGCGAAGGCATCGGCGAGGTGCTGGAGCGCTCCCAGCAGGTGCGTCTCGATTCGCACCCGGTGGTGGATGCCGCGGCGCCGTCGGCCGTCAAGATCCGGGAGAGTTTCGAGGCGGTGCTGCGCGGGGCCGGTCCCCTGCCGGCGGTCGAGTTGCGGGTGGTGTCGGGCGCGCCCCTCGCCGAGACGCTGCAGGGCCGGATCATCGTGGTCGACGAGTCGCTCGCCGCCACCGGCGAAGGCGAGCGCATGTTCGTGCTGGCCCACGAACTGGGCCACGTCGCCCTGAAGCATTGGCCGCAGATGCGCAATCTCTACCTGGCCTACATCCCCGGCGAGGTGGTGCAGTCGCACACCGATTCCATCGCCGCCCTGCTCGGCTACGACGCCTCCGCCCTGGCCCACCAGCAGGAGTTCGAGGCGGACCTCTTCGCCATGCGCACCTTGCGCGGGCTCGGTCGGCCGCCGGAGGAATTCGTCCAGGCCCTCATGCAGGAAGGGGTGCACGGCGATACCGCCACGCACCCCGGCACCATGAAACGCGTCAGGTCACTGCGACACGCAGCCGCCGAGGACAGCGGCGCCGGGACGCAATGACCGGCCCGGCGCGGCAGGCCTCAAGCCGCCACGTGGAATGAGCTCATCGACTGAGACAGCCGGCCCGACTGGCTCTTGAGGGACTGGGCCGCGGCGGACAGTTGCTCGACCAGCGCCGCATTCTGCTGGGTCATCGTGTCGATCTGGGCGATTGCCTGGTGCGTCTGTTCGATGCCGGCGTTCTGCGACTGACCGGCCTCGGCGATGTCGCCGATCAGCCCGGCGACGCGCTTCACGCTGTCGAGGATCTCCTGCATGGTGCGGCCCGCCTCGTCCACCAGCTGGGAGCCGGCCGAGACCTTCTCGGTCGAGTCGCCGATCAGGGTCTTGATCTCCCGGGCGGCCGTCGAGCTGCGCTGGGCGAGGCTTCGGACCTCCGAGGCGACGACCGCGAAGCCGCGCCCGTGTTCGCCGGCACGAGCCGCCTCGACGGCCGCGTTGAGGGCGAGGATGTTGGTCTGGAAGGCGATCCCGTCGATCACGCCGATGATCTCGGAGATCTTGTTCGCGCTGCCGTTGATCTCGCCCATGCGGGCGATCACGTCGCGCATCATCGCGGCCCCGCGCGTGGCGACATCGCTGGATTGCGTCACCACGCGGCGGGCCTCGTGGGTGTTCTCGGCGTTGCTGCGCACGGTCTCGGCCAGCTGGTGCATGGAGCTCGAGGTCTGCTGCAGGGCGCTGGCCTGGCTTTCGGTGCGCGAGGACAGGTCGGAGTTGCCGCTGGCGATCTCCTCGGACGCCGTGTTCACGCTGGCCACCGTCTCGCGCACGTCGAGCACCATGGTGCGCAGCTTCTTGCGCATGCTGTTCAGCTCGGCCCGCAGCCAGGAGATCTCGTCCTTGCCCGGGGAGCTGATCTTGGTTTCCAGGTCGCCGCCAGCGATGCGGACCACGCACTGGACGGTGGATTCGACCGATTCCTTGATGCTGCCGCGGATGAGCCATCCCCCGGCGAAGGCCAGCACGCAGCCCAGGCCCGTCAGGCCCCCTATCAGCAGCGTCGCCGAGCCGGTCTCCGGCATGCCCGGCCTTTGAAGAACGCTCAGGGCGGTGGCGCCTATGAGCGCCTGCATCCCCGCCATGGTCGCGAAACCGATGACCACCCGCTTGACCAGGCTGACCCGACGAATCCATTCCATTTGCTGTCTCCTTGCATGGCGCTGCCTCGTGCGCTGGGCGGGCATGGCGCGCTGCAGGCTATTTCGGACTGCTCCGGCGCCAGCTCAAGCGTCCCTGAGATCGAAGACCGGCCAACCTTCACGCATTGCGCGGTCTCGCAGGCGCTCGTCGGGGTGGACGACCACCGGGTGGGTCACCGCTTCCAGCAGCGGCAGGTCGTTGGAAGAGTCGGTGTAGAACCAGGAGCGCTCGAACCCGGCCAGGCTCTCGGCCAGCGGGGGCTGGCACTCCGACAGCCACTGGCCGACCCGCGTGACCTTGTGCTCGCGAAAGCAAGGCAGCCCCGCGATTTCCCCCGTCAAGGCGCCGAGCGGCGAGCCGTCGACCGTTGCCGGCTCGGTGGCCACCAGGTGATCCACCTCGAACAGCCTTGCAAAGGGCTCGGCGATGAAGCGCGTCGTCGCCGTCACGATCGCGCAGATGTCGCCCGCCTCGAGGTGGCGGCTGACGAGAGCGCGCATCGAGGCCGGTACCCGGCCGGCCATCTGCATCTCGAACTCGCGTCCCCATTGGTCGAGCAGGGCCCGCGGGAACTTCGCCAGCGGCGCCACGCTCGCGCGGTGCAGCTCATGGATGTCCAGCGTGCCCTCGACGTACCGCTGGCAGCAGGCGAGGTAGTCGCCGGTGGCGCTTTCAGGCAGGGCGCCCTCGTCCACCAGGAACTGCGTCCAGGCCATCCCGCTGTCGAAGGGGATCAGCGTGTGGTCGAGGTCGAAAAGAGCGAGGTTCATGGGTGCACCCTTCGGCTTGCGGCCGGACGAGGTTCAGGCGGCCAGGGCTCCCAGCCTCTGCGTCAGGCGGGCCCTTACAGCACCACGCAAGGCGTTGCAGACGACGATTTCCTCGGCGGCGAGGAGATCGCGCCGGGAAAGGCTCCGCTCACCCGCCGCCCAGGCCGGATCGGCGAGCAGCACCGAGCGCATGACGCCGGGCAGCGCGCCGTCCTCCACCGGCGGCGTCCACCAGCGGCCCGCCAGGCGGACGAAGACCGAACTGCGCCCGCCCTCCACCAGCCGGCCGTCGGGAGTGAAGAACAGGCTGTCGAAAGCCCCCGCCGCCTCCGCGGCGCGCACGCCTTCGTCGTACGCGGCACGCAGCGTCGTCTTGTGGCCGGACAGCGGGCGCTCGTCGGGAAGTGGCCAGGGCGCCAGGAGCAGCGTGACCTCCTCGCAGGGCAACGGCTGCAGCGGAGCCTGCGTGACCCGCAGTTGCCCGTCATGCGCCAGTTCCAGGCGCAGGCGATAGGCCACGCCGCGCACGAGGCGGGCCGAGCGTTGCGAAATCTCGGCGGCCGCCGCGACCCGGTCGAACGTGAAGCCCAGGACACGGGCGCTGCGGCCCATGCGCTCCAAATGGCGTTGGACGTGCCGGACCGCTCCCCCGGGCGTGACCAGCAGGGTCTCGAACAAGCCGAAGCCCGGATCGAGTCCGGTGAGGAAACGCGCCTTGAGCAGGCACTCGTCGAATTCGTCGCGCGCGCGGCTGTCCTGGACGATGCCGGCGCCAATGCCCAATGTCAGGGGCCGCAGGCCGCACGCCGGGGCGTCGAGCACCAGGGTGCGAATGGCCACGCTGAAGCAGAAGTCCCCCACGGGCGACGCGAGCCCGGGCTTGTCCAGCCAGCCGATCGCCCCGCAGTAGAGGCCGCGCGGCGTGGATTCCAGGCCGGCGATCAGGTCCATCGTGTGGTGCTTCGGCGCGCCGGTGATCGAGCCGCAGGGGAAGACCGCTCGCAGCAGATCGGGCATGCCTATCCCGGGCCTCAGCCTCGCCTGCACCGTGGACGTCATCTGGAACACGGTCGCGTACGGCTCGATCGCGAACAGCGACGGAACCTTGACCGAGCCGACCTCCGCCACGCGACCGAGGTCGTTGCGCAGCAGGTCCACGATCATCAGGTTCTCGGCCCGGTTCTTGATGTCTCCGGCCAGCAGTCGCGCCGTCTCGCTGTCGCCCTCGGGAGCGACGATGCGCGCGGCAGTGCCCTTCATCGGGCGGGCCGTCAGCAGGCCGGACTCATGGCGCAGGAAGAGTTCCGGCGAACAAGACAGCACGTGGGTGGCCGGCCCCGAAAACTCCGGCAAGGCGATGAAGGCACCGTAGCTCACCGGTTGCCGCGCCCGCAAGGCACGGTACAGCGCCACCGGCGAGCCATAGGCCTGGCCGTGCAACCGGTAGGTGTAGTTGACCTGGTAGGTCTCACCGGCCGCGATCGCCTCGTGGATGCGGTCGATGCAGCGGATGAACTCAGGGCGATCCACGCTGGGCTCCAGGTTCATCACGCCGCAAGGGTGGCCGTGCTCGCCTTCGGCGTGCTCCAACCCGTGCAGCCAGGCGTCCACCTCGGCCGCATGCATGCGCAACAGGTCCCGGAACATGAGGACCCGCAAGGCTGCGTCGTCATCGGGCGCCAGGTGCTCAGTACCTGCCTTCAGCAGCTTCGCGCCCCACTCGTAGTCGGCCAGCACCACCGCGTGCAGGCCGGCCGCCTGGTCGGCTTCGACGCGCGACCACATCGCCTCGAGGACGGACGGATCCTGGCAGCAGTGCTCGCGCACGAAGCCGGTGTACAGGCGGCTGGTCGGGCACTCCGGCGTGGCGGCCCGGTCGTCCAGCAGTGCGAAGCAACTCATGCCAGCCCTCTCATCACATGGCCACCCCACGGTGGCCCTTTCCGAACTGCCCGACCCTTTCGTCCGGCGCAGTGGTCGAATCCCCTGCCCCGTTCGCCCTGAGCCTGTCGAAGGGCAGGCCACCACTCCACCCCTGGGCCTTCGACAGGCTCAGGCCGAACGGCGGGGTAGTGCTCGGGCCGAACGGTGAAGTGGCCGAATCCCTTCCCCCGTTCGCCCTGAGCCTGTCGAAGGGCAGGCCGGCGCTCCACTCCGGGGCCTTCGACAGGCTCAGGCCGAACGACGGGGTGGTGCTCAGGCCGAACGGTG